>DATLOM010000047.1:0-10252 GCA_035536185.1 Acidimicrobiales bacterium | reverse complement strand
CTAGTGGCTACCGATGTGGACTCGCGGCAACGACCCGTACACAGTACGGGCCATGAGATGGCCTGACCCTGGACTTTTGTGTGGAGACGATCGGACTCGAACCGACGACCCCCTGCTTGCAAAGCAGATGTCGGCAATACCCTGACCAGGGGCTTTGCCACAAAACCGCAGGTCGGAGCGCTTTATCTTCCACCTTGTTGCGCACTGTAGTGCGCTGTTGAGCGATGCAATGCGGACTCTGAGCGGACTCTGAGCGGATTTCGCAGGGCCGTAGCGGCTCGCGGTCGCACTCGGTTCCCTGCAGCGCTTGCCACGCGGCAGAGGGATATACCAGCCGGTGGTTGGGCGAGGCCATGGCGCTGAGGAGGGCTCGCCCAGGCTCTTCTCGCGCGGCAAGGGCGCCCTGGACGGTCACGGCCATCTATTGGGTCGACAAGTCTTCATTTCCGACAGCCAATCCACGCAGTCGTTCTGACCCTACTGCGACAGAACGCGCCAGCGTGGGGGGAGGTCTGCACCCCTCCGGCCTGGCTAGCGGACCGGTCACGCCGCGGGGCGGGACGTGGCGCGCCGTCTCGCCGGCCGCCACGTTTTTCCCCGCGAGGCTGGCCTACTGCGCCTCAGGCGAGACGTAGTCGCAGGGGTCGGTAACCCTGGTCGTACGACGGTCAGTTCTCTTGACCATTCGAGGCCACCCAGCCCGCGGACGCGCTGCCCGGCAGCCGGCTCGGTCCTCGCCCTACCTCTACTCGATGTCGGGACCGGTCATGGGATCACTGTCGCCGCGATCAGCCGGTGCGCTGCATCTCCACAGACCCAGACTCCGCTTTCCGCATGGTCTGCTTACGCCGCCCTTCACCGGGACCACCAGGTCGCGCATGCCCGGCGGTAGGTCTGCGACCTGTTCCGAAACCTGCTGGCCGAGAGCGCTGAGGCCGCGGACGGACGGGACAACATCGCACCAGAAGAGCTCGCGACCTACTGCGTCCACGCGCTGACGGTCGCCGCCAGCCTGACGTCAATAGGCGGCCGTGCACCCGCTGGTCGCCTTGACCGTGGCGGGTTGCGCCCGTAGCGGGCGGGCGGTCGATCACGTTGCCCCGATCCACTCCTCCGCCTCTGCGCGGGAGGTGAAGAACCGCTGGCTCACGCTGACGATCCGCTCCTCGTACCGTGCCATTTTCGTCTCGTCGTGGTGGACGTTGGCGAAGGCAACGCAGACGACCCCCGCGCTCCGTCCTGATCACCGGCTCGGGGACCTCCGGGAAGAGATCGAGGAAGGCCGGTCGAAGGCCATGGGCGATGAGCACGTCCGGGACGACGGTGCGCATCACCCTGGTGGGCTCCAGGCCGGCCGGTTCGTAGCCGGTCAGATCCAGAACGAATTTGAAGGACGTTCCGTCAGGGATGCGGTCCAGTTCGTCCTGCAGCCCTCTGCTCCAAGTCTCTACCGCTTCGACGTCGACTGGCCCTTCAGATCGGTGACGAGCACACCCCGGCTCGGAACCCACCTCGAGTCGACGGTGGTCAGGGCTTGGGAAGCGTCGCGTTGCTCGTCAAGCAGGCGAGACGCGGCTCCGGGCTGGCCTTCTAATAGCTCCACCGGGACTCCGACCGGCGTGTCCGCCGTTGTGTAACCCCGTTCTTGTGCCGTGATGTCGTTCTCCTCTGTGTTGCGGGCCACCTACCTCCATACCGGAGTGGCTCCGGCGCGGAGTCGGGACGGAGCGGACACTGTGGCCGCTCCGTCCCGAGTGGCTAGTGGATTAGCTGTTGGACAGTGGCAGCCGCCTCGTCGCCAGATGCGGTGGTCGGTTGTGCGGGGCTAGGCGGAGCCGGGCGAGGCCGGCGGATCGTCACCAGGGCGAGCAGGCCTCCGGCCACTGCAATGCCCGCAGCGCCTAGAAATCCGGCAGAGAACCCATCGGTCAGGGCCCCCGGGTTCCCAAGCTGCCCAGCACCCTGGGACACCGCCAGAGCGGTCATGGCAGCCAGGCCGACGGCGGAGCCGATCTGGTAGCTGGTGTTGACGATCCCCGACGCCAGGCCGCCCTCCTCCCGAGGGGCGCTGGAGATGGCCATTCCCAGAGAAGGAATGAAGGCCAACACCTGGCCGCCAGCAGCGATGAGCGACGCCCACAACACGTCGCCGACGAAGCTCCCGTCCGGTCTGACCAGCGCAAGCAAGGCCAGCCCAGCGGCCAGGACGAACGGGCCGGCGACGATCAGTGGCTTGGGCCCGAACCGGTTGAGTAGCCGGGGCGCCAGAGCGATCATCCCCACCATGATGAACAGCGTCATGGGCAGCAACGCTGCGCCGGAGGCGAAGGCGCCGTAGCCGAGCACCTGCTGCAGATACAGGTTCAGGAAGTACCACATCGGCACCCAGGCGGCACCGAGAAGCAACTGGGCAAGGTTGGCCCCGGCGAGGTTCGGTGTCTTGAAGATGCCCAGGCGGATCAGCGGCGCCTTGACCGCTCGCTGCACAGCCACGAAGACCGCCAGTAGCCCGAGGCCACCGCCGATGGTTGACACTGTGGTCACCGAGCCCCAGGACTGTTCGGGAGCACGCACCACGCCGAGCACGACGAGCGCCAGGCCGGCGGTGACGGCGAGCGCGCCGAGCACGTCGACCTTTCCTCGGCGAACCGGCGAGGAAGGCATGAGCCGCGGGATGGCGACCAAGGCGATGGCGGCCAGCGGGACGTACAGCCAGAACACCCACGGCCAGCTCAGCCATTCGGTGATGACGCCGCCGAGGAAGACTCCCGCCGTGCCACCGGCGGGAGCCGCAGCGCCGAAGACGGCGATCGCCTTGGTGAGCTCCTTGGGGTCATGGCTGAACAGAGTCATCAGCAGGTTCAACGCCGCCGGGGCAATTAGCGCCGAGCCGACGCCTTGGATGACCCGTCCGGCGACCAGGATCCCCGGTGAACCGCCGACGGCGGCCAGTATCGAGCCGCCGAGCAGGATGGCCCAGCCGACGCTGAACATCCGCCTGGCACCGAACAGGTCGGACAGCCGCCCGCCGAGCAGCAGCAACCCTCCGAAGGCGACGAGGAAACCGTTGAACAGCCAGGTCAGATTGGCCTGGCTGAAGCCGAGGTCCTGCTGAATCTCGGGCAGGGCCACGGCGATGATCGAGGTGTCCATGATGACCATGAACTGAGCGAGGGCGATGAACCACAGGGCGGTCCACCGCCGGGGATTGGGTGATTCCATAACGGCTCTCCTTCTATACGGTACCCGGGTTGGGTATTGATGTGGACAGACGTATCCGTCGGGGGCTCGTGAACCCACCCTCCGGGCGGACTATTCCTTCGACGCTGCTTCGGCGCTCGCGGGACTGATGGCGGCGGCTGGCGCCGGGTCGCCAGGGCCCCGCTTGGCGGTTGCCCGCTCCGCGTCGAAGAGGCGGAGGCGTAAGGAGTGGCGGCGCTGAGTGCTGCAGCGGTCGACGTCATGTCGTACCGTGAAGCCGGCAGCTGCGGCCGCCCGATTCAGTGCATCGTCATCGACCTGCTCGCCCTGCGCTGTCAGTCTTCAGGTGACGTGGCCCGCCTGGGCGGAAACGACGCCGGGAAGCTCCTCGACCTCCTCGCTTGCTCGGTATGGGCGGGCGCATGCTCTGCGTGAGCATCTCCGTGGACGCCGTGGTCCACCGCGTGGTCAAGTACCCGATCGTCGATGTTCATGAGAGATGACCTCCGGTCGATTCCTGTTCAAGAGGTGAGCGGGTCACGACGCTGGCCTCGTAGCCGGTGGCGGCGATGGCCGAGCAGACCGCATCCGGGTCCGCGGCGCCCTGGACTCGGATGGTCCTCGTAGTCGTATCGGCCTCGAGCGCAATGACGCCCTCGACATCGCGGACCTGTGCGCTGATGGCGCGGACGCAGTGCCGGCACGTCATGGCCGGCACCGAGAACACCGTCTCTTGCGGCGTCGGTCCTTGCGGATGGGAGTGCTCCATGCACCGACGGTCTCGCCTAGCGCTTTCCGGGCGCTGTCCGCGGCCTTGCGAAACGCCGTCGTGCGATCACCGGAGGGAGCCGAGTGCGCCGAGGCGACGGCCGTAGCCTGCTGGCAGCGGCGGGATACGCCTTCGCGAAAGCGGCAGCGTGGTGGTGCGGACTACTGGCGGGTCCGGGCGGCTTTGCCCCGGGATGCTCCTGTGGTGCGTTCCGCTGTCTCGTCGGGGGCGGACCCGTCGGGCCGCAGGGTCACAGCCACCTCGTCGACGTCGCGACTCTCCAGTGCGGTTCGGGGGCGGACCGCACCGTCCCGGAGCGAGCTCGCCTCGGCGAGGAGGGCGGCGGCGGCGGCCGGGCGCCCGTGAGCGACGGCCAGCCGGGCCCGCTGCTCCAGCACGCCCGCCCGCACCCCGGGCTCGCCGACGCCGCCAAGCGCCCCCGAGGCGCGGGAAAGCGTCGCAGATGCCTCCTCGAGATCCCCCGAGTCCAGCTGTGCGGCGGCCAACCCGGTGAGCGCTGCCACCGACTCGCTCGCCATTGCGGCGCGGCCGGTGACCTCCAGGGCATCGGTGAAACGACGCTTGGCCTCCGCTGGATCCCCGCGCAGACGGGCCACGATGCCGTAGCCGAGAGACGCCAGGCTGAGCATCGTGTCGTTGCCGAGCGAGCGGGCCACCTGCTCACACTCGCCGTACCAGTGCAGAGCCTCCTCGGTATGGCCGATGTCAGCCGCGGCTCCCCCCAGCTCGGCACACACCCGCGCCACGTTGTTCTCCAGACCGGCGGCACGACAGACCACGAGGGCCTGGTGCAGAACGGTGACCGCCTCTTCTGTACGCCCGGCGAGCCGCAGGCCGGCGCCCAGGTGCATGGGTACCGCGGAGCGACCCCAGTCGTCGCCCAGATCCTCGAAGGATGCGATGGCTGCCTCGGCGAGGGGGAGGGCCCGCTGGTCGGCGCCGTTCCGTAGCAGGATTTCCATTGCAACGAAGTCGGCCAGCGCCTGACCCCAGCGGTCACCGAGGCCGGCCAGGACCCCCCGGGCCACGACCACCTGCTCAAGGCATCCGGCGACGTCTCCCCCGGCGACGCCCTCCACCGCCAGCAGCAGTTGCGAGATCGCCGCCCGAGCGGGATCGTTCGCACCAGCGAAGAGCTCGAGGCTCTGGCGGGCCGCCTCGGCCGCCTCCCTGCTCGGGTGCACGATGCAGCCCGCCGGCCGCAGCGCGAGTGACAGCGCCTGCAACACGCGGGCACGCACCAGGGACGACCCGCCGGGGGAGGCGTCGAGCGCGGCGGCAAGCTCGCTTCGTCCCTCGGTCTGGCGGCCCACGTACCAGTACCACCCCAGCGCGGCCGCCAGCCGGAGGCCGAGATCGGGCTCGTCCGTAGCCCGCTCCCGACACCAGTGCATCGCCAGCTGGAAGTTGTCGTCCTCGGCGCGCAATTGCGCCAGCCACTCGGCCTGCTGCGGCCGCCGCAGTTCGGGCTCGGTCTGCTCGGCGAGATCCACGAAGTAGCGGGCGTGGCGCTCTCGTACCGCCTCCGCCTCGCCCGCATCGACGAGCCGGTCCCCGGCGTACTCCCGAATCGTCTCCAGGAGCCGGAAGCGCCCATCCAAAGCGACGACGAGGGACTGCCCGACCAGGCCGGTGAGCAGCTCGAGCACGTCGCCCGCAGGCGCTGCGCCGCCGGCGCAGACAGCCTCTGCCGCTTCGAGCGTCCAGCCGCCCCGGAACACCGACAGACGTCGCAGGAGCACCCGCCGCGGCTCGGTGAGGAGATCGTGGCTCCAGTCGATGGTGGCGCGGAGCGTGCGGTGCCTGGTTTCGGCGGTGCGCGGGCCGCCGGTGAGCAGCCGGAAGCGGTCATTCAGGCCCCTGGCGATTTCGGCCGCCGGAAACATGTTGACTCGGGCGGCGGCGAGCTCGATGGCCAGCGGCATGCCATCGAGGCGCTGGCAGATCCCACTCACTGCGCCTTCATTCGGCCCGAGCTCGAACCCGGGGTTGACAGCCGCCGCCCGCTCGACGAAGAGCGCCATGGCCTCCGCGTGGGCGAGCGGGGGGACGGGCAGCTGCACTTCGCCGGGGACGCCCAGGGCCTCACGGCTCGTCGCCATGATGCGTGTGCCCGCTGCGGCCGAACGCAGCACCTGCTCGACCAGGCCGGCACAGGCGTCGACGATGTGTTCACAGTTGTCGAGCACCAACAAAACCTCACGCTGGGAGAGCCACGCGCTGACGAGCTCCCGGGGAGCCAGAGCGGGGTCGGCGATCCCCAGCGCCTCAGCGATAGCCAGGGGGACGTGGGCAGGGTCCACGACCCCGGCGAGGGCGGCGAACCAGATTCCGTCCCGGTACGACGATGCTGCGGTTCGCGCGGTCTCGACGGCGAGCGACGTCTTGCCTGCACCACCCGGTCCGGTCAGGGTGACGAGACGGCTCCGCCCGAGGGCCGCCAGCGCCCGGCTAAGGTCGGCGTCGCGGCCGATGAAGGAACTCAGCCGCGCCGGCAGGTTGGTCGGGAGTCTGAAGTTCGGTGCGGAGACATGCAGCGTCTCCTCCTGGCGGAGGATGGCGCCTTCCAGCTGCTGCAGCGCATCAGAGGGATCGAGGCCGAGCTCGTCGCGCAGCAGGCGCCGGCCCTCCTGGTAGCGGGCGAGGGCGTCGGCACTCCGGCCGCGGCGATGGAGCGCGAGCATCAGCTGACCTCGCAGGCGCTCCCGCAGAGGATGGGCTGCCGCAAGGGCTTCGAGGTCGCTGACGAGGGCTACGTCACCGCCGTCTCCCAGGCGGTTCTCGACGTGCTCCTCGACCGCGGCCAGATACAGCTCCTCCAGCCGGGTAGCCTCGGCCTGCGCCCACTCCTGGTCGCGGAACTCGGGGAGGGGGGCGCCGCGGTAGAGGGCCAGCGCCTCCTCGAACCGCCTACCGGAGACCAGCCGGGCGAAGCGGACGACGTCGACGTCGTCCGCTTCGACCTCGAGGGCGTAGCCAGCAGGCCGTGTGCTGATCCGACCACCAAGCTGGCGCCGGAGCTTCGACACCCGTACCTGGAGGGCGTTCGTCGGGTTGGCCGGCAAGTCCTCGCCCCACAGGTCGTCGATGAGGCGCTCCACAGCCACGACCCGACCCGCCGAGCACGCCAGCGCAGCGAGCAAGGACCGCTCGCTATGGCCGGCGACCGGCAGCGTGCGCCCGTCAACAATCACCTCGAACGACCCGAACAGGCGAATCTCCACCGCTGCCTCCACGGACAGCCAACCACACCGGAACGGTTTGTCGAACAGCTCGTCCTTCGGGACTGCTCCGTAGGGTTTCCGGACGAGCGTCGCCGAATGCGTTGGCTCAGGTGGGGGCGACGTCCGTTCGGGCCATCCGCAGCATCGCTGCCCCGGCCGCGACCACGGTGTAGGCCACGAGGAGGCCGGCGGCCGCTGCAGGGGTCAAGATCGTCCCCGCCTGGGATGCCTGCGCCAGGCCATGGGCGGCCTGCCCGGGGAGGAACCGCGCCGCGTCGCCAAGGAGCCCGGCGCCGAGGTTCTCCAGGAGGAGGACCCAGACCAAAGCGCCGACCACGCCCGCCACCTGGTGACGCACGATGGCGCCGACGGCAGCGCCGATGGCTGCCCACAGGCCCCCAGCCAGCACCGCACCGCCCAGCGCGGCGACGTCTCTCGCCACGAAGGTGGACTCCGCCCCCTTCGCCCCGATGAGCGCCAGGGCGAGGGCGAGCATCACCACATAGGCGACCGCGGCCAGGGCGGCGCCGGCAGCGGCGGAGGTGGCCACCTTCGCCGCCACCACCTTCCGGCGGTCGGGAGCCACGAGCAGGGTGGGAACGATGGACCCATAGCGGAACTCGTCGGTGAAGGTGCGGAGGCCCAGGACTATGGCGAACATCGCCACGTTGATCGAGGCCAGCATGAAGAACGGCTGATCGTGCACCGCCCGACCGAGGTCCTCGGTCCTGGCACTCATGATCGTGGAAGCGGCGCCTAGGCCGGCAACGGCGGTCGCCCCCACCATCAGGCCGAGCACGGTCTTGGTGCTGGCCATCTTGATGAACTCCGCCTTAAGCAACATGGGCACCGTCTTCCTCCTTCTCCGTCAGGTCGAGGAACACGTCCTCGAGGCTGTGCCTCTCGGCGACCAACTCATGGAGCACGATGCCACCGGTCAGCGCCGCCGCCCCGACCTGCTCTGGGCGCAGCCCTCGTACACGGAGTGCCGCGGCGTCACCGGTTTCGAGGCGGCCGCCGGCAGCCAGTAGCAGGGTGGCCAGACGCTCCGGCTCTGCCGAGCGGACGCGCACGGCGGGCGCCGTCCCGGCAGTGAGGTCCTCCACGGTGGTGTGGGTTAGGAGGCGACCCTCACGGAGGACAAGGACATCATCGGCCATCTGGGCCAACTCACCAAGTTGGTGGCTGGAGACGAATACGGTGCCTCCGCGCCGGGCGAAGGAGCGCAGCCAACCGCGTAGCCAGCGGATGCCAGCCGGATCGAGCCCGTTCGCCGGCTCGTCGAGGATAAGCAGCTGTGGGTCACCGAGCACGGCCGTGGCCAGCCCGAGCCGCTGGCGCATGCCCAGTGAGAACTCGCCCACCCGGCGTTGGCCTGCACCCGTCAGATCGACCTCGCCCAGGACTTCCTCGATCCTGGGCCGAGCGATGCCAGTGGCCGCGCCCACCCAGCGGAGGTGGTCCCGAGCACTGCGCCGAGGGTGGAACGACGACGCGTCCAACATGACGCCGACCAGACGGGACGGATGGTCGAGCTCGACGTAGGGACGACCCCAAATCCTTGCCATACCCGAGGTGGGGGCGGCGAGGCCGAGCAGCATCCGCAGCGTGGTCGTCTTCCCTGCGCCGTTGGGACCGAGAAAGCCGGTCACCCTGCCCGCTCTGATTTCGAAGCTCAGGTCGTCGACGGCCACACGGGGGCCATACGCTTTCGTGAGCCGGCGGGCCTCGATCACGGGTGTCTCCATCGCCTCCTCCTCTCACCGCACCGTAGGTGCGGACGCTTTCTGAGTTCTGTCTGATCACTTGCCGCCGGCTTCGGTGAAGACGACGGGGCCTCGCATCGAGCCGGCCGTGGGTCCGGCTCCTCCTATTCACGTCTCGCAGCGGCGTTTGAGACCCTGCGCCTCGGTCTCGACGTACCGGCGTGTCAGTTTGCTCGTGAGGAGCGCCAGAAGCGGCGCCAGTGGGCCTGCTTGGCGCAGGCTGAGCTTCACGGTGACGCCACCGCTCGTCCTCGGAACAATCCGGTGCTCGCCGATGCTGGTAACGCCGACGTTCTTGGCCGTCCATGAGAACGACTTCCCGGGATCGAGCTCGCTCACCGCCCATACCACGGGCGGGAACTTCGGCTGCTTGAGTCGGGCGCGGCTTCCCACCTGGAGGGGCCCGTCGTCGAGCCGCTCCGCACGTTCGACCGACGCCGTCCATTGGGGCCAGCTCTCGACGTCAGTCATCACCTCCCAGACCCGCTCCGGTCCGGCCTCGATCTCAACCTCGGTATCGACCTGCATAGTGATCTCCTTGGGGGATTGGATAGAGCGGACCTCCACTCACGCCTCAGGTGTCGGGCCCGAGGTCGCCCAGGGCGTAGCGGTACGAGACGAGCAGGATCTGCCAGACCGTCTCCAGCTCGATTTCGTTGCGGGGCCCGAAGAGCAGCAGGGTCCCGCTAATCGGGTGCGGCTCTCCCCACCCCTTTGCCTGCGCCTCCTCCCTCACGCCGCCGGGAAGAGTGAGGTGCAGGCTGCCGTCGCCTGCGGGGTGGATGTGGGCGAACTCGCGGGCGCACTGGAAGGCGCCCTCCGGGCCGCCGGCCATCTCCTCGTCCAGATGGAAGGCACGGGCGCCGGGCATCGACACGCAGCTGTCCTGGACCGTCACCCCGGGCAGCGAGGCGGCCCGGCGGAACAACCGCTCCTGGAGCTCGACGGGGGCCGTCTGTGTGACCTGCTGGTGGGGGAAGGGGTTGTCGGCCGAGGGCTGGGTGGTGACCGGACGCGGCCCCTGGCGGCTGGGCAGGTCCGGGTGGCGGGGGTCGACGACGAGCGCGCCGGTCATAGCCTCCTTCCCGGTTGATCCCGTCGAAGACGATCGGTACGACCCGGCGACCAGGTCCTGGATGATGCCAGGGTGGCTGGGCCGCCAGCCCAGAGCCAGGGCGTTCTCGGCCCGGAGGCCCTGGTCGCACGCCAGGGCCTCGGCCAGGGGCCGGCCCACCACTTCGGCCGCCTCCTCCACCGTCCACCGGCGAACG
>DATLOM010000046.1:0-28795 GCA_035536185.1 Acidimicrobiales bacterium | reverse complement strand
CGATTCCGCCCGCTATGTACTCGCAACGGGCCGGCTTTGGGATGCTCAGGCCGGTTCAGGCAGGGATGAAGCGGAGGTGGTCGGGGTCGTAGCCGGCGGCCAGGTGGCGGGCGACGATGCCGGGGAGGCCCTGGAGGCGGGCGGCGTCGAGCAGGGCGGTTCCGTCGCCGGGGTGGGAGGGGGCGGGGCGCCACGACGGCCCCTCCAGCTCCAGGCGTTCGAGGAGGGCCCGGCGCTGGCGGTAGGGCAGGGGTGTGGTGGAGTGGCCCTCGAGCCACAGCACATCGGCGGCGAGGAAGCTTGCGGGGGAGCGGTCGGCGATGCGCCGGAGGGCGGCCTCGCTCTTCGCCCGGGCCCTGTGCCCGAGGGCCTCGGGGTCCGGACGGCCGCCGGCACCGGCGACCATCACCTCTCCTTCGAGGACCACGGCGACGGTGCCGAGAGCCCGGCCCAGCGCCCGGAGCTCGGGGAACTGGTCGCTGAGCTCCGCCCCCTTCTCTTCGAGGACCCGTATCCGCCCGCCCTCGGAAGCGACAGTGACACGGGTGCCGCCCCACGCCGGCTCGAAGGACCACGCTTCCTGGTCGTCGGGCAGCGAGCCCTCGGGTAGCGCGATCGGCGGTACCGAGTCGGGCATCGGCTCCCGAGTGGGGTCCGCCGGCGGGTCCATGCGATGCAGCATCCACTGCTTTTCGCCGGTTCGGAACAGGACGTGGCGGCCGCGGGCACGCTCGCCGTGGAGGGTGAACATCACCTCGCGGTCGCTCCACTTCTCGCAGTCGTAGGTGCCCCGGTCCCACACGGTCATCTTCCCGGCGCCGTACTCGCCCTCGGGGATCTGGCCCTCGAACTCGAGGTACATGAGGGGGTGGTCCTCGGTGTGGACGGCCAGGTGGTCGGTGCGGGGGTCGGGCGGGATCCCCTTGGGCACGGCCCACGAGGCGAGCGTGCCGTCCCGCTCCAGCCGCAGGTCCCAATGGAGGGCGGTGGCGTGGTGTTCCTGCACCACGAACCGGCCGCCGGCTTCGGTGCCGCCGGCTGGTTCGGCGACGGCCGCCGCCTCCGCACCGCTGGGTTCGGGCGTCCTCCCGAAGTCGCGCATGGACCGGTAACGATCGAGGCGCTCGGCGGCGTCGTCTCTCTCCTCGGCCACGGCAAGGGGCCTTTCAGCAGGCGCCGGCGAGGGTGGAGAGCTCTATGCCCCGCTTGGCCTGTCGGATCACGTTGGCGTCGATCCCGTTGGTCACGTAGGAGAACGAGAGGCCGCTCTCGGGGTCGGCCCAGGCGATCTGGCCGCCGGCGCCGCCGTGCCCGAAAGCACGGCCTGAGACGTTGGAGCCGAAGCCGCGGAGGAAGGCGAAGCCGTCGTCGCCGGCCTGGGTCAGGCCCAGCGTGCGGTTGGCGGGCAGCTTGAAGAGCTTGTCGGGCAGGAGATTCCGCACGTTGCCGGTGGCGTCCCGCAGCACGTCGTCGTCCCAGATCCCTTTCGGGTTGTGGAGGAGGGCCTGGTAGAAGAGCGCCAGGTCGGCGGCCCTCATCACACCGCCTGCCCCTGGCAACCCCAGTGATCGGACCTCGGGCAGGTTGAAGGCCAGGAGGGCGTCATTGGTGACCTCGCCCACCTCCAGCTCCCGTACTCCGAGGGCCGCCTCCAGCTCGTCGCCCGAAGCCACGTCCCCCCGCATCTCGACTGGAGCGATGCCGTCCTGGTCGTCCTCACGGAGCCCGAGCACCCGCCGGGACAGGCCGACCGGATCGGTGATGCGTTGCTGGACGAAGTCCCTGAAGTCCATCCCGCCCAGCCGCTCGATGATCTCGGCCAGCACCCAGTGGGCCGACGTGGGGTGGTACTCGAAGACCGTTCCCGGCTCGAACGACAGCTTCCACTCGGCGAACATGCGGAGGCGGCCTTCTCTGGTCCACCATTCCGGCGGCAGCATCGCCGCGTGGGGGAAGCCGCCGGTGTGGAGCATGAGCTGCTCGACCGTCACGACCCCCTTCCCGTTGGTGGCGAACTCGGGCACATACTCGGCGACCCGGTTCTCCACGTCGAGAAGGCCCTCTCCGATGAGCAACCAGGCGGCGCCGGCCACGATGGCTTTCGTCGCCGAGAACACCGAATAGCGGGTGTCGGTGGTGGCGTCTCCGAACGCCTCGAAGGCGATCAGCTCGCCGTCCCGCGCCAGCGCCACCTGGCAGGACGGAAGGGTCCCCTCCTCGATCTCCCTCGCCGCCCGGGCCAGGAGCTTCGATACGGCCATGTCAGGCATCGTCGGGGCGGCGGAGCACCTGGAGGGCCAGCCAGATGACCCCCAGCGCCACCAGGGCCGAGCTGATCTCGTAGCTGATCACCTCGACGTGGGCGTCGTTGACCCGCGAGAAGCTCTTGGAGTCGCGCACGGCCGCCACGGTGACGGCGACGGCGACGGCCAACAGCAGGCCGGCCATGGCCACCGCCGTCCCGGCGATCACGCGGAGATGGGTCGAACGCACGGTCACTGCGGCGAGAACACTGGCGACGAGCAGCAGCCCGGTCAACGGGTTCACGGCGTTGCCCAGCAGCTGGAGCCTCGGTCCCACCGCCCTGGTGGCCACGAGCCCGTCGACCCCGACCAGGTCGATGATCCGGTAGAGGGCGCCGCCGAGGGGAGTCATCGCCGCCAGCAAGAGGACGAAAGGGGCAACGTCGGAGTGGCCGCCGAGCTTGCCGCGGGGCGGAACCGCCGTTCCCCCGGATCCACCGCCCGGCTTGCGGCGCCGCCTAGCCGGCGCGTCCGAAGCACCTTCGTGCAGGTCGACCATGAGCGTTCGAGGCTACCGGCGACGAAGCGTCAGGGTCCGCCGCAGAACTACTTGCATCCTCTCAGTGACCTTCATCTGCGGGTTCATCACTGTTTTCGTGCAAGTAGTTCTGCGGCGGCCCCTCAGCGGAACACAGTGGAGCGGTAGTAGCGGAGCTCCGCGATGCTCTCACGGATGTCGTCGAGGGCCCGGTGGCCGCCCTGCTTCTGGGGTGCCTTGCCGAACTCCGCGGGGTACCAGCGCCGGCACAGCTCCTTCACCGTGGACACGTCGATGGAGCGGTAGTGGAGCCACTCGTCGACCTCGGGCATGTGAAGGGCGAGGAAGCGCCGGTCGGTCCCGATGGAGTTGCCGCACAGGGGCACCGTTCGAGGCGCCTCGACATGTTGCTTCAGGAAGTCCAAGGTGACCTTGGCCGCTTCCTCCAGGGTCGTGGTCGAGGACTCGATGGCAGGAAGCAGGCCACTCTTGGTGTGCATCTTGCGGACCACGTCCTCCATGGTCGCCAGTTGCTCGGGCGCGCACGACACCACCAGGTCGGGCCCCTCGGCGATGACCTCCAGGTCGTCGTCGGTGATGAGGGTGGCGATCTCCACGATGGCGCAGGTGGCGGCGTCCAGCCCGGTCATCTCGAGATCCATCCAGGCCAGCGCCATCGCTCGGGATCGTAGGCTGCGGGGATGCTGGCGGTCCCGATCGTGCTCCTCGATCCCGATCTGGCGGCTCCGGCCTACGCGAGGCCGGGCGACGCCGGGGCCGACCTCACGGCCCGGGAGGACCACACCCTCGCTCCCGGCGGAGGACGCGCGCTGGTGGCCACCGGGATCGCCCTTGCCATTCCGGCGGGCTACGCCGGCTTCGTCCAGCCCCGCAGCGGGCTCGCCCTCCGCCACGGTGTCACCTGCCTCAACACGCCGGGGCTGATCGACGCCGGCTACCGGGACGAGATCAAGGTGCTGCTCGTGAACACCGACCCGCACCAGCCGTACCACGTGCGGCGGGGGGACCGGGTGGCCCAACTGGTCATCCAGAGGGTGGAGGAGGCGGACTTCGTCGTGTGCGAGGAGCTGCCCCAGGGTGGGCGGGGCCTGGCCGGCTTCGGGTCCACGGGAGCTTGAGGAGCCCGCGTGCCTGAGCTGCCCGAGGTGGAGGCGCTGGTCCGCTTCCTCGACACCAAGAGCACCGGCGCCACCGTGGAGCGGGCCGAGCTGGCCTCGTTCTCGGCGCTGAAGACGTTCGACCCGCCGCTGTCGTGTCTCGTGGGAGCCACCGTCTCCGGCTGGGGCCGGAAGGGCAAGTTCCTCCTGATGGAGACCCGCACCGGGGCCGCCGGCGCCGGCCCGGTCTGGCTTGCCCTCCACCTCGCCCGTGGTGGCTGGGTGCGCTGGAGCGAGGTGCTACCCGAGAAGGTGGCCCGCCCGGGCAAGGGCCCGCTGGCTCTGCGGGTGGGCTTCGGCGGCGGGCAGGGCTTCGACGTGACGGAGGCGGGAACCGAGAAGCGGCTGGCCGCGTGGGTGGCGCGGGCTCCGGAGGACGTGGAGGCCATCAGCCGCCTCGGTCCCGACCCTCTCGACCCGGGCTTCGACGCTGCTGCCCTGAAGGAGTTGCTGTGCTCCTCCGGCGGCCAGCTCAAGAGCGCGCTGACCACGCAGTCGGTCCTGGCCGGCGTGGGCAACGCCTACTCGGACGAGGCACTGCACGTGGCCCGCCTGTCGCCGTTCAAGTCCGCCGATCGGCTCAGCGACGAGGAGGTCGAGCGGCTTCATGCCGCGTTGCTCCACGTGCTTCGCGATGCCCTCGACCGCAGCGTGGGCCTGCCCGCCGCCGGCCTAAAGGACGAGAAGCGCAGCGGCATGCGCGTCCACGGGCGGGCCGGCCTTCCCTGCCCCGAGTGCGGCGGGACCGTGCGCGAGGTCGCCTTCGCCACCAAGTCGCTGCAGTACTGCCCCACGTGCCAGACGGGCGGCAAGCTCCTTGCCGACCGGCGCCTCTCGCGCCTGCTCAAGTAGGTGCAGCGCCTACCGGGGTTCGACGCCGCCTTCCTAGCCCTCGAGAGCGCCACCAACCACATGCACGTGGCGTCTCTGCTCATCGTCGATCCGGCGGGGGTCAGCGGCGGCTGGACGGCGGATCGTGTCCGCGATGTCGTCCGGGACCGGCTTCCCGCCGTCCCGCCGTTCCGGCGGCGCCTGGTGCCGGTGCCATTCGGGATCAACCATCCGCTGTGGGCCGACGTGCCGGACCCCGACCTCAGCTTTCACATCCGCCGGGCTGCCGTGCCTCGGCCCGGCGGTCCCCAGGAGCTGGCCGATGTGGTGGCCGACCTGATGGGCCGCGCTCTCGACCGCAGCCGGCCGCTGTGGGAGCTGCACGTCATCGAGGGGCTGGCCCGAGGTCTGGCCGCGGTGATGATCAAGGCCCATCACTCCGCCCTCGACGGCGTCTCCGGGTCCGAGCTGCTGGTGCGGCTCCTGGACGAGTCGGCGGAGCCCCGGCCGCCGGAACGGCAGGCGGCAGGAGGCGAAGAGCCTGGCGACAGCGTGACCGGCGACACCGTGTCCGAGGCCCAGCTGATCGGTGCGGCCGTGGCCGGCCTGCCGGGGACCGAGAGGTTGATGGCGGCGGTCCAGCGCACGCTGGCGACCGTCGCCGGCCTGCGCCACCGCAACTCGACGAGCGAAGACCCTCCGCCCCCGTCGCCCTTCACGGCGCCGCGGACGTCGTTGAACGTGCGCATCGGGCCTTGGCGCCGGGTGGCATGGGTGAGGCTGGCCCTCGGAGACGTGAAGAAGGTGACGTCGGCGCTGGGTGGCACGGTCAACGACGTGGTGCTCGCCCTCTGCTCGATCGCCCTGGACTCGTACTTCGCCGACCACGACGAGAAACCCGACGGTGACCTCGTCGCCCTCGTCCCCCTGTCGGCACGGGCGGGCAGGGAGCAGGCCGGGCTCGGCAACCGCATATCCCCGATGCTGGTCTCTCTGGCCAGCGGGGTCGAGGCCGCCGGTGACCGCCTCCGTGCCATCAGCGCCGGCATCGCGCAGGCCCGGGCCCAGGACCGGGTGGTCCAGCGCGACCTGCTCGCTGGGTGGGCCGATCTCGTCGTTCCCGCCCTGGCCGTACCCGTGGCCCGCCTCGGCTCCCGGCTCCTGGTGGGCGGCGCGCTGGCGCCGGCGTTCAACCTCATCGTGTCCAACGTTCCCGGCCCGAAGGCCCCCCTGTTCCTCGCCGGCGCCCGTGTCCTCGAGCTGTACCCCCTCGGCCCGGTGCTCGACGGCGCCGGGCTCAACATCACCGTCATGACCTACGGGGACTACATCCACGTGGGCGTGGTCGCCGACCGTGACGCGGTACCGGACGCCGGCCGCATCACCGCCGGCATGGAGGCCGCCCTGAACGAACTGCTGGGGGAGATCGAGGGCCCCGGCCGGCGCTGATAACGTCGAGGAAGTCGCGGACGTGGCTCAGTTGGTAGAGCGCAACCTTGCCAAGGTTGAGGTCGCGGGTTCGAATCCCGTCGTCCGCTCCATAGCACCGGAGCGTCCTCTGAGACGCCCTGAAGCCCCGGGGCCGGAAGACGGGACGAAACGGATTCAGCGGCGTCTAGCGGGCCCCCGCTACTGCCCCCCTGAGAGGCCTTGCCTGACCTACTTACTCAGTGATCGTGCGGGCTCGTGTGCGGGTCGGTGTCGAAGCCGTGGCCAAGAAGCTGGTCGGGAGTCTTGGCGTCGTCCAGGGCCTCTTCACTGGTCTTGCCCGTGCCCTCGCTGGGGCGACCCTCCTCGTCGGTTGTCGTCACGACCTTGATCTCGTTGCCGGCGCCGTCCCAGACGGAGTGCTCCAGCTGCTCGTTCGGCTGTGTCTGCTCACCCATGTTCGTCCTCCTCTTTCGTGCATTGGGTCCTCTGTTCCACTACCCGTTGACGGCGCGGCTCAACCGGCGTCGGCCTCAGGGGCGGCTGGTACGGTGAGCCCCATGGTGAGCCCATGACCGCGTCACTCTCGTCGATTCGATCGCGGCGCTGGTTCGTGCCGGTGGCGATCCTGGCCGGCATCTTCCTCGTGGTCGTGCTGCCCCTCATCGCGTCCTACAACGGCATGGTCGACAAGGAGGCGGCCGTCGATCAGTCGTTTGCCGATCTCGACGCGCAGCTGCAGCGGCGGATCGACCTGATCCCGAACCTGGTCGCCGCCGTCAGGGGGATCCTGAACCAGGAGCAGGAGGTGTTCGGCGAGCTCGCCCGGGCCCGAGCCGCTTATACGGGTGCGGCCAACCCCGAGGACAAGGCGGCGGCCTCCGACCGGATCGAGACGGGTCTCGGCCGGCTGATCGCCATAGTCGAGAACTTTCCCCAGCTGCGCAGCAGCGAGAACGTCCGGGACCTTCAGACCCAGATCGAAGGCACCGAGAACCGCGTGGGCCAGGCTCGGCGTGATTACAACGGTGCGGCGACCGACTACAACGCCAGCATCCGGCGCTTCCCCCGCAGCCTGGTCGCCGGGATCTTCGGCTTCGACAAGAAACCTCTGTTCGAGGCCAAGGCCGGTGCCGAGGATGCTCCGCAGGTCGACCTGGGCAACGATCCGGACCCCACACCTCGGTGATGCCCCGCCGCCGGCGGGCTCGCCCGCTGGCGGCGGCGGGGATGGCTTTCGCCGTGGTCCTGGTCCTGCTCGGTGGGGCCCGGGCCTCCTCCGCCCAGGACTTCCCTGACTTCACCGCACCCGTGGTCGACGCGGCCGGCGCCGTTCCCGACGACGTGGAGACGCAGGTGAACGCGGCGTTGAACGACTACCAGAGACGCTCGGGGAACCAGGTGGCGGTGGCTGTGGTGCGCACCACGGGAAGGAGCTCCCTCGAGGATTACACCATCGACCTGGCCCGCGAATGGGGCGTGGGGGAGAAGGGGGAGGACAACGGTGTGTTGTTGCTGATCGCCATCGAGGACCGCAGGCTGCGCATCGAGGTGGGACGGGGCCTGGAAGGAACGCTGACCGATCTGCAGTCAGGGCGGATCCGCGATCGCGTGATCCTCCGGCTCCGGGAGGGCGATGTCGGGGGCGCGGTGGTGGAGGGCACCGTCGCCATCCGTCAAGTTCTCGGGGACACCGAGGCAGGTCCCGTGCCGGCGCCTCCTCAGGAGGACACCGGTTCAGAGGGCGGCGGATCAGCCTGGCCGTTGCTGTTCGTGCTGCCGGTGCTCGGCCTCGGTCTGCTCGGTGGCGGGCGGAGGAGGGGCCGCGGCGGGTTCGGCGGCTTCGGCGGTGGCTTCGGCGCCCCCATCTTCTGGGGTGGCGGCCTCGGCGGGGGCGGGTTCGGCGGCGGCCACCGGGGCGGCGGGGGAGGCGGGTTCGGTGGTGGGTTCGGAGGCGGTGGTGGTGGCGGTTTCGGAGGAGGAGGAGCGAGCGGTGGTTGGTAGGCGGAAGGGCGGAGCGAAGCTGAAGCTGAGCAAGGCCGAGCACCATCGGGTGGGCGAGGCGGTGGACACCGCCGAGGAGACGACGGGGCTGCAGTTCTGCGTCGTACTGGGGCCCGCTGAGGGAGACGCCCATGCCCATGCCGAGGCGCTGTTCGTCCAGGCCGGCCTTCACCTGCGCCCAGCCGTGCTCGTCCTCGTAGCGCCCGATCAGCGACGGGTGGAGGTGGTCACCTCTCCTGCCGTTCGCGAGCGGGTGCCGGATGCTGCGTGTGCCGAGGCGGTCGCCGACATGACGCAGCGTTTCGCCACCGGCGACATCGCCGGCGGGATCGTGGCCGGCGTCGAGCGGCTGGCGGCCGTGGCCGGGCCGGGAGTATCGGGAGCCGACGAGGATGAGCTGCCGGACGTCCTCGGCGGAGCCGATTGAGAGCCTCAAGTATTGACAGGGGCCTCGGCGGGAAGGACCCCGCCATGGTCCCCCCCTCAGCCGTGGAGGTACGAGCCCCGGCCTCCTCGCCGGTTCTACCCGCGGCGCGGGGGCCGCTCAGCGCCTACCTCCTGGGGCACCTGATGGAGCCGCCCCACCACCTGGAGGCGTGGCCGCCCGTTTTGGGCTGTTCCTGGTGCACTGACGACTTCCAGCTCGCCCTCTACGTCTGTTACGAGCTCCACTACCGCTCCTTCGCCGAGGTCGATGAGAGCTGGGAATGGCATCCGGAGCTTCTGAGGTTCCGGGCTGAGCTGGAGGCGGTCTTCGAGCGTGGGGTGCGCTCGCTGGTGGCCGCCGCGGTTCCCCCCTCTTCCGGCCACGAGAGCGTGGAGGATCAGCTGTGGTCACTTGCCTCGGCCGGGAAGGGGCCCTCGCTGTCCTCTTTCGTGGAGCGGTCGGCGACGATCGACCAGGTGCGGGAGCTGGCCGTCCACCGTTCGGCGTACCAGCTGAAGGAGGCCGATCCCCACACCTGGGCGATACCCCGTATCGCCGGGGGCGCCAAGGCGGCGATGGTGGAGATCCAGTCCGACGAGTACGGCGCAGGGCAGGAGGCGCAAATGCACTCCTCACTGTTCGCCGTCACCATGGAGGAGCTGGGGCTGGACAGCGGCTACGGCGCCTACCTCGACCTGATCCCCGGCTTCACTCTCGCCACGGTGAACCTGATCTCCCTGTTCGGGCTGCACCGGCGCCTGCGCGGCGCCCTGGTGGGTCATCTGGCCATGTTCGAGATGACGTCGGTAGCCCCGATGGGCCGGTACTCACGGGCGCTGTCGCGCCTTGGGTTGAGCAAGCGCGCCCGTCGCTTCTACGACGTCCATGTCCTCGCCGACGCCCATCATCAACACGTCGCCGCCCGCGACATGGCCGCCCGGCTGGCCCTCGACGAGCCCGTCCTCGGAGCCGACATCCTCTTCGGCGCCCGGGCCGTCATGGCCGTCGAGGGCCGCTTCACCGCAGAGGTCCTGGATCGCTGGGGGAAGGGCGAAGGCTCGCTGCTCACACCTCCTCTCACACCCTCAGGGGCATGAACGGTGGTGCAGGAGCGTCTGGCTGCCAGTTACGTCCTTCCCCTGCGGTGGACCTCTCCCGGACCGGCCGAGGAGCTGACGGGCTACCTGCGGGAGCTGTCGGCACCTGTGGAGGTCATCGTGGTGGACGGCTCTCCGGGCCCGCTGTTCGCGGAGCATCACCGACTGTGGGGGTCGTTCTCCCTCCATCTCCCGCCCGACCCTGATCTCCGCTTCCTCTACGGCAAGGTGAACGGCGTCCTCACCGGCGTGAGGCGGGCCACCCACGACGCCGTCGTGGTGGCCGACGACGACGTGAGGTACACCCGCGCCGAGTTGGAACGTCTCGTCGCCGGCCTCGCCACCGCCGACCTGGTGCGGCCCCAGAACTACTTCTCGCCCCTGCCGTGGCACGCGAGGTGGGACACCGCCCGCTCACTGGTGAACCGCGCCCTCGGCGGCGACTTCCCCGGAACGTTGGGCGTACGGCGGTCGACCGTGCTCGCCATGGGCGGGTACGACGGTGACGTGCTGTTCGAGAACCTCGAGATCATGCGGACGATCGAGGCCTTCGGTGGCACCGTGGCCGACGATCCCGGCTGCCTCGTGCGCCGGCTACCGCCGACGACGCCCCACTTCTGGGGCCAGAGGGTCCGCCAGGCCTACGACGAGCTCGCCCGCCCGGCTCGGATGGTGACGAGCCTGGCCCTGCTGCCGCTGACGACCTGGTTGGTCGCGCGCCGGCGGTTCGGGGCGCTGGCCGCCGGCATAGGCGCCACCGTGATGCTCGCGGAGTCGGGCCGGCGAAGGGCCGGCGGCACCAGGGTCTTCCCCGCCTCCTGCTCACTGCTGGCGCCGGTGTGGGTGGCCGAGCGGGCCTTGTGCTCGTGGCTGGCGCTGGGCCGCCGCGTGCAGGGAGGCGTGCCTTACGCCGGGGTGCGCCTGGCCCGCGCCGCGACCCCGGTTCGTCGCTTGCGCCGGCGGGTCCCGCTGCGTCTCCCACTCGCCCCGGCACCGCCGGCGACCTTGCCGCCGCCGCCACCGTCATCGGCCGCCGCCTTCGTCTCCGGCACGGGCCCCGCCTCGGCGCAGATCGGCGCCACCGGATGACGCCGGCGCCTCCCGCCAGTGAGGGAGGCGCGGCTGGGTGACAGCACCGGCGTGAGCGACCCAACCACCAGCACCAGCAGGAAGGCGAGGGCGGCGAGCGGGAACCGGGCCATCGTCTCGCCGGGCGAAAGCTGCGCGGAGGCGTGAACGCCACCGAGGGCGGTGGCGCCGGCGAGAGCCTCGGAGGCGTCCACCGGTGCAGCCGGAGCCGCGGCGGCGGCGGCCTTGGCCGCATCGTGGCTGGCCCGGTACGTGGCGAGCAGGCCGCCGACGTTGGCGGTGGCGTGCTGCAGGGAGAGGTCCAGGAAGGGCTTCGGGTCCACCGCGGGCAGGACCGTTCCCGGCCGCACCTTGAGGGGAACGGCCACCGTGGTCTGCCTCTTGCCCTTGCCCTTGGTGACGAACTTCACGGCCGGGTGGTACTCGAAGTGCAGGTGGGGGGAGCCGCCCTCGGCGTTCCCGGACGAACCCACGTAGCCGACGGTGTCGCCCACCTGCACGGCCTGCCCGTCACGTTGACCGTCGGGCCGGCGGTCGAGGTGGGCGAGGTAGAAGTACGTGCCACTGGGCTCGACGACATAGGCGGCGATGCCACCCAGCCCCCCGCCGGCCCACCGGATGGTTCCGCTGGTCGGAGCGCGAACCGGGGTTCCCCTGGCCGCGAAGACGTCGGTGCCCTGGTGCAGGCGCCAGCCGGGGCCGAAGCGGGGGAACCACCAGTCGTGGGAGTAGTTGGCGTAGCCGCCGACGGGGAACTGGCCCATGCCGATGCGCATGGCCTCCTCCCGGGTCAGGCCCAGCCCCTCCAGCTCGCGCAACGCATCCACCAGCGCAGTGGTGTTGCGTGAGCCCGTCCGCCTCACCGAGCGGCTGAGGGCGGCCAGGTCGGCGGGGAAGGGCCCGGCGTCGGCCGGCACGGCGCCACTGTCACCCAGCCCGTTGCCGGGGACGCCGACAGGCGGCGGGGGCGCCGGTGCAGGCGGCGGCGGCTTGGGCGCCGCCGTCGTGGGCACGGGGTTCGGCGGCTTCTGCGGGTCGATCCCCGGCAGCAGCGGCGCCGCCGTGGTCGTGGTGGTGCGTGGGGCCGTGGTGGTGGTGGTGGTGGGGGCCGGGTCAGCCCCGGGAATGGTGGGCATCGGGCCGATCTGTGCGCCCGCGTAGGGAAGTGCGCCGACCCCCACGAACGTCGCGACCGCAACGATCGTGGCGACGCGCAGTCCCACCCGGGTCTTCACGTACGCCCACCAGATGCACGGACTGTAGCCGCCGGCGTCCAATTCTTCCAGCAACCTGCCCTTTCGCGGTCTCCCGCGCCGGTGAATCGGACTTCAGATCACCGATCGCAGGAAGCGCAGCGACAGGATCAGGACCACGCCCCAGGCCGCGAACCAGACGATCGAGGCGGCGATGAGAGCGAGCAGGCACCCTGGGCTACTGAACAGCGTGGAGTCACTCGACGAACGCGAGCCGCGGCTGTCCGAATCGAACCACGGCAGCATCCCGGCCTGGGCCAGACCCGCGACGGTGCCCACGACGACGATGAGGCAGATGAAGACGAGCAGGATCAGCACGGGCCGGCCGGAGCGTACCTTGCCGCCCCGGAACCGCCCGGTGAGTCTGCGCGAAACTCACAGGGTGGAGGATGGTCGCTCGCTGCGCTGGATCACCGGCGCCTTCGTCGCCGCCGCAGCAGCCGCGCCGGTGGTGGTGGTGGCCACCATCATCATCGCCTTGTTCAACCTCCCCGTGCCGGACACGCTGCCCGTTCCCCGTCCTCCCGGCGGCAGCCAGATCAGCCGGGTGTTCGACGTGAACGGCGACGAGATCGGCCAGTTCAGCGAGTTCGAGCAGAACCGTCCCGTGAAGAAGGCCGACATCCCCAAGCACCTCAAGCAGGCGGTCATCGCCGCCGAGGACAGGAACTTCTACCGCCATGGGGGACTGGACCTACGGGGGACGCTGCGGGCGCTGGTGGCCGACGTCCAGGGGCGCTCTTACCGCCAGGGCGGCTCCACCATCACCCAGCAGTACGTGAAGCTGGCCTACACGGGAGGCGAGCGGACGCTGTCGCGGAAGGTCCGTGAGGCCATCCTCGCCAGCCAGCTGTCCGGCAAGGTGGCCAAGGAGGAGATCCTGTTCAAGTACCTGTCCTCGATCTACCTGGGCGAGGGGGCCTACGGAGTGGGAGCGGCGGCCGAGACGTACTTCCACAAGCCGGTATCCGAGCTCACGCTCTCGGAATCGGCGCTCCTGGCCGGGCTGATACCCGCCCCCAGCCGCTACGAACCCAGGGCCAACCCGGGCCTGGCCGAGGGCAAGCGCACGTTGGTGCTCGACAGGATGCTGGAGCTGGGTTTCATCTCCCGGGCCGAGCACTCCGACGCCGTTCGCCAGCGGCTCCGGATGGCCAGCAGCGTCCCGGTGGCCGCGGGTACGGCCACCATCGTGCACCCGGCCCAGCAGCCGTTCACCAAGTACCCGTACTTCGTGGACTACGTCCGTCGTTACCTGGAGAAGAAGTACGGCCGCGACGCCTTGTACCGCGGCGGCCTGGAGGTGAGGACCACCATCGACCCACGGCTCCAGGGGCTGGCCGAGGCCTCGGTGAAGACGGCCCTCGACGGAACCAGGCCGCCGCTGGAGATGGCTCTGGTGTCGGTGGAGCCGCAGACGGGGTTCGTGAAGTCCCTCGTGGGCGGTCGGGACTTCAACGCCGAGAACGGGCAGGTGAACCTGGCCCTCGGGAAGTGCCACCGCCCGAGCACCGAGCATCGCGACCACGTCGACGTGGAAGCGACGTGCTGGGACGCCAAGAAGGCAACCGTGGACGGAGGGGGCACGGGCCGCCAGCCAGGCTCGTCGTGGAAGCCCTTCGTGCTGGCCGCCGCCTTCAAGAAGGGGATCCTCGACACCAAGGTCTACAAGGCCCCCAGCCAGTACCGGATCCCCAACTGCACGGGTGACAAAGGCTGTGTGATCGAGAACTTCGAGGGGACCTCCGGTGGCAGCGCGTCCTTGCGGGAGGCCACGGCTAAGTCGTACAACACGGTGTACGCCCAGGTCATCCTCAACGTGGGTGTTCCCGAGGTAGCGGAGATGGCCAAGAACCTGGGCATCACCTCGGCGTGGGTGGCCAACCCCCAGGTCCACGGCCCGAGCTATGCGCTGGGCGCCCAGGAGGTGTCGCCCCTGGACATGGCTTCGGCCTTCGGCACCTTCGCCACCGGCGGCACGCGGTTGGAGCCGACACCGGTGCTATGGGCCAAGAACCCGGAGGGGAAGTTCGTGGAGGACAACCGCAAGCGCCGGCCGAGAAGGGTCGTCGAGGAGATCATCGCCGAGAACGTCACCGACGTCCTGCGGGGTGTGATCACCGGCGGCACCGGAACCCGGGCCGACATCGGCCGGCCCGCGGCGGGCAAAACCGGCACGTCCCAGGAGTTCGCCAACGCCTGGTTCGTCGGCTACACCCCACAGCTGTCGACGGCCGTGTGGATCGGGGACAAGACAGGGAACGTGCCCTTGCGCAACGTCAAGGGGCTGGAGCGGGTGACCGGTGGATCGATCCCGGCCGAGACGTGGAAGGCGTTCATGTCGGAGGCCCTGAAGGATGTGCCTCCGGTGGACTTCGACGTGCCGTTACCGCTGACTGCCACCTCGACCACGAGCAGCACGCTGCCCGGCCAGACCGTCCCCTACACGGAACCGCCGACGACCACCACGACCTATTACGAGACGCCCACCACCCCCGAATCGACTACGACCTCGACGACGACCACCACCCGGCCCCGGACGCTCCCGATCCTGTGATCGCCTGAGCGGGCGCTACATGCCGGAGATCGGTGCGGTTGTGGTCGCCGTGGTCGCGGGTGAGGTGGTCGTCGCGGTCGTGGTCGGTGTGGTGGCCGCAGTCGTCGGCGGTGCGCTGGTCGTGGGCGGACTGGTCGGGGCGGGCTGGACCGGCACGAAGACGGTCTGAGGCGGCTGCGTCACGGGCGCCGGGACGGTGAGGGGCGCGGTCGGTGGAACGGTGGCGAGAGGCAGGGTCGTGGTCGTGTTGGGGTCGACCACGTCGTCCTCGTCGTCGTCCAGGGCCACGAACAGCACCAGGAGCAGGATGAGGACGCCGAGGACCGCCAGGGCGGCGATCGGCCACCAGTTGGTGGGCGGCGGTGTCGCCACCAGTGGCCTCTCGTCACGTATCTCCTCCTCCACCACCGTCTCCTGGGCCCGGGGCCGGGCGACGGGAATGACCTCGGTGGGGCTGGTGTCCTGCGTCAGGCGGCGCGCCCCGCACTTGTTGCAGTAGACGGCGTCGGGGGAAAGCGGGGCCTGGCAGTTGGCGCAGAAGATCCCTACGCCGTCCACCGGAGCGGCGGGTTGGGAACGGGGCCGGGCGGGGTAGTCAGTCATGTGGGGGGTCTTTCCCCGCGCGGCGCCTTCGCACGCTGCCGCCCCTAGGGTGACCACCGGTGAGCGCTCAGGACGCGACGGTGGAGGCACTGGGCATCGCCGTGGCCGCCCGGGTGCCGGTCCTGCTGTGGGGTGCGCCGGGAACGGGCAAGACCTCTGTGATCCGGGCCCTGGCCGAGGCCATGGGATGGCCGTGCGAGACCGTCATCGCCGCCATCCGCGAGCCCTCGGACTTCTCCGGCCTGCCCGTCGTGGTCGACGGCGTGGTGCACTTCGCCCCGCCGAGGTGGGCCGAGCGCCTGGCCGCGGCGGGCGGCGGGCTCCTGTTCCTCGACGAGATCTCCACGGCCCCGCCGGCCGTGCAGGCCGCCCTGCTGCGGGTCGTGCTCGAGCGGGTCGTGGGCGATCTCTCTCTGCCCCCCGATGTCGTGGTGGTGGCGGCGGCCAACCCACCCGAGCAGGCGGCCGACGGGTGGGACCTCTCCGCCCCTCTGGCCAACCGCTTCTGCCACCTGGACTGGACGGTCGAGCCGGTGAGCTTCGCCGAAGGGTTGGTGGCGGGGTGGCCGTTGCCGATGCCACCGGTGCTACCCGGCGGGTGGCAGGAGGGGACTCAGCACACCCGTTCGCTCATCTCGGCGTTCATAACGGTCCGTCCCGGGCTCGCCTGTGACGTCCCCACCGACGCGGCGCGGGCGGGCCGGGGTTGGCCGAGCCCGCGAACCTGGGAGATGGCGGCCAGGCTGTGGGCGGCGGCACTGGCGGCCGGTGCCTCCACAGAGGCGGAGACCGCCCTGATCACCGGAGCGGTGGGTGAGGGGCCGGGCGTGGAGCTGCTCATGTGGCAGCTGGAGATGGACCTGCCCGATCCCGAGGCCGTGCTCGCCGATCCGGACGGCTTCGAGCTGCCGAACAGGGGCGACCGCACCTACGCCGTGCTCTCCGCCGTGGCCGCCGCCGTCGCCGCCAATCCCACGCCCGACCGGTGGTTGGCCGGCTGGCGGGTGCTCGGGAGGGCGGGGGAGCACACGCCCGACGTCGCCGCCGTGGCGGCCAGGGTGCTGGCCCAGTGCCGGCCGGCAGGGGCGGTGGCGCCGCCCGAGGTGAAGTTGTTCGCGCCCCTCCTGCGCGACGCCGGCCTGATGTGAGACCGATGTGAGACCGACGTGAGCACGACCAGGGTCGTCCTCAGCCCCGAGCAGTCCCGGAAGCTGTCGGTGGCACGGCTCTGGGCCGTCTCGCGCCATCCCTACCTGGCCGCGGCCCTGTTCGCCTCGCCGGTCACCGCTGTTCGTGGCCTGGGCAAGGCCACGGTGGACGAGGCGTGGCGGCTCTACGTCGACCCCGACATGGTGGACCAGTGGAGTGTGGAGGTTCTCGGCAGCGTGCTCGTGCACCACGCCGGTCATCTGGTGCGCGATCACGCCGGCCGGGCCACCCGCCTGGGCGTCTCCCGCCAGAACGCCCTGGACTGGTCGCTGGCCGCCGACGCCGAGATCAACGACGACCTCATCAACACCGGCCTCCGCCTGCCCTCCAACCCGGTGCTGCCCCAGCGCCTCGGTTGGGCTCCCAGCCGCCTGGCCGAGGAGTACTACCACTGCGAGCACAACGAGGTGCCCGAGGGCGACGAGCCCGACTGCGGCAGCGGCTCCGACGGCAGGACCCGCCCGTGGGAGATGCTGGCCGAGGAGCCCGGCGGGCTTCCGCCGGGGGAGCGCCACATGGTGCGGGCCCAGGTGGCGAGCAACGTCCTCACCTACCTGCGGGAGGGGCGGGGCCGGTTGTCCAACAGCTGGCAGAGATGGGCCGAGGACCTGCTGGAGCCCAGGGTCGACTGGCGCAAGGTGCTGGCCTCGGAGATCAGGAAAGGGGTGGGCACGGTGGCCGGCAGGGTCGACTACACCTACCGCCGCCCCTCCCGGCGGGCCGGCTCGAGCCCGAACGTGATCCTGCCGGCCATGGAGCGGCCGGTGCCCGAGATCGTCGTGCTGTGCGACACCTCGGGGAGCATGTCCACCGAGCAGCTGGGCCAGGTGCTGGCCGAGGTCGACGGCCTTCTCCGGGGCCTGGGGCTGGCCGCCGGGCGGCTGCGGGTCCTGGCCGTGGACTCGGCGGTCCACACCGTGCAGCAGGTGGCCACCGCCAGCCGCCTCGAGCTGGTGGGCGGAGGGGGCACCGACATGACCGTGGGCCTGGAGGCGGCGGTGCGGCTCCGGCCCCGGCCGTCGGTGGTCGTCGTCCTCACCGACGGCATGACGCCGTGGCCGGCGGCGGCGCCGAAGGGCGTGGAGATCGTGGTGGGCGTGATCGGCGGCGGCACGGCGCGGGGTGGCCGGGCGTGGGAGCCGCCGGCGTGGGCAAGGGTGGTCCACATCGACGACGTAGAGCACGCGGCGTAGCAACCGGGTGATCCAGGCCGGCCACATAGAGCACGCGGCGTAGGCGCGGGTGCGCTGGTGCGACCACATCGAGCCTGCCACCGCGCTGGTGGCCTGTAGCGGCACCGAGCACCGGGTGACCTGGCGCAAGGGCAAGGTGGTGCTCGAGGACCACGACGTGGGGGCCGAGCGGGCCATGCTGGCCTTCGGGGGCGAGCTGCCGCAGTGCCTGAAGGTCCTGCAGCTCTGGCGCAACCTGCACTCGTGGGCCATGTCCATCGAGCTGTTCCGCCAGGTCCAATCCAGCCTCGGTCCCGCCGCCCTCCTGGCGCCCGGCGACCTGGCTGCCCGCAACCAACTCGGCCTGATGCTCACCTGGGACCGGGCCTGGAAGCGGGGGGCCTACCTCAGCGAGCACGGCCGCCTGCTCCACGACCACATCCGCCCCGACGTGATCGCCCTGCTCCGCGAGCACCTCAAGTTCTGGATGGCCGAGAACGGGTGCCGGCGCATCTCCACGGCCGTGCTGGAGGTCCCGCCGAGGGCAGCCAAGGCTTCGCTCCACGGCGAGATGGACACCGTGGGGGTGCGGGCCACCGTCTCGCTCACCGCCACCTGGGTCGTGCAGGTGTGGGGCCGGGGACTGGCGCTGGTCGACGGCGGGTTCGTCCTCGAGGTCTTCGGTCACGCCGAGCACGGAGCCGCCGTCCTGGTGCGGGCGGCCCGGTGGAACGAGGCCGAGCCCGGCCTCTTCCGCCCGGTGGCGGCGCCGGCCCGGGTGCGCCGTGACCCCGCCGGGGCCTGGCGCCTCACTTGGGATTAGTGCAGCCCTACGGAACTACACGTAGTTCCACCGGGCTGCACTAGCGGGACATGTCGAGGAAGGCGGCGATGGCGGCCGAGACCTCGCCCACCGCGGAGACCCTGCTGACGGAGTCGACGGGGACGCCGTAGCCGGCGGCCAGCGCCTCCAGCGCAGTGGGAAGGGCCGCCGCTTCGACGGTTTCCTCGACCACAGACAGCCGGCGGGGGTAGCCGAGCTCGCCCCTGTGGCCGTCCTCCTCGGTCAGCACCAGCCCCCACAGAGCGACCTCGCCCACGACCAGGCCCCCGGCAGGCAGGCACAGCCCGTGCTCACGAAGGCCGCTCATGTCGGCGCCGGCATAGATCCCACACGCACATCCCGGGGCCGGCGCGGCGTGGCCGCTGGACACGCAGCGCGCCTTGATGGGCTGGCGCGGCTTCCACGTGAACCCGCGCTGGGTGACCGAGCCCAGCACCACCCGTTCGAGGTCCAGATGCCAGTAGCGCCAGCCGACGACGGGATCGGCGGCGGTCCGTGTGGCCGCGTTCAGTTCGCCGCGTCCGGCCCGGTCCACTGGGCCGTCTCGGGAAAGAGGGGATCGACGGTGCAGGTGGAGTCGGGGTCGTCGGCACCGGGCTGCCACAGGGCCTGCGCCGTCTCGTAGCACTCGTCGTGGAAGGCCATGGGGGTGGGGCACATGGCGCCGGAAACGGCCATCTCCGCCCGCACGCCCTGCCCGACAGGCACATCCTGACCGCAGACATCGCACAGGTCGGGGGCCTTCACCGCGTGTACCTCACAAGCCCTATCGTACCCCGATGAGCGACCGTTTGGCCCTGGTGACCGGCGGGAGCGGGTACATCGCGTCGCACCTCGTTCCCGCCCTGGTGGATGCCGGCTGGAGCGTGCGGACATCGGGCCGGCGGCCCCGGCCGGAGTCGTTGCCCGAGGCGGTGGACTACCAAGCGGCGGACCTGGCCGGCGAGGAGTCGCTGGCCCCACTGCTGGACGGTGTGACCCACGTGTTCCACCTGGCCGGCGCATCCAGCTCACGCTCCGACGAGGCGGAGATGCACCGGTCCAACGTGGTCGGTACCGAGCGCCTACTCACCGCCGCCGAGGCAGCCGGCGCACCGAGGGTGCTGCACATGAGCTCGACCTCCGTCTACGGCGAGGAGGTGCAGCTCCCCGTGCCGGTCAACGAGGACGTGCAGCCCCAGCCGAGCCGCGGTTACGGGAAAGCCAAGTGGCTGGGCGAGGAGGTGGTGTGGCGGTTCGCCCGTGCCGGGCTCCCCGCCACCGTCGTGCGCCCGGTATCGGTGCACGGGCCCGGTGCGATCAAGTTGCTGGCCAGCGCCATCCTCGACGTGGCCGTCGAGCAGGCGGCCGGCGTTGGTGCCATAGCCGTGCACAGCACGCCCATCGAGCAGCGCCTGGTCCACGTCGAGGACCTGGTGGCGGCCTGCCTGCACCTGATCGACCACGACGACGCCACAGGGCACGCCTTCAACGTCGTGTCCGGCGTGTACCCGACGAGCATCGAGGTGGCCACGGTGCTGGCCGAGGAGTTCGGGCTTCCGGTCGAGCTCAGCGACGATCCCGAGTGCGGCCTCGCCCCCGAGGAGCGCGGTCGGGTGCGGGACGAGCTGCTGGCCACCGGGATGACCGACGACATCATCTTCACCGAGGAGCGGTTCCGCTTCATGCGCAAGGCCAACCGCAACAACCAGCTCAGCATCGACGCCCTCCTGGGCACGGGCTTCCGTGTCTCCCACACCGACCTGGCCGCCGATGTGGCCGAGCTGACGGCGTGGTACCGGGAGCGGCGCTGGATCCCGCCCCTAGCCTGAGCCCAGGTTCAGCCCCGGAGATTGGTCCAGATGCGCCGGGGTGCATCCAGGGCCCGGCTCACGGCCACGAGGACGGGGCGGGGCCGGCGCACCTTGCCGTCTTCGCTGAGGCTGGAGGCGAAGGCGATCTGCTCGAGCGACGGGGGGCCGACCCGCAGGTTGCGCTGGAGGGCCTCGGCCCCCGTGGCCTGGCCCGTGTTCACGAGGTAGGCGGCCGACATGGTGCCGGTGCGGCCAACGCCGGCGCCGCAGTGCACGTACACCAGCCCCGGGCTCTTCTCCACCGTCTGGAGGAAGCGGTCGACGAGGGCCTTCGACGGGGCCTGCCCGTCCCGCAGCGGGAGATGGACCCGGTTGAGGCCGAGCTCGGTGAGGCGGGCGGTGTCGACGCCGAGGTCCTCTTCGGCCCGCAGGTCCACGACGGTCACCACGCCGTTGGCGGCCAGCGCCTCGTACCCGGAGGCGCTCGGCGCCGCCCCCCGCCACAGCCGGCTGTCCACCTGGGCGAAGTTCTTGATGGGCAGCGAGACCGAGGGGGCCGGCTTCGAGCGCTGGGCCAGGAGGTGGATCCCGATGATGGCCAGGTTCGGCAGCAGGAGAAAGGCCAGGCCCAGGCCGAGGATGCGCAGTGGGAGCTTGTGCAGGCCTCGCCGCTCCGGGGTGCCGTCGGGCGGAACAGCGGCAGTCACCCGTTGGGCTTCGGCTGGAGATCCTTGGCCCTTGAGCCGCCCGATGCCCGAGACGCGCATGCGGGCGTCCTACCCGGCGCTGCTCGCCCTATGCCTAGGTTCTTCGGGCCATCCCCGAAAATGGCCGTCAGAGTCCGGCGCAGAACTACTTGCGCCAGAAAACATACAAACCCGCCGATGAGGGTCACTGTAAACGCGCAAGTAGTTCTGCGCCGGCCTCTCAGCGCGGGCGGGGCGTGGGGTCTTCCTGCCCTCCGGCCTTCGGCGGGCGCTGGTCGGTGTGCCCCCACCTGGGCGGGCAGTCGGGGGCGCTGCCGTTCTCCTTGTCCTTTTCCTTTGCCTTCTCCGGCTTGGAGCACTCGGGCGGGGCGGCCTCCTCCTCGACCGGCTGGGCTGCCGGGGCCGCGGCAGGGGCCGGCGCCGGTGACGGTGGCACGGTGGTGGTCGCCGCCGCACTGCTGGTCGCCTCCGGGGAGGAGGGAGGGGGCGGCGAGGTGGCGACGGACTGCGCGGCGAAAGTCGGCCTCGGCCTCGGCCTCGACGTCGGCGCGGACGCCGGCGCCAGCGCCAGCGCGGCAGGCTCGCCGGCCGGTGGCGAGGCGGCGAGGTCGAGCACCTCGGCGGCTGCCTCGGCCGGCGGCTCCGGTGCCTCCTCGGCCTCTGTGGCGGACGTGGCGGGCATGGCCGGCGTGGACCGTGGGGCAGGTCGGGCCGGCCTCTCGCTCACCGCCTCGGGGACCCGGATCGGCACATCGAGTTGGGGCGCCACCACCGCCGTGCTGGCCACCAGCGATGCCGTCCCCATGGCGACGGTGCGACCGGTGTGGGTGACGGTGGAGCGCACTCCACCGAGGCCTGGGGCGAAGGGAACGACGCTGAAGAAGGCCAGCGGCCCCATGACCCAGCGGACACGGCCGAGGCCGACGTTGAGGAAGGCCCGGACCACCACCGGGTCGAAGTCGCTGCCGGCCTTCCGGGCCAGCTCGCGGCGGGCGGCGGCGGGCGTGATGCCGGCGCTGTAGGACCGGACCGAGGTCATGGCGTCGTAGCTGTCGGCCACGGCGACGATGCGGGCGGCGAGGCTCAGCTGCTCGCCCGACAACCCATAGGGGTAGCCGGTACCGTCGAATCGCTCGTGGTGCTGCTCGATGGCCGTGGCCCAGGTGCCCAGCCATGACCGCAGGGGTGCGGCGAGACGGGCGCCCTCCAGCGGGTGGCGCCTGAGCGTGGCCCAGTCGTCCTCGGTGAGGGCGTCATGGGCGTTGAGAGTGCTGGAAGGCACGCTCAACTTCCCCAGGTCGTGGAGGAGCGCCGCCCAGCGCAGGCGGTCACGCTCGGAGGGGGCCAGGCCCATCTCCTCGGCGATGAGGTCGGCATAGGCCCGTACCCGCTCGGAGTGCCCGCGGGTGCCGCGGTCGTGGGCGTTGAGGCTGGCGGCGAGGGTGATGATGGTGCGGGCCGCCTCGGCCGGCTCTTGCTTGCCCTCCTGCAGGTCGTGGACCGCCTGCTCCTGCAGGCGCTTGGTCGACCCGCTGCGCAGGGCGACGCCCAGCCGTGAGGGGGCACGGTCCGGGAAGACCATGGAGAGCTTCAGGAGGGCGGCCAGGGGAAGCAGGCGCCGGGCGACCCGGTCGAAGGCGAGCAGGGCGAGAATGGAAGCGATGGCTACGGCCAGCCACCAGAGCACCCGCCCTCCGGTCGATTCGGGGGTGGGCAGGGCCCGGGCCAGCAACCATGCCGCGGTGAGGGAGGCTACGAGCGGGAGCAGGAACGAGAGCGCCCTCAGCGCCCCCGCCAGCATCGGGCGATCTGCCCATCGTCCCTCGGAGCCGGGGTCGTCGAACCGAGGCTGTCCTGGCGCGCCCGCACCCCCCGGACCACCTTCAGGCGATACGTCTCCGATGGTGCGTAGGGAAGTGGCCATGACGATCAAGGCGCCTTTCCCCACGAGACGGGATCGCTACGCCATTTCGTAGCGTACACGGCACCTTCAGCACACTGTCAACGGAGGGAGACGCTCCTCCAGCCTGTTCGCCGGCTGACCTGAAGCAGCCCGAGGGCCACCAGCGACAGGAGCACGCCCGCCGGGAGCCAGGTGTTGGGAGCGGTCCGACCGGCGATACCCGAGGTAGCGGATGCAACAGGGGCCCGACGGCCGCTGGCCAGCACGGCGCCGTCCATGTCGGCACCGGCCGGCTCCGGGGCCACTTCCAGGAGGGGAGCGACGAGGGTGGTCGGCGGGACGGCTTCGGGCAGGGCGGTGGTTGCCGGGGTGCTGTCGACCGCGGCAGGCCTCGGGGTGGCGGCCACGGCCGGCGCCCGGGGTGCCGGCGCCGCCGGCTTGGGAGCGGCAACGGGGGCCACCGCGCCTGCGGGCTGAAGGAAGGCCTGGGTCGTGTAGTAGCGGCCGTCAGGTGCCTGCACGACGGCGAAGCCGGCGACGCTGAAGCGTGGGTCGAGGATGTTGGCCCGGTGGCCGGGGCTGTTCATCAACCGGGTGTGGGTGTCGTCGACGCCGGAGTTCTGGGCCACGTTCTCGCCGCGGGCCTTCGAGCTCAGCATCCGCTGCACCGCATCGGTGAAGTAGGAGTCGTTGTGGAAGATGTTGCCGGCGGCGGCCATGCGCTGGCTGTGGGCGAGGGCGATGGCCACGACATCGTCCCGACTGGAGAGGCGGCCGAGACCGGCCTTCGCCCGCTCCCCGTTGGCCAGGTCGAGCAGGCGCTGGGCGGCTTCAGGTGCCGTTCGGGGTGCGGCGGGGGGTGCTGGCGGCGGCGGCACCGTGACCGGCGGGAGACTGGGCACGGTCACCACCGGCGTGGGCGCCGGCGCCGGCCTGGTGGTGGGCGTCGAGGACAGCCAGCAGAGCGGGCGGTCGGGGGGGCACGGTGCCGCCTGTGACGGAGTGGCCATGGCGATGGTGAAGGCCGAGGCCATTCCCATGCCGGCGGCCAAGCGCCGCACGCGGCTCTCCCCGGTCCCGAGTCCGATCTTCGTCCAGCGCATGGTGCCCCATTCCCTCGTGGTTGCTTTGATGCGCTTCGTCCGATCACGCCGCCGGGTTGCGGGCCATTTTCGGAAATGACCAGTCGGGACTAGTGCGGCCGGGCGGTACCCGCGGATCCTGGGCGCCACGACACGATGGCGGCCGGCCAGGCCTGCAGTGGCGGCCGCAGCACGCCCTTGTCCTCTATCAGCCAGGGCTGGAGCAGGCCCCGCAGCTCAGCTCGCGCATCGGCGGTGTCGGGCAGGATCAACTGATCCCGGTACGCCTTGACGGCCGAGCCCAGGCTCTTGAACTGTGAACGGCTGCGGACCTCCACCACCTCGACCTCGGGGGATGCCCCGATCTCGGCCAGAACGGCGACGGCGTCGAGATAGGTGGGGGAGGGGCGACGGGGCCCGCCGTGGAAGTGCCGCCACAGCGGGTCGATCAGCAGGTCGGCGCTGGCCGCGTTCAGGTACACGAAGGCCCGCTGGCGGGTGGCGGCGTCGAGCTTGGACAGGAACGCTCGGGCATCCTCGACGAGAGGAAGGACGTAGGAGCAGATGCTCACGTCGGCCGGCGGGACGACGACGTCCTGCCAACTCCCGACAACCGTCTGCACGTTGGTGGCGCCCGACCGGCGGACCTCCCGGCGGAGCACCCTCAGCATGTCCTGGCTGGGATCGACGGCGGTGACCTCAGCCACCCGGCTGGCCAGGGCGACGGAGAACCGGCCGGTTCCCGCTCCGACGTCGAGCACCGACGAGCTCCGCCGTACCTCAGTACGAAGCCGCCGCAGGAGGGGGTCGTCCCGGACGCCGGGATCGACATGGGCGGCAAAGCGCCGAGCCCGTGGAGCCGTCCAATATTCCGCCCCGACGGCGCCCCGACCCGGCTCCAGTCGCTCCATCTCGGCTCGGCGGGCGCGGACGAGACGTCGCCAGCGTGAGGATGCGGTCATGGCCCCGGAAAAGTATCCCTCCGGGCGCCGCTGGCTCGAGGTGGAACGGTAGGATCAGCCCGGTGAAGAAGCGGCGCTTCGGCAGGGACGACCCGGCCCCCACGAGGGAGGACATCGAACGCGAGGCAGCCAAGGAGCTCGAGCGGATGACGCGCCAAGCGGGAGGTCCCGCTCCGTCGGGTGGGCCCTCGGGCTGGTCCTCGGCGCCACCGCCGCCCTCCTCGTCGGCGCCGCCGTACCAGCCGCGCTTCGGCGGCGGGACGCCGATGGCCCCCTCGCAGCCGAGCGTACGGGAGCGATTCGAGTCCCGCGACCAGGACGAAGACGAGGACGACGAGGAGGACTACAGCGAGGAGGAGGTGGTCACCGAGCTTGCTCTCCGTGACTGGTCCGAGCGCAGTGGCCGGGGGCGCTCCATCGAGGACCTGGCTCTTCCCCGGATCGACGCCAGGTCGGTGGAGGCGCAGCGGGACCGGGCCCTCCGGGAGTTCACGGAGCGTCAGGCGAGGATGGAGCGGGAGTCCCAAGCGGCTCGTATCCAACGCCAGGCCATGGGCCTCAACCCGCCCACCCGTGCCGGCACCGTCAACCTCACCGCGGCCCGGCCGATGGGCATGCTGAACCTCTCGGCCCAGGCCGCCGGCATGAGGGCCCAGGGCCAACCCCCGGCCTCACCCGACGTACCGGCCGCGCCCGAGCCGGAGCCCGCGCCGCGGAAGGCCGCTGCGGCCAAGAAGTCGAAGAGCTCGGCCTCCGGGTCGGCGGCTTCCGACGCGCCGGCGGCCAAGGCGCCGGCGGCCAAGGCGCCGGCGGCAAGTAAGGCGTCGACGTCCCGGACGGCGGCGGCCAAGGCGCCGGCAAGGGCTGCCACCAAGGTCGCGAAGGCGCCGGCTGAGCCCGCCAAAGCCCCGGCCAAGGCCGCCGTGAGGGCGCCGGCCAAGGCCGTCACCAAGGCACCAGCGAAGGGGGCCACAAAGGCGCCAGCCAAGACCGCGACCAAGGCGCCAGCCAAGACCGCCACCCGAGCGCCGGCGAAAGCTGCGACCAGACCCGCGACAAAGGCGCCGGCCAAAGCGCCGCCCAAATCTGCCAGGGCCCCGTCCAAGGTCGCCACCGAGGCACCGGCCAGGAAGGCCCCAGCGATAGCGAAGAAGAAGGCCGTGCCCACCAAGGTGTCACCCAAGCCGACGAAGGGGAGCGGCCGCCGCTGACCAACGCTCCCGCGCTGCGCCTCGAGACCCGAGGGCGCCGGGGGCGGGCACGGCCGTGAGGAGTGACAGGTGTTTTCACGGTGGATGGAACCCGGCGAGCACGAGTTGGACGGGCTCTCCGGCGACGGCTATCTGCAGGGGATCCTCTTGAGCGAGGTGTCGCAACCGCGCTTCACGCTGGCCACCGACCGGCGTCTCGTGATGCTCGAGGAGCAGGTGAAGAGCAGGCGGCAGAAGCTCCGTCCCAAGAACGTGTGCTTCGAGGTGCCCTGGACGATGGTCAAGGGCTACTGGACGGGCGTGATGCCCTTCCCCCCGGATCTGTGGCGGGTCGGGCACGAGGGAGAGGTCATCGTGTTCTCCCTCGACCCTGCGGTGGCTGACGGGCAGGACCTCGTCGTATTGCTCACCACGCCGGCCTGGGTCACCACCAGCGAGCAGATGGGGATCCCTCAGGTTCGGGACCGGTGACTGGTGGCAGAGCGGCGGGTCGGACGAGAATGCGGCGGGTGCTGAGACATATGGGGATGCGGCGAGCCCTCGGATCATTCCTGGCGTCGATGCTGGTGGTCCTCTTCATGGTGCCCTCGCCGGTGCGGGCGCAGTCCTCGCCGCCGGCACCGGCCGGCACCCGGGCACCGTTGCCCGCCGCCAACGGCTACTGGTTCGCGGGGGCCGACGGTGGGGTCTTCGCCTTAGGCGGTGCGCCCTTCGTCGGGTCTGCCGGCGCCACCCGGCTCAACCGCCCGGTCGTGGGCATGGCCTCCACTCGCACTGGGCGCGGGTACTGGCTGGTCGCCTCGGACGGCGGCATCTTCAGCTTCGGCGACGCCCCTTTCCTCGGATCCGCGGGGGCCGTGAGGCTGAACCGACCCGTTTTCGGCATGGCGTCCACGCCCACCGGGCGGGGCTACTGGCTGGTTGCCTCCGACGGCGGGATATTCGCCTACGGCGACGCCGCTTTCCGTGGCTCGACCGGCGCCATCACTCTCAACCAACCGATCGTCGGTATGGCCGCGACACCCACGGGCAAGGGCTACTGGCTCGTCGCCGCCGACGGCGGCATCTTTGCTTTCGGCGACGCCGTCTTCCGCGGATCCACCGGCGCCATCAAGCTCAACCGCCCCATCGTAGGGATGGCCGCCAACCCGTCCGGCAGGGGCTACTGGCTGGCCGCGTCCGACGGCGGCATCTTCAGCTTCGGCGACGCGCCGTTCCGCGGTTCGACTGCCACCGTGCCTCTGAACCGGCCCATCGTGGGAGTGGCGGCCTCGCCGAGAGGGCTGGGGTACTGGCTCGTCGCCTCCGATGGCGGCATCTTCGCTTTCGGCGACGCCCCCTTCTCCGGGAGCACCGGGAACCTGCGCCTGGCCTCGCCCATCGTGGCCATGGCCGCGCCGCCTGCCCGGCTGACCCCCGAGGTCGCCGTGTTCTTCTATCCCTGGTATGCCCGCCAGGACCGCGATGGCGACTGGCGGCACTGGGAAGCGAACTCGCACTCGCCCCCGGAGGACGTGGCCTCGAACTTCTACCCCAGCCGAGGCGCCTACAGCAGTAGCGACCCAGCCGTGCTGGACGGCCAGATGGCCGAGATCAAAGCGGCTGGGATCGACGTGGTGGCCAGCTCGTGGTGGGGCCGGGGGTCGTACGAGGACACCGTGCTGCCCCAGGTCGCCGCGGCGGCCGCGGCACACGGGCTGCGCCTCGCCATTCTCCATGAGCCCTACGTCGGGCGCTCGGTGGCGACTGTGGAACAGGACATCGCCTACCTGCGCGCCTCGTTCGGTGTCCGCGATTACTACCTGTTCGACATCCACCGGTTCTCCGCGACCTCGTGGGCCGCGGGTCGGGCCCGTATGGGCGACGTCCGCCTCCTCGGCCAGTCCAACAACCTCACCGCTGTCCGGTCCGGCGCCTTTGCCGACTATGCGGCGGCCTCCCGCTTCGACGGGATCTTCACCTACGACCCCGTCCGCTATCCGCCCGCCGACTTCGCTGGCGTCTGCGCATCGGCGCGCCAGGTTCGCGTGGCCTGCGGCCCATCGGTCGCCCCAGGCCACGTGGCCACCCGGACCAAACCCTCCGACCCGCGGGTCGTCGCTAGAGATGCCGGAGCTCGCTACGACGCGCAGTGGCTGGGCGCCATGGACTCGGGCGCCGACCTCATCACCATCACGAGCTACAGCGAGTGGCACGAGGGCACCCAGATCGAGCCGGCCGTGCCCTACTGCTTCCCCGACGGCTTGTGCTCGCCTGGCTACGAGGGCGCCTACGGCCTCTCCGGCCCCGCCGCCGCCAACGCCTACCTCGACCGTACCCGCTTCTGGGCCGACATCTACCGCCGCTGAGGAACTTCGGGCACAGGAACGCCCCCAGCAGGCGTTCACCTACGATGACCCCGCACGTCTGGCGGCGTGGCCGAGTGGTTTAGGCAAGGGCCTGCAAAGCCCTGTACACCGGTTCGATTCCGGTCGCCGCCTCCAGGGCCCTTGACTTGTATAGTGGCAGGTCAGCGACGGTTTTCGGGGTCTACGCGGATTGAGGTTGCTGGTAGCGGGCTCCTTCGCCTCGGGGAAGTGATCGCAGGCTTAGAATCTCACCGGTCTCAGGGTCCACCACCTCGCCGAAGCACCACAGGATCTGACCCCGAAAGCCGGCCCAGGT
>DATLOM010000045.1:0-34393 GCA_035536185.1 Acidimicrobiales bacterium | reverse complement strand
GGCGCCGGAGGACCGGGCGGGGGCGGAGGAGTGCCGGGGGGCGGCGGGCGGCGGGCGGCGGGCGGCGGGGCCGGCGCGGGACCGGGCGCGGGCCGCACCAGCGGAACGCTCCGGTCGGACGGCGGCGCCGGGGGCTGAGCGGCCGCCGGCTGAGCCGGCTCGGGAGTGGCCGGAGCGGGAGCCGGGGCCGGCATCGGCGGGGGCGATGCCGGTCGAACGGTGGCCGGCGCCGGCCGGGGATCGACAGGCTCGTGTGGCGTGGGCCGGCTGACGATGAGACGGGGATCGCGACCCGGCGGAGGTGCCGGGGCGCTCGTCGGGGGCGGCAGCACCTCGGCCGCCTTGCCACCGGTGCCTGCGGCCAGCGGGTCAGGCAGGAGGCCGGGCGCCGGAGACGGCGCGGCGGGATCCCGCTCGGCCTCCACCTGGTCGCCGGCGGGTTCGGGGGTGGCCGTCTTGGCCCCCTTGGGCGCCTTGGTGGGCTCGGGCGGCGACACCTCGCGCCGGAGGCCCTCGGCGTCGGCCTTGCGGCGGACGCGGTCGGCTTGGGCATCCTCGATGCTCGACGAGTGGCTCTTGACGCCGATGCCGAGAGCGAGGGACAGATCGAGGGCCTCTTTGTTCGTGAGACCAAGCTCACGGGCCAACTCATAGACGCGGATCTTCTTGGGCAACTGCCTACTTAACCTTTCCTGCTGCGGTCTCCGCAGCCCTCTATCCTCGCACGTTCTGACTGCAAGACACGAAGCGCGGCCACCTCTGAGGCGGCCACCGGGCCCCGTAGCGCCCGGGAGAAGGCGTTACGGCGCTCGGCTTTGTCGATGCACGCAGGAGATCCTGCGCACAGCCACGCCCCCCGGCCTGGAGCATGGCGACCCTCGGTGAGGGCGCCATCCTCGGCCCGGACCACCCGCACCAGATCGGGCGGTCCGGCCACCCGGCGACACCCGATGCAGGTGCGCCGGGGACCCTCGCCGGCTACGACTCCAACCGTGACTCTTCGGGAGCCACGTCCGCCGGGACGGTCGCTTCGGCCAGTGGCTCCTCCGTCACCGGGGGGCCGGCTACGGCCTCGTCGGCGAGGGGCTCGTCGTCCACGGGTTGCTCGGCCGGCGCTTCCTCGTCGGGTTCCGAGCCGGTCGCGGCCATGGCATCGCCCACGGACTCGTCGGGCTTCGGCTCGTCGGCAGGATCGCCCTGGGACCATTCCGACGCCGACATCGACTCGCCGCCCTCCGCCGGCTGCCACACCATCTCGCCGGCTTCGTTCTGGACCCACTCGCCCTCGGCCCATTCCTCGCCGGCGTAGCCCGCTTCCTCCTCGGCCAGCTGGGTCTCGCTCTTGATGTCGATGCGCCAACCGGTGAGCCTGGCCGCCAGCCGGGCGTTCTGACCCTCCCGCCCGATGGCCAGGGAGAGCTGGTAGTCGTGGACGATCACCGTGGCCGTGCCCGACTCCTCGTCGAGGCGGACCTCTTTGACCTTGGCCGGCTGGAGGGCCCGCATGACGAACTCGGTTGGCTCCTCCGAGAAGGGCACGATGTCGACTTTCTCGCCGCGCAGCTCGTTGGTGACCATCCGCACGCGGGCACCTCGCGCACCGACGCAGGCGCCGACGGGGTCGACGTTGTGGTCGTTGGACCACACGGCGATCTTGGTGCGGTGGCCCGGTTCGCGGGCGGCAGCCTTGATCTCCACCACGCCACTGCTGATCTCGGGGACCTCGAGCTCGAACAGCCGCTTGATCAGCCCGGGGTGGGTACGGCTGACGACGATCTGGGGGCCTTTGCTGGTCTTGCGCACCTCGACGATGTACGCCTTGAGGCGGGCACCGTGCTCGTAGCGCTCGTAGGGGACCTGCTCGGCCTGCGGTAGCAGGGCCTCCACCCGCCCGAGGTCGAGGAGGGTGTAGCGGTTGTCGCTCTGCTGGATGATGCCGGTGACGATGTCGCCCTCACGCCCGGCGTACTCCTCGTACTTCTGGTCCCGCTCGACCTCACGGATGCGCTGGCCCATCACCTGCTTGGCCGTCTGGGCGGCGATGCGGCCGAAGTGCTCGGGGGTGTCGTCCCACTCCCGCACGACGGTGCCGTCCTCGTCCAGCTCCTGGGCGTAGACCCTGAACTCCATGGTCTCCGGGTCGATGGTGACCACCGCCTCCTCGGCCGCGCCCGGCATGCGCTTGTAAGCGGCCACCAGAGCGTTGGCAATGGCGTCGAGCAAGGTCTCGACGGCGATGCCCTTGTCCCGGGCCACGAGCTGCAGGGCCTCCATGAACTCGAAGTTCCCCTTCATGTGGTCACCTTCTGGCCTTTGTTGGCCTTCTTGGGTCGGCCGCCCCACTCGAAGACGGTGCGGGCGGTTTCGATGTCGTCGTAGGAGAGGCGCCGGCCGGCCAGCACGATGCCTTCGTCGTCGGCCTCCTCGAGATTGCCCTTCTGGCGGCGCTCGCCCTCGACCCCTGGCCTGGTCTTCACCGACACCGTGGTGCCGACGAAGCGGCGGAAGTGGTCCGGGCGGCGCAGCGGTCGCTCCAGCCCAGGACTGGAGACCTCGAGCACGTACCTTCCCGGGACGGGATCGTTCTCGTCGAGAACATCGGAGATGCGGCGGGACAGCAGGCTTATGGCTTCGAGGTCGAGGCCGCCGGGGCGGTCGACGAACACCTGCAGGGATCCCCCCGCCAGCTGGACGTCCACCAGCTCCAAACCGTCGGCCAGGACGAGGGGCTCGATGAGAGGCAGAACGCGCGCGACCACATCCACCTACGGCACCCTCCTCTCGTTTCTCGACGACCGGCAGACAAAAGCGTGGGCACCCGCCCACGCTGCGATCAGAGTATAGCCGCCACGACCTCGTCGAGTAGGACCTCGTCCCTCTCCCCGCTGGCCCTCTGCTTACGCTCCACGACCCCGCGGGCAAGGCCCTTGCCCCCGACGACGAGCTGTGTGGGCATGCCCAGCAGGTCGGCATCGGCGAACTTCACGCCAGGGCTGACGTCCCGGTCGTCGTAGAGCACGCTGACCCCCGCGGCGACGAGCTCCTCGTAGATCCCGTCGGCCGCTTTACCCACCTCCTCGTTCCGGGACGCGCCCAGGGCCAGCAGCTGGACCCGGAACGGGGCCACCTCCTCCGGCCAGATCAGCCCGGCGTCGTCGTGGTGCTGCTCGGCGATCACCGCCGGCGCCCGGCTGATCCCGATGCCGTAGCAGCCCATCCAGAAGGGCTGCTCCTTTCCGTCCTCGTCGGAGAAGCTCGCTCCGGAGATCTTGTTCGAGTAGGTGAGGCCGAGCTGGAAGGTGTGGCCCGCCTCGACGGCCCGCAGCACGTCGACCGAGCCGTCGCAGCGGGGGCAGGGGTCGCCGGCGGCAACGGTGGCGAAGGAGCCCCACTCGTCCACCTGGAAATCCCGCTCGAGGGTGGCGCCGGTCACGTGGTGGTCGGCCCGGTTGGCGCCGGTGACCCAGCCTCTCCCGCCGGCGGCGACGCCGTGATCGGCCAGCACCCTCACACCCTTCTCCTGCAGCCCCATCGGCCCGATGTAACCCTTCACCAGTTCGGGGTGGGCAGCGAAGTCGGCGTCGGTGAAGGGCCGGAGGCCGGGCGGTACGCGGACGTCGCGATCGCCGGGGACGACCACCACCACAGGGCGTTCCTGGGCGTCCAGAACGGCGATGCACTTCAGCATGCCGGCGGCGGCGAGGCCTCGATCGGCAAAGAAGTCGACGACGAGATCGATGCCGGGACGGTCCGGGGTGTGGTGCTCCACGAGTGGCTCGGGCCCGTCCCCCGCCGGACCGGTGGTGCGAGAGCCGCGTTCGGCCGCCTCGACGTTGGCGGCGTAGCCGCAGGTGCCGCACCGGGCGAAGAGATCCTCGCCAATGGGGCTCGGCACCATGAACTCGTGGTTGACGTCGCCGCCTATGGCGCCGGAGTTGGCCTCCACCGGCGTGTACTCGAGCCCCAACCGGCCGAAGATGCGGCAGTAGGCGTCGAACATCACCTTGTACGACGCCCGCATGGCCTCCTGCGAAGCGTCGAAGGAGTAGGCGTCCTTCATGATGAACTCGCGGCCTCGCAGCAGCCCGAACCGGGGTCTGGGCTCGTCCCGGTACTTGAACTGGATCTGGTACACGTTCAGCGGCAGGTCGCGGTAGGAGTCCACCTCGGCCGCCACCGTGGTCGTGACCACCTCCTCGTGCGTCGGGCCGAGGACGAAGGAGCCGCCCTTGGCCTCGAGGCGGAACAGGATGTCGTCCATCGTCTGGAGGCGCCCGGTCTGGGCCCAGATGTCCTCGGGTTGGAGGATGGGCATGAGCATCTCCTGGGCGCCGGCGCCGTCCATCTCCTCGCGCACGACCCGCTGGACGTTCTGGAGCAGCCGCCACCCGAGAGGCAGGTAGGTGTACACCCCCGAGGCCAGCCGCCTTATGTACCCGGCCCGTACGAGGAGCTGGTGGCTCACCGCCTCGGCGTCACCGGGCGGTTCCCGCAGGGTCCGCAGGAACAGCCTCGACATGCGCACGGCCCGCACGTTACCGATGGCGCCACATCCGCCGACCAGCCGGGCGGGCTCGCGCCAGGCCGTAGCCTGGCACCGACCATGAACGCGCCCCGCCGGCATACCCGTCAGATCAAGGTCGGTCCCGTGGCCGTGGGCGGAGACGCTCCGGTTTCGGTGCAGTCGATGACGACCACCAAGACGGCGGACGTCGACGGGACGCTTTCCCAGATCTACGCTCTCGCCGCCGCGGGTGCCGACATCGTGCGCTGCACCTGCAACCGCCAGGATGCCGCCGAGGGCCTGGCTCGCATAGTTCCACGGTCACCGGTCCCCATCGTCGCCGACGTGCACAACGACCACCGCATGGGGCTTGCCGCGCTGGAGGCAGGAGTGGCGTGCCTGCGCCTCAACCCCGGGAACATCAAGAACCCCGCCCACATAAAGGCGATCGCCGCCGAAGCCAAGGACCGGGGCGTGCCCATCCGCATCGGCGTCAACGCCGGGTCGCTCGACTCCCGTCTGTACGAGAAGTACGGCCGGGCCACGCCCGAAGCGCTGGTGGAGTCGGCGCAGATCGAGCTGGCGCTGTTCGCCGAAGTCGGGTTCGACGACGTCAAGGTCTCGGTCAAGGCCTCGAGCGTGCCCCTCATGGTGGAGTCCTACCGGCTCCTGGCCGACACCGTCGATCACCCACTCCATCTCGGTGTCACGGAGGCCGGGCCCCCCCCGGCCGGCCTCATCAAGAGCACGGCCGGGATCGCCACGCTCCTGGCCGAGGGGATCGGGGACACCATCAGGTACTCGCTCACCGCCGACCCGGTCGAGGAGGCGACGGCCGGGCGCCAGCTGCTGGAGGCCATGGGCCTGCGCGAGCGCAAAGGGCTCGACCTGATCGCCTGCCCGTCCTGCGGGCGGGCCGAGATCGACGTCATCCAGGTGGCCAAGGACGCTCAGGCGGCGTTGGAGGCGGAGAAGCTGAACATTCAGGTGGCGGTGATGGGTTGCGTGGTCAACGGCCCAGGCGAGGCCCGCGAGGCCGACATCGGCATCGCCGCCGGTCGCGCCCGCGGGCACCTGTTCGTGAAGGGAAAAGTCGTGCGGGTCGTGCCCGAGGACGAGATGGTCCAGGCACTGCTCGACGAGGCTCGCCTGTTCGTCGAGCAGGGGGCCGAGGCCCGGCTGGCCGCCGCCGATGCCGGTGCAGAGGCCGAAGCCGAACGGGACCGGGCGGAGCTACTCGCGCTCCAGGGCGAGGACGCCAACGCCAGCGAGCAGCGGGTGGAGCTGATCCGCAAGTCCCTCGACCTGTCCTGACGAGACCGCCGCGCCCCGTCAACCGGGCGGTCGCTCCGGCGGCGCGGCGCTGCCTGGGGGACCAGGTTCGCTACTGGAACGGGTTGGCGGCGGGGCGGACGATGTCGAGGTACAGCGAGGTGACGCCGAGGAAGACGAGGACGAAGAAGACGGCGTAGTAGACGGGCATGGCCTTGGAGATGTCGGCGTGGTACGGCTGGCCGCGGCGGGACCGGATGCGCTCGTAGGTGGCGATGGCGACATGACCGCCGTCGAGGGGCAGGAGGGGGATCATGTTGAAGACCCCGACGAACACGTTGATGAGGATGAGCAGGAACAGCACGTCCCGCCAGCTGCTGTCGGCGGCCTGGGATGCGACCCTCACGAAGCCGACGGGCGAGAGGAACCGGGGATCGTCGGGCTCGGCCACCTCGGGGCCGCGACCGAGGAGGCTGCGCCCGTAGGCCGAGGCTCCCTCCGGGGAGAAGATGTTCCCCATGGCCGAGAGCGTGGCCTTGGTCACCCCTACCAGCTCGGTGGCGGCCTTGCCCACGGCGGAGAGCGGGCCCTCCTTCTCCACCGGGAACGCCGGGCCGACGCCGACGAAGCCCTGCGGCCTGGTGGACCGGGGGGTGGTGGTGTCCCCCTCGACCTTGACCTTGCTCCGGTCGGTGGGAACCGCGGTCAGCTGGAGCGGCTTGCCGTCGCGGGTCACGCTGAACACGATGGGCTGGCCCGGCCGCCTCCTGATGTAGGGCGGCACGTCGTCCCACGACTTCAGGCGCTGCCCGTCCACCGCCACGAGGCGGTCGCCCACCTGGAAGCCGGCCTTCTCCGCCGGGCTCGGCCCCTCCGAGAGCGAGCTGATGGACCCCACCTCGAGCTGCGGCTTGTCGTAGTTCACCAGGCCCACACCCGCCAGCAGCACCACCAGCAGCACGAAGGCCAGGATGAAGTGCACCGTCGACCCGGCCACGGCCACAGAAAGTCGCCGCCAGTAGGGCTTCTGGCGATAGGTCCGCGGCTCGTCGGCCGGATCGACGGTCTCGAGGTTGCTCATCCCGATGATCTTCACGTAGCCACCGGCGGGGATGGCCTTGACCCCGTACTCGGTCTCGCCCCGGCGGATCGACCACAGCCGGGGGCCGAACCCGAGGAAGTACTCGGTGACCTTCATGCCCGCCCACTTGGCCGTGGCGAAGTGGCCCAGCTCGTGGAGCATGATCATCACGATGATGGCCACGACGACCAGCACCGTGCTGGTGACTCCGGTGAGGTACGCGGCGACCAGGCCCGCCACTACGATCAGCAACAGCCTCAGCAGGGCGGCCCGCTGCTCCCCCGGCGCCGGCTGGCGCGCCTCGGGCCCCTCGGGCTTGTTGCGCCCGGGGCGCTCCGTGTCGGTAGTGGTCATGCCGCTTCAGATCTCCGTTCCACCGCACGCTGGGCCATCTCACGGGCGGCGCGGTCTGCCTCGAGTACAACCTCGACGCTGACCGCCTTCGTTCCCGGCCACGCGTCCAGGCATTCCTCTACCACGGCCGGGATCGCCATCCACGGCAGGGAGCCCTCCAGGAAGGCGGCCACGGCCACCTCGTTGGCCGCGCTGAGGGTTGCCGGCGCCGTGCCTCCCGCCCTACCGGCCTCGTAGGCCAGAGGCAGGCTGCGGAAGGCGGCCAGGTCGGGGGTTTCGAAGTCCAGCCGGTGGAGCGTGGTCCAGTCGATCGAACCGAAGGGCGCACCGCCCCGGTCGGGGTATGCGAGGGCGTAGGCGATGGGCAGGCGCATGTCCGGCATCGACAGCTGGGCGACGGTGGCGCCGTCGGTGAACTCGACCATGGAATGGACCACCGACTGCGGGTGGACGACCACCTCGATGTCGTCGTAGGGAACCCCGAACAGCTCGTGGGCCTCAATTACCTCGAGGCCCTTGTTCATCAGGGTGGAGGAGTCAACGGTGATCTTGTCGCCCATGCTCCACGTGGGATGGTCGAGAGCATCGGCCACCGACACCGTTCGCAGGTCCTCAGCCGTGCGCCCACGGAAGGGACCTCCGCTGGCCGTGAGGACGATGCGGCGCACCTCATGGGCCCCGGCCCCCGACCGCAGGCACTGGTGCACGGCACAGTGCTCGGAATCCACGGGCACGATCTCTGCGCCCGGCGTGGAGCGCACGGCCTGCACCACGGGGCCGCCGGCGATGAGCGACTCCTTGTTGGCCAGCGCCAGGCGCCGGCCCGACGACAGAGCGGCCAGGGTGACGGGCAGCCCGGCGAAGCCCACGACCGCATTGACCACTACGTCCGCCGCGGTGGCCACCGAAGCCAGCGCCTCGGTGCCGGTCCGCAGCTCCGTGCCCGCCGGCAGCATCGCCTCGAGCTCCGAGGCACCGGCATCGTCGACCACAACCACGACATCGGGCCTGAGCTCCCTGGCCTGGGCGGCCAGGATCTTGATGGAGCTACGGGCGGCGATGGCCACCACCCGGTAGCGATCCGGTTCGGCCCGCACCACCTCGAGAGCCTGGGTGCCGATCGACCCCGTGGAGCCGACCAGCGACACCGTCCTCTGCGTCACTAAGCGAGGTCCAGCAGCTTGACCAGGTAGTAGGTGGCGGGGAGGACGAACAACAGGGAGTCGAAGCGGTCGAGCACCCCTCCGTGGCCTGGGATCAGCGAGCCCATGTCCTTCACGCCCAGGTCCCGCTTGATCATGGACTGGCACAGGTCGCCGAGAGGGGCGACGACGGCCACCACCAGCCCCAGGGACAGGGCCTTGCCGGGCGTCCAGGGCGAGATCCCCGGGAGGATCCCCACGAACAGCACCGAGGCGAACACGGCGCAGAACATGCCGCCGGCGAGCCCCTCGACGGTCTTGTTCGGGCTGATGTCCGGCAGGAGCGGCCGGGTGCCCATCTGCCGGCCGAAGAACAGTCCCCCGATGTCGTGGGCCGCAGTCGCTATCACGGCGCCGAGCAGGAAGGCGATGCCGTGGCGGTCGGGCAACCTCAGGAGAAGCGCGGCGAACGACCCGAGCACCCCCACCCAGCAGAAGCCGAGCAGGGTGACGGCCACGTTGACCGTGGGACGGGCCTTCACCACGCGGAGCAGGTACCAGAGGAAGCTGACGACGGTGGTGAGGAACAGCACGAGCGGCACGGCGGCTTCGCCGTCGCTGTAGGCCCCCACCAACAAGGCGACGGTGGCGGTCAGCCCGAGCAGCGTGGCCGGCCGGTACCCGGCTCTGGTGAACACGTGGTACAGCTCGGACGCGGCGAGGGTCACCACCGCCGTGACAAGGAACATGGCCGGCTTCGGCCCGGCCGAGAACAGCACCAGGGCTACGACGGCCATGACCGCTCCGGCGCCGATCGACTTGGTCATGTCCCGCCCGCCGGCGGGCACCCCCGGGGGGGCCAGCTCGGAACGGGAGGGGTTGGGCTCGCGGGTTCGTATGGATGTGGTGAGAGGCCCCCGCCGGGTCGGCTCGGGTTCCGGCTCGGTCACCAGCGGCACGGCCTCCTCCTCGTCGAAGGAGAAGAGGTCGGAGTGCTCGGTGCGGTTGGCGTCGAGCACACCCATGGGTGCCTCGTCGTCGCCCATGGCTACGTCGTCGAAGTCCGTGTCGGCCCAGTCCGAGTCCTGGTCCCGCCACCGAGGGGCACGGTTGGGCAGGCCCGCCCAGGCATCGATGTCGTCGGTGTCGCCTCCCTCACCGGCGTCACCGGCGGCCAAGATGCGCGGCACCTCGCCCGTGGGGGGCTCGGTCCAGTGGGGCATGGGCGGCGGGTCGGCCTGGGCCGCCGGCTGGGGGCGCAGCACCGGGACCGTCGGGTCGGCTGATCCCGGCATTGGGAAGCGCTGCGCCGGCGGGGGTCCCGAAGGCCGCTCGGGCACGTCCCCGAAACGGGGGGCGTCGTCTGGCCGCCGCCCGGCCGCCTGGCCCTCCTTCAGGGCCCGGGCGGCTTCCTCGGCACCGATGATGCGTACGCCCTCGGAGCGGCGCCGGCGGCGGCCGCCCGACTCGGCCGACCCGGCCGGTCCATTTCCCTGGTCCTGCTCGTTCTCGTCGTCGTAGTCGGCCACGGCACTCCTTCCGCTCAGACCTCGAGCAGCTCTTGCTCCTTCTGGTGGAGCATCCGGTCGATCTCGGCTACGTACTCGTGGGTGAGCCGCTCCAGGTCCTTCTCGGCCCGCTCCAGCTCGTCGGAGGAGATGTCCCCGTCCTTCTCCAGGGCCTCCAGGTCGTGGCGGGCGGACCGCCGGACGTTGCGCAGAGCGATCCTCGCCTCCTCGGCCTTGTGCTTGACCGATCTCACCATCTCCTTGCGTCGCTCCTCGGTGAGCGGCGGGAACACCAGGCGTATCACCTGGCCGTCGTTGCCCGGGTTGATGCCCAGGTCCGACTGTTGAATGGCTTTCTCGATGGCCTTCATGGCGCCCTTGTCGTAGGGCGTGATGACGAGCAGCCGCGCCTCGGGAACGCTGAAGCCGGCCAGCTGCTGCAGCGGCACCTCGGTGCCGAAGTAGTCGATCTTCAGCCGCTCCACGAGCGCCGGTGATGCCCGCCCGGTGCGCACGGCGCCGAACTCGGCCTGGGCGTGGGCCACGGCCTTGGTCATCTTCTCACGGCTGTCACTGAGGACGGCACCGAGCAGCGACTCGTCGTCCATCAGCCGATCAGCGTACCGATCTGCTCACCGGCGACGGCCACGCCGATGTTGCCGGGGGTCATGACGTCGAACACCAGGATGGACAGGTCGTTGTCCTGGCAGAAGGTGATGGCGGTGAGGTCCATCACCCTCAGGTCCCGGTCCAGCACCTCCTTGAAGGAGATCTGGTCGAACCGCGTGGCGGTTGCGTCGGTGCGGGGATCGGCCGAATAGACCCCGTCGACGCCTCCGTGGGTGCCCTTGAGGAGCACGTCGGCCTCGATCTCCACCGCTCGCAGGGCCGCCGCCGTGTCGGTGGTGAAGAAGGGGTTGCCCATCCCGGCCGCGAAGGTGACGACGCGGCCCTTCTCGAGGTGACGCATGGCCCGGCGGCGGATGTAGGGCTCGGCGACCTCGCGCATCTCGATGGCCGACAGCACCCGGTTCGGCTGGCCGTGACGCTCGAGAGCATCCTGCAGGGCCAGCGCGTTGATGACGGTGGCCAGCATGCCCATGTAGTCGGCGGTGCCGCGGTCCATGCCCGCGCCGGCACCGGTGGTCCCCCGCCAGATGTTGCCTCCTCCCACCACCACGGCGACCTCGACACCCAACTCCGATCGCACCTTGGCGATCTCGCCGGCGATGCGGTCGACCACGCCACCGTCGATGCTCTCGTCGGAGCTGGAGCTGGCGAAGGCCTCACCCGACAGCTTGAGCACGACGCGCTGCCACCGCGGCGGCATGGGTGCTTCAGCCTCCGATCACGACCTGGGCGAACCGCACCACCCGGGCGTCCCCGAGGACCTGCTGCACCGACTGCTTGTCGTCCTTGGCGAAGGGCTGGTCGAGCAGCACCCGCTCCTTGAACCACCCGTTGAGCATGCCCTCGCTGATCTTCGGGAGCGCGGCCTCGGGCTTGCCCGAGTTGCGGGCCTGGGCCTCGAAGGTGGCCCGTTCCTCGGCCACCGTCTCCTCCGGTACCTCGTCGCGCGTGAGGTACTGGGGCTTGGCGAAGGCCGCGTGCACCGCGATGTCGTGGGCCAGCTCCTGATCTCCACCGGCCAGCTCGACGAGCACGGCGTTGACACCGCGGCCGCTCTGGACGTGGAGGTAGGTGTCGAGCAGGTTGCCCTCGGCCACCTCGAAGCGCACGACCCGGCCGAGGCCGATGTTCTCCTTGAGTGTGAGCTTGAGGCTGTCGACGTCGTCCTTGCGGGAGTCGAGAGCGGCCTCACCGTCGTCGGCCACGAGCTGGGCCAGATCGTTGGCCAGGCTCACGAAGTCAGGAGACTTGGCCACGAAGTCGGTCTCGCACTTGAGCTCGACGAGGGCGGCCACGTTGCCGGCCCGAGCCAGGGCGACGGCGCCCTGGCTGCTCTCCCGGTCGGCTCGCTGGCCGGCCGAGGCCAGCCCCTTCTCCCGCAGCCACTTGGCCGCCGCTTCGAAGTCCCCGTCGGTCTCGACCAGCGCCTTCTTGGCATCCATCATGCCGGCCCCGGTCTGGTCCCGGAGCCGCTTCACGTCCTTGGCGCTGAAGTCGGCCATCTACGCACCTTCCCCGGCGGGTGCGGCTTCGTCGTCGCCGGCGGTAGCCGCAGGATCGGGCACCTCGGCTGGCACCGGTGGCTCGTCGACCGGCGGAGAGGCCGGCGCCGCGGGAGCGCCGTCCTCGACGTCGGGCGCCGCGGGGGCGGCGCCCTCGGCGACCGGCTCAGCACCAGCCGCAGGTTCGGCCGCCGCCGTGGTTGCCCCTTCGGCGCCGGCGCCGGGATCGGCGTCGTCGGCGGAATCCTGGGCAGCGGCGAGACGGGCCGCTCGCTCCTGGGCCTGCACGGCGGCCTGACGGCGGGCATCGGCCTGCTGTTCGGCCCGGCGGGCCTCCTCTTCGGGATCGGGCGGAGGGGGCGGAGCGGGGGCGGCCACGACACCAGGGCGGCGGGAGGCCATCAGCCGCCCCTCCTCCACGGCGTCGGCCACGATGCGGCACATCAACGAGCCGGCCCGGATGGCGTCGTCGTTGCCGGGGATCACGTAGTCGATGACGTCGGGGTCGCAGTTGGTGTCGACCACGGCCACGATGGGGAGTCCGAGCTTGTTGGCCTCGGTGACGGCGATGTGCTCCTTCTTGGTGTCGATGATGAACACCGCGTCCGGGAGCTTGGTGATGCCCCGGATGCCTCCCAGGTTCCGCTGCAGCTTCTCCAGCTCCCGGCTGAGGATCAGGGCCTCTTTCTTGGGCATGGCCTCGAAGTCGCCGGCCGCCTTCATGCGCTCGTACTCGGTCATCTTCTTGACCCGGCCGCTGATGGTGGAGAAGTTGGTGAGCATGCCGCCGAGCCACCGCTCGTTGATGTAGGGCATGCCGCACTTGGTGGCGTACTGGGCCATCGGGTCCTGGGTCTGCTTCTTGGTCCCAACGAAGACGATGGAGCCGCCGTCGGCCACCAGGTTGCGGATGTACTCGTAGGCGACCTCGATGCGCTGCAGCGTCTGGTTCAGGTCGATGATGTAGATGCCGTTGCGCTCGCCGAAGATGAAGCGCTTCATCTTGGGGTTCCAACGACGAGTCTGGTGCCCGAAGTGGACACCGGCCTCCAGCAGCTGCTTCATGGTGACGACGGGCATAGCGTCCTTCCCAACGGTTTGGTGCGACCGGAGCGCGGCGCCCAGAGGGGCGACCGTGGGTGCGCTCGGCCGAATGCGGTGTGAGGTCCCGACCGGCGGCCGGGTGACCGGCGACAGTGTATGTGCACGGCGCGAGGCCCGGGTGGTTGTCGACGCCGGGCGGCGGCGTCAGCGGGCGCCGGCGACGGTCAGGCCGACTCCGATGGCGTCCTCGGTGGTGGCGATGAACCGGCCGGCGAGGAAGTCGGCGAGGGCGTTGCCGAGGCCCTCGCAGGTGGGCTCCATCCCGGCACGTGCCAGTCCGATCTCGCGGGTCGCCGCGTCCGAGCCGGGCAGGGCGTTGTGGTGGTTGATGGTCGGGACGTCCACGACTACGTAGGTGGCGCCGGGCAGGCGGCTGCGGGGGGAGGGGACCACGACATCGGCCCTGGCCGCGACCGAGGTGAAGCGCACACCGTCCGGGACGGGCAGGGAGTTGAGGTCGCGCATGAAGTCGGACGTCTCCGACAGCTGGCGAACGGAGACGGAGCGGGGGTTGATGCCGGTGATGTTCAGAGTGTCGACCGCCCACTGGACCGCCGCTCCCTTGGGGGTGCGGCCGGTCGACTCCGCGGCGGTGGCCAGGTCGGCACCCTCGTGCGGCGAACCCAGCGTCACCACGTTCTCCACGCCTGGCGGCGCCCGCTGGCCCAGCGCCGATCTGGTGACGATGCCGCCCTGGGAGTGGGCCAGGATGTCGATCGGCACCCCGGGATGATCGGCATGGAGCCTCTCGACCAGAGCCCGCAGCCGGCGACCGGAGTGGGCGATGTCCACCTGGGTGTCCTCGGGGCCGTAGGTGGTGTCCGCCGTGCTCCCGCCCCGGTAGGAGTACCGGTAGACGTCGGCGGCGGCGTAGCCGAGGGTGGCGGTGTCGACCTCGTAGATGGCCGCGTTATCCGACGTGGAGCCGAGCCCGGCTACCAGGACGGCGATGCGCCGGCCGGACGGAGGTGGCGGGGCGATCGCCGCCGGCGTGCACTTCGACTGCTGGTCCCACCACGTCCTGGTGACCAGCAACACCTCGAACGGTGTGACCAGCGAGGGGGCCACTGCCCGGGCCCAGAGGAACAGCTCGGCGGTCCCGGGCCCGATGGAGGCGGCCACCGAGACGGCGGCACCAGGTGCCTGTCGGGCCCAGGCCACCGCCGCCGACCCCACCCCCATCGCCGCATGAGGAACGCGGGCCAGCAGCCCGAGGAGGCCCCTGCGCTCCCGTTCTTCGCTCTGGAGCTTCCGCTCGGCCTCGGGAACCAGGAAGACACGCCGACCGCCGGTGGCGGAGGCGGCCAGCAGGACCAGGGGGTCCAGGTAGGCCTCACCTGCCCTGGCGCCGAAGTGGAGGTTCGGGCCGGCGGTACCGACGACCTGGCCCGGCCCCAGCCGCTGGCCCCGACGGACGCCGACGCTGCGCAGGAACGAGTAGCTCGAGCGGATCCCGTCGGCATGGAGCACGACTGCATGCAGGGTGCCGCCCACCTGGCCGGCGAAAGCGACGATTCCGGGCGCCGCCGCTCGCACGGGCGTACCCGGGACCGAGGCGTAGTCGACGCCGCGGTTCCCCGCGCCGTAGGGCGAGCGGGGCGGGCGGAAGGTGTCGACGACGGGAGCGTCGACGGGAGGCTGGTAGGCGACAGGAGCAGGCTCCGCGGCGGCGGCGCCGGGGGCGGAGACCAGCAGGGCCACCGTGGCCAGGGCCACGAGGGCGGCGACGGCCCGCGGGGCCGAGGCAGGGCAGCGCATTGATCCTCCCGGAGGCGGGACGGACGGCGCGGGGAAGCCGGTAGGCCAGAGGCCCTATCTCGGGGAGGTGCGGGGTTGCTGAGCGCTGAGAGCCGCTACGCGGGCTCGTGGGCCGGCTCGGTCATCTTCGACCTGAGCTGGAGAACGGCCTTGGTGTGGATCTGGCAGACCCGGCTCTCGGTGACGCCGAGGATCTCGCCGATCTCCGAGAGGGTGAGACCCTCGTAGTAGTAGAGGGTGAGCACGATCTTCTCGCGGTCACCGAGGCGGTTGATGGCGCCGGCGAGGATCTGCTTCATCTCCTCCACCTCGAACGCGGCCACCGGGCCCTCACCCTTGTCGGCGATGGTGTCGCCCAACGTGGTGGACTCGCCCCGCTCGCCGTTGACCGAGAGCATCTCGTCGAGGGCGATGAGCCCGACGAAGGAGATCTGGTTGAAGATGTTCTGGAGCTCACGCTCGGTGATGCCCATCTCCGCCGCTACCTCGGCGTCGGTGGGCGTGCGCAGCAGCGTCGACTCCAGGGCGGCGTACGCCTTCTCCACCGACCTGGCCTTGGCCCGGACAGACCGCGGCACCCAGTCGATTGATCGAAGCTCGTCGATGATGGCGCCCTTGATCCGGGCGATGGCGTAGGTCTCGAACTTGATGTTGCGGGTGATGTCGAACTTGTCGATGGCGTCGATGAGCCCGAAGATCCCGTAGCTGACCAGGTCGGCCTGCTCGATGTTCTGCGGCAGCCCGACGGCGACGCGCCCGGCCACGTACTTGACCAGCGGGGAGTAGTGGACGATGAGCCGGTCACGCGCGTCACGGGACGCGGTGTCCTTGTACTCCCTCCACAGCTGATCGATGACTCGAACGTCTTCGTTCTCCACGCGGCTCCTGACGTCGAGCGGTGGCCGTCGTGCCACGTCGAAGTGTAGACGGATTGGAACACCAAACCCACGCGGAGCCGTCGCCGGCGCCTCATGGCGCCGCCGCCCGCTCCCACCAGCCTGCCGTTCCCCGGGCCCAGCCGCCCTGCTCGAGGTGGGCCAGCGCCACCGCCACCCGGGCCGGGGCCAGCCCCGAGCGGGCCATGACCTCCTCCAGGCTCACCGCCTCCCAGCCCAGGACGGCGAGCACGGCGGCGTCCGTCCCGTCCGGGGCAGGGCGGGGATCCGGTCGTTCTCCGCCGGCGGAACGCCCGGCCGTCTCCAGGGCCAGCGCGACCAGCACGTCGTCCACGTCGCAGGCGGGGGGGCACCCTTCGCTGAGGAGCCGGTTCGTGCCGGCCGACGCCTTGCTGCGCACAGGCCCGGGGACGGCCATGACCGTGACCCCCCGCTCCTCGGCGGAGCGGACCGTGTGGAGTGACCCGCCGGCCGGATGGGACTCGACCACCACGAGGACATCGGAGAGGGCGGCGATGATGCGGTTCCGGGCGGGGAAGCGCCAGGCCTCGGGGCGACACCCGAGAGGCGCCTCGGAGATGACGATGCCTGATTCCGCCACCCGGCGCCACAGCACGGCGTGACGGCGGGGGTAGACGACATCGAGGCCGCTGCCGACCACGGCGATGGGCTTGGACCCGCCAGGGGCGGCCTGCAGCGCACCTTCGTGAGATGCGCCGTCGATCCCCAAGGCCAGGCCCGAGACCACGGCCACCCCTGCCGCGGACAGCTCCCTGCCGAAGTCGCGGGCCACCTCACGGCCGTAGCCGGTGCAGCGACGGGTGCCGATCATGCCGGCCCGAGGTAGGTGCTCGTCGAGGGCCGACGGCGAGCCGACGGTGAAGACGACCGGCGGTGCCTCGTGGTCCTCGGCCAGTGCCGGCGGGTACCCGTCCCGGCCGTGGACATGGACCCTCACTCCGGCCCGGACATGAGCGTCGGCGACGGCCTCGACCGAGACGGTGGCCGCCGCTCGCGCCCAGGCACCGCCGGCGCCGCCCTCGGCTACGTACCGCCAGGCATTTCGGGGCTCGCCGCCGGCCTTGGCGAGAACTCCGCTCAGGCGGTCCCATGCCATGTAGGGCAGCCCGGCCAGGGCGGCAGCGAAGGCCCAGTCGGGTACGGCGGCGGTCACGACGCCGCCTCCAGGGCCGGCGAGTCGACCCGAAGCTGGAGGGCGGCGCACACGTGCTCCTCCCCTACCTTGGGGCCGGCGCCGTCCAGGTCGGCGAGGGTGCGGGCCACCCGGCGGACCCGGTGGAGCCCGCGGGCCGATAGCGATCCCACCCGGAGCCGCCGCTCCAGCACCCTCTTGGCCGCGGCCGTCAGAGGTGCGAACCGATCGAGGTGGGCCGCCGAGAGGTCGGCGTTGGCCCGCACGCCCCGCTCGGCGGCGAGAGCGCGTACACCCGCGACCCGCTCGGCCACCGCCCCGGAGCCCTCGCCCGGTTGGCCCCCCATGAGCTCGGTGATGTCGGGGCGGGTGACCGGGATGCGCAGGTCGAAGCGATCGAGCAGGGGGCCGCAGAGACGGCGGGCGTAGCGGGCCCGGGCCAGGTCGCTGCACTTGCACGAGCCCGGCGGGCCGCCCTGCCCGCAGGGGCAGGGGTTGGTGGCCGCGACCAGCAGGAACCGGGCAGGAAAGGCGACGCTGCCGCGGGCCCGGCACACCCGGACCACCCCTTCCTCGAGGGGCTGGCGCAGTGCGTTCAGGACGTGAACGGGGAACTCCCCCATCTCGTCCAGGAACAGGACCCCGTTGGTGGCCATCGATATCTCCCCTGGTCTCAGCCACGCCGTTCCTCCGCCGATCACCGAGACCGCCGAAGCGCCTTGGTGCGGAGCCCGGAGCGGCGGGCGCCGGACCAGCCCGCCGGGGGGTAGCTCGAGGCCGGCGGCCGAGTGCACCTTGGTGGTCTCGAGGGCATCGGCCTGGTCGAGATCGGGTAGGAGCCCGGCCAGCCGACGGGCCAGGAGCGTCTTGCCGGCGCCGGGTGGGCCGCTGAGGAGCAGGTGATGACCACCGGCGGCGGCCACCTCCACCGCCCATCGCCCCAGGAGCTGCCCGCGGACGTCGGCCAGGTCGGGCTCATAGGGCGGCGCCGGCGCCGGCCGGCGCTCCTCGGGCTCACCCCAATCGCCGGTGCCCCTGAGAGCGTCGACCAGCTCCCGCATGCACGACGCCGTGCGCACCTGGTGGCGCCCGACGAGAGCCGCCTCGGCCACGCTGGCCGGCGGCACCACGACCGTGGCGCTGCTCAGGGCGTCGACCATGGACACCACGCCGGGGACAGCCCGCAGGGAGCCGTCGAGGCCCAGCTCGCCGACGAAGGCCAGGCCGGCGACGGTCTCCGGCTCCAGCTCCTCCGCCGCCACCAGAAGCCCGACGGCGATGGGAAGATCCAGTCCCGGTCCCCCCTTCCTGACGCCGGAGGGAGCCAGGTTCACGGTGGTGCGCTTGGTCGGCCACGAGAGGCCGCTCGACATGAGCGCCGCCCTCACCCGGTCACGGGACTCCCGGCAGGCGGCATCGGGCAGGCCGACGATGTTGAAGCCCGGCATCCCCTTGTCGACATGGACCTCGACGAAGACCGGGCAGCCGTCCACCCCGAGAACGGTGGCGGAGGGGATGATGGCGATCACAGCGGCTCCTCGCACGTGACAGATGCGGAGGAGGGGCCGGTCGCCGGCCGCTCGAGGCGGTGTAGGAGCAGCGTAGCCAGCAACCGGCCCCGTGCGAAAGGGGCAAACCGACTTTTCTCGGAAGAATGAAGGCGGCACCGGCGTTGTCAGCCACTGGTGCACTGGTGCGGCGGCAGGTGATGCTGGGGAGCAGATGGGCGGGGCTGACCGAGCCGCTGCGCCTGTTCAACGTGTTCCTGCTGTCGATGGGCCTGTTCCAGGTGTTCGTGGTGAACCTGGGGCCGGTCTCCGCCGACGCTCTGGGCCCGGACCACTGGCGCACCGACCAGCGCCGGCTCGTAGTCGTGGACAAGACGAACGATCCGGGGTGGCAACAGGCCACCAGGCACGCGGTGGAGGCCTGGAACAGGGCGGCGGGAGGGAACGGCCTGCACCTCACCTGGACCACCGGGAGCGGGACCTGCGCCCCCGACGGCCTGCGCATCTCCGTCTGCACGACATCAGTGGTGAATCTCGGGGGCGGCCGTAGCTCGAGCCGGCAGGGCCTGGCCGACCTGGAGCTGGACCGCGACGGCCACCATGCCGGCGCCTTCGTCCTCGTCTGTGCCGACTGCCGGGCATCAGAGGCCCGCCAGAGGGTGATAGCCACCCACGAGATCGGCCACACCCTCGGGCTGTTCCACACCCGCCGCCCGAGCTCGGTGATGCTCCACACCGGAGGCGGCGAGGAGCCCGATGCCGAGGACGCCGCTCAGCTGCGCTCGATCTATGGCCACGTCGACGGGCCGGCGCGCTGCGGTGTCTTCAACCTCCGTCTCGGCACTTTCTGCCTGTAGGCGATACTGGAGGGTGGGCTTCGATCCTCTGCGCGCCCAGAAGCGCCGGACCTCCGACTACGTGTTCCTCGCCGCCGCCCTCGGTGTCACCCTGCTGCTCCTGTTGTGGGCCCTCAACCCATAGACGAGGCGGCCGCCGGCGCCGGAGGCGACGTGGAGGTCCGGCGGGTGCAGCCTTACCAGGCCCACAAGAACTACCTGTGCCCGGGCTGCAACCAGGACATCCCGCCCCGGATCTTGCACCTCGTGGTCGTGCCCATCGACGCCCCCGACCTTCGCCGCCACTGGCACGAATCCTGCTGGCAGCACCGTGACCGCCGCCGCCCTGGCCGCTAGCCGTGGTCGTGTCAGAAGGCGCCCTCGAGGACCTCCACCACGCCGCCGAGCACGGAGGCCACGTCGAAGCGGATGTCAGTCGGGCGCAGCGGTGCGTCGCTCTCCAGCCACTTGGCCGCCAGCCGGCGCAGGCGTACCTGCTTGGTGCGGGTGACGGCCTCGGCCGGGACTCCGAAGGCGTCGGTGGTCCGCGTCTTGACCTCGCAGAACACGAACGTGCGGCCGTCGCGCACCACCAGGTCGAGCTCGCCGTCACGGCAGCGCCAGTTGCGCACCACGATCTCGTAGCCCTGGGACACGTACCACGCCGCCACCGCCTCCTCGCCCCGCTGACCGAGAGCGCGCCGACCATCGGGCAAGCTAGATCTCCCTCGCCGGAAGCTCCTCGACGTTCACGTCCTTGAACGTGATCACCCGGACCGACGAGACGAAGCGCGCCGGGCGGTACATGTCCCAGACCCACGCGTCACCCAGCTCGATCTCGAGGTACGCCCGGCCGCCCTCCCCCTTCGGCTCCATCTTCACGTCGTTGGCCAGGTAGAACCTTCGATCCGTCTCCACTACGAAGCGGAACAGGGGAAGCACCGACCGGTACTCCTGGTACAGCTGGAGCTCGATCTCGGTCTCGTACCGCTCGAGGTCCTCCGCGCTCATGGTGTCAGCGTAGGTTCAGGCGGGGTCACAGGAACGAAGCCGATTTCAGTGGCCAGACCTTCAACACCGTGCGCCCGACCACCGACTCTCGCGTGATCGGGCCGAAGACCCGACTGTCCGAGGAGTTCCCGCGGTTGTCACCCATGACCCACAGGCGACCCCGAGGCACGGTCACCGGGGCGAAGGTGCTGGTGGTCGTCCCGGCTTCCAGGTAGGGCTCGATGAGGCGCCGGCCGTTCACGAAGACCTTGCCGTCCCTGCCCTCGACGCTCTCGCCGGGCAGAGCCACCACCCGCTTGATGAACTCTTCGGTGGAAGGCTGCACGACACCGATGCCCTCGCCCACGCTGTGGAGGACCCGCCGAGCCCGGTCCTGCCAGCCTGTGCCCGTCGACGGCTTCGGCGGCTCGAGCCGGCACGCCGTCTTGGGGCAGTCGAACACGACGATGTCACCCCGCCTCGGAGGGTGGAGCCGGTAAGCGATCTTCGACACCACCACCCGGTCGTTGACCTCCAACTGGTCGAGCATCGACTCCGACGGGATGTAGAAAGCCTGGGCCACCAGGGTCTTCAACAGGAAGGCGATGAGCGCGGCGAACCCCAACAGGAGCGGGATCTCCCCGATGGCCCTCCACACCCTGGAGCGCCCCTTGGGGCGCGCCGGCGAGGGGTCCATGCCGGCACCCGCCGGCGCTTTCGCCGCCGCCGCCGGCCTGGCTTTCCTCCTCAACGGGCGGTCCGCTTCTCCTTGATCTTTGCGGCCTTCCCGCTCCGCTGGCGCAGGTAGTAGAGCTTGGCCCGACGCACGTCACCGGTGCGGGTGACCTCGATCTTGGCGATCACCGGCGAGTGGACCGGGAAGGTGCGCTCGACACCGACGCCGAAGCTGACCTTGCGCACCGTGAACGACTCGCGGATCCCGTCGCCGCGCCGGGCGATCACGTCGCCCTGGAAGACCTGGACCCGCTCGCGGGTGCCCTCCACCACGCGGACGTGGACCTTGACGTTGTCGCCCGGGCTGAACTCGGGTATGTCGTCGCGAAGCCTGCTCTTGTCGACCAGATCAGTGGGGTTCATGCGCGTCAGGCTCCTCGTGGGCACCGCGGGGGGAAGCGACAGGATAACCGTGGTCCCCCAGAAGCTGCACCTCTTGGTCGCTGAGGCCGCCCCGTGCCTCGATCAGGTCGGGCCGGGACCGCAGCGTCCGGGCCAGGGCGGCAGCACGCCGCCAGCGGGCGATCCGGCCGTGGTCGCCGCCGCGGAGCACCTCGGGGACCGGCCATCCCCGGAAGTCCGCCGGCCTCGTGTACTGCGGCTCTTCGAGCAGGCCGTCGCTGAAGCTCTCGTGGAGGGTGGAGACCTCGTTGCCCACCACCCCGGGCACCAGCCGGGCCACGGCCTCGACGACCACCAGGGCGGCCGCTTCCCCGCCGGCCAGGACGTAGTCCCCTATGGACAGCTCGCCGTCCACCAGGTGCTCGATCACCCGCTGGTCGACACCTTCGTAGCGCCCGCACAGCAGGGAGAACCCCTCCGGCGCAGACGCCAGCTCGCGGGCGAAGTCCTGGTCGAAACGCCGGCCTCCGGGCCCGAGCAGGAACAGCGGCCGCGCCGGTTGGGCCGCCTCCACGGCGGCGAAGATCGGCTCGGGCGCTAGCACCATGCCGGCGCCGCCGCCGAAAGGTGAGTCGTCCACGCTGCGATGCGGGTCCGAGGTCGCCGAACGCAGGTCGTGGACCCGCAGGTCGATCAGCCCCCGGGTGCGCGCCTTGCCGATGAGGCTCTCGGCCAGGTACCCCTCGACGAGGCCGGGGAAGATGGTGAAGACCTCGAGACGCATGAGCGAGTTCCCGTTGCGAGTACATAGCGGGCCGTTTCCGCCCCCTATGTACTCCAAACTCAGGGTAGGAGACCCTCGGGGGGATCGATGACGATTCGGCCGGCCTCGCGGTCGTGGGCGACCACGAACCGGAGCGGGACCAGGCCGCCGCTCTCGAGCACGAGCAGGTCGCTGGCCGGATTGGCCTCCACCTCCACCACCTTGCCGTGGGCGCGGCCGTCGACGCCGGCGACCTCGGTGCCGACCAGCTCGTGGACCCACAGCTCGTCGGGGTCGTCCAGGGCCGGAGCGGACAGCACCACGCCCCGCAGCGCCTCCGCCGCCTCCCGCCCGGAGATGCCGGCGAACCTGACGATCCAGCGGCCCTGGTGGGGCGACGACGACTTCACCGTCAGCTCACCTGAGGGCGTGGTGAGGACCGAGCCGGGAGCGACTCGCTCCGGTCGGTTCGTGACGAGGGCGACGATCACCTCGCCGGACAAGCCGTGGGGCTTGGCCACCCGGCCCACCTCGAGCACGGCCGCCGCCTGGCTAGTCGACGATGTCGACGGTGGCTTCCACGCCCTCGCTGGCGCCGGCGGCGCGCACGACGGTGCGGATGGCCTGGGCCGTGCGGCCCCGCCGGCCGATCACGATGCCCATGTCGTCGGGAGCCACGTGCAGACGCAGGTCCACCCGCTTGCGGTTCGGGTCCTCGTCCGCCTCGATGACCACTGCGTCGGGCTCGTCCACGATCTGGCGGGCCAGGTACGACAGCACGTTGCGGGCGGAGGCGCCGAGAACGCGGTTGCCTGTGTCGTCGGCCTCGATGCCGTCCCCCCTGGCCTCGGCCTCGGCGTGGGTCTCGGTGAGGTCGCTCATGAGGGGGTGGGCGTCTTGAACTCGTCCCAGGCCCCGGTGATCTTGAGCAGCTTCTCCACCGTCTCGGTGGGCTGCGCGCCGCTGCGCAGCCACCGCAGCGCTTTCTCGTTGTCGATGAGGATCTTCGACGGCTCGGCGCGGGGCTCGTAGGTGCCGACCAACTCGATGAAACGCCCGTTGCGGGGCGAGCGGGCATCGGCAGCGACGACACGGTACGTCGGCTGCTTCTTCTTGCCCATTCGCATCAGACGAAGCTTTACGGCCACTGATTCTCTCCTGGTTCCCTGGTTCTTGCTGCTCGGTCAGTTGTACTGCGACATCGAGGGCACCTTGGGTGGAGTGACCCGCCCGCCCTTCTTGCCCTTCTTGCCCTTCTTCTTGGCCAGCGCACGGCCGAGGCCCATGGACCCCATCATGCGCTGCATCTCGTTGAACTGCTTGAGAAGGCCGTTGACATCCGACGCCGTGGTGCCGCTTCCGTTGGCTATGCGGAGGCGGCGTGACCCGTTGATCAGCGACGTGTCCACCCGCTCCGCCGGCGTCATGGAGCGGATGATGGCCTCGATGCGCCCCAGCTCACGCTCGTCGATGTCGGCGTCCTTGAGCTCCTTGGGGACACCCGGGATCATGCCCACCAGGCCCTTCAGCGGGCCCATCTTCTTCAACTGCTGCATCTGCTCGAGGAAGTCCTCGAGGGTGAAGGTGCCCTCCATGAGGGCGGCGGCGGCCCGTTCGGCCTCGCTCTTGTCGTAGCTCTCCTCGGCCTTCTCGATCAGGGTGAGCATGTCGCCCATCCCGAGGATCCGGCTGGCCATGCGGTCGGGGTGGAAGACCTCGAAGTCGGCCAGCTTCTCGCCGACGGAGGCGAAGGCGATCGGGCGACCGACGACCTGCTTCACCGAGAGGGCGGCGCCGCCGCGGGCATCGCCGTCGAGCTTGGTGAGGATGACCCCGTCCAGCTCGAGGGTGGCGTGGAACGCCTCGGCGGTGGACACGGCATCCTGGCCGGTCATGGCGTCGATGACCAGGAACGTGTAGTGGGGCTCGACCTTGCCGGAGATCCGGCGGACCTCTTCCATGAGATCGGCGTCGATCGACAGGCGGCCGGCGGTGTCGACGATGAGGACGTCGCGGCCGAGGCGCTGTGCTTCGGCCAAGCCTCGCTCGGCCACGGTCACGGGGTGCGAAGCCTCGCTGAACACGGGGACGCCGACCTGGCCGCCCAGCACCCTCAGCTGCTCCACGGCGGCGGGGCGCTGGAGGTCGGCTCCGACGAGGAGGGGGTTGCGGCCCTGCTGCTTGAACCAGCGGGCCAGCTTGCCGGCGGCGGTGGTCTTTCCCGAGCCCTGCAGGCCGGCCAGCAGCACCACCGTGGGGGGCTTGGAGGCGTAGCTGAGCTTGAGCGTCTCGCCGCCGAGGATGCCCACCAGCTCCTCGTGGACGATCTTGATGACCTGCTGGGCCGGGCTCAGGCTCTGGCTGTTCTCTATGCCGACGCAGCGCTGCTTGATGCGGGCCAGCATCTTCTTGACGACCAGGAAGTTGACGTCGGCCTCGAGCAGGGCGAGGCGGATCTCGCGGAGGACCTCGTCGACTTCGGCTTCACCGAGGCGCCCGCGGCTACGGAGGCGGCCGAAGATGCCTTCGAAGCGGTCGGACAGGGAATCGAACATGAGCGACCAGGGTAGTTGCTCCGCCGTCGCCGCCCTCCGGGGACCAGTGGGGACCAGGGGTCCCGAGCCGACGGGTCCCTCTACGCGGAGAAGAGGGCCTCCACGAACTCGTCGGGATCGAAGTCGACCAGGTCGTCGGCCGTCTCGCCCAGGCCGACGAGCTTGATGGGCAGGCCCATGTCGGAGGCGATGGCGACGGCAATACCGCCCTTGGCCGTCCCGTCGAGCTTGGTGAGCACCACTCCGGTGACGTCGACCGCCTCCGCGAACTGGCGAGCCTGCACCAGCCCGTTCTGCCCGGTGGTGGCGTCGATCACCAGCAGCACCTCCTTGAGGAGAGCGGGCGGGCGCTCGGCGATCCGCCGGACCTTCTTCAGCTCCTCCATGAGGTTGACCTTGTTGTGCAGGCGCCCGGCGGTGTCGGCCAGGACCAGATCGGCTCCGCGGGACGCCGCCCGCTCCACCGCGTCGAAGACCACGGCACCCGGGTCACCGCCCTCGGCACCTCGGACGAGGTCGGCGCCGACCCGCTTGGCCCACAGCTCCAGCTGCTCGGCTGCCGCGGCCCGAAAGGTGTCGGCCGCGGCCATGACCACGGTCCGCCCGGCAGCCGCCTCCCGCAGGCCCACCTTGCCGACCGTCGTCGTCTTGCCCACACCGTTGACGCCCACGAAGAGCCATACGTTGGGGACGCCGGGCTCGAAGGCGAGGCTGCGGTCGCCCTCCGAGAGCTTGGCCTTCAGCTCGTCCTTCAGCGCCGAGACGAGCTCGTCCGGCGTGCGGATGCCCTCGCCCTTGACCCTGGTGCGCAGCTCGTCGAGCAGGCTACCGGTCAGGCCGACACCGACGTCGGCCCGGATGAGAGCCTCCTCCAACTCGTCCCAGGTCTCGTCGTCGATGGCCGACCGGGACAGAACCGAGCCGATGTAGCCGGAGAAGAGGCTGCGGGCTTTTCCGAGACGGTCCCGGAACCGGGGCCGGACCGGCGCCGGCGGGGCGACGACCTCGGGCTCGGGTCCGGGTTCGGGCTCGGGATACGCCTCGGGGAGGGGGGCGGGCCGCAGCTCGGGCTCGAGCACGACATCGGTGGGCGCCTCGGGCGCCTCCACCGTGGGACGGAGGGCCTCGGGCGGCCGGGTGAGCGGAGGCGCGCGCCGGGTGGGGGGCGGCTCGAGCTCGGGACGTCGCGAGCGACGACGTGAGACGGTGGCGCCGGCCACCGACCCGACCAGCACCAGGGCGACGAGCAGGATCAGAACGAGCTCCATGATCCGGCCAGCCTACGAGCCGGTGGCCGAGGCCCCGTCGAGATCCCTTGCTCGTACCATGATGGTGTTGGTCGGCGAGGTGCAATAACAGATGATCTCCAGGGTCGGGAGTCCGGTGACGAGGGTGCTGGTGGCGGACACCCAACCGCTGTTCGCGGAAGCCGTCGGGGCTGCTCTGGACCAGGAAGACGACATCGAGGTGATACCCCGCTTCCCGACGCGGGGCGGGGATGCGCTCGAGACGATCCAGCTCCACCGGCCCGACGTCGTGATCTACGACCACTGGATGCTCGAGGTCGACGGACCGACGGCCACCCGGGCCTTGGCCTCATCTGTGCCCGAGACGAAGGTGCTCATCCTGTCCTGGTACCACGGCACCGTGCAGATCCAGGCAGCCCTGAGTGCCGGCGCCACCGGCTTCCTTCCCAAGAGCCTGCGTCTGGAGCAGCTCGTCGAAGCGGTGAGGCGGGCCGCGGCAGGCGATCCCCTGGTCTTCGGCGACGAGCTGGCCAAGCTGATCGAAGGGATCGAGGAGAGGTACGAGGGGGGGTCGGAGTTCTGGGAGCGGTTCGCCTCGCTCAGCCCCCGGGAGATGGAGGTCCTGCGGGCCATAGCCGATGCCGCGCCCCCCGCTCAGGTGGCCGAGAAGCTGGGTATCTCCGTGGGGACCCTGAAGAACCACATCCACCACATCCTGGCGAAGACGGCGACGTCCAGCCAGCTCGAGGTGGTCAGCCTGGCCCGGGTGCTCGGACTGGTGGTCGAATCGCGACCCGGTCCGGCGGCGCCCTCGGGCACCCCCGCGGCATCGCTTGTCCGCAGTCGCCGGCGCGGGCCGGCCAAGCCGTCGCCGGACCGGGCCGGGCGGTGCTCGGTGCTCGTCGCCGACACTGAGCGCCTCTTCGCCGAAGCCCTCGGACGCTGCCTCGCCAAGGAAGCCGACTTCTCCGTGATGCCCGTCTTCCCCACATACGGGCTGGCGGCGGTGGAGTGCGTGTTGCGGCACCGCCCCGACGTGGTCCTGTACGACCTGTGGCTGCGTGGACTGCAGGGGACGGCGGCCGTCCGGGCCCTCGGGCGATGGTGCCCGGGCACGAAACCCATCCTGTTGAGCTGGTTCCATGGCCGGCCGCAGGTACGCAGGGCTCTTGCCTCGGCGAGTGTGGGCCTGGTCCCCAAGACGGCCGGCCTGGCGACTGTCGTCGAGGCCGTGCTGGCCACCCATGGCCGCCCGACGGAGACCCACGCCGCCGAGCTCGTCGAGCTCGTCGACATCCTCAGGGTGGGCGACACCCCCGCCGACGACAGGCTGGAGAGGCTGCTGACCTTGAGCCTGCGGGAGATGGAGCTGCTCCAGCAGATGTCCTTCGGTATCCCCGCCAAGAGGATCGCCCAGGAGATGTCGCTCGCCGTGGGCACGGTGAAGAACTCGATCCACCAGCTCCTCGCCAAGACGGGGGCACGCAACCAGGCCGAGGCCGTGGCCATCGCCCGCGACCACGGCTTCCTCGACTGAGGCATCAACGGTTGACGAACCGCGTGTCGCCGCCGCTCAGGCCGGGCTGGCGACGATGCGCTCGCTGATCACCTTCGAGGAGCCACCGGGCTGCATGGTGACGCCGTACAGGCAGTCGGCCGCTTCCATGGTGCGCTTCTGGTGGGTGACGACGAGGAGCTGGGCGTCTCCGCGGAACTCGTGGATGAGGTCGATGAAGCGGTGGAGGTTCACGTCGTCGAGAGCGGCCTCCACCTCGTCCATCAGGTAGAAGGGCGAGGGCCGGCTGCGGAACACGGCGAACAGGAAGGCCAGGGCGGCCAGCGATCGCTCGCCTCCCGACAGCAACGACAGCTTCCGCACGTTCTTGCCGGAGGGGCGGGCTTCGATCTCGATGCCCGTCTCCAGGAGATTGTCGGGCTCCGTCAGGCTGAGGCGGCCCGTGCCACCGGGGAACAACGTGGTGAACAGCGCCGTGAAGTTCTCGGCCACATCGGCGTAGGCGGCCGCGAAGACCTGAACTATCTCCTCGTCGACGGCCCGGATGACCTTGAACAGGACGCGGCGGCCGGAACGCACGTCCTCCAGCTGGGACTCGAGGAACTGGTGGCGCTCCTGGAGGGCGGTGAACTCCTCCAGGGCCAGGGGGTTGACCGGCCCCATCAGGCGCAGCTCCCGCTCCAACTCACGCACGCGGGCCACGGCGCCGGTGGCGGGCGGCAACTCGGGACAAGGAGCGGCGATGGCCACGTCGGGCTCGCAGTCGAGCTCACGGCGGAGGGTCTCGGTGGCCGCCTCCATGCGCAGCCGCACCTCGGTCCTCTCCATCTCCGCCCGCTGGGCCCGCTCCCTCAGCTCGGCCAGCCCCCGCTCGGCGGTGACGCGCTGGCGGCGGAGGCCGTCGAGCCGGTCGGTGGCGCCTCGCATCTCGGCCTGGTGGCGGGCCCGCTCCTCCCTGACCGCGGCCAGGGCCGCTTCCACATCGGCGAGACAGGCCGCCACGGTCCGGGCCAGCCGGGCCGTGGCCAGGGCCCGCCCCTCCAGCTCGACCCGCCGGCGGCCGGCCTCGGCTCTCTCGGACGCATGGTGGCTGAGGCGCTCCTCGACCTCGATCTGGCGGCGGGAGAGGAGGCTGCGACGCTCTTCGAGACCGCCGGCACGCACCTCCAGGTCCGTGCGCAGGGCCCGCACCGCCGAGCGCCGTTGCTCGAGCCGGTCGCGCGCCTCCCGCTCGGAGAGCACCCTCTGGACACCGGCCGCCTCCTCCTTCTCCAGAGCGGGGAGGGCGGTCTCCAGCTGCGCCACGCGCGCCTCCTCGGCCTGCAGGCGCTCGACCAGCTCCGCCAGCTGCGGGGCCAACCGGGCCTGCTCGGCCTGGACATGGCGATGCTCGGCTTCCAGGCGCTGGGCCGCCTCCGTCGCGGCCGCGAACCTGGCCGCGGCGGCGTGGGCGCCGGCGGTGAGCTCAGCCTCCCGGGCCACGGCCTCGGCCAGCGCCTGCTTCGCCGCTGCGACCCGCTCGGCGGCGCCGGCCAGCACTCCGGCCGACGCCGCCAGGCGGTCGTGGGCCTGGTGCAGCGCACTGCCAGTGGCGCCGGTGGAGGAGGTGCCGGCCCGCCAGCCGGTGGCCGAGAAGCGGTCACCGTCCCGGTTGACCACGATGAGGCCGGGGTGGGCCAGCGCCACGTCGAGCGTCTCCTGCCAACCACCGTCTACGGCGACGGCGCGGGAGAGCAGAGAACCGAGGAAGCTCTCCGTCCCGGGCCGGCTCGAACGCACATGGCGGAGCAGAGCCGTGGCCGGGCAGGCGGCGACAAGGCTCTCGGCCGCCGCCTTCTCCGCCTCGGAGGTGGTGCCGGCCACGATCGGGAGCACGGACCCACCCGCCGCGGCTGACGTGGCTCCCTCGCTCTTCAGCCGGGCCAGCGCCCGCCGCGCCGAGTCCACGTCCTCCACGACCACCGCCGCCACCGCCTCACCCACGGCGGCCTCGAAAGCGGCCTGCCAACCGGGGTCCACCTCCACCAGCTCGAGCAGCGTGCCGACGACGCCGGGGATGTCGCCGAGACGCTCGACCCCCGCCCGGGCGCGGGAGGCGTCGAGAGCCAGCGTCAGCGCCTCGACCCGGGCCGAACAGCTCTGGTGCTCCTGCTCCGCGGCCCGCAGGTCGGTCTCGGCGGCGGAAAGGGTTTCGTCGGCCGCGGCCCGGGCGGCCACGGCGGCCTGGACGGCGGGCTCCAGCTCCCATCCGCTGCGCTCGGCCTCCTGCGCTCCCGACAGGCACTCCTCGAGCTCAGGGACGATGCGCTGCGACTCCTCCCGGAGGGTCGCCGCCCTCACCTCGAGGCGCGCCACTTCCATGCGCCCACCGGCCACGGCTCGGCGCAGGGCAGCCAGCTCGCCCCGCACCTCGGCGGCACCAACTGCAGCGGCCACACCCGCCGCCGGCTCGGCCCCGCCCCATTGCACGTCCAGGGCCGCGGACTCCGCCGCCACCGCCGCCTCCGCGGCCGCCACCTCGCCGGCCTTGTCGGCCAGAGCCGCGGCATCGGCCTCCACCTCCCGTAGCTGGGCGGCCAGGCCGGCGGCTTCGGCCTCCAGGGAGGCGACCACGCCCTCGTCCAGGGTGGCCCGCAGCTCCCGCTCCACCGAGCGGCCCCGCTCGGCCAGCAGGGCGGCCATGCCCCGTGAGCGCTCCCTCAGCGCCTCGAAGCGGGTGAGGGTCTCGCCCAGGTCGTTGGCGCCGGCGGCCGACACCGCGACCTCTGCGCCGGCGACAGCCGTGTCGAGTTGGGCCAGCTCGGCCCGCCCCCGCACCTCGGCCGCGGCCAGCTCAGCGGTGCTGGCGACCACTGTCTGGAGGCGGGCCTGCAGACCGGCCAGCTCCCGGCCGGCGACGTGGAGGCGGAGAGCCCGCAGCTCCTCGACCAGGGACCCGTGGCGCCGGGCGGCGTCGGCCTGGCGCTCCAGCGGCCTCAACTGGCGCCGCACCTCCCGCAGCAGGTCCTGGAGGCGGGCCAGGTTCACCTCGGTGGCCTCCAGGCGGCGCTGCGCCTTCTCCCGCCGGCGCCGGTACTTGAGGACGCCGGCCGCCTCCTCCACCAGCCCGCGGCGGTCCTCCGGGCGGGCGTCGAGGATCGCCGCCAGCTGCCCCTGGGAGACGATCACGTGCTGCTGGCGCCCGACACCGGTGTCCGACAGCAGCTCCTGCACGTCGAGCAGCCGGCACGGCACGCCGTTGAGGGCGTACTCGCTGTCGCCGGAGCGGAACAGCGTGCGGGTGATGGTCACCTCGGAGAACTCGATCGGCAGGAGGCCGGCGCTGTTGTCGATGGTGAGGCTGACCTCGGCCCGCCCCAGGGCCGGCCGCTTGGACGAGCCGGCGAAGATGACGTCCTCCATCTTGGACGACCGCACCGTGCGGGGGCCCTGGGCGCCGAGCACCCAGGCCACCGCGTCGACCACGTTGGACTTCCCGCTGCCGTTGGGGCCCACCACGACGGTGATGCCCGGCTCCAGCTCGAGGGTGGTGGGCTCGGCGAAGGACTTGAAGCCCTTGAGGGTCAGTGACTTCAGGAACACAGCACACCGAACGTACCGGCCACCGCGGCGGCCACCGCGGACCCCTCCCCCCTACCTACACCTGGCACTGGGGGCACATGAAGGTGGAGCGGCTCTGCGCCTTCACTCGCACGATGGGGGTGCGGCAGCGCCGGCAGGGCTGGCCCTCCTTGTCGTACACCTTGTGCTGGCTCTGGTAGTCGCCCACCGCCCCGAAGAGGTCCCGGTACTGCTCGTCGGCCAGCGAGGAGCCGCGGTGCTTGACCGCCTCCTGGAGGGTCTCCACCATGGCCCGGTAAAGGCGGCGGACCTCCTGGCTGGACATGGTCTCAGAGCCACGGTCCGGGCGTATGCCCGCGGCCCAAAGGATCTCGTCGGCGTAGAGGTTCCCGACCCCGGCCATGAACTTCTGGTCCATGAGCAACGGCTTGAGCTTCATCTTCCGGGCGTGGAGCAGCTCGCCGAAGCGGTTCCAGCTCATGATGTCCTCCAGGGGGTCGAAGCCCAGGTGGGCCAGCTCGGACACCTGCTTCTCGAGATGGCTCCCGGCGGCGACGAAGATCTCCCCGAAGGTCCTCGGGTCGACGAAGCGCAGGAGCCCGCCCTGGGTGAAGGTGATCACCACGTGGGTGTGCTTGGGCGGCTCGTCCTTGGCCGAGCGGGCCCGCAGCAGCTGACCGCTCATACCGAGATGGGCCACCAGGATGTCGTCGGCCTCCTGGCCGGCGCTGAGGGTGCCGTCCTCGAGGGGCATCAGGAGGTACTTGCCCTTGCGCTGGACCGACGCGATCTTGCGCCCCTCCAGGCGGGAGATGAACTCCTTCTTCGTCTTGTGCCGGCGGATGGAGCGGAGGCCGGTGACCTCCACCTGCTTGATCCGCTTTCCCACCACCTCCTTCTCCAGGTCACGGCGTATCGTCTCGACTTCGGGCAGCTCAGGCATCTGTTTTCTCAGGTCTCTGTGGGCGAGGGCGTGTCATCTGGGTCTGGTCGTCCGCCGTGATCGGGTTCGGGGACCTCGGCGCCGGCGGCCATGGCCAGCTCGGTCCACGCGGCGCGGGCGGCGGCCTGCTCGGCCTGCTTCTTCGAGCGGCCTTCGCCGGTCCCCCGGACGACGCCGCCCACCGACACCTTCGCCGAGAAGTGCTTGGCATGGTCGGGGCCCTCGTCGTCCACCTCATAGCGGGGAAGCTGATCGAAGGTGCGGGCCGTGAGCTCCTGCAGGCGTGTCTTGTAGTCCTGCCCACCCGGCCCGGCGGCGGCCTCCACGATCCGATCACCCAGCAGCGCCAGGACCAGCTGTGAGGCTGCTTCCCACCCTCCGTCGAGGTAGACGGCGCCGATGATGGCCTCCATGGCGTCGGCCAGGATGGACGGCTTCTCCCGCCCTCCCGATGCGTCCTCACCCTTGCCGAGCAGCAGGCTCGGGCCGATGTCGAGCTCGGTGGCCACCTCGGCCAGCGCCTCGGAGTTGACGACCGAGGCCCGCACCTTGGCCAGCTCGCCCTCAGGCAGGGCGGGGTACCCGCGGTAGACGTGCTCGGTGACCACCAGGCCGAGGACCGAGTCGCCCAGGAACTCCAGGCGCTCGTTCGACTCCTCGCCCGTCACCTCGGCGCACCACGACCGGTGGGCAAGGGCACGGCAGAACAACTCGCTGTCCTGGAACCGCCGGCCCAGGCGCTCCGCCAGCGCGTCGGAAACGGGGCTGGGGACGGACCTGGGCGGCGGGGCGGTCGTCAGCTGGCCCCGAGCTTGGCGACCACGTAGTCCACCGCGTCGCGAACCGTCTTGAGGTCCTCGAGATCCTCGTCGTCGATGCGGAAGCCGACGGTGCGCTCGCCGAGCTCCTCCTCGAGGGCCTCCACCAGCTCGATGAGGGCGAGGGAATCGGCCGAGAGATCCTCGTTGAACGAAGCACCCTCGGCGATGGCCGAGGGTTCGATCTCTAGGATGTCGGCCAAGCGGTCACGGATCAGCTCGAAGACCTGCTGTCGGTCCATCGGGCCCCGTTCCACGTGGGTCTCAGCGGGCACGAACGCTCCTGAAAGGCGTGAGGGAGAGGGAAGCGGGGGCATCGTAGCCGCGCCCGCCGTCGAAGGGCTCGATCAGCCCTTGACGGAGCGCCGCAAACGGTCGAGAAGACCCTGTTCCACCAGCTCAGCGGCAGCCTTGATGGCATTCACGATGGCCGCTGACGACGATGACCCGTGGCTGATGATGCACACTCCGTCCACGCCGAGCAGCAGCGCCCCCCCGTACGAGTCAGGGTCCATCTCGGTGGCCAGCGGGATGAGGAGGGGCAGCACGTTCTGCGACGCCTGCGCTGCCTCCTCCGTGGCGGTGAGGGCCCCGACGACAGCCCGGCGCATGAAGCGCATGGCCCCCTCCAGGGTCTTGAGCACGACGTTGCCGGTGAAGCCGTCGGTGACGACCACGTCGAGGCGGTCGGTGAGCAGGTCACGGCCCTCGACGTTGCCCATGAAGGTGCCGCCCGAACCCTCCCAGACGGCAGGGTTGCGCAGGAGGGCGTTGGTCTCCTTGACCAGGTCGCTGCCCTTGGTGTCCTCCTCGCCGATGGACAACAGCCCTACCCGCGGCGTGGCGATGCCGTAGCGGCCGGCGGCGTAGGCCGCTCCCATCTGGGCGAACTGGACCAGCCAGGCCGCCTGGCACTCGGAGTTGGCCCCTGCGTCCAACAGGACGGTGGGGGTGGAGCCGGGGACCGGGAGAGGGGTGGCGATGGCCGGCCGGCTCACTCCGGGCAGCCGCCCGAGACGCAGGAGCGCGCTCCCCATGGCCGCACCGGTGTTGCCGGGGCAGACCATGGCGCTGGCCTTGCCGTCGCGCACCAGCTCGGCCGCCCTGACCACCGAAGCGTCCTTCTTGCGCCGCACCGAGCTGGCCGCGTCCTCGCCCATGGCGATCACCTCGCTGGCCGCGAAGACCTCCAGCGAGCCGGTGTCTCCGAGGGCCTCGGGCTGGCCCACGAGCATGACCGGGTGACCGAGCTTCTCCGCCGCCTGGCGGGCGCCGGCGACTATCTCAGCGGGACCGTTGTCGGTCCCCATGACGTCGACGGCGATGGGTTGCACGAGGTCGCCGGCTGCTCTCGGTGCCGCCGGCGCTAGCCGACGTCGATGGCCTGGCGGCCGCCGTACCAACCGCAGGAGGGGCACACCACGTGGGGGAGCTTGGCCTGGCGGCACTGCGGGCAGACGCTGCGGGCCGGCGCCGCCAGCGTCCAGTTGCTGGCGCGGCGGCTGCGGCTCTTGGCCTTCGACGTCTTCTTCTTGGGAACTGCCATCTTGTTTCGCTCTCTCTCAGTTCTCTCGCAACACGTCGAGCGCCGCCCAACGGGGGTCGCCCACAGCCTGCTCGCAGTCGCAGTCACCGACGTTCTGATCGGCGCCGCACGTGGGGCAAAGTCCCCGGC
>DATLOM010000044.1:0-33596 GCA_035536185.1 Acidimicrobiales bacterium | reverse complement strand
TGGGCAAGACGCTGTCGTCGTGGCGCAGCGAGATCATCGCCCACCACCGCACCGGCACCAGCAACGGGCCGACGGAGGGCTTGAACCTGGCTGTGAAGAAGGTCAAGCGCTGCGGCCACGGCTTCCGATCGTTCGAGAACTGCCGCTTACGCGTCCTGCTTCACGCCGGCGGCATTAGATGGCCGGAACGGGCAACGGTCCCACCGCTGCGATGTCGCGCTCCCCAGTTAGACGCGTAGAGCCGCATTTTCAGCTTGTTCCCCTACTTGACTGCGACCCCCCTCTGCGACTCGTCGGACATCATCTCCAGGCCCTGGAGGTCGACGTGGGTCGCCCGCATGCAGTCGGTCCGGAGAGGCCGAAGCCATAGTTGGCGGCGAGGCTGACGAAGGCCTGGGACCCCTCTGGGGCCAGGCGCCGAGCCAGCTTCACGAAGGGCCTCGGCCTGGTCGGCCAGTTCCTCGTCGCTGACCGTGGGCCCCGCCCATGCCAATGCTCAGGTTCACCTGCCAGCCGAAGAAGTAGGGATTGGCGCCGCGCAGGGCTGTGTCAGGATGCCGGTGAACACCCCGCGCCCATGGTCTCGGTCCGGCGACAGTTGTCCCAGAAGGTGGCGATGTCGGCAAGGGTCATCCATCAGCTCGATGACCCCCGTGAGGCGGTCCGAGTCCCCCCGACCCTCGCCGACGAAGGCCAGGGGCCTCCTCCAGCCAGGCTTGGGGCAGGGTGGCCTTGGAGCAGTGGTAGTGCTCGATGCGGGGCGGCTCCGGGTAGAGGCGAAGGCTCACCACCACCCGGGGCGTGGGGGCGGCCTGCACCGCCTTCTCGTTGCGGAGCGACGACAGCGTGGCCTCGCCCACCCCGGCGGCCTCCAGGTGGGCCACGACCAGCTCCAAGATGGGCGTCGAGCACCCGCCGGGGCTGGTCGGCGGCGTCCACGAGGATCCAGGGCCCTTCTGGCGAAGGCATGGGCGGGACGGCGAACTTGGCCAGCATCTGGTCGAACAGGGCGGCGGCCGCGCTGGTGAGCCCGGCAGTTGCCGCCTCGGGGACCTTGGCGCCGCGGACCTGGAGGATGAAGCTCTCGGGCTGCTCGCGCGTACGCGAGGAGACCCCGCGGGCGATGGTGACGGCCATGGCCGCCACTGTGGTGCACCCGGCGGAGCCGTCAACGATCGGGGTCATCTCCTGCGCCCCGCCAGCGTCGAATCGAGCCCAGCTCGCCCGCGTGCTCACCCAAGGTGGCCGAGAGCTTCCTCCGCTTCCAGGTGGCCGACCAGCGCGAGGCCGGTCAGCGGGCGAGATGTCGGTGGCCCCGAGGTGGTCGCCACCGCCCCCTTCTTCGAGACCGACATCTACGACCGTTGCCGGCCTCCTCCGCCTGGGCGACGAGGTGTGGTAGTGGGTTGCGGCAGATATTCTGCGGTTGAGGGAAGCAGAAGCGCCGATCTCGGCCACACTGCGGGTGTGCGGATCGCCGTTGCCGGCAAGGGGGGCGTTGGGAAGACGACCATCTCGGCCGTTCTCGCTCGGGTGCTGGCTCGCCGGGGTCATCCTGTCGTCGCCATCGACTGCGACTCAGATCCGCACCTGGCCATGACCATCGGCATCGGGCTCGAAGCCATTGCCCCGATGAACCCCTTCCTCGACGCGGGCAGTGGTCTGCCCGCGGCCGAGGCGAGGGTCGCTGCGCCGGTCCAGCTTCTCAGTCGCCATGGGATCATCGGCCCTGATGGGGCTGCGCTCATGCTGGCCGCCCGCATCTCCAGGCCCGGGGGCGGCTGAACTGGGGGCTCCCATGTCACCGTGCGTGACTTCCTGGAGCGGGCAGAGTCCGATCTTCCCGCCACAGTCGTCGTTGCCGACATGGGCGCCGGTCTCGAGCACCTGTCGTGGGCCGGCGGCACCGTACGCCACGTCGACCTGCTCCTGGTGGTCGTCGAGCCGAACCGCAAGACGATGTTGACCGGCGCCCGCACCGACCGCCTCGCCCGGCAGCTGGGCATTTCCAACGTCGCTCTGATCGCCAACCGCATCGGCGATGGGGACCACGAGGCTCAGTTACGGGCCTTCGCCGTCGACCTCCGCCGGGAGGTTCTGGCCGTCGTTCCCGAGGACACCGCCGTGATCTAGGCCGACCGCTCGGGCCGCTGCGTACTCGACATGGCCCCGAGAGCACCGGCGGTGTAGGCACTCGAGGGGCTGGCGGTCACAATGGAGGACCTCCTGATCGGGCAGTGCACCTGAGCGACGCCGCAATGTCATCGTCGAGAAGGGAGTCGAGCCGAGCGCATCGCGCTACCGCTTCCCTCAGGAAATCGGCCCAGCCAAGTGTCGAGCAGCATCAACCGGCGCGGCTCGTTCGTAGAGCGTCGAGATCACCCTCCCATCCAGAGCCGCGCAGCTGCCGCGCCTCGTCCCGGCCAAGCGGCTCCCCGGCAACTGCCCGTAGCGCGAAGTTGACCGCTTCCCGCTTTGTCGAGAGCCGGTAGCGCTCCATGACCACGCGGCACGACTCGTCGTCGATGTCGATGTTGGTGCGTGACATACACCTGAGATACACCAAAGGGGCTCTCCGCGTTTGAATGGGGAGAAGCGCACGTAGGGAGCGGAGATCCGGCCACTGTCGACTGGCCCCCTTCCTTTCCTTGCCGCCTGTTCTTCTTGGTCACGGGCGAGTTCCGCTGCCGGAGTGCCTCGCGGCCACCGAGGCCGAGGGAGCGAGTCCGCAGCCTCTCCCCACTTGAACGCGTAGGGCCACCAAAGGGGCCTTCACGTAAGGCCGCGATCTGGGCCTCGGGGAGCCCTGGGCCTCTGGCGAACATCAGCCGGAACGAGCGTCCACCCGTACGATTGGGCGAGATGCTCGACTACCACCTGCACCTGTGGCCCCACGGGGAGCGGGCTACGGGGCCGACGCTCGACCAGCTGGCGGCCTACTGCGAAAAGGCCGTCGTGGCCGGCGTGACGGAGATCGCCCTGACGGAGCACCTCTTCCGCTTCGTGCAGGCCGACGCTGCCCTGGGTGGGTTCTGGGACGACGAGCCGGACCTGGCGCTCCGGTCGGGCATGAGCGCGTACTGGCGGGAGCACGCCACCGCCGATCTGGACGCGTACGTGGAAACCGTGCTGGCTGCCAAAGCGGCCGGCCTGCCTGTGGTGCTCGGGCTCGAGGTCGACTACTACGCCGGGCAGATGGACAAGGTCGCCGGCGTGCTCAAGGGGTACCCCTTCGACGTGTTGCTCGGCTCGGTGCACTGGCTCGGCGCCTGGGGCTTCGACCACTACGAGGACCCGGTCATGGAGGCGGAGTGGGAACTGCGGGCCATCGACGACGTGTGGGACTCCTACACCGAGAGCCTGGAGGAGCTGGCGGTGTCGGGCGTCTGCGACGTGCTGGCTCACCCGGACCTGTGCAAGATCACCGGCCGCATGCCGCTGGTCCCCGACGAGTTCTACGACCGCATGGCCGAGGCCGCCGAGGCCAGCGGCATGGCTGCCGAGGTCTCCTCGGCCGGCTGGCGAAAGCCGGTGGGGGAGGCGTACCCGGCGCCGGCGCTGCTGCAGCGCTTCCACGACCGCGGCGTCCCCGCCACCACCGCCTCCGACGCCCACTCCCTCCCCCAGGTCGCCGATCGCGCCGACGACCTCCGCGCCATCCTTGCCGCCGCCGGCTACGACTCGCTCACCGCCTACTCGGGCCGCGTGCCGCGGGCGGTTGAGCTTTGAGCACAGACGCGCCGGCGCTGACCGATGAGGCGCAGGCACATCTTCAGCGGCTCATGGCGACGTGGGGGATGCTGGCCGACCTCTGCTTCGCCGACCTGCTCCTCTGCGTGCCCACCGACGCCGCCGGCACCCGATTCATGGTCTACGGCCAGATGCGGCCCAGCACCAGCCAGACGCTCTACCTCGAGGACCTCGTCGGCTGGGAGATCGAGGCGGGCGAGCGGCCCCTCGTCGCCCGGGCCTGGTCGCTTGGCGAGATCGTGGAGGGCGAGATCAAGATAAGTGGCGGCGACCGGGCCCGGGTGCAGTGCATCCCTGTCCGCTGGAAGGGCGAGATGATCGCCGTGCTGACCCGCGAGGCTCCCCTGGTTGTGGGTGGCCGCCGGCCCGGCGAGCTCGAACGGATCTACGTCGATACCTTCGAGCGCCTCGCCCGCATGATCGTGCGGGGCGAGTTCCCCCACCCCGTCGAGGACGCGCCGACCACCGAGTCCCCTCGGGTGGGAGACGGCGTGCTGTCCCTCGATGCCACCGGGCGGGTGGCCTACGCCTCGCCCAACGCCGTGAACGCCCTGCACCGGATGGGCATCTACTCGAACGTCGTGGGCCTGCGGCTCGACGAGCTGGGCGTCGAGGAGACCGCCGTACAGAAGGCCTTCTTCGGGGCCGTTCCCGTCACCGAGGAGATCGAGCGCCATGGCGACGTCATCGTCCTCCTCCGCTGCATCCCCCTCCTGGAGGCGGGGGACGTGAACGGTGCCCTCGTGCTCCTGCGCGACGTCACCGACCTGCGCCGCCGGGACCGCCTCCTGCTCTCCAAGGACGCCACCATTCGCGAGGTCCACCACCGGGTCAAGAACAACCTGCAGACCATCTCCTCGCTCCTGCGGCTGCAGGCCCGGCGCCTACCCCACGCCGAGGCGAGGACGGCCCTGGAGGAGGCGGGGCGCCGCATCCGGTCGATGGCCCTGGTCCACGAGATCCTGTCGCGGGACCCCAGCCAGCAGGTGCCGTTCAACGAGATCATCGATCCGCTCGTGCGGATGGCCCAGGACGCCGTGCTCACCCCCGGCGACCCGGTCTCCTTCGAGATCGAGGGAGACGCCGGCGAATTGCCGGCCGAGCTGGCCACCCCGCTGGCCGTGGTGCTCACCGAGCTGCTGCAGAACGCCGTCGAGCACGCCTTCCCCGAGAGCCTCGAGCTGGAGGGCGGGCGGCGGGTCTCCCTCGTGCTCCACAACGACGGGCACGAGCTGGTCGTCCGCGTTCAGGACAACGGGCGAGGGCTACCGGTCGGCTTCTCGGTCGAGGGCACCAACTCACTGGGGCTGTCGATCGTGCGGGGCCTGGTCATCGGCCAGCTGGGCGGCTCGATGTCACTGCGCTCCGAGGGGGGGACCGTCGTGGAGCTGCGCATCCCGGTGGCGACGCCCGAACCGGCGTGACGCCGGCCATCGCCTGCTGGACGGCTCCATGCGGGCGTGGAACTGCGCATCCACGGTGCCTTGCCCGATTACCCGCGACTCCGGTCACCGCCGCTGGACGGCTCGATTCCAGTGCGCTCCGACGGCGACCGTCGTAGAGCTGCGAGCCCGGGGCCTTGCACGAATCCCGCGACGCCGGTCACTGCCACGTGGACGGCTCGATTCCACTGCGCTCCAACGGCGGGAACGTCCGGGAACTACGCATCCCGGTGGCGCCGCCCGAAGCGGCGTGACTCAGGGAGTCAGGCTGAGACGGGGCGGTGGCGCGCCAGCCACGACTTGCGGATCTTGCGGCGCTCCTCTTCGGCGGTGGCTCCCCACACGCCGGACTCCTGGTTGGTGGCCAGGGCGAACTCCAGGCATGCGTGCTGGGCCTCGCACTGACGGCACACGGCCTTGGCCGCCTCGATCTGGTCCAGGGCCAGGCCCGTGGTGCCGACCGGGAAGAAGAGGTCTGGGTCCGTGTCACGGCAAGCCGCGCCATCCCGCCAGTCCCCCGCATCCCAATCGATTGTTCGACTCCACATGAGGGCCATAGTCAGTCTCCTAAGCGTCTTGTCTGACGCACTTGTGATTCCTTTCACAAAGTCCACCACTTGAGAAATAGACAGCGCGAAAAGAAGCGGTGCCGTCAGCGTAACCGGTGTAGGAGCCGCTGGCAATGGGCAAAAGAGAAATTTTTCACCTGAGTCCAGCCCGGTGGAACTACGGACACTTTGCTGATGCAGCATCGAAGCCGTCGCGAAACGCTAGGAGCCATGTCGCAAACGTGCCCGTAGTTCCGTAGGGCTGCACTGCGGGGCTATTCGGCGCCGCCCCCGGCAGGAACGACCAGGTCCAGGCAATCCGGCACGTAGGCCAGCGACATGGCATCCGTCGTTCCGGCCAAGTCGCCGTCGACCTGCCACGGGAACGGCCGGTGGCCCTCGACGGAGATCTCGTGCAGGCCACGGTGCAGCTCGACGGCTCCGACGTTGTCAGGGAGGCCCCGCCCCGACAGCGTGGAGGCGAGCACGGCCCCCAGAGTGCTCAGTCCGATGTTGCGGAACACGACCAGGGACAGTGGTGAATCCAGGGTGGCCGAAGGGTCGACGTCGAGCGGGCGGGGCCCCACGAAGGTGTACGGATTGGTGTTCAGGCAGATGGCGAAGGCCGCCTCGATGGGCTCAGCGCCGGCGCTGGCACCGGGGGTGTCGCAGGGGCGGACGGTGAATTGCGGCTTCGAACGGTCGTAGCGGCAGAGCCATGTGGCCACCGCGCAATAGGCGAATGCGACCTGGCCGAGCGCCCGTTTGAGCGGTGCCCGCTCCTCGACCTGCTCCACCACGGCGGCGTCGAACCCCATGCCCACGTGGAAGAGGAAGTGACGGCCGTTGGCCATGCCGACGCCGATCCTCTTCCTGGTCCCCGCGGCCAGGGCGGCCCGCAGGAGATCGGTGGCGGGTTCCGGGCGGCGCCCCATCCCGATGGTGCGGGCGAACACGTTGGTCGATCCGCCGGGCAGCACCCCTAACGCGGTGGAGCTGCCCACCAGCCCGTTCGCCGCCTCGTTCAGCGTGCCGTCGCCGGCGAGGACGACGACGGCATCCAAGCCATCGTCGGCGGCGTTCTTGGCCAGGATGCCGGCGTGGCCCCGCTCGGTGGTGCGGGCGACGGTGAGCTCGTGGTCCTCCCTGAGCGACTGCTCGACGGCCAGGGCGTTCTCGTCGGTGACCGCCGATGCCGTCATGTTGACGACGAGCATCAGGCGCACGGCTGGTCAGTCTTCTTCGGCGGCGGCGCGCAACTTGGCCAGGCTTCGGGCCAGGAGCCGCGACACGTGCATCTGGCTGATGCCGAGGCGCGAGGCGATCTCCGACTGAGTGAGACCCTCGAAGAACCGGAGGTGGAGGATGGTCTGCTCGCGGTTGGGCAGGCGGGCGATCAACGGGGTGAGGGCCATGCGGTGCTCGGCGTCGGCCATGAGCGGGTCGACCTCGCCGAGGTGGGCGCCGAGGCTGTCGCCGTCCTCGTCGCCGGGGCTCGGCGCGTCGAGCGAGGAGAAGCGGTAGGCCTGGCCGGCTTCCATCGCTTCGAGCACCTCTTCCTCCGAGACCTGGGCCTCGGCGGCCAGCTCGGGGATGGTGGGGGAGCGGCCCAGCTCCTGGCTGAGGGTGCTCACCACCTTGCCGAGCCGGAGGTAGAGCTCCTGCATGCGCCGGGGGGCGCGCACGGCCCAGCCCTTGTCCCGGAAATGACGCTTCAGCTCCCCGACCACGGTGTGGGTGGCATACGTCGAGAACTCGACCCCCCGATCGGGCTCGAAGCGGTCGACGGCCTTGAGCAGGCCCACCGACGCGACCTGGATGAGGTCGTCGAGCGGCTCGCCCCGGTTGCTGAAGCGCCGGGCCAGGTACTCGGCCAGGCCCAGATGCGCCTCGATCAGCTCGCCCCTCAAACCGGCGTCGCGACCTACAGCGAACTCGGCGAACTTCCGCCGGAGGTCCTCTCGTTGCTGTGCGTCGAAGCTCATGGCTCGCCGGTGGCTCCCCGGCGCTTCACCAGACGGAAGCAGGTCCTGCCTTCGTCGTCGCGGTAGACGGCGTAGTCGTCGAGCAGGGCCGACAGGATCTGCTGGGAGAAGGCGGCCAGGCGGAGCTGGTTCGAGTTGTCGGGGTCGGTGCCGTTCGAGTCGGCATCGGTGAACTTGCCGATCCCTTCCACCTCGAGGGCCCCGGGCACCATGGCGTAGCGCAGCTCCACGCTCCCGGCCCGCCCACGGCTGCCGATGAGGATGAAGCACAGCTCGTCGATGGCGAGGCGCAGGTCCTCGACCTCGTCGAAAGTGAACCCGAGGCGGCTGGCCAGGCCCGAGGCGGTCACGCGGGCCAGACGGAGGAACTCCGGGGTGGCCGGGACGGCCAGGCGCACCTCGTCCGAAGTCGGCATCATGTGACGCTACCCGACGTGCTCACCGCCTCTCAGGTCGGTACCGCCGCTGGCGGCGGGGCGGCGCGAGCGCTTCGTGAGCAAAAAACGTCGTATAGCAACGGTTTTTGCTCACAAACCGGATGTATCGGTCTCCCGTGCCTCAGACCAGGGGCCAGGGGTAGGCGTGGCGGGAGCCGGGTCCGGGGAAGACGGCCACCTGGGCCACGGAGGCCGCCCGCCGGCGCAGGGCGTCGATCTCCACGGGGTGCAACAGCCCGTCCAGCCCCGCCAGCCCGTCCACGCCGGCATCGGCCAGCCGGGCCGCGTCGGCGACCAGTGGGGCCGGGATCGGCTCCCCCGCGAAGTCCCAGATCACCGTGCGCAGGTGGGGCTCGGCGTGGAAGGACAGGCCGTTGTCGATGGCCCAGATGCGCCCGTCCTCACCGAGCAGGCAGTGGCCGCCCTTGCGGTCGGCGTTGTTGGCCAGCAGGTCGAAGGTGGCGATGGTCTTCAGGGCGTCGTGGTGCTCCGGGCGCTCCAGCAGGGTGAAGTAGTGCTCGGAGAAGTCGGCGGGCACGAACCGCTGCAGCGAGCCGGGCCCCAGGGGGCAGTCCTGGCGGACGATGGTCTCGGGGACGATGCCCCAGCCCAGCGCCTCGGACAGTAGGTAGGCCGCCGCTTCCCGCACGTAGAGGCCGTCGGGGAAGTCCCAGAGGGGCTGCTCGCCCCGAACCGGCTTGTAGACGGCCCGCATGGCCACCCCCTCTTGGGTGACCTCGACGAGGAAGGTGGCGTTCGAGCTCCACGGCATCCTCCCCTTCAGCTCGATCTCGCCGCAGGCGAGGTGGCTCAGAGCGCTGGCGGCCTGTGCCCGTTCGTGCGGGGGCACTGGTGTCCTCTCGGATCGAGCGGGTAGCTGCACAGCGGGCAGGGGGACCGGCCGGCGGTCACCAGCTGCGCCCCCCGCAGGGCGAGGGCGGCCATCTGCGCCCGGGTCAGACCGATGCGGGCCTCGGCCGCCTCCAACTCCTGGCCCTCGGGCACGGCCTCCTCGACGAGGAGGAGGAGCCGGTCGAGATCGTCGTCCCATGAAGAGCCGAGGCTGCCGACCACCCACTCGGGCTCGACCGGAGGCTCCAGCTCCAGGTCCTCGGGCAGCGCCTGGGGCTCGGGAAGGTCCTCGAGCAGCTGGCCGAGGTGGGCCACGAGGGCGGCCACCTGTCCCTTCTCCACCTTGAGGGTCACGACCTGGTTGGCGTGGCGGGCCTGGAGCAGGAAGACCCGCTGGCCCGGTTCGCCCACGGCCCCGACGGTGAGCTTGTCGACGTCGAGCAGTTCGTAGGAGCGACCCATCCTCAGCTCACCTTCAGCTCGCCGAGGTCGCCCAGCGAGTTCACGGTCAACAGGAACGGGCCGGTGTCGGAGTAGCCGATGGCCGTGACTGAGCAGGGGGAGATCACCACGCGCTGGAACAGGTCGAGGTGCGTCCCGGCGGCATCGGCCACCGCCACCTTGATCGGGTCTGCGTGCGACACGAGGACAACAGTTTGGCCCGGATGGCGGGCCCGCAGTTTCCCGAGGGTGGCGGCGATGCGGCCCTGCATCTCCCGGAAGGACTCCCCGCCGGGGAAGCGGAAGCCACTCGGGTGCTGCTGCACGCCCCGCCACTCCGGCAGCTTGTTGAGGGCCTTGAGGTCGGCGCCGGTCCACTCGCCGAAGTCGCACTCGAGCAGGCCCTTCTCAGGGGTGACCTTCAGCTTCAGCCGCCGGCCTATGGGCGCCGCCGTCTCCCTGGCGCGTTCCAGCGGCGAGGCGTATATGGCGTCGACCTTCTTCAGGACGGACAGCCGCTCGGCCACGGCGTCGGCCTGAGCCCTGCCCTCGTCGGCCAGGTGGAGCCCCGGCGCCCGCCCCGGCAGGACCTTGCCGGTGGTGGGGGTGCGGCCGTGACGGACGAAGAGGGCGATGGTGGGCGGCGGCGGCTTGGGGCGGCGGGGCACGAACGGCCAACGTACCTTGTGCCCTGTGGCTGTCCCCGCCGCCCCGCCCGGCTCCGGAGCTGCCGCGGAGCTGGCTGCCGTCACCGCCGAGGTCGTCGACTGCCGGCGCTGTCCGAGGCTGGTCGCGTGGCGCGAGCTGGTGGCGGCCGAGAAGCGGGCCTCCTACGCCGGCGAGCACTACTGGGGACGCCCGGTGCCGGGCTTCGGCGACCCCGACGCCAGCCTGCTGGTCGTGGGGCTGGCGCCGGCCGCCCATGGCGGGAACCGCACGGGGCGGGTCTTCACCGGTGACCGCTCGGGCGACTGGGTCTACCGGGCGCTCCACCGGGCCGGCTACGCCAACCAGCCCACGAGCGTGCACGCCGGCGACGGCCTGGCCCTGGCCGGCGCCTACGTGGCCGCCGCCGTGCGTTGCGCACCCCCCGCCAACAAACCGACCCCGGCGGAGCGGGACGCCTGCCTGCCATACCTGGCCCGCGAGATGAAGGCGCTGCGATCCGTACAGGTGATCGTGGTGCTGGGGCAGTTCGCCTACGACGTCGTGGCCCGGATGCTGGCCCTGCGCCCCCGTCCCCGCTTCGGCCACCTGGTGGAGGTAGGCCTTCCCGATGGCCGCACGCTGCTGTGCTCGTACCACCCCAGCCAGCAGAACACCTTCACCGGGACCCTCACCGAGAAGATGTTCGACGCCGTGTTCTCACGGGCCAGGGTTGTCTCCTCCGGCCGGGCGTGATGAGGTGTGGTGATGCGCACGAGCGCCCGTGAACAGACCGTCGAGCGACTGAAGGCCACGGCGAGGGACCTGGTGTCCCTCGTGGGTGCCGCCGATCCGGCCCGCCTGAAGCGGGAGCCGGCCCGCGAGGAGTGGAGCGCGGCGGTGGTCGTCACCCACCTCGCCGACACCGAGGCCGTCTACGGCGTGCGGCTGCGCCGGATGCTGACCGAGGACCGGCCCGTGCTGGAGGCCTTCGACGAGCACGTGTGGGCGCAGCGGTTCGGGCCGCTCGAACCGGCGGTGCGTGACTCGCTCCAGCGCTGGCGCTCCTTGCGGGAGGCCAACACCAGGATCCTCGAGTCGCTGTCGGACGACGAGTGGGGCCTGGAGGGGGTGCACGGGCGGCGTGGCCCCTTCACCGTGGTCACCCTGGCCGACAACATGGTCGCCCACGACCGCAACCACCTCGACCAGATCCGCCGCGCCCTGGCCCTGTAGCGGCTAAGAGGCGGGTGCCGGCTCGGGGGCGGGAGCGGTGGCGGCCGGCGCCTTGGGCTTCTTGGGCGGCACGCCGACCTCGGGGCCGCTGACCGCGGTGGAGGGCCACCGCCGCCGGCTCACGATGGACAGCTTGCGCAGCAACGCGATGGCGCCGGGGTCGTCGTCGCCGGGGCGGCCCTCGATGGTGCCGTCCTCCAGCATCTTGACGATGATCTCCCGCCCGATGTCGGTGCGCACGATGGTGAGCGTCCAGTCGTTGAAGGCGCCGATCCCGCCGGTCGAGATGTCGGCGTGCTCGGCGGCGAAGTCCGGGCACAGCTTGCAGCCCTCGCGGGTCCAGGCATGGCACTCCTTGAGCGGGACCTCGTGGTAGTCGCCGTTGCGCATCCAGATCTGGAACACGCCCTTGATGTTCATCTTGACCATGTCCCGCTTCTTCAGCCCGTACTTGGCCTCGAACAGCTCCTCGAAGATGGCGTCGTCGAAGGTCTTCGAGCAGAGCAGACCGATGTTGAGCACGAAGCGCCGGGCCGGCTTTCCCGCTTTCCGCACGGTGAGCGCCGGCGGCACCGACGACTGGCAGCTCATGCCCACCAGGGCCAGCTTCTCGGCGCCGCCGGCCACGGCCTCGGCATACGCCATGGTGTTGGCCGAGTAGGTGTAGCGACTGCCGGCGGCGGCGAGGATCTCCTCTCGCGTCTTGGCCACACCGGGGATGGCCTTCCAGCTCGTGCCGTCGCCCTCCAGGTAGGAGACGAGGGCGGCGTCGATGTAGCCGTGGTCGATGGCCCACAGCAGGATGGCCGAGACGAGGCCGCCGTCCTGGCCCTTCTGGTGGACCTCGGGGTTGGTGGCCCGGGCCAGGATGATGTCCTTGGAGACGCCGGCCATCTCGTCGGGGGCGCGGGTGCGGCCGAAGAGATGGTTGTCCAGCTCGGGCTCCCAGGAGCGGAAGCGGGGGCACGCCCGGGTGCAGGACGTGCAGCCCTTCTCCCCGTGGATGCAGTTGGCCGGGCCCAGCTCCTCCTCCAGATGGAAGGGCCGGTAGACGCCGTCGGTGTCCTTGTAGCCGAGCACGTCGTGGGGGCAGGCGACCACGCAGCCGGCACAGCCGGTGCAGAGGCCGCTGGTGACGACCTCCTCGAAAAGCTCCTTCCATTGTGCCGTCCACCGCTCAGCCATCGGGAAAATCCTAGGTGGGCCCTCGCCACTACCTTCTGCGGCCATGCCGGAGCTCCCCGAGGTGGAGGCGTATCGATTGCTGGCGGAGCGGGCGCTGCGCCGGCCCATCGTCCAGGTCGACGCGCCCGACGCCTGGTTCCTGAAGGGCGGGCTCGACGCCGGCAGCGTCACCGCCGCCCTGGAGGGCCGCTACTTCGTGGCCGCCCGCCGCACCGGCAAGCTGCTCCTGCTCGACACCGCGGCGGGCGGCCCGGTGCTCGGCCTGCGCTTCGGCATGACCGGGCGGCTCCTGGTCGACGGGCGGGCAGGGGTCGACAAGCTGCTCTACACCAGCGACCGCGACGTGGCGACCTGGGACCGCTTCGCCCTGCGCTTCGCCGACGGCGGCCGGCTGGTGGTGCGCGACCCCCGCCGGCTCGGTGGCGTTCTGCTGGACCCGCCGGAGGCGGGCCTGGGGCCCGACGCCCTGACGGTGACGCCGGCGGCGCTGCGCTCGGCCCTGTCCGACAGCGAGGCGCCGTTGAAGGCCCGCCTCATGGACCAGGCCCGGCTGGCCGGCGTCGGCAACCTGCTGGCCGACGAGACGCTGTGGCGGGCCGGCCTAGACCCCCGCCGCCCCGCCGGGTCCCTCAGCGCCGCCGAGCTGCGCCGCCTCCACCGCCACCTGCGGTCCACCCTCACCGACCTCATCGCCCGGGGTGGCTCCCACACCGGCGACCTACGGCCGGCCCGCACCCCCGGCGGCGTCTGCCCGAAGGACGCCACGCCGCTCACCCGCGGCATCGTCGGCGGCCGCACCACCTGGTGGTGCCCCACCCACCAGCGCTGATCCCGGTTCGGCCGCCACCGCCCTGTCCTTCCATCGTTGCGAGTACATAGCGGGCGGTTTCCGCCCCTGATGTACTCGCAACGCCGGCCAGCCGCCTACTGGCCCACCCCCCGTGATGCGGGTTCAGCGGCGGAGGAGCTGGATGGCGTCGTCGAGGGTCGACACCGCCACCACCTTCATCTTCTTGCTGGCCGCCTCCTGGGCCTGTTGCAGCTCGTCGGGGGGGACGAGGAACAAGGTGGCGCCGGCGGCCTGGGCGGCGCGCACCTTCTGGGGCACGCCGCCGACCGGGCCGACCGCCCCGCTGGCGTCGATGGTGCCGGTGCCGGCGATCCGCCGCCCCCGGGCGAGGTCGCCGTTCTCGGCCAGCTCGTAGACGGTGAGGGCGATCATGAACCCGGCCGACGGTCCTCCGATCTGGCCCTGGTCCACCTTCACCTGGAAGGGCAAGGTGATGTCGAAGGCCTCTGTGTTGATCGACACGCCCAGCGCCGGCCGCTCCAGCTCCCCGAGGCGGCGAAGTGTCACCTCGACCTCCCGCTCGTTGCCGTCCCGCTGGACCGCGAGGCGCACCACGTCGCCGTCCTTGGCCCGGGCGGTGACGGCGATCAGGTCGGAGGCCAGGCCCACAGGCCGGCCGTCCACGGCGACGACGACGTCACCGGCGCGCAGCTTCCCCTCGGCCGGGCTCCCCGGCACCACGGCGACCACGTGGGCGCCCTTGCCCGAGAAGCGCACCTCCCGGCCGGCGGCCCGCAGCCCGACGGCGGCGGCCACGCGGGCGCTCTCACTGAAGATGCGGCGCTGGGCCTTGACGTACTGGTCCTCGTCCACCCCCTTCGGGATGACCCGCTGGCGGGGCAGGACGTCCTGGTCGTCGTCGAGCCAGGCGGCCAGCGCCTCCACCGGCGTGGGCTGCCCGACGGCCACGGTCATGAAGTACAGCTGGCCGGTGACGTGGTCCTTGGACTCGCCCTCGAAGGTGATCCTCGGGGGGACGGCCTCGGCCGAGCCAGGGCTGATCACCACCAACGGCAGGGGGACAAGTACGGCAACGCCGCCGATGATCACGGTGGCGGCGACGGAGAGGGAGCTGCGGAGGCGCATGGTGAACGTCGCGTTCTAGCTGGCCCGGGTGGCGCGCCCGAAGTGCTCCTCCATGGCCTCACGGAGCTCCTGGGCGCTCATCTCCCCGTTGAGGCGCGCCAGGACGCGACCGTCGGCGGAGATGAACACCGTCGTGGGCATGCCTCGTAGACCGAAGGCCCTGGCCACCTCGCCTTTCGGGTCGTAGCCGGCGGCGAACCGCACCCCCGTCTTGTCCAGGAGCTCCTGTCCCGCCTCCCGGTTGTCCTGGTGGTTGATGCCGATGAAGGCGACCTCGCCCTTGGTCTCCTCGGCGACCGCCTGGAAGGCCGGCAGCTCCTTGGCACAGGGGATGCACCACGAGGCGAAGAAGTTCATGACGACCGGCTTGCCCGACAGGGCGGCGAGGGAGACGGCGGGCCCCCCCTCCCGGATGTTGGGCAGCTCGACGGCCGCAGCCCGCTTGCCGGCCCCGGTGGCGCGTGCCTGCTCCGGCCCCGGCCCCGGCCCCGCTGACTTCTCGGCCGCCTTGTCGTCGTCGGAGGAGGAGAGGGCGGCGGCGCCCCCGATGATCGCCGTGCCGGCCAGCACCACGCATGCCCACCAGATCCGGCGACTGCCACGAGGCGACTTCACCGCGGCATGCTACGGGTGGCGTTCCCTCAGAGGTACGCGCTGGCCGCAACCGGCACCACCGCTTGGTGTAGCGGTGTTTGCGCCCTTGACACGAGGGGCCGGTCACAGGTGCGGCATAACCTCGTTGCGATGACGCCGGCGGGGAGCCTCGAGAACCCCATACTCAACTCGCCCTACGAGCCGCCGGCCGAGCACTTCGTCCTCGGGCCCAACGGTCCCACCGGCGAGGTGAAGGTGGGCCGTCGGCCCAGCGAGTCCTACATCCCCGTCCCGGTCGGGCGCCGCCGGCGGGGTGCCGCCCAAACTGAGCCGGCCGAACAGGAGTCCCTCGACTTCGACGTGACCGGAGAACGCAGGGAGGTCAACTCCCTGATCAACGACATCCGGGGCAGGGTCGACCGGTGGCGCAGCTTCGATTACCCAGGCGTCACCCCGGTGAGCCGCAAGCTGCTCCGCCACTGGGCCGACCCCACCCGCGAGGACAGGGTGCTGTTCTGCCAGAGGGAGGCGGCGGAGACGGCGATCTACCTGGCCGAGGCGGCAGGCCGTCGTGCAGAACCCGACTTCCGCGTCCGCATCGACGCCGAGAACCGCACGCACAACGAGGGCCTGCCGCGGGTCGGGCTGAAGATGGCCACCGGCACGGGCAAGACGATCGTGATGGCGATGCTGATCGCCTGGCAGACGGCCAACAAGGCGTTCAGCCCCCGAGACGCCCGGTTCACCAACCGGTTCCTCATCGTCACGCCCGGCATCACGATCCGCGACCGGCTGCGGGTCCTCCTCCCCGCCGACGACGGCAACTACTACCGCGAGCGCGACCTCGTGCCCCCCGACCTCTGGCCCACCCTGGCCGACGCGTCCATCTACATCACCAACTTCCACACCCTCCGGCTCGGCGACGCCAAGGAGATCCGGGGCATCGCCGGCAACACCCGAAAGCTGCTCACCGCCGGCAAGAAGGTCGACCCCTTCAAGGAGACCGACGCCCAGATGGTCGAGCGGGTGCTGCGTGACCTCGCCGGCCGCGGCAAGGGCGAGATCGTCGTCCTCAACGACGAGGCCCACCACTGCTACCAGGACAAGCCCCTCGACGCCGGCCCTCTCGACGCCGAGGCCAAGGAGCGCAACGAGGGAGCGCGGGTCTGGTTCAGGGGCCTGCGGGCCATCGTCCGCAAGATCGGCGTCAAGTCCATCTACGACCTGTCGGCCACGCCGTTCTACCTGGGCGGCTCCGGCTACAACGAGGGCTACATCTTCCCCTGGGTGGCCAGCGACTTCTCGCTGATGGACGCCATCGAGTCCGGCATCGTGAAGGTGCCCAGGGTGCCCGTCGACGACGACGCCACCGGCAAGCTGCCCACCTACCTCTCCCTCTGGGAGCACGTGGGCGCCGACCTGCCGAAGCGCGCCGGCCGCAAGGCCGCCTCCGATGCCGACTGGACACCGCCGGTCGAGCTGGAGGGGGCGATGCGCAGCCTCTACCGCAGCTACGACCGTCGCTTCACTCAGTGGCAGGACGAGCTCGCCGCCCTCGGCGAGCCGCCCCCGGTGTTCATCCTGGTGTGCCCCAACACCATCGTCTCCAAGCTGGTCTACGACTGGATCGCCGGCCAGGAGGTGGAGCGGGCCGACGGCGAGGTCGTGCTCCGGCCGGGCCAGCTCGACCTGCTCTCCAACGTGGTCGACGGGCGGTGGGTGGAGCGCCCCCGCACGATCCTCATCGACTCCGCCCAGCTCGAGTCGGGCGACGCCATGAAGGACGACTTCAAGGCCGCCGCCGGGCGGGAGATCGACGTGTTCAAGGCTGAGTTCCGCCGTCGCAACCCCGGTGCCGACGTCGACAAGCTCACCGACGAGGACCTGCTGCGCGAGGTCATGAACACCGTCGGAAAGAAGGGCAAGCTCGGCGAGCACGTGCGATGCGTGGTGTCGGTGTCGATGCTCACCGAGGGTTGGGACACCAACACCGTCACCCACATCCTCGGCATCCGCCGCTTCGGCAGCCAGCTCCTGTGCGAGCAGGTGGTGGGCCGCGGCCTGCGCCGGCGGAGCTACGCGCCCAACGCCGACGGCCGGTTCGAGCCCGAGTACGCCGAGGTCTACGGCGTGCCCTTCGCCTTCATCCCCACCGACCGGCCGCCCCCTCACCCGCTCCCGTCACGCCCTGCCGTCGAGGTCCGTGCCCTCGACGAGCGCCTGCCACTGCGGATCACCTTCCCGAAGCTCGACGGCTACAGGGTCGAGGTGCCCGAGGAGCCGATCGTGTTCGACCACGAGAACGCCGCCACCCTCCATGTCGACCGTGACCTGCTGGCCACCTGGACCGAGACCGGCGGCGTGATCGGCGAGGTGGACGAGCAGGAGCTGTCCGAGGTGCGTGGTGCACGCCCGCAGGAGGTGGCGTACGCCGTGGCCGCCGACGTGCTGCGCCGCAAGTTCCCCGGCCACGACGGCGCCACCAAGCCCTGGCTGTTCCCCGCCCTGGTCGACGTCACCAAGCGGTGGCTGGCGCACGAGCGGGTCACCTTCTCCCCCGACACTCCGGTCGGGTGCCTGTTGCTGGCCGAGCCCAAGGCGCAGGCGGCGGAGGCGTTGTTCAACGCCGTCGTCCGCTACCCCGACGCCCGCCAGGAGATCCTGCTCCCGATCATCCGTCGCTACGACAGCCAGGGCTCCACCGACGATGTGGCCTTCCTCACCCGCAAGGTGGTGATCGAGGCGACCAAGTCACACGTGAACCTGGTGGTGCTCGACGGGCCCAAGGGCAACACGTGGGAGGAGACGGTGGCGGGGTTGCTGGAGACCGACGACCGGGTGGCCTCCTACGTCAAGAACGACCACCTCGGCCTCACCATCCCCTATGTCTGGGAGGGCAAGTCCCACCAGTACTGGCCCGACTTCCTCGTCCGCCTGGTCGACGAGCCCGGCGACGACGACACCGTGCGCACCCTGATCGTGGAGGTTTCGGGAGGCCGTAAGAGCCCAGGGCCCACCGCCGTGAAGGCCGCTACCGCCCGTGACCAGTGGTGCACCGCCGTCAACAACCACGGCGGCTTCGGCCGGTGGGGCTACCTGGAGATCACCACCATGCTCGGCGCCGGCGAGGTTCTCGGTGCCGGCATCGAGAACCTGCGGGCGGATGCTCCGATCATCGGCAACCCCGAACAATCGCTAGTCGTGTCATGAGGAGCCACTGATGCCCCCCCGAAGAACAGCGCCGGCCGGTCCCACTCCGGTCGACGCCATCGTCCATGCCGACAAGCGGGCCAACCTGCCCACCGCCGACGCCCACGACTTCATCACCCCCGAGGTCGAGTCGAAGGTAACGGTCACCTACCCCCGTGAGATCCACTCACCGATGCTGGTCTGGCAGGGCAAGGAGGCCCTCGACGACGAGGATCTCGAGGCCGACGCGCCGCCCATCTACATCCAGGAGAAGATCGACCCCCGGGTGCTGATCGAGCACCTCCGCCAGACGGCCAGGGCCGGCGAGCCCGAGCCCGAGCTCAAGCTGTTCGAAACGTTCGACGGGCTCGGCGACCTCGACCTCGTGGAGTTCTACCGCCACGAGGCCAACTGGTCGAACCGCATGATCCTTGGCGACTCGCTCCAGGTGATGGCCAGCCTCGACACCCGCGAGCGCCTCCGAGGCAAGGTCCAGATGATCTACCTGGACCCGCCCTACGGCATCAAGTTCGGCTCCAACTGGCAGGTCTCCGCCCGCAAGCGCGACGTCAAGGACGGCAAGGTCGAGGACATCGCGAGGGAGGTCGAGCAGATCAAGGCCTTCCGGGACACGTGGGAGAACGGAATCTCGTCGTACCTGACGTACCTACGGGACCGCTTCCTGGTGGCGAGGGACCTGCTGACGGAAAGTGGCAGCATCTTCGTCCAGATTGGCGACGAGAACGTTCATCTCGTCCGCTCGTTACTCGATGAGGTGTTCGGTGCAGAGAACTTTCGTTCGACGATCACGTTCCGCACGTCAGTTCCCTTGCGTTCAGTCGGCCTAGCCGGGATAGCGGATTTCGTTCTCTGGTATACCCGGGATGTTGCATCAGCAACATATCGGCCGCTTTTCACAGGCCGCGAGGTAGGAGAAGGAACCGTCTACAGCTCCGTTCAACTACCCGACGGTAGCCGCCGGAAGATGAGTCCCCGTGAGCGCCTTGACCCAAGAACCTTGCCGGCAGAGAGTCGCGTCTATTGCACCGAGAATCTCGTTTCCTCCGGTTACACGCCTACCTGTACTTTTCCATTCGAGTTCGAGGGCAAGCTCTTTCATCCGACGTCCGGCAAGAGCTGGAAAACAAACGAAGCCGGGATGGCTGCGCTTGCCGAACGAGGCCGTCTTGATGCCTCCGGCCGCACGCTTCGGTACGTTCTTTTCTACGACGACTACCCAGTGATGAAGCTTACGAACGTGTGGACAGATACCAAGGGTGAGGCGGACAAGACCTACGTCGTCCAGACAAACTCAAAGATCGTCGAGCGGTGCATGCTCATGACAACCGACCCCGGTGATCTGGTGCTCGATCCCACCTGCGGCTCAGGCACCACCGCCAATGTGGCAGAGCAATGGGGTCGGCGGTGGATCACCATCGACACGTCGCGCGTCGCGCTGGCGCTCGCGCGACAGCGCCTGATGGGAAGCCGCTTCCCCTACTACATCCTTCGCGACTCAGTCGAGGGACGAACCCAGGAGACGCAGCTGACGGCCACACCGCTGGCGCCGGCGCCAGTTAGCAACGACATCCGGCAGGGGTTCGTGTACGAGCGCGTGCAACACATCACCCTGAAGTCGATCGCCAACAACCCGGACATCAAGGAGGGGATGAGTCGGGAGGAGGTCGATGCCGCTATTCGCCGGCACGCCGAGTTTGAGGAGCTGGTCGACAAGCCGTACGTCGACAACAAGAGGGTGCGGGTGACGGGGCCCTTCACCGTCGAGAGCCTGTCACCCCATCGGTCGCTGGCCTTCAGCCCCGCCGCTGAGCCGGCGTCGGAGCGTGAGGCAGCGGTGGACCCGGAGGCTCCGACCTTCGAGCAGACGATCTTGGAGAACCTCCAGGCGGCAGGGGTGCAGAACGGCCGGCGGTCCGAGCGGCTCGCCTTCGACGACCTCGAGTCCTACGCTGGCAACTTCGTCCAGGCCGTCGGTGTCCGAGCCGAAGCCGACGCGGGTACCCCGTCTCGTATCGGCATCTCCATCGGCCCGCAGTACGGCACCGTGTCACCGAGCTTCGTCAAGGGCGCTGCTCGTGAAGCGAGCAAGGCATCCGACCTCGACCTGCTCTGCGTCCTCGGCTTCGCCTTCGACCCCCAGGTGCTCGGATCGGGCGAGGAGTTCGTAGCCAGCGATGAGAGCTTCGACGTGGCCGCCGAACGTGCTCTTGGCCGCATCCCCGTCCTCCTGGTTCGCATGAACGCCGACCTGCTGATGGGCGAGGATCTCAAGAAGACCGGCGCCGGCAACCTGTTCACCGTCTTCGGTGAGCCCGACATCGAGGTGCGCAAGGTCGGCGAGGACGAGCTGGTCGTCGAGGTCAAGGGCGTCGATGTCTACGACCCCACGACCGGTCAGGTCCGCAGCGGCGGGGTCGACCAGGTGGCGCTGTGGATGATCGACACCGATTACGACGCCGAGTCGTTCTTCGTCCGCCACTGCTACTTCACCGGCGGCCAAGACCCCTACAAGCGCCTGAAGCAGGCCCTGAAAGCCGACATCGACGAGGACGCCTGGGCCACCCTCAACCGCACCGAATCCCGCCCGTTCCCTCGCCCCAGCACAGGGAAGCTGGCCGTCAAGGTCATCAACGACTACGGCGACGAGGTCGTCAAGATCTTCGAGGCGTGATCGCCGATGGTCCGCTGTGATGGTGCCCCCTGCGTTCCCTGTGACTTCTCCACAGGCGCCAGTAAGGCGTTGCACCCGTGGAAGCAGCCGCGTACCCGTACCTCGAGCAGGCACTTGAGCAGCGTTGGCCACGAGGGTCTGATGCCGCGGCAAGTATCAGAATTCGTGGTCGTGCAAGCGGTTCGCGAGCGTAAGGTCACCTCGCTATCTCAGGTGCGCCGATCGAGTGGAGCCGATGATGAGTGATTCCTCCGAACAGCCGCCCACCGGCGACTATGAGGGGGATGGCCAACCAGACCTTCTGTGCACTTGGCAGATTCCAGCCCTTGTCGCAGGACAAGCCGTCGCCCTGCAAGCGATGCCTGGCCATATCACGGCCGTTGTGGGGCCAAACGGTTCCGGCAAGTCGGCACTCGGCCACTGGTTACAGCAGCAGGCGGCTGGAGCGAAGGTTCGCCGCGTCATCGCCCATCGCAGATTGTGGTTTGAGTCCGCAGGCCCGGACATCACATCTCCGCAACGTGAGCAGCTCGGGGTTAACATCACCCACTGGGGCGCCGACCCGCAGTCGCGGTGGCGAGATCACGCCCAAGCACAGCGGGCGAGCGTCGTGCTCTTCGATTTACTTGCGCAGATCAACGATTACAACGCGCGCGTCGTTGAACTCCTGAAGCAGGGTGTTCAGCCCGAGCATATTTGGGATGCAGTCGGTATCTCGATGCTCGACCGCATCAATTCAATCCTCGGGAACGCACATCTCAAAGTACGACTAGCGACTACCGATCGAGCGACCTTCGAGGCAGTCACTGTCGATGGGTGCCCTGGCTACCCAATTCAGGAGATGTCCGACGGCGAGAAGAGTGCCCTGTTGCTTTCGGCGGAGGTGATGACGGTTCCATCTTCTTCTCTGGTGATCATCGACGAACCGGAGCGCCATCTCCATCGCCTCATCTCTGCCTCCCTAATCGAAGCGATCGCAGCAGGCCGTCAAGACTGCCACTTCGTCGTGCTCACACACGACCTCGATCTCGCAGCCTCCCTACCTCGTAGCTCGACCACCCTGGCGGTTTTAGCCAAGACGACGTGGTCAAATGGGCTACCAGTCGGATGGGACCTACGGATACTCGATCCCGAAGACGATATCCCGGAGAGCGCAAGATGCGCCATCCTGGGCGGTCGGCGTCGGGTGCCCTTTCTTGAAGGCGAAGCCCACAGCCTCGATCTCCGCCTGTACGAGGTCCTGTTCGACGAGTGGACGCTTATGCCAGTCGGTGGCTGTGATCAAGTCATCCGGGCCGTCCACGGTCTGCTGACCAGCGAAACACACCATTGGGTTCACGGCCGTGGAATCGTAGACGGCGATGGCAGAGACGCCGCTGAGCGCGCAAACCTTGCCGTCAACGGTATTCTCGCACTGGCGGTGAGCGAGGTGGAAAGCCTCTACTACTCGGAGATCGTCCGACGCGCTTTGGCGGCCCGACAAGGCGAGACCCTCGGAAAAGAACCGACCGAGCTTCTTGACGACTCCACTCACAGGGCATTAGCGGCTCTCAGCGCGGGGGATACGCCGAATAGGCTTGCAGCATCCGTCGCTGAGAAGATCGTTTCTAGGCGCCTTTTCGACGACCTGCCGACGCGGGCAGAGCTTGCCACGGGTGTCGACCCGGTCGTCGTCTCCACTTCGTCACCTTTTCCTATGCAGCTCGCACAGCTTGCTGGCTACCTTCAGGCAGCCGACCTCGAAAGCATCGTGCGGGAGTACCCGATCCGGGACACGTCGCTCCGAGCGGACGTGGCCGCCTCTCTCGGCTTTAAGAGCATCGAGCACTACGAGGCGGCGGCACTGGCGCGAATCCGTCACGACCCTCAACTCGCAACGGCTGTACGGCAGATTATAGGGGATCTGCCATGACACAATTGCTCTCGGCCACGGTGCCTTCCACTGTCGCCGTCGAAGCCACGCCGTTTCCGTTCCGGTTGTCACCGTGGCGCCACTCGGCTGAACCTGACGGCGCAGCGTCTGGCCACGCCGGATAAGCCTACGGAGAAAGCGCATCGTCTAGCTCCCATCGAAGCACGTCGCACGCGAGTTCACGAATCCTGTATTTCTGGTAGTGAACTCCGCGGGCCAGGTCAATGTTTCGTGCTTCAACAGCGTCTGCGTACCATTGCTGCTTTGCCTGCTCTACGCTCGCTGGGTCGAACCGGCCATAATGGAGAACTGCGTTACGGAGACCTAGCCAACCACCAAGAGTCTTCCACAGCGACCCCGTGCCTTGTCGATTGGTGTCCGATACTATCGCCGATTGCTCGGCAATGCTTCGGCGGTCAAAATGACCTCTGATGTGCTCATGGACTCTGGCCTGGGTATTGTTGGTCGACAGCAGATTTCCCTTCCGGTTCCTTAGTCGCTGACCGGCAAAGTCAAAAACGTCAACACCCCGCGCCTGGCGAGCTGTAGCCATGGCTTCGAGGAGGTTCCACCACCGAGCAACTGCGAACTCTGGATCGCTCTCCTTGGTCGCCTCTTTCGCCATCCCGAGCCACAACTGCAAGACACGATCCCGCGTCGCGGCGAGGAGGTCCTTGTTAAGCCCAGCCGCGTCCTCACCAGAGATCGCTCCGCCCAGGAGGTTCCCGCGGTATCTCGGGCTCTCGTTGAAAAGCGCTGGCTGTTCGGACTCATCAACGCGGACAACAGCGGTGGCGATCAGTCGCGCGGCAGCGCCACGGTGAAGGGCCAGAATGTCAGCGATCATGCCAATACAACGGCGCGCCCCGATCGCCGCTTCGGCGGCCGTCGGAGCAGGGAATTCATGGAGGACCACCACGACTACGGGCCTGGTGGTATCGGCATTGATGTGCCAGGCCTCGGAGGTGAACGTGGCGGCTAGGCCAGCCTGAGAAAGGATATCGTTCACGAGAAGGCGCTCTGCCTCGCGCAGCACGGATCCGGTGAGAGGGTGAAGCGAAATGCCCGGTGCAAGCTGGAGCCGCGTCGAGATCATGCACCCTTCAATGACGCCGATCGCCCGGTACAGCTCGTCCACGTTGCATGGTCGCGCCAACGCCACGCCCGTACCCACCTTGGCGGTGGGCACGAACTCCGCTTAGCCGCCGTTCTCGGACAGGCTGATCGCCACCGTCGGTACGGGTCACTTCTTCGCAGCAGGGCACACGGTCCGCACCTCGCACGTGCGGCAACGGGCACCAGGCGACGGGGCGAAGTCCCGCTCCCGGAGCCGCGTGGCGGCCTCCAGCACTCTTACCTCGGCTGCGGCCACGGCGGCGTCATTCACGTCCACGGGCCGGCGGGCGCCGGCCTTGAGGTCGTGGACGTACCCGCCCCGCACATCAAGCCCTTCACGCCGGCCGGCGTCGGCGTACACCTGGAGTTGGAGGCCGTGGTCGGCGTCGATCTTCGTGGAGGTCTTGTAGTCGAGGATGGCCAGCGCCTTCGGCACGCCGCCCTCGCGGTCGAGGATCACGTCGGCTCGGCCGAGCACCGTCACCCCGTCGAGGTGCAGCTCGAAGGGGCGCTCGGTCTCCCAGACGCGGTGGAGGTCGTCGGCGTGGGTGGTGGTGTACTCCACGATCAGCCGCCGGGCCGCGTCCTTGAGCTGGCGGTGGGCCGGCTTGTTGGCGGTGGGGAGGAAGAAGCTCGTCTCGAGGATGGCCTCGATATCGGTGATCGACGGGACGGTGCCTGTGGACTGGGTGCGATCGGTGACTGTGCGGAGCAGGTGGTGCACGGCCTTGCCGTAGCCGAGCTCGGGGGCGAGCCGCGGCTGGAAGCCGAGGAGCGTCCGCAGCCGGTAGGCGAGGGCACAGTCGAGGTAGCTGGCCAGCTCGCTGTAGGTCAGCTCGACGGTTTCGTCCGCGTCGCCTACGGGGTCGATTGGCGGGAGGACGATGTTCGCCGGGTCGACCTCGTGGTACTCGAGCTCCCGGTAGTAAGGGCTCGGGGCCACCCTCCGAGTCGTCACCCGGTCGTGGCGGGACACCGACACCCAGTCACGGGCACGGGTGAGGGCCACGTAGAACAGCCGGCGCTCGTCGGCGTCGCTGCCCTCGTACCGGTCGGCGTCGAACATGGTGCGCGGCACGAGCCAGTCCTGGGCCTGGCCGGTGCGGGTGGTGGGGAAGCGGCCGGCGGTCATCGAGGGGATGCAGACGACCGGCCACTCCAGGCCCTTGGCCCGGTGGACGGTGGTGAGGTCGACAGCGTCCAGCTCCAGGTCCTCCTCGCCGTCGAAGCCCTCGTAGGCGCCCTGGGCGTAGTTGACGATGTGGATGGCCAGGTTCCGGTAGTACCAGTCGCCCCGGTCCTGCCCGCCGACCTGCTCTCCGGGAGTGGCCGCGTCGGGCCGGGCCCGGCGGCGGACGGACTCGTAGTCGGCGAGGAGCGCCGTGAACCGGGCCAGCGTGCCCAGCCGGTTGACGGCGAGGGGGTCGCTGAGGTCCCAGGAGCGCACGTTCAGCTCGGCGAGCAGCTCGTACAGCTCGCCGACGAGGTCGGCGGAGCGGTCCTTCCGGGGGACGGCAGCGCTCCACTCCCGAAGGAGACGGCGCAGCCGGTTGCGGGCGGGACCGTCGAGCCCGAAGGTCGACTGGTACTCGTCCAGCAGAGCGCCCTCCTCGACCAGGGCACCAGGGCCCCGTGCCGGCCGCCATTCCACATCGGTCATCCAGGCGAAGGTGCGCCCGAGGACCTGTGCCTCCGGCTGGTCGAACAGGCCGGTCCTCCCTCCTGGCTGCACCGGGATGTCGAAGGTGGCGAAGGTGTCCACGAGCCTGCGGTAGGCGGCTCGCCCCCGGACCAGCACGGAGATGTCCCGGTACGGCACCCCACGCTCGTTGAGGTCGAGGACCATCTCGGCCACCCATCCCGTCTCCCGCTGCTCGTCCTCGGCCCGCCATACGGCAACGTCGCTCCCGCCACTCGGTTCACGGTGGGCGGCCATGGTCTTGTCGATCCGGCCGGGGATGGTGCCGGCGAAGGCGTTGGCCGCGTCGATGATGCCGGGGCGGCTGCGGCGGTTGGTCGTGATCTCGAAGGTGGCGACGTTCGGGTACCGGCCGGCGAAGCTCACGATGTTGCCGACATCGGAGCCGCGCCACTGGTAGATGGCCTGGTCGTCGTCGCCCACGACGCAGACCTCGACGCCGGGGCCGGCGAGCAGTTCCACCAACCGCTCCTGGGCGGGGTTCACGTCCTGGTACTCGTCCACGATGAGGTGGCGAAGCTCCGCATGTACCGACGCCCTCACCGGCTCCCGCTCGAGCTCCCCCACGGCTCGCACGACCTGCTGTCCGTAGGTGAGCAGCCGGTAGCGCTCCAGGGTGTCGAGGTACTCCAGTAGCACGGCCCGGAACGGCTCAGGCATAACGGCCGGGTCGAGCAGCTCGTTCTCGACGACGTCGACGCCCTGCAGGAAGCGGTCGATGGAGCCGAAGAGCCGGCCCCGAGGGTCGAGCCGCTTCAGGTCCAGCCGGGTGGCCTCACGGGCGAGGAAGGCGGTGAGCTGGTGGTCGTCGAGGACGTCGTAGGTCTCGTAGCGGGGGACCCGCGTCTGGAGCAGCCGGAAGCAGTAGGCGTGGATGGTCCCCACGAACAGAGCGCCGAGCTGGTCCAGCACCGCCCGCCCCATCCGGTCCTCGGATCGCTCGGCGATCCGTTGGCGCAGCTCGGCCGCCGCCCGTTCGGTGAAGGTGAAGGCGACGATGGCCCCGGCCGGCACCCCTTCAGTGAGCAGGTCGGCCACCCGCTGGGACACGACCTCGGTCTTGCCCGATCCGGCCGAGGCGATGATCTGCAGGTGGCTGCCCCGGTGGCGGACGGCGGCAAGGGCATCACCGTCGAGATGGGGAGAAGCCACCAGTCCATCCTGCCTGATGCTGGAACCATGTGAGCTCCGCTTCGCCACCGGACAATCGAAGCGGCATTCTTCCTGGGCTACCGAACCATTACTCCTACTTCCGCCGACGGGGGCGGAGTGTGCTGCGGTCGCCGGTCTTGGCTTCCTTTATCGCGTCTCGCACCTTGTCGTCGCGGAGGGCTGCCAGTTCGACAGCGCTGATCGTGACGGCGGGGGTCAGCACCAGGGTCCCATCCGGGTACTCCTCAACGGTGTAGCGGTCGTAGTTGTGACTTCGGACTCGCGCAAGGCTTGTGCGGCCGCGGTCATCCAGGAGGATTTCCTTGGGCATGGTTTCCTCGGGTGTCGGTGTCGGTGTCGCGCGTCGGGCGGTGTTCGTCCAACGACTCAACCTTACCCCGATTATGGTGGTTTGGCAATCGCCGTATCTGGCTAGCTGGTAAATTGCCGCAGTGAGTTACGAACTGCTCTTCTGGCCTCTTGCAGACGAGGTGCTGTCTAAGCTGGAAGGAAGCCAATCGATGAGCAACGTGCTTGCGGGCGTCAACCGAACGCTCGATCGTCTGGCGAACGACCCATACGAGCCCAGGTTGGCTACGCGTTCGTTCGTCACGGAGCAGTATGGCGGCGTCAGGGCAACTCCCGTAAGAGTCGACACCTGGTACATCCTCTGGCAACCAGGCGAATCCCCTCGCAGCATCGAGATCATTCTGATCCACGCGATCGACCTCTGACTTTTTTTTCTTAGTCCGTCGCCGCCGAGTCGTTCGACTCTCAGCTCTTGACCGCTTCGCGTTGTCGCGGCAAAGGGGAGGCTCAGCCGCCGTAGGGGCGGGTGATGATCTCGAGGAGATGGTCGTCGTTGCTGGGGAAGTAGACGCCCCGGCCACCGTCGCGGTGGTTGATCTCGCCGGCGAGCCGGCGGCCAGGATCGGCCCAGTGGTCCATCGCCCTTTCCTGCACCCGGCCGAGGATTGCGTCGAACTCGTCCTCACTGACGAGGAACGCATAGTGCTGAAGGGTGAAGGTCCCGTCGTCGCCGTAGGTGTCGAAGTCGAGATCGACGCCGTTGTCCGTGGACACCTGCCAGAAGTGGCCGAACTGGACCGGCTCGGGCATCCCGAACAGGTCGGCGAACCAGCGAGCCGATGCCTCACCCTGACGAGCAGGAACGATCGTGTGGTTGAGCTCGATGGCCACCCCTGGATTCTCCCGCATCGGGGAGCCTCATGGCACGCGATGGTCAGGCGGCCTCGTGTAGCGCCGTGACGGCTCTCTTGCGGTCTTCGTGATCCTGGATGTCGACGATGCTGCCGTCACGGAGACGAAGCACCTGGAAGATCTCCGACGATCCGGATGACGCCGGCTCTTGCCAACGCATGGCGACGAGTACGCCTGCCCCGGTCTTCATGATCACTTCGGCGCGAGCGTCGACGACTTTGCGGGCGCGGATCTCCTGGAGACGCTCTTCGAGGACCGACCGGGCCTCTTCAGGTCCGTGTCAGCTGGGTGTACGCCGCCACCAGAGGCGACCCCGGGTCACGCCGCGCCACTCGAGATCGGGGGCGAAGAGAGCCACCAGTGGTTCGACGTCGCCAGCCAAGGCAGCGTCGAAGGCTTCCTGAACCTGCTCCGCGTTGGACATGGCACCTCCTGAGTCCGTACCGCAGCGTAGCTCTCGCTGCACGAGCTCGTCGCACGGGGATGCGACATCTGGCCGGTTGACCTGGCGTCACAGTCAAGTTGTATGGTCGTTCTGGATCAGCAGTGCCGACTGAACGAGTTCGTGTCACAGTCGAGTTGTATCCTCATTTCAGGATCAGCAGTACGGACGGAAACGCCTCGAGGTGCCGGCGGTACGGCCCTCCTCTTTGAATCAATCGAGAGGACGAGGAGGTGTCAATGTTCGACGGCTCGACCATGAAGGGCATCCGCGAGGCGGTGTCGAGCTATGCCGCGTCCTTCGATCCCAACCAGATCACCGCGGTGACCGCGCAGGGCGTGGTGGACGACGCCATCGCCACCGAGAACATGCTGGCCACCATCAAGGCCCTGGCCGCCAAGAGGGTGGCGGACACCAAGCTGTGGGAGCGTGAGGGCCACCTGAGCCCTGCCCATCACCTGGCCAAGAAGTCCGGTACCAGCGTGGCCAAGGCCAAAGAGGCACTCGAGACCGCCGATGCGCTGGCCAAGCTGGCTGGCCTCGACGCCGCCGCCCGATCCGGAGAGCTGTCGTCCTCACAGGCCGGCGCCATCGCCGATGCCGCCACCAAGAACCCCAAGGCCGAAGAGCGCTTGGTGAAGCTGGCCAAGAAGGGCTCTCTGGGTGAGCTCAAGGACGAATGTGCACGCACCAAGGCCGCTGCCGAGCCCGACCCCGCAGCTGCCCACCGCGCCATCCATCGGTCCCGGTTCCTGCGTCGTCGCCGTACCGTCGACGGGGCCGGCGAGATCACCTACCGCTCCACTCTCGAAGAGGTCTCCGAGATCTGGTCGATCGTGCAGGGCTACGCCCAGCGCGTGTTCGAAAAGGCCCGGGCCGAGGGCCGCAGAGAGCCCGAGGAGGCTTATCTGGCCGACGGGCTGCTGGCCGCCACCAGGGCCGGCGCTGCCGCCGCCAAGGCCGCAGCCGACGCACGAGCCGCCGCCAAGAAGCGTGCCGCCAGATCCACCGCTGCTGGCGGTGAGACCTCCGGTGGAGCAAGCGGTGCCGGGGCTTGCGACCCAGCCAGTGGAGCCACCCCCGGCCCGACGAGCCCGGGAGGGACCTCTGAGCCATCCACGGGGCCCACAGTCGGCCCGAGCGCGGGCGGGGCTTCCGAGCCGGCCAGTGGGGCCACGGGCGATCCAATGAGCACGGGCGGGACTTCGGGCCCGGCCGCTGGACCCACGATCCGCTCGACGAGCACCGGCCGTACTTCCGACCCATCCAATGGACCCACGGCCAGCCCCACGAGCGCCGGAGGGATCTCTGAGCCACCTACGGGAAACACGCCTGGCCCGGTGAGCACCGGCAAAGCTCCCGACAGAACGAGCGGCCCCACGGGCGGCCCGACGAGCGAGCCAAGCGGACCAAGCAGTAGTCACGCCGGAGCGACAAGTACCGCTCCGAGCGACGCCGGCGAGAAGGGAGTCGGCGCCACCAGCGGCCCGACAGGAACTGCCGCGGAAACCGGTGCAGGCGCCTCGGGCTCCAGCGGTAGTTCGACCGGTACCGGCCCAGGTACCGCCACCGGACCGAGCCCCGCCCCGACCGGCGCGACCTCTGGCCCGACCACCGGCCCGACCACTGGATCGAGCCCAGCCTCGGCGGCTGACCCTGAGGCGGCCGGAGAGAACGCAACCCGTCACGAACCCGATGATCCGATGGCGCCGCCGGTGCGGCCGGCCAAGGTCATAGTCCGTATCGACTGGAGACGCTGGTACGGGGCTGGCCCATAGACGACGAGGTCTGTGAGATAGCCGGGCTCGGCCCGGTGCCGGTATCGGTGGTCCAGGCCATGATCGAGTCGGGCGACGTGTTCCTCGGCGCCGTGGTCACCAAGGGTGCCGATGTCGTCAACGTCGCCCATGTCGGGCGCCGCCCCAGCTCCTTGCAGCGCACCGCTCTCGACTGGCTGAACCCCACCTGCTCGGTGATGGGCTGCAACCGTGCCGTGCGCCTGGAGATCGACCACCGCGAGGACTGGGCCGAGATCAAGATCACGCTGCTCAGCCTGCTCGACGGGCTCTGTCGCCACCATCACCACCTCAAGACCTACAAGAAGTGGTCCCTCGTCAAAGGCAAGGGCAAACGAGAGATGGTGCCGCCCGACGACTGGCGCCATCCCAAGTACCGCCGCGCCGGGCCGGCGCCACCCACCTCCCGCAGCGCCTGAGCGTTCCGTCTGCCAACCGGCTCAACGCGGGTCTCCGGTCCCCGTTGCCGGCGAGACTGCTTTTCTTGCGCCGGATGGCGCCTGCCTTTCATGGAATTTTGATCTCGCAAAGGAGTACGTCAGCTATGAAAATCCAGGACAGGATCGTCTACGGGGAGCGGGTGAGTGCCCTCATGCCCGGGTTGACTGCCTTCGGAGACGCCGCATCCATAGACGAGGACGGCATGTTCAGCTCGTCGGTCGTCCTCCATCCAACGGTCGCCCATCCGCTCGTCAGGGCGTTGATGAGGGCCGAGGCGGAACTGCTCCTCGAGGACGCTGAGAGCATCGGAAGCGAATCGCCAGACGAGCGCACATCCGCGCAGCGACGCGCCGATGCATTCATGCGTCTGGCGCTGAAGATGAACAAGGCGAGCGCGCCGCCGGGAAAGCACGGTGCACAAACTGCGAGGTCTGGGTCCAGAAACCGCCGACGTTGACGGTGGGTTCGGCGCTGCCATGAGGGTCTTTCGGAGGTCTGAGTCTAGAAACTCCCGACTTTGACGATGGGTATGGGTGACAGCAACTTCGGCGTTGCACTTGGAGCTACTCCGAACTGAGGAAGAATGAAGGATGCTCTTCAACCGCCACAAGAACGAGATCGTTTCAGAGGACCAGGCCCTGCGGGGTCGGGACCAGGCCATGGCCGTGCCGGAGCGCCACGCGGTTCTCGGCACGCCCCTGCGGCCGCCGTTCACCGAGGGGACCGAGCAGGCGGTGTTCGGGATGGGGTGCTTCTGGGGCGCCGAGCGGAAGTTCTGGGAGGCGGAGGGGGTCTTCACCACGGCCGTCGGGTACGCCGGCGGCTTCACCCCCAACCCCACCTACGAGGAGACCTGTAGCGGTCGTACGGGGCACACCGAGGCCGTGCTCGTGGTGTTCCATCCGGAGCAGGTGAGCTACGAGGAGCTCCTGCGCATCTTCTGGGAGAACCACGACCCCACCCAGGGCATGCGGCAGGGCAACGACGTGGGCACGCAGTACCGCTCCGCCATCTACACCTTCTCGCCGGCGCAGCTGGCCGCGGCCGAGGCGTCACGCGACATGTACCAGCGAGTCCTCACCGAGGCCGGTCACGGTCAGATCACCACCGAGATCCGCGACAACCAGACCTTCTATTACGCGGAGGGCTACCACCAGCAGTACCTGGCCAAGAACCCCGGCGGCTACTGCGGGATCGGCGGCACCGGCGTCAGCTGCCCGGTCGGCCTGGGCGCCGGCGGCTGAACCCGCCGAGCCCGCGCTCACGGCTGCACCACTCGCACACGGGCCCTACGGCTGAACCCGCCGGCACCCGCCCGTGGTCGCTGCACCCGCCCCGCCCGGCCGCTGACCCGCCGCGCGGCCGCTGACCCGCCGCCCCCGCCCCCGCCCGCCGCCGCCCTTACTCCCCGCACTCCTTGAACCCGAGCTTCTTGAACTCGGCGTCGGGCTCATCGAAGGACATGCCGAGCTTCTCGAACTCGGCGTCGTACTTGGCCTTGTCGCCGGACTCCGCGATCGCCTTGACCTCTTCGGCCTTGACCAGGCCGGCGTCGTACGCGGCGGTGATCTCCTTCATCTGATCCTGGATGGCGGGCGGCGGCGTGAGCGCCTTCAGGGCCTCGTTCTGCTCACGGATCAACGGGATCACCTTGCCCAGAGCCTCAGCCCTTCTCGCCATGTTGGCGCTGCCGAACAGCTGGCCGAAGAGAGGCTCGAGCTGGTCGAGGGCCTTCTTGCAGATGGCGTCGCCCTGGTCGATGAAGGCCTGCTGGTCGGCGGGCACGTCGACAGGAGCTGCGCCCTCGCCCTCTTCCCCGCCCTCGCCCTCCTCGTCGTCCTCGGAGCCGCACACCTTGAAGCCGTAGGCGCGGGCCTTTTCGTCGGCCTTCTCGAAGTTCTCGAAGCCGGAGAACAGCGTCTCGCCGGCGTTCTCGTTCCCCTTCTCCGCCTCTTCGGCGGCGGCGTCGATGCTGGCGATGCCCTTGTCGATGTCCTTCAGCGACTCGGCGACCACCTTCTCTCCGTCGGCCGGGCCCTCCAGCTCGCCGAGGTCCCTGCTCACCGCCTTGAGCTCTCTACTGATCTTGGGCAGCAGCTCCTTCAGCTTCTCCGGGTCGGGCCCGCCGCCGGAGAACAGCTCCTCGAAAAACGGGTCCATCTTGGCGTCGCCCTTCCTGCAGATGGCGTCACCTTCGGCGATGAAATCGGCCTTGGTCGGCGTGTTGTCACCACAGGCGGCCAGACCCAGGACGACAGACCCGGTCAGCAGGACACGAGAGAGCTTGAGCTTCATCAGTAGGACCCCCGACTAGGCGACTGGGCGCTGACCCTATCGTCGTAGGACCGACGACGCAGAAAGGCGCCCGGAGCCTGCAGCCTGCTCAGGTGGCGGCGTCGACCAGGCCCCAGCGGGTGCGGATGGCCCGGTCGGCCCGCCCGAAGAGGCCGTCGACGAGGATCCCCACGACGAGGATGACGATCATGAGGGCCATCAGCGCCGGCACGTCCGACTCGTCCCGGGCGAAGACGAGGTTGGCCCCGAGCGACGGCTTCCCGGCCAACTTCACGATCAGCTCTCCGGCCATGAGGCTGCGCCAGGCGAAGGCCCAACCCTGCTTGAGGCCGGCGACGAAGGCGGGCAGCGACGCCGGCAGGATCACATGGCGGTAGAGGGTGAGGCCCCGGGCGCCGAGCATGCGACCGGACCGCAGCAGTAGGGGAGGAACGTGGTCGACGCCGGATATCAGCCCGTTGGCGATGGAAGGGGCGGCGCCGAGCACGACCACGAAGAGGATCGCCTCCTCGCTCAGTTGGAACAACAGGACGGCCAGCGGGAACCAGGCGATGGACGGCATCGTCTGCAGCCCGGTGATGAGAGATCCC
>DATLOM010000043.1:0-55392 GCA_035536185.1 Acidimicrobiales bacterium | reverse complement strand
TCCGTTGGAAGGACCAGATCGCTGCCTGGCATCACGCCCAGGTGAGCAATGCCCCTACCGAGGCCGTGAACAACCTGCAAGCGAATCAAGCGGGTCGCCTTCGGATTCTCCCGGTTCCGCAACTATTGGATCCGCACCCTGATCTACGCCGGGCGGCCCAACTGGTCCCGTCTCGCGACGATCACACCCCTGAAATCCGAAGAGCCAGGAATCCTCAGAGCAACGATCACCAATTGGTGATCGCGCACGTTCACCATGATGCCGAGCCCGAAGTCACAGACGCGCAGCAGCACCAGGTCGTACATTCCTCGCCGCTGTGCCGAGGTGAAGACGCGGAGGATGTCAGCGTCGAGTATGCCCCGCTGGGCCAGCTCGTCCGGCCGCAACAAGGCGTCGTAGAAGCGGGCCATGTCTGTGGGCGCGTAGCCCGACTGCTCCGGCAAGGTGCTGGCGCAGGCCCTCTCGCTCGCCTCCCACTCCATGGGGACGAAGCCGTCCTCGGTCAGTGCGGGAAGCTGGTCGACGCCAACACCCGCGGCGGCAGCGGCGGCTGGGACAAAGTCGAGGTCCATCCCCCGTACGTCGACGTAGCTCACTCCCAATCGGTCCACCACCGCCGTCCACTGCTCGCCGGTCATGCCCACGAAAGAATCCTCCATGCCGAGGGGGAGAAATACCCGGTCGCGGATGTGAGCACTGAGAGGGCGGCCAACGACGGTTTCGATCACCGTGCCGAGGAGGACCCAGGCACCGAAGGTCCAGTAGGCGGCTTGGGTTCCTGGCGCCGAGTGGGGCCGCCTCCGGCACACGTCGTCGAGCAGCTCCTGCGCGGAGGCGAGCTTGGCCGGGGCGAACAGCTCAACGCCGGAGGTATGAGTCAACAGGTGCCGCAGCGTGATGTGCTCCTTGTTGTTCTGGGCGAAACCAGGAACGAAGTGGCTCACCGGCTGGTCGAGGGCGAGTTCGCCCTGGGAGACCAGTTGGGCTAGGGCGATGCTCGTCGCCGGCTTCATGGTGCAGTTCTGGCAGAAGATCGACTCCTTCAGCACAGGGCGTCCGGGCCGAGCTTCGCTGTCGTCGTGGCGTAGCGAGATCATCGCCCACCACCGCACCGGCACCAGCAACGGGCCGACAGAGGGCTTGAACCTGGCGGTCAAGAAGGTCAAGCGCTGCGGCCACGGCTTCCGATCGTTCGAGAACTACCGCCTGCGCGTACCTGCTTCATCCCGGCGGCATTAGATGGCCCGAACGCACAACGGTCCCGCCGCTGCGACCTCGCTCTCCCCACTTAGACGCGTAGAGCCCCATTCGCCTACGAGCATGAGGCACCAGCGCTCGGGGTTCGGCGAGCGCGGCACTCGAGAAGGACCGGCAGCGAAGACCCTCCTGTAGGCGTCTCTGCCCGGCTGAGCGTCCCATCTTGTCGTGTGTTCTCGTGCGCAGCATCGGTGCCGAGTGCCCCGGATCGGCGCTAAAATTGGCGGCCGAGGGCCGTGACAACACGCCGGTTCAACCGTGACGGTGAACTTCGCCGTCACCTTGCCCACGAAGGGCTCCGGCACCGATGCCGAGCCGCCGGTGACATGCCCTCCGCCGGCGTCGGGCACCCGAAGCCGACGGAATGGCGCCGGCGGACCAGGTCTCCCGCCGGCTGTCGACGAACCGGCCGACGTCGGCGCCGCCCTGCCTGGCCGGCCGAACGTCCCTCGCGCCGAGCAGCGGTGCCGCCGCGGTGGGATCATGGGGTGTGGCCGGCGAGACGTACGAGCGCCTTCTCCTAGCGGGCAACGAGGCGATCACCGCCGGGGACGGCGAGAAGGCCGTCGAGAGCTTCGAGGCCGCTCTGTGCCAGCGGGCAACGGGCGCGGCCCACGAGGGGATGGCCCTCGCCTGCTATCTCATGACCGACTACCGCGCCTCGATCTCCGCCGAGGAACAGGCCTACGCCGCCTACCGGGTGGAGGGAGACCGGCTTGGCGCAGCACGTGCCGCCCGGATGCTGGCATGGATGAACGGGAACATGCTGGGAGAGTGGGCCGTTCGCAACGGTTGGATCGGAAGAGCCAAGAAGCTCCTGGCCGAGGGTGACGAGGAGTCGGCTGAGCACGGCTGGGTGCTCATGCTGGAGGCGGAGGGCGAGCCCGACTCCTTGCGGAAGGAGCAGTGGTACAGGCGGGCCAATGCCCTGGGGCGTCGCCACGGCGACACGGCGCTCGAGGTCGAGGCGCTGGGCTGGCTCGGCCTGCAGCTGGCGGTGACGGGCCGGGTAGAGGAAGGTTTGGAGTTGCTCGACGAGGCGCTGGCGGCCGTGATCGCCGGCGAGGTCGACGATCTCTACGTCATCGAAGGAACGTTCTGCGGCCTGTTCTGGGCCTGCGAGCGCTTCCACGACGTGTCCCGGGCCGAGCAGTGGATACGAGCCGCCCAGGAGATGATGCAGCGGCGAAAGCTGGTCGCTGTCGGGGCGTACTGCCGAGCGCACTACGGGGGCATCCTCACCGCCGCTGGGCGGTGGAGCGAGGCGGAGGTCGAGCTTTCCGAGGCCATGCGGCTTTTCGACAGGGGCTATGCCGCGCTCAAGGACAGCGTCGTCGTGCGCCTCGCCGACCTCCGGGTGCGCCAGGGACGCTTCGAGGAGGCGGACCGGCTGCTGGAGAACCTCGACCAGCACCCTGACGCAACCCGTCCGCTCGCCGCCCTCCATCTCGCCCGCGGCAAGCTTGCCCTGGCTCGCGAGCTACTGGAGCGACGGGTTGCCGACTCGACCCTCGACCACGACGTGGCCGGACCGCTCCTGGCGCTCCTCGTCGAGGTGCAGCTCGGACAAGGGGACGTCGACGCCGCCTCGGGGAGCGTCGACGTGCTGATTCGGATCGCCGCGGAACGACCGGGCGCGCACTTCCTCGAGGCCAGCGCCGCCCTGGCGAAAGGCCAGCTGTGCCTCGCCCGAGGTGAGGGCGACGCCGGGGCGTGCATGCGGGAAGCCCTCGCTGCCTTCGCCCGCGCCCAGATGCCCGTCGAGCTGGCCCGAGCCCGCCTCGAGCTGGCCCGAGCGGTGGCTGCGGAGACTCCGGAAGTGGCGGTGGCCGAAGCCACCGCCGCCCTCGAGGCATGCCAGCGCTTGGCGGCGGCACGCGGGGTTGACGCCGCCGCCTCGCTACTGCGCTTCCTGGGTGTGGCCACCAAGCCGGGCCCGAAGGGACGAGCCGTGCTGACCAAGCGGGAAGCGGAGGTCCTTGACCTGTTGGGCGACGGCCTCTCGAACACCGAGATCAGCGACCGGCTGTACCTCAGCCGCAAGACGGTCGAGCACCACGTCAGCCGGGTCCTCGCCAAGCTGGGGCTGCGGAACCGGGCAGAGGCCGCCGCCTACGCGGCCCGCATGGACGGGAGCGAGATCGGGGCCTGAAAATAGGGGAGCTCCCCGATGCTCCCCGTGCTCGCTTCGGTCATCGTGGCTTCCGTCAACCGCAGCGATCGTGAGGAGGCTTGCAATGGGAAAGGCGTATGACGCCATCGTGGTTGGGGCTCGGTGCGGGGGATCGCCGACGGCGGCGTTGCTCGCTCGGCGCGGCTTCCGCGTCCTGCTCGTGGACAAGGCCAGGTTCCCGAGCGACACGTTGTCGACGCATCTGATCCATCCCACCGGCGTGGCCGCCCTCGGCCGCTGGGGCCTGCTCGACCGCGTCAGAGCGACGGGGGCCCCCGCCATCGACAGGTACTCCTTGGACTTCGGGATGTTCAGGATCTCCGGCGCGCCGCTGCCCACGGACGACGGCGTGGCCCAGGGCTTCGGGCCCCGGCGGAGCGTCCTCGACGACCTCCTGGTCCACGCCGCCGCCGGGGCCGGGGCGGAGGTGCGCGAGGGCGTCCAGGTCGACGAGCTCGTCGTCGACGACGGCGTCGTGACCGGCATCCGGGGGCATGCCGAAGGAGGTGGGAGCTTCACCGAGGAGTCTCGGGTCGTGATCGGGGCGGACGGACGGCACTCCTTCGTGGCCAGATGCGTCAACGCGGAGATCTACCACCAGCGCCCCACGTTCGCCGCCACGTACTTCGCCTACTGGAGCGGCGTCCCGGTGGACGGGCTCGAGGTGTACATCCGACCCGAACGCTCCTTTGGCGCCTTCCCTACCAACGACGGCCTGACGCTGGTGGTGATGTCGTGGCCCAGGTCGGAGTTCAAGGCCAACCGCGGCGACGTGGAAGGCAACTTCCTCAAGTCGCTCGAGTTCGCCCCGGACCTCGCCACCCGAGTCGCCGGAGGCCGGCGGGAGACACGGTTCTCCGGGACCGGTGACGCGCCCGGCTACTACCGGAAGCCATTCGGGCCGGGATGGGCGCTGGTGGGCGACGCCGGCCACCACAAGGACCCTTGCACGGCCAAAGGGATGAGCGACGCCTTTCGCGACGCCGAGCACCTGGCCCAGGCGCTCGATGACGCCTGGTCGGGCCGGGCGCCCTACGAGCGGGCCCTTGCCGCGTTCCACCGGAGCCGCGACGCGCACACCCTCCCCATGTACGACTTCACCTGCCAGCTGGCCTCGCTCGAGCCGCCCCCGCCCGAGACGGCTGAAGTTCTCATGGCAGTGAGCGCCAGCCCGGAGTCCAGCAGGCAGTTCGTAAGTGTGTTGGCCGGAACGGTGGCACTGCCTGACTTCTTCAGCGCCGAGAACGTCGCTCGCGTCCTCGCCGCCGGATCGACGCCGATCACCCAGGGTTGAGCTCCGACGCCGAGCGCCGAGCGCCGAGGAGGATCACCGATCGCCGAGTCGATGGCTGGCGCCGGCCAGGGTCACGAGGGCCTACCGCTTCCCTGGCGGCTGGCTACCCGGTCGACGATGTGCAGGAAGCCGGCAGTGTCGAGGGTCGCCCTTGTGGCGCCCACGCCGTCGAGGTTCTCGAGGGCTCAGGAGCTGGTCGAGGTTGTCCTCGTGGACGGCGCCTCCGTAGAGCACGACGGGCTTTTGCGTGCCGAGCTCGGCGAGTGCCGCCTTGAGGTGGTGGACGGCGTGGTCCGAGAACACCAGCGAGACCGACACCATCCGTGGATGACCCATCACGTCGCGGGCGCACTCCACGAGGCGAAGGCGGGTCTCCTTGAGCCGCAGCTCGTAGCCGACGGCGCCCACCACGCCGGCGTGGCGTATGACGGCGGCGATCTGCTGCGCCTCGGCGAGGTTGGCGGCGAGCGGCTTCTCGCACAACACGTGCAGTCCTCGTCGGGCCGCCGCCACGGCGAACGGCAGGTGGGTGACCACCGGCGTGGCGACGTGGACGGCCTCGAGGTCCCCGACGATCGGCGACGCCGAGGTTTCAGCGGACCCTGGACCTCGGCCTGCGATTCATCTGCAGGTCACCAAAATAAGAGGACTCACGGCGTCGGCGTGGCGGGGCCCGGTGATCGGGGGCGCCCGAACACGACATAGACCAAGGCCCCCATCGAGTGGGTGAGGGCGACGACGACGGCCCAGATCGGCTGCGTGCCTGTCCGGTACCCGGTGGGGCGCCGCAACACATCGACGAGCGCCCACACCCAGAACACGGTCGTGGCCGCGAGGAGGGCTAGTACAAGGATGGTGAAGCTGGCTTCCATGTGAGGCACTTCCTTTCTGGTTGGATCGGCGGGCGTTGGTGATCTCCCGTCTTGACGGTGAGGCTCTGGTCAGGTGATGTCGCGGCGCTGGGTGAGCGCGGTACCGGCGGCCCAGAAGGCCACGGCGTAGGCGGCGAGGATGGAGCCACTCATCCACACCGTCCGCCAAGTGGTGGCAAAGACCAGGTCCATGCCCGCGTCGGCCGGCAGGTACGACGCCAGCCGAGGCCACTGTCCGGCCACCAGGCTGTCCTCGACGAACATCACCCAGAACACCGGGACCAGAACGGCGGCCAGCTGGTGACGGACGGCGGCGCCGATACCGACGCCGATGGCGGCCCACAAGGCCCCGGCACCGGCCGCACCGGCGAGGGCGGTGGCGTCGGCGACGCCGAAGGCGGGCGTCACCCCGCGGCCTTGGCCGAGGCCGTAGGTCAGGGCCAGCATTACTGCCTCTGCCGCCATCGTGACCACCAGGCCGGCTCCGGCCAGTACGAGCACCTTGGCGGCAACGACCCGATGTCGTGCGGGGATGGCGAGGAAGCTTGGTATGGCGGTTGCGTAGCGGAACTCGTCGGTGACGGCCCGGATGCCCAGCACCAGGACGAACAGCCTCGTGAACATCACGGGGAAGAGCACCTGCTGGTCGTGCAGGGGCTTGGCGAGCTGGTCGAGGCTGGCGTCGCCCACCATGGGGGGGGTGGCGATGGCCACGATGGCCAGCGCCCCGAGCGCGAGGCCGTAGGTGCCCCGGGTGGAGATGAGCTTTTGGAGCTCCGCCGCTATTGCCCTTCTCATCGTCGTTCCTCCCTGCTGTCGGTGAGCTCGAAGAAGACCTCCTCCAAGCTCGAGGTCTCGGCGGCGAGCCCGTGGAGGACGACTCCGGCGCGGGCGGCGAGCGAGCCGAGGAGCTCGGGAGTGGTCTTCGGCACCATCAGGTCGTTGTCACCGACAACGGTGACCTCGAGCCCCTCTGCTTCCAGTACCGCCGCCAGCCGGGCCCGCTCCGGGCTCCGGGCCCGCACCGCCGTCGTGGTCCGGGTCAGCTCGTCGACGGAGGTGCGCACGACCAGGCGCCCGCGGTTGATCACGACGATCTCGTCGGCCAGCTGGGACACCTCCCCCAGCAGGTGGCTGGAGACGAGCACGGCACCGCCCCGCTGGGCGAAGGAGCGCAACAACTGCCGGAGCCAGCGGATCCCGGCGGGGTCCAGGCCGTTGGCCGGCTCGTCGAGGATGAGCACCTTCGGCTCCCCCAGCAGGGCGGCGGCGAGGCCCAGGCGCTGGCGCATTCCGAGCGAGTACTCGTCCACCCGCCTCCCCGCGTCTTCGGCCAGTTCCACGGTGGCCAGGACCTCATCCACCCGATGGCGAGGAAGCCCGGCGGCGGCGGCCAGCACCCGCAGGTGCGCCCGGGCGGTGCGCCCGGGATGGAACTGCTGGGTCTCGAGCAGGGCGCCGACGTGGACGGCAGGGACCGCCAGCTCGTGGTAGCGCCGGCCCAGAACGAGGGCTTCTCCGGAGCTCGGCGCCACCAGCCCCAGGAGCATCTTCAGCGTGGTGCTCTTTCCGGCCCCATTGGGCCCGAGGAAGCCGGTGACGTGCCTCCACTCCACGTCGAAGCTCAGGTCCTCGACGGCCCTCGCCGTGCCGTAGGCCTTGCCGAGGCCGCGCACGGAGATGGGGGAACGCCGCCCGCGCTGGTTTGCTCTGTGCTCATCGATCTTCTGCGTGTTGCCGGTCTTCGGCTCGGTTGACTGCGAGGTGGCGATATCAGCGGTGGGCATGGTGATCTCCTTGGGCCTTCGCGGCCTCGACTACCGAGGAGAACGGTACGGACACAGCGGCGCCCTGTCGTCACCTCCAGGGAGGATTTTCGACGTGCTCCAGCTGGAGTACGAGGCGGCGCCGGATGCTGTCGGGACGGGCGCCGGGCTAGCTCAGGCTCCGGGGGTCACCAGCCCGGTTTCGTAGGCGACGACCACCAGCTGGGCCCTGTCGCGGGCGTGGAGCTTCCACATCGCCCTGGCCACGTGGGTCTTGGCCGTGGCCGGGCTCACATAAAGGCGGGCGGCGATCTCGGGGTTGGAGAGGCCTTTGCCCACCAGCGCCAGCACCTCCCGCTCGCGTTGGGTGAGTACGGCGAGGGTGTGTTCGTCGAGGGGCACGCTTTTGGGTCGGCGGGCGTACTGCTCGACAAGGCGCCGGGTGATGGATGGGGCGAGAAGGGCGTCCCCGGCGGCGACGACCCGGATGCCGTCGAGCAGCACCTCGGGTGCGACGTCCTTGAGGAGGAAACCACTGGCGCCGGCTCGCAGCGCCGAGAAGACGTACTCGTCGAGGTCGAAGGTCGTCAGGATGAGGACGCGCACCCCGCTTGTCGCGTCGGCAGAAGTGATCCGTCGAGTGGCCTCGATCCCGTCCAGCACGGGCATCCGTACATCCATGAGAACGACGTCGGGACGGTGGTGCTCGGCAACCTGCACGGCCTCTTCGCCGTTGGCCGCCTGGGCGACGAGCTCCAGATCCGCACCGCGCGACACGATGGCGGCGAACCCCTCCCGCACGAGCCGCTGATCGTCGGCGACGGCGACGCGGATCGTCATCCGCCCGCCACGACGTAGGGGAAGCGGGCCCGGACCCGGAAGGTCCCGTCAGGTCGAGGGCCCGCCTCCAGTGTGCCTCCGTACAACGACGCCCGTTCGCGCATTCCCACCAGTCCGTAGCCCTGCCCGGCCGACGCTTCGGTGCCGGGCAGCCGGTTCTCGACTTCGACGACCAGTTGCTCCGCCTCGAACATCACCCGGAGGTGGGCTGCCGCTCCCGGCGCATGCCGGCGCACGTTGGTCAGCGCTTCTTGCACGACGCGATAGGCAGCCAGCTGGATGCCCGGCGGCGCCAGCCGCCGGTCCCCCTCCACGACAGCGTCCACCGGCGTCCCGCCTTCGACGGCCTCGGCGACCAGGCGGTCGAGGTCGTCGATGGTCGGCAGCGGTGCCAACGCGGCGCGCTCGTCGCCATTGGCACGAAGCATGCCGAGGAGCCGGCGCATCTCGTCGAGGGCCTGCCTGCTGGTCTCCTCTATCGACTCGAGAGCCCGGCGGGCGTGGTCGACGTCGTCGTCGATCACCACACGCCCAGCGCCGGCCTGCACGGCGATGACGCTCATGCTGTGGGCCACGACGTCGTGGAGCTCACGGGCGATACGGAGGCGCTCGTCCGCCACCGCTCGGCTGGCCAGCCGCTGCTGCTCGGCCAACGCCTCCAGGCGCCGCCGGCGTGATGCGTCGCCCAGCGTCCAGGCGGCGGCCACGACCAGCAAGTTGCCCACCAGCGTGCCGACCTGGCGATTGGCGGTTCCCGTGACGGCGAAGCCGAGCAGCGCGGCTTCCACCACCGCCAGGCCGACCAGCGAGTGGCGCCGGTCGGTATGGGCCGCCAGGGAGTGGGTCATGACCAAGGATGCGATGCCGAGCCCGACGACGGGCCAGCCGAGGGCGACGTAGAAGATGCCGGCGGCGATGCTCACGCCGAATGCGGGGCCGGGCGACGTGCGGCGGAAGGCCACCGGAACCGTGTGGCCGCTCACCAGCAGCCAGGCCCCAAGCCCTGGCGTCCACGACGGCATGGTGAGGAGGACGCTGGCGCTGATGGCGAGCATCCCGGCCGCCAAGGCGACGTCCGATCCCCGGCGCCGCATCCATCGGGGAACGTGGTCGCCCACGAGCGTCAAGGTACAGGTGCGATCGTCACCCGCCATCGCCCGAGCGGCGTACACCACCTGATGTACGCGCCCGCCATCCGGCCCGTCGCACGGCGACATCGGTGGGCCGAAGATGGGACCGACGATGTCATCGGTAGCCTCTACGTGCTCTACAGCCCTGATGCGTTCACCGCGCTCACCGAAGACCTCCAGTGGTCGATGGCGCGCTAGGAAGGCTGGCTCGCCGAGATGCTCTGCCGGACCGTCATGTCGGAGCCCATCGACCGATGATCCCACAACGTCAGCCCATCTCGTTCGACGCCGGCTGATGCCGGCGTTCAAGGACGAGTTCAATCCCGGCCTCGTCCGCGCCCTGGCGGGCGAGCTTCGGCGGGCATGGCCCGAGTTCCCGTCGGAGCGATTCACGCGGGGTGTTGCTTCGGCGCTCGAGCCGCTCGAACTGCTCGCGCGCGCCGACATGCTCGCCGAACGTCTCGCAGCGACGCTCCCGGAGGTGTTCGGCGAGGCTGCCGCGGTGTTCTGGCGCGCCCTGGAGTCGCCCACCTTCACGGGGTGGATGACCCTGCCGTGCGGCACCTTCGTAGCCAAGCAAGGGCTCGACGATCCGGATGTGGCGCTGCCCCTCCTCGCCGGGCTGACGCCAAGATGGTCGAGCGAGGGGCCGATTCGTCCGTTCATCGAGCGCCACTCCGCGCTCACCTACGACTACCTGCGTCGCTGGTGCGGCGACGAAGACGAGCACGTCCGCCGGCTCGTGTCCGAGGGCACGCGCCCGCGGCTGCCGTGGGCACCGCTCCTGCGCGGCCTCATCGCCGACCCGTCGCCGAACATCCCGCTGCTCGAGGCGCTCGTCGACGACCCGTCCTTCTACGTACGCCGGTCGGTGGCCAACCACCTCAACGACATCAGCAAGGACCACCCTGACATCGCCCTCGACCTGGCCGAGCGTTGGGTCCACCGCGGTGAGAGCGGTGCGTGGATCGCCCGCCATGGTCTTCGCACCCTGGTCAAGAGGGGGGACCGCCGCGCCCTCGCCGTCATCGGAGCGGGCACCGACACCCCGGTCGAGCTCGTCGACCTGACGTTGGACCGAGACCAGGTGAAGATCGGCGAGTCGGTCACATTCAGCTTCACAGTCCAATTGCCCACCGACAGCGTCGCCTGCGATGCGATCGTCGACTACCGCGTCCACTACGCCGGCGCGCGGGCGGCCAAAGCTCCGAAGGTCTTCAAGCTCACGCGCCGCCGGCTGGAACCGGGCCGGCCGGTCACGATCACCCGAGCGCACAGCTTCGGGCACGTCTCCATCCGGCGCATCCACCCGGGCCCACACCGCATAGACGTCCAGGTCAACGGCAGGGTGCTCGGCTCCGCCGAGCTCGACGTCGTCGCTCAGTAAGAGCCAGGATCCGCTTCGTCAAAGGGGTCAGCGGGGGCGTTCTCGGTCCGGCACGGGCCAAGGATTCGTCGAGCCCGAGTTGACGTCGCTGGCTCGCGTCAGGTCCGACTATCGAGGAGACGAAGCCAGGGTCGGCGGTGCCGATCATTCGGGCCAGTGAAAGGTGGCGCCGAAGTAACCGCCCCGGCGCCCGCTTCAGTCACCCGTGCCGCTCAGGCATTCAGATGATCGTGTTGAGCAGGATCGTGAGCACGACAGACAGGACGAGCGAGAGCAGGAGCGGCCACCACATGAACCTCACCCGTGACTTCTCACCTGAGCGCTTGTACCAGACGAACATGGTTCTGGTGGTTCCCGGCTGCGTCTTTGGGCAAACGGCAGCAGCGGGGTCAGGACTGCTTCTGGCCCAGTGCCAGCACCTGGCTACGGGAGCTCGGCGTAAGCGGGTGAAGCATCGGCTTGTGCGTCGGTTGGGCTCAGGGGCGCGGCAAAGTGCTACAAAAGCGGCATGCCGGTTGGGCTGGCCGACGTGGTCCTGGAGCTCACCGGGCCCACACGAGCATCGACGCCGAAGCGCATGACGTGAACAACCGGGCGCCGTTGTCCCGCGACAGGCCCCAGATGCCAGAGGGCTACGGCGTGCCGAGCTCCACGGATGGCTTGTTGAACTGGTCGGACGTAGAGGCGCGGCTGGTGGGCTCGCCGCAGTACTGGATGGCGACCACCCGCCCCGACGGCCGGCCCCACGTGGTGCCCCGTTGGGGTGTGTGGGTCGACGGCCGGTTCTGGTACGACGGGGCCCCCACAACCGTGCACGTCCGCAACCTGGCGAGCAACTCCTCGTGCACCCTGCACCTCGAGGACGGCCAGAAGGCGGTCATCGTCGAAGGGGTCTCGGCGCCCGCGGCTCCTCCCGGCCTCGATCTCGGTTCCCGGCTGGCCACCGGGTTCGCCCGTAAGTACGCCGAGTGGGGCTACACGCCCGAACCCGACGCATGGGAAGGGCCCGCTGCCGGCGGGTTGGTGATGTTCACCCCGATCAAGGCGATCGCATGGTTCGACTTCCCCCACGACGTCACCCGCTTCCGCTTCACCGACTGAGGTCGGGGAGCCCTCTCCGGCAGGGGGCGCAGGCGCCACCAGCGATCAGCGCCACGATGCGCGTCAACGTGATGGGCGGTACCGTGACGGAGCGAACGGGAGACGTCCCCCCAACTCCTTAGCTGACCATGACCGATCTGCTGGCCCCGGACACGACGAGGACGGCACGACGCCGCCGTCGATGGCCGTGGGTCGCGGCGGCGCTGGCTGCCGGCTTGGTGGCGGTGGTGTTGGTCTGGTTCCAGCCGCAGAAGCTGCTCATCGACGAACGTGTGACGGAGACGCTGCCGACGACTCGAGCATCCACCCCGACCAACGCCGTGCCGAGCGGGCCGCCGGAGGCGACCGCGCCGGCGCCGTCTGCCGAGCCCGTCGAGCTGACACGGGGCTCGTTCATCTCGCGGGACCATGGAACCGAAGGCGTCGTTCGCGTGCTGGCCTTCGGCGACGGCCGGCGCATCGTGCGCCTCGAGGGCCTCGACACCGACAACGGCCCGGACCTGTACCTCTACCTTTCACCGACCACCGCCGGCGGCGACGAGAGTGCCTTCGACGACGGTCACCTGAACCTCGGACGGCTGAAGGGCAACCTGGGCGATCAGAACTACGACCTCCCCGCCGGCGCCGATCTTGCCCGTTACCGGTCGGTCGTCATCTGGTGCGACCGCTTCAACTCCGCCTTCGGCGCCGCCGACCTCGCCTGACGCTCTCCTCACTGCGATCGCCCCAGCTCGTCCGCCCGTCCCGGCCCGCATCGCCACGTCCCGACCAGCGTGGCCGCCGTCGCATCCCGAGCCACCGGCGTGGCCATCCCCGGCGGCGCCGACTGACGTCGCCGGCGATCACTGCCAGAGGGCGGCCAGCTCGGCGATCACGGGATCGTCGGCGACCACGGTCTCGCCCACGGTGACGGAGTCGAAGGCCGCCGCCGCCTTGGTGAGGAACCGGCTGGGCTGGCCGTAGGTGTGGGCGTCGTCGAGGGGCTGGCGGCGCACGTAGTACCGGAGGGGGTACGAGACGACGAGGGTGTCGCGGGCGCGGGTGAGGGCCACGTAGAGCAGGCGCCGCTCCTCCTCCACCTCCTCGGCCGAGCCGAGGGCCATGTCGGAGGGGAGGTTGCCGTCGGAGGCGTGGATGAGGTGGACGACCTGCCACTCGCCCCCTTTGGCCGAGTGGATGGTGGACAGGACCAGCCAGTCGTCGTCGAGGTGGGGCGGGCCGGCCAGGTCGCCGGTGGCCGAGGGCGGGTCGAGGGTCAGCTCGGCCAGAAACCGGCTGCGGGAGGTGTAGCCGGTGGCCATGGAGCGGAGGTGCTCGAGGTCGGCGAGGCGCACCGATGCCGTGCCCGGGTAGCGGCGGGCAAAGAGGGGGGCGCAGGCCTTCCCCAGCCGCTCCACCTGGGCCGCGGGCGGGACATCGGCGGCCACGCAGTCGGCCAGGGCGGAACGCACCGCCGCGATGTCGGTGGCCGAGGCCACCGGAAAACGGGGGCAGTCGTCACTCAACAAGCGGACGAGGGCCTCGGCTTCGGCGACCCTGAGCTCGTCGATCAGGCGGCGGGTGGTGGCCGGGCCCACGCCCTCGATCAGCCCGAGAACACGCAGCCAGGCCATCTCGTCGCTCGGGTTCTCGAGGATGCGCAGGAGGCTGAGCAGGTCCTTCACATGGGCGGCTTCGAGGAACTTGAGGCCGCCGTACTTGACGAAGGGGATGTTGCGGCGGGCCAGCTCCAGATCGAGCCCGTCGCTGTGGTGGCCGGTGCGGAAGAGCACCGCCTGCTGGCGCAGCGGCACGCCGCGCTCGCGCCGTTCGAGGACGCTGTCGCACACGAACGTTGACTGGGCCAGCTCGTCGGCGCAGGTGGCCAGCGCCGGCCGCTCCTCGCCGGCCCGCACGGCCCGCAGCTCCTTGGCGAACCCGGCCTCGGCCTCGGCGATGACCGCGTTGGCCGCAGCCAGGACGGGCGGCGTGGAGCGGTAGTTGCGGTCGAGGGTGACGACCTCGGCACCGGGGAACCGCTCAGGGAACTCGAGCATGTGGCGCGCCGATCCCGACCGGAAGCCGTAGATGGCCTGGGCATCGTCGCCCACCGCGGCCACCCACACGCCCGGGCCGGCCATGGCGACGACGATGTCGGCTTGTACGGCGTTGGTGTCCTGGAACTCGTCGACCAGGATGTGGTCGAAGCCGGCGTGGAGGATGGGCCCGACACTGGACGACGTGGCCAGGGCCCGCCAGTAGAGGAGCAGGTCGTCGTAGTCCACGACGTTGCCGGCCCGCTTTCGCTCCACGTAGCCGGTGAACACCTCCTTGATCCCGTCGAGGTCGTCCCGGCACCAGGGGTAGGAGCGCTCCACCACGTCGGCCAGCTTCTCCTGGGCGTTGACCGTTCTGGAGTAGATCGAGGCCAGCGTGTCCTTCTTGGGGAATCGCCGGCCCTTCTCGCCCAGGCCGAGGTCGTGGCGGACCAGGCCGAGGAGGTCGGTGTTGTCGCCCTGGTCGAGCACGGTGAAGCCCGGCCGCAACCCGACGGCGGCGCCGTGCTGGCGGAGCAGGCGGTTGGCCACGGCGTGGAAGGTGCCCCCCCACACCCGGCGGGCACCCTCGGCCTCGGCCAGCTGACCGGCGCGATGGAGCATCTCGCGGGCGGCACGGCGGGAGAAGGTGAGCAGCAGGATTCGCTCTGGCCTGGCGCCGCCGGCCAGCAGGCGGGCCACGCGACAGGCCAGCGTACGGGTCTTCCCACTGCCGGCGCCGGCCACGATCAGCAGGTGGCCGTCGTCGTGGAGCACGGCCCGGCGCTGCTCCGGGTTCAGTTCGTCGAGCCACCCAAACATGCGTTCGTACGATAGCCGGTGGGCCGGCCCGCCGTGCGGACGGCTGTCAGCTCAGCCTCGCGAAGCGTCCCCTTCTCGACCTCGTAGACGAAGCCCCGCACCTTGTCCTCGTGGGGAATGAACGGGCTTGCGGGCCGGCGGAATCTGGTCAGGAATTCCGAAGCGGGCGTCAGAGGGGGCTCGTCCCTGGGGACTCCGCCGGCCCGACGGTTGTCCCGGAGACTCCAGCGATCAGGAATACTTCACGGTGGCCGAGCAGCACGCTTTCGGCCTCCCGAGCCAGATCACCTGAGAGGAGCGAACATGAACCGTCCGTACCAGCCCGCACCCGACGTCCACGTCCTGCCGAACGCCTTGCCACTTCCCGGCGAGGGCGTGCTCACCGTCAACGCCTACGTGCTGCTCGCCGAGGAGCCCGTCCTCGTCGACAGCGGGATCGCCGGCGACAGCGACGAGTTCATGGACGCGCTGCAGTCGGTCGTCGATCCCTCGAAGTTGCGCTGGGTGTGGCTCACCCACGACGACATGGATCACACCGGAAGCCTCCAGCGGGTGATGGAGCTGGCGCCGCAGGCGAAGCTGGTCACCCACGCCATGTGCGCACTGCGGATGGCGACGTGGTGGCCCGTTCCCCTCGACCGGGTCCATGCCATCCGGGTGGGTGACGAGATCCACGCCGGGGACAGGACGCTGCGGGCGGTTCAGCCACCTCTGTTCGACAACCCCATGTCCACAGGGTTCGTCGACACCAGCACCGGAGCGTTGTTCTCGGTCGACTCCTTCGGCGCCATCATCCCCGAGTCGACCGAGAACACCTCGGAGATCCCCGACGATGCCCTCACCGGCGGAATGGTGGGATGGGCCTCCATGGACTCCCCTTGGACCCGGCTCGTGGACCGGGAGAAGTTCGCCCAGGTGCTCGACGGCGTGCGCCGCATGCAGCCGACCAGCATCTACTCGTCGCACCTCCCCGCCGCCGGCGGCGACAACGTGGAGCGCTTCCTGAAGGTGCTCGGCACCCTGCCGGATACCGCCCCCTTCGACCCTCCCGACAGCGAGCAGTTCCAGCACATGGTTGCCGCCATGGCGGCCATGGCCGGTCCTCCGCCGATGGCCTGAGGCGCCGGCGGCTGGTCGGGGTGAGGGTCACCCTACGGTGGGCTCATGGGCCTGATCCCCGAGGAGATAGAGCGGTACGCCTCGTCCCACAGCACGCCGGAGCCGGCCTGGCTGACGGCGGCGGCCGAGGCGACGGCGACGGACACCGAATGCCCAAGCATGCTCACGGGCCATCTGGAGGGGCGCTTCCTCGAGTTCCTGGTCTGGGCCCTGCAGCCCCGGCTGGTGGTCGAGGTGGGCACCTTCACGGGCTACGGCTCCATGTCCATGGCCGCGGGACTGGCTGTCGACGGGCGGGTCGTCACCTGCGAGATCGACGCTCGGCACGCCGATCTCGCCCGCCGGCACATCGCCGCCTCGCCCTACGCCGACCGGATCGAGGTGCGGGAGGGCCCCGCACTGGACACCCTCGCCACCATCACCGATCCCGTGGACCTCGCCTTCATCGACGCCGACAAGGAGAGCTACCTCGCCTACTACGAGGCCCTGGTCCCAAAGCTGTCGGACCGCGGGGTCATCGCCGTCGACAACGTGCTGTGGAGCGGGCGGGTGGTCGACCCTTCGGTGACGGACTCTGACACCGAGGCCATCCGCGCCTTCAACGACCGGGTGAGCCAGGACGAACACGTCCTCTGTGTCATGACGACCGTGCGCGACGGGGTGACCCTGGTCCGCCGAAGGTGAAGTGGGCCGAATGAGAATCATTATCGGTTAGCTTCTGCTCCCCATGCGCCGCCGATCCACACCAGCAGACGGAGGCCGACGGCGTCGTCGTGGTCTGGCAGCTCTCGTCGCCTTCGTCGTGGCCATGCCGGCCCTGGCCGCTTGTGGCGACGGTGACGGCGAGACAGGCGCCGGCACCGGCGGCCCTGTCACCGTCGTGGCCAACTTCTACCCGATTGCCGAAGCGGCGACGAGGATCGGCGGCGACCTGGTCCAGGTCACCAACCTCACGCCCGCCGGGGCCGAGCCCCACGACATCGAGCTCACCACTCGCCAGGTGGACAGGATGGAGGACGCCGACCTCGTCCTCTACCTCGGGCGTGGTTTCCAGCCGGCGGTGGAGAAGGTGGCCGAGAGGCGGGATGAGGGCAAGGTGGACCTTCTCGAGGAGATCGACCTCGAGACAGGTGCCGTGGAGGCGCTGGGAGAGGAGGAGGGAGAGGGGCCCGGCGAGGGCGGTGCCGATCCCCACTTCTGGTTGGACCCGCAGCTGATGGCCGAGGCCGTCGACGCCGTGGCCGAGGCCCTGGTCGACGCCGCCCCTGGCCACGCCGATGCCTTCCGCGCCAACGCGGTGCGCTACAAGGGCGACCTACGGGCCCTCGACGCCGAGCTCCGGCGGGGGCTGGCCGAGTGCCGGCGCCGAGAGATCGTCACGTCCCACGCCGCCTTCTTCTATCTGGCCCGCCGCTACGAGCTCACGCAGCTGCCCATCGCCGGTCTCAGCCCCGAAGCCGAGCCCGACGCCGGCCGGCTCGCCTCCCTCACCGACCAGATCAAGGCCAAGGGGGTGACCACCGTCTTCTACGAGGACCTGGTGTCGCCGAGGGTCGCCAGGGCGCTGGCTCGCGAGGCGGGAGTCGAGACTGCGGTCCTCAGCCCCCTCGAAGGCCTGAGCAAGGAGCAGGCCGGCGCCGGCAAGGACTACATCGCAGTGATGCGGGACAACCTGGCCGCGCTGCGAAAGGCCCTCGGCTGCCAGTGAGCCCTGCCGCCGCTCCACGTGCCGGACGGGTAGGCGGGCCGATCCACGCCATCCGGCTCTCAGGCGGGCGGCGCGTAGACGATCAGCGGCGTCTCCGCCTTGGCGATGGTGAACGACTCCGGGCCGTCGAAGGTCTCACCGTCACGGGCCAGCCGCAGTGGGCCCTCCAGAGACCTGACGGACAGCTCCTTGACGAACCGCTGCTCGTAGGAGCGGCAGCGGGCCAGACGGCCGGTCAGCACCGAGAACAGCAGGTGGGCCCTCGTCCATGGCCGCTCGCCGTCCACGATGCGGACGTCGAGGGTTCCGTCGTCGAGGCGCTCCCGCCAGCTCGGCGTGAACCCGGCCGGGTGGTAGCGGCAGTTGCCGATGAAGATCATCCAGACGCATCGCCGCCGCCCGTCGATCTCCATCTCCACCGGCTGGGAGTGACGCAGCACCCGCCACAGCGCGATGGCCACGGCCGGCCACTTGCCGATCCTGCCCTCCAGCTTCTCCCGGGCGTCGACCAGGTCGCAGTAGCTCCCGATGCTGGCGGTGTTCACGAAGGTGTGGCCGGCGATGAGGCCCCGGTCCACGGTGACAGCCCGGCCGCCCCGGACGGCGGCGGCCGCCTCCCCGACCGAGTCGATCCCGAGAGCAGCGGCGAAATGGTTGAGGGTCCCCCCGGGCACGACCAACAGGGGCTTGCCGGCTTCGGCGGCCACGCCCGCCGCCGTGTTGATCGAGCCGTCGCCGCCGGCCACTCCCAGCACCTGCGCCCGGCCGGCGGCGTCCTCGAGGGCGTCACCGATGTCGTTACCGTCTTCGACCTCGACGACCTCGGCCGCCGGGAGCTCGGCCCGCAGCTGATCGGCCGTGCCGTTGCCCTGCCCGGCGGCCTGGTTGACCACGACCACGACGCCACCACCGTCGGGCGAACGAGCAGTGCTGGCCGGGGCGAAGACGGTCCGGACCTTGGCGCCGTCGTGGGGAGCAGCCGGCCAGAACCGGCGGGTACCGAGGGCGGCGGCCACGCCGACGGCCGCGCCCACCACCACGTCGAGCGGATAGTGCGCTCCGGAGTGGAGCCGTGAGTAGCTGACGAGGCCGGCGAGCCCGGCGAGCGGGGCGGCGAGCACCGGTAGCTCGGTTGCCGCACCGGTGGCGAAGGCGAAGGCGCTGGCCGAATGGCCGGAGGGGAAAGAGGTGGTGGAGGGGGCCGGCCGGCCGGCCAGGAACCGGCCGACGTTGCTCTCCGGCGGCCGCCGCCGGCGGACCAGGTGCTTCACCGGCCCGTTGGCCACCGCCGAAGCGAGACCGATCGACAGCAGGCCCCGCAGGCCGGCGCGCCGCCCGAACCGGCCGTCGGCCACCGCCAGGACGGCTGAGAGGAACAGCCAGATCTTCGCGTTGTCCGCCGCCCGACCAAGGGCCACGAGGGCGGGAGCATGCCTCCGTCGGCGCCGGCTCCGCCGCTGGAGCCTGCGGTCGAGCTTGTTCAGACCGTTTGCCATTAGTCGCCGAAGTCCGTCCCGGGGTGGTTCACGTTGCCCATCGACAACGGTACCGCCGGCTGAAGCGCCTGAGCGCCCACCGCCGCCGTCTTGGGCAATGCTTGTCCAAGCCATTACCAACCGAGTACGGTGCCTCCCTCTGAAGCGACCCACCCTTTGGTAGAGCCATTGGCGTCCTCGACGGGTCAAGCCATTGGCACCGTGTCGGACATAGGGGCAACCGAACGAGCGCGCCGTCTGCGCGCCGGCCAGATCGTCGTCGTCGACGACGACCGGGTGTCGGTAAAGACCCTCGAAGGTGTTCTTGCCGGGAGCGGGTTCACCAACGTGACGTCGTTCACCGATCCCCTGAAGGCCCTCGAGCGGGTGCTCACCGGCGGTGCCGACCTGCTGCTGCTGGACCTTCACATGCCCGAGCTGGACGGCTTCGGCTTCATGACGAGGCTCTGCGAGCAGCTGCCCATCAGCGAGTGGCCGGCCGTGCTGATGCTGACCGCCGACGAGGCGCGGGGCGTCAAGGAGCAGGCGCTGAGCCTCGGCGTCCGCGACTTTCTGAACAAACCCTTTCCTCCGGTCGAGACGATCCTGCGGGTGGAGAACCTGCTGGAGGTGCGCCTGCTCACCCGCCGGCTGGCCGAGGACAACGCCAACCTCGAAGCCACTGTCGCTCAGCGGGTGAGCGAGCTGGCCGAGGTGACGCGGGCCGCCGCGCAAGCCGAGTTCGAGGTCCAGCGCGAGCGGCTCCGGGCCGCCCAGCTGCTGAGCGACGTCCGGGGGGTGTTCGCCGAGGGCGCCTCGCCGGCGGAGGCTCTTTCCCGCTGCGCAGAGATCGTCGTCGACCATCTCGGCGCCAGCTTCGCCAGGATCTGGCTGCTCTCGTCCACCGAGCCGGTTCTGGAGCTGGTGGCCAGCGCCGGCATGTACACCCACTTGAACGGCCCCCATGCGCGCATCCCCCTCGGGGAGGGCATGGTCGGGCGGGTCGGTGAGCGCCAGCTGTGCCTGTACGGCGAGGACCTCGATTCCGGCACCGAGGGCGACCACGAGTGGGCCCGCCGGGAGCACGTCGCCGCCGTCGCCGGCTGCCCGCTCAGCGTCGACGGGCGCCTTCTCGGTGTCCTGGCCGCCTACTCCGGCGCACTGCCGCCGGCATCCGAGCGCGCCCCGCTCGAGGCGGCCGCCGACATCATCGCGGCGGCCATCGAGCGCCAGAGGAACGCCGAGGCTCTCCACGCCGAGCGGGTCTTCCTGCGCAGCATGATGGAGAGCCTGCAGGAGGGCATCGTCGCCTGCGACTCCGAAGGCAACCTGACGGTCCTCAACGAGGCGACCCGGCGCTTCAGCGGTGGGACAAAGGAGGGGTCGGGACCGGAGAGCTGGGCGCAGCACCACCAGCTCTACCTTCCTGACGGAGTCACCGCTATGCCCGTCGACCAGAACCCCCTGTACCGGGCGCTGGCCGGTGCCCGGGTGCGGGACGTGGAGCTGGTGACCACGACCATCTCCGGCCGCCGGCACACCCTGCTGGCCAACGGCCAGCCCATCTACGACGACAACGGTTGCCAGCTCGGCGCCGTCGTGGCCCTTCACGACGTGACCGAGCGCAAGCAGGTGGAAGCCGAGCTGCACCGCCGTACCTTCCGCGACGCCCTCACCGGGCTGCCCAACCGGGCCCTGTTCATGGACCGGGTCACCCACTCCATCGACTCCGCCGGCTCCGACGAGAGCATCGGTGCCGTGGTCATGATCGACATCGACAACTTCAGGCTCGTCAACGACAGCCTGGGCCAGCCGTTGGGGGATGAGCTCCTCGTCACCGTGGCCGAGCGGATCGGCACCCTGCTCCGGCCCGGCGACACGGCCGCGCGCGTGGGAGGCGACGAGTTCGGCGTCCTGCTGGAGGACCTCTTCGACGAGAGCGACGCCGTGCGTCTCTGCGAGAGCTTTGCCGCCGCGGTGGCGGAGCCCATAGAGCTGGCAGGCCGTGAGATCCAGGTCGCGGCCAGCATCGGCATGGCCATCCTGCGGGCCCGGGACCAGGACGCCGAGACTGTGGTGCGCAGCGCCGATTCCGCCATGAGCAGGGCAAAGGAGCACGGCCGGGGCCGCATCGAGATCTTCGAGGACGACCTGCGGGCCCGGGCCATCGTCCGCCTCGACACCGAGACGGCGTTGCGCCGCGCCGTGGAACGCGACGAGCTCATCCTGGAGTACCAGCCCAAGATCCGCCTCGCGGACGGTCGCATCGTGGCCGTGGAGGCCCTGGTGCGGTGGGACCACCCGGAGCGGGGGCTGCTCCAGCCCTTGGCGTTCATCCCCATAGCCGAGGAGACCGGCATCATAGTGGCCATCGGCCGCTGGGTACTCGAGGAGGCATGCCGCAAGGCGTTGGATTGGGCGGAGGCCACCCCCGAGGACCCGCCCATGGTCGCCGTGAACGTGTCGGCCCGCCAGCTGGCGGACCCCCGGATCGTCGACACTGTCCGCGAGGTCGTCGCCTCCTGTTCCATCGACCCCGCCCTGCTCTGCCTGGAGATCACCGAGAGCGTCCTGATGAAGGACGCCGAGGTCTCCGTGGGCACGTTGCGCGCCCTCAAGGCGCTTGGTGTCCGGCTGGCCGTGGACGACTTCGGCACCGGCTACTCGTCGCTCAGCTACCTGAAGCGGTTCCCGGTGGACTACCTCAAGATCGACCGCTCCTTCGTCCGCGGCCTGGGCCGCGACCCCGAGGACACCGCCATCGTCTCCGCCATAGTGACCCTTGCCGCCACTCTCGGCTTGGCCGTGATCGCCGAGGGAGTCGAGACAGAGCTCCAGCTCACCGAGCTGCGGCTCCTCGGGTGCGCTCTCGGCCAGGGCTTTTACTGGAGCAAGGCGCTGTCGGGGCCGGACATGGGCCGCCTCCTCGCCGCCCGTCAGCCGGCCCTGCCGAGCGGGGTGCCGGGTCCCAGTGCCCCATCGGCCGGGTTGGCCAGCGAGCAGAGGGTGACGGCCATCAAGGAGGCGGACGACGCCATGGCGTTCCTGGCCCACGAGCTGAGGGCGCCGCTCACCGTCATCAGCGGCTTCGCCCAGCTCCTGGCCCAGGACGTGGAGGAAGGCATCACGATCGGGAGCACCGAGGCGGTCGACGCCATCGTCCGCCAGAGTGACCACATGGCGCTGCTGATCGAGACTCTGGTGGACGTAGGTGCTCTCGAGGCCGGCCGCCTCTCCTTGAGGTTGGAGTCGATGGACCTCAACAAGTTGGTCGACCAGATCGTGACCGACCTCCGGACGGTGATCGTCGGGCACCCGGTCGAGCTGTCGACCGGGCCCGAGGCCAGTTGCGCCGTCGACCCGAGCCGCATCCGTCAGGTCGTGACGAACCTGTTGACCAACGCCGCCAAGTTCTCCCCCGCCGGGGCACCTATCGACGTGGTGGTGAGGCGGATCGGCCATCTGGCCAAGGTCACCGTCGTCGACCGGGGCCCCGGGGTGCCACCGGAGCGCATAGGCGACGTGTTCCGCAAGTTCGCCAGGGCCGACAAGAAGAAGGAGGGCCGGGGCCTGGGGCTTTACGTCTCGCGTGCCATAGCGAGGGCCCACGGCGGCGAGCTCAACTGCCGCCGGGCGGCCACCGGTGGCGCCGAGTTCGTGATGGAGCTGCCGCTCGAGCGCCCGCAGCCCCACTGATGCAGGGATCGCCGCCTCCGCAAGTGCTCGACGCACTGGTCCTGGCCGAGTACGAGCAGATATCTCCCGGGTTGGCCGCCGAGCTGGCCGAGCTGTTCGTGGAGGACGTGCCCATGCGCCTCGAATCCCTGCGGTCGGCCCTCCGGCAACGCGACATGCGCACGGTCGGCCAGCTGGCCCACACCCTCAAGGGGTCCAGCAGCAACCTGGGGGCCTTCCAGCTGGCGTCGACCTGCGCCGCCCTTCAATCGGCGACCCACGACGCTTCGCCGTCGGCTACGGCGGCGCTCGTGGAGGCGATCGCGAGGGATTGGGAGCTGGTGAGGGACCTGCTCCCGGCCGCCGTCGAGGCCGCCATGGCCGAGCAGTGACGGTCTGCCGTTACTCGGGCGGGTCGAAGCGGTACCCCACCCCACGCACCGTGCGCAGCCACACCGGGTTCTCGGGGTCGGCCTCGATCTTCTTGCGGAGCCGGCGCACGTGCTCGGTGACGGTGGCCGGGTCCTGCCACTCCGTCGACGAACCCCACACCTGATCGAGAAGGTCCTTTCTGGTGAAGACGGCCCGAGGTGAAGAGACGAGGAAGACCAGCAGGTCGAACTCCTTTGGAGTGGTCTCGACCACGGAGCCATTGACCAGGACTTCGCGTTCGGCAAGGCGGATGTTCAGGGGCCCGAACTCCAGCCGGACCGGGGCGGGTGCCTTTGCCGGGGCCGGGCCCTGCGCCTGAGCACGGCGAAGCACCGAGCGGGTGCGGGCCACCAGCTCCCGAAGGTAGAAGGGCTTGACCACGTAGTCGTCGGCCCCGAGCTCCAGGCCGAGGACGCGGTCGTTCTCCTCGTCCCTTCCCGTGAGGAGGATCACGGGCAGGCCGTGCACATGGCGCAGCTGGGTCATCACCTCGAGGCCGCTCATGCCCGGCATGTTGATGTCGAGAAGTACCAGGTCAGGACGCTGCTCGGCCACCTTCGCCAGTGCCGCCAGGCCGCTGTCGGCCTCCTCGACGACGAAGCCTTGGCGGGAGAGGGCGCTGACCACGAGCCGGCGGGTGTCGGCCATGTCGTCGACTACCAGGAGCCGCGCTACGGGCGCTGCCTCTTCCGGGGCCGAGGGCAGGTCGGTGCTCATCGTCATATCTTCGCCTCCTCCGGCGAAAACCGGAACTTGGCCCCTTTCCGGGGCCTGAGCCTCCACCGTCGCCGCGCTTCTTCTAGCGGAGCTCCGGGTCCCTTCAGATAGATTTACGATCATAGTGCGCCCTTAGCGCCGCAACAACATATCCCGTACACTCATTGTCAGCTCCTCGAGCCACTCCATGACCCAAGCCCCCTATCTCGGCACCGGTGCGCTTGCTGCCGCGGAGGCCGCGCTCGCCCTGGCGGATGTGGACCCGCCTTCGGGCCGCACCACTGCGGCCCGGCTACTCGGCCGCCCCGACCTCGAGGGGAACATGGAGATGACGTTGGTCGGGGAGCGGGCCCTGGGCGTTTCTCTCTGCCATCTGCACGACATTCCCGCGGCCACCAGCCACCTGCGCCGTTCGTTGCAGCTCGCCCTTCTCGCCGAGCTGCCCGGGCGGGTCGCCGATGCGCAGGTGAGCCTGGCTCGCGCTCTGTTCCTCGGCGGGGAGACCGAGGCCGCCCTCGACCAGATGGATCGGGCCGAACCGTTCGCCGAAGGCGTCGAGGCCGCCCGCCTCTGCAGCGACCGGGCATGGGTCCTCCAGCGGCTCGGCCATCTCGACGAGGCCCTCGAGCGCTACGGCCAGGCCCTTTCGCTCCTGCGGGCCGAGGGCGACATCTGCGGCGAGGCGCAGCTGCTCGATAGGCGCGGCCGCATGCACGCTTCCCGCCGGAGCTTCGATCCGGCCGAGGAGGACCTCGAGAGAGCTCGGTCGCTGTACGAGCTGCTGGGCTCTCGTTACGGCGTGGCTCGGGTGACGCACAACCTCGGGTTCTGCGCGGCCCGCCGGGGCGACGTGGCCACCACTCTGGAGCTCTACGACCGGGCCGAGGAGGAACTGGTCGCCCTCGGCGTCCCGTCGGCTCCGGACCTGCTCGACCGCTGCGAGGCGCTGCTCTCCGCCCGTCTGGTGACCGAGGCCCGTCACACAGCCGAGGTCGCCGCCGCCGAGCTCGAAGCCGGCGGAATGGACCTGGATCTGGCCCAGGCCCGTCTCGTTCTCGGGCAGGCCGCCCTCCTCGCCGGCGCGCCGGAGGAGGCGAGGCATCACGCCACGCTGGCGTGGAGGGCCTTCACCCGGCAACGGCGCCCGGCGTGGGCGGCCCTGGCCCGCTACTCGTCGCTGCGGGCGGCGTGGATGGACGGCCACTGCTCACCGGTGGCCCTGCGGGCTGCCCTCGACACCGCCGGCGAGCTCGAGGGAGCGGGCCTGGTCGGGCCGGCACAGCACGCGCGGCTCATCGCCGGTCGCGTGGCGCTCGCCCTTGGCCGCACCGAGGAGGCTGAGGCGCAGCTGGTCGTCGCCGCCGGCGCCCGTCACTCCGGCCCTGCCGACACCCGCGCCCGCGCCTGGCACGCTCAGGCCTTCCTGTGCCGCGCCGCGGGGGACACCAGAGGCGCGGAGGCGGCGCTGCGCCTCGGCGCCCGTGCCGTCGCCCAGTGCCGGGCCACGCTGGGGGCGACGGACCGGCGAGCGCTGGCCGTGGCCGAGGGCCGGGAGCTCGCCGATCTGGGAGTGGAGCTGGCCATCGAGTCGGAGTGCCCTGAGCGGGTGCTGGCGTGGGCGGAGCGGCGGACGTCGGTGGTCCTGCCGGCCCGCTTGTCGCCCGCCGCCCCCGATCCTGCCGTGACGGAGAACCTCGCGCAGCTCCGCCACCTGGTCAACGAGGTCGAGCGCCTCGACGCCGCCGGCGACGACGCCCGCCCGCTCTTCCACCGCCAGGCGATCCTCGAGAAGATCATCAGTGCCCGCATCGGGCTCACCGCGGCCGGCGAGGAACATCCGGAGGCCACCAGGGAGGCCCTGAGGCTCGACCAGCTCGTAGAGGCGCTGGGGCGTACCGTGCTGGTGGAGATCGTCGAGTCGGCCGGCCAGCTGTACGCCGTCACCCTCGTCGACGGGCAGTCTCGACTTCGGCTCCTCGGCGACGCCGCCGAGGTGCGGGCCGAGGTCGCCGCTCTCCGCTTCGCCCTCGCCCGCCTGGCCCGCGGCCGCAGCCCGGCGGCGCCCCGTGCCGCTGCCGCGGCGGCCATCCGCTACACCTCGGAGCGGCTGGACGACGTCCTGCTCCGCCCGCTGAAGTCACTCCTCGGGGACCGCGCCCTGGTGGTGGTGCCCACGCCCGACCTCCACGCCCTGCCCTGGTCGATCCTCCCCACCTGCGTCGAGCGACCGGTGTCGGTGTGCCCGTCGGTGGCGCTCTGGCTGAGGACGTTGGAGCCGTCGACCTCGGCGCCGGGGCCGGTGCCGGAAGGCGTGGTCCTGATCGCCGGCCCGGGGCTGGCTTACGCCGATGCCGAGGTGGCCGCCGTCCAGGGTCACCACCCGGCCGCCTCCGCCCTCACGGGGACGGCGGCGAGCGCCGCTCAGGTCGGCGACGCCCTGGACGGCGCCGGTCTGGCCCACATCGTCGCCCAGGGCGAGTTCCGCGGTGACAACCCCCTCTTCTCGTCGCTCCGGCTGCACGGTGGCCCCCTCACCGTCTACGACCTCGAGCAGTTGAGCCGCCCGCCCCGGCGCATGGTCCTGTCCGCCTGCGACGGCGGCCTGTCCGCGCTGCACCCCGGCCAGGGGCTGTGCGGGCTGACGGCGGCCCTGCTGTCGATCGGCACCGCCACGCTGATCGCCAGCGTCATCCCCATCAGCACCCACGGCACGAGCGAGCTGATGACCAGCTTCCACCGGCGCCTGGCGCTGGGGGCGGGGCCGGCGCAGGCGCTGGCCGGCGCGCAGGCCGAGATGGCCAAGGGCGGCAGCGAGGCCCGCGCCCGCACCGCCGGCTTCGTCTGCTTCGGCGCCGGCTGACCGGTTCGCCGGGAGGCCGAGCGGGGCAAAAGAGCCAGATGCTCGACGCTCCGTCCCCGGGCACCATCGTCGTGTGGTCCGACATCGGTTGTTCTGGGCCCACGCCGCCGTGGCCCGCCTGCACCGGGTCCGCAGGGAGGAGGGGCTCGAAGGACGGGTGGTGATCGACCACCGGGTGTTCGCCCTGGAGCTGATCAACGACCGCCCCACCCCGAAGCTGATCCTCGACGCCGAAGTGCCCGTCGCCGGCGCCCTGGAGCCCGCCGCCGGCTGGGAGCTGTGGCAGGCGCCGGCCTGGTCGTACCCGGTCACCACGCTCCCGGCCATGGAGGCGGTGCAGGCGGCCAAGGAGCAGTCGCTCGAAGCGAGCGAGGCCCTCGACCGGCGGCTGCGGATCGCCATGTTCGGCCAGAGCCGCTGCGTGTCGCTGCGCGGCGTGATCCTCGCCGTGGCCGAGGAGTGCCCGGAGGTCGACGCCGGCGCCTTGACCAAGGCCCTGGACAACGGCGTGGCCCGCCGGGCCGTCATCGAACAGGCGGAGCTCGGCGCCGGCGACGCCATCGAGGGCAGCCCCGAGCTGGTCCTCCCCGACGGCACCCAGCACCACCACCCCGGCGTCGAGATCCACTGGGAGGGCAACAAGGGCGCCGGCTTCCCCGTAGTCGACGCCGACGACCCCTCCGTCTACGTCGATCTCCTCCACCGCTCGGCCGCTCCCGCCCGCACCCTGTAGCGAACTCGGCGACCGAAGCGGCGCCAGGGCGGCCGCATTCGCGTACAGGTTCGCCGGGCTACCGTCGGATGATGCCCGCCGGCGCCGTCCGCATCGCTTCCGGAGTGGTCCAGATCGATACCCGACTGGGCGGATGGGAACAGGTGACGGCCGGCTATCTGATCGAGGGGCCGGAGCCGGTGCTGGTGGAGACCGGGAGCCGGTCCTCGGTGCCCGCCGTGCTGGCTGCTCTGGAGAGCCAGGGGCTCGGTCCGGCCGATCTCGCCGGCATCGTCGTGACCCACGTCCATCTCGACCACGCCGGCGGTGTCGGCGACGTCGCCGCCGCTTTCCCCACCGCCACCGTGTACGTCCACGAGAAGGGCGCCAGACATCTGGCCGATCCCACCCGGCTGGTCGACTCGGCGGCACGGGTCTACGGGCCGTTGCTCGACGAGCTGTACGGGCGGCTCGAGCCCACTCCGGCGGACCGCATCCACGTGCTGGCCGACGGCGAGGAGGTGCGGGTAGGCCCCAACCGCACCCTCACCACGGTGGACTCACCCGGCCACGCCAAGCACCATCTCGCCCTGCACGACTCCGAGAGCGGCCTGCTCTTCGCCGGCGACGCCGTGGGAGTCCGGTTGCCCGACGCCGGGGTGCTGCGCCCCGCCACCCCGCCCCCGGACTTCGATCTGGACCAGGCGTTGGTGTCGCTCGAACGCTTCGCCCAGCGCCGCCCGGCGGGCATCGCCCTGGCCCACTACGGCCTGGTACCCGATTCGGTGGCCGTTCTCGAAGAGGCGACCGACACCTTGCAGCGCTGGGCCGCGGTGGCCGAGCAGGCTTGGCGGGCAGGCCAGGACATCGCCGGCGCCCTCGAGTCTGCCTTCGCCACCGATACGACCTCGCTGGACGACACCAAGCGGCAGAAGATGGAGACGCTGAACGGGGTCCACTCGAATGCCGCCGGGCTGCGGCGGTGGCTGGATCAACGCAGCTCGACGAACGCCGACCACAGCCACGGCCCCGCTGCCGGGACTGGGCCCGCCGCCGGCGCCGGCCAGGAGTAGACGCGGTTGGCCGTCGACGCCATCGTCTTCGACTGGGGCGGGACCCTTGCCGAGTACGGCGATCTCGACATGGCCGACATGTGGCAGATGGCTGCTCGCCACCTCGACCCGGATCGGGCCGAGGAGGTGTGCGCCCAACTGGTGGCGGTCGAGGAGGCTTCGTGGGCCCGCGTCGCCCTCGACCAGCGGAGCACCACCTTGAGCGCGCTTCTGGCCTCGGCATCCGAGAAGCTGGGCCTCGACGTGGCCCAGGCCGTGCTGGAGGAGGCGGCCACCCACCACCTCGACTCGTGGACTCCGCACATGCGCCACGATCCCGAGGCGGCACCGACGCTGGCGGCCCTCAAGGACATGGGCCTCGCCATAGGGCTCCTTTCCAACACCCACTGGCCCCGGAGCTTCCACGAGCACTTCCTCGACCGTGACGGCCTCACCCCGTTCATCGACGTGCGCTGCTACACGAGCGAGCTCACCCACACGAAGCCCCACCCCGAGGCGTTCAGGGCCGTACTGTCGCCGCTCGGGATCGAGGACCCGAGACGGGTCGTCTTCGTCGGCGACCGGCTCTACGACGACATCTACGGGGCCAAGTCCTACGGCATGCGTGCCGTCCTGCGCCCCAACCCCGCCGTGCCGACCCACGCCGTCGAGCCCGATGCCGTGATCGGGGCGCTCCCCGAGCTCATCGAGCTGGTCGAGAGGTGGCGCTGAACCGCTAGCTCCTGTTCGAGGAGGCCTTCTGCCGGCCCCGGCCCCGGGCCCGGTTGACCAGACCGGCTCCGGCGCCGGCCACGATGTTGCCCGGGGGAGTATCAGGTGCCCTCGGATGGGGGCGGGTCGGCGCGATCTTCTTCGCCTTCTCCATCTGCTCGCCCAGCTCAGCCAGCCGCTTCCGCCCGAGGGCGGCGCGGACCTGGGGGAACATCTCGGCCTCCTCCTCCTCGATGTGGTGGCGCACACTCTCGATCAGCACCGTCACCTTGGCGTCGAAGCGCTCCGCTTCAGGGTCCATCCCGTCGAGCTCCGACAGCGTCCACTTCACGATGTGGTGCTCCTCGAGACCTTCGAGCACCGTCTCTTCGGCGTCCGGCACGCTCTCCCGCACGGCCGGGTAGAAGACCTGCTCCTCGATGGCGGAATGCACCGCCAGCTCCTCGATCATCTTGTCGACCAGCTCCCGCTTGGTCTTCTTGGCGTTCGCGCCCGCCTTCTCGAACTTGGTGAACAGCCCTTTCACGGTCTTGTGGTCATTGCGAAGCAGTGTGATGGCATCCATGCCCTGAATCTCCCCACCGGGCTGAGCCACGAACCGTCTCCGGCGAATTCGGGCAGTATTCGCCCATGCCGACACTCGTGGTCCTCGATCAGGGCGAGCCGATCTCCATCTCCTTCGACGATCTTCTGAGGTACCACGGCAGGAGCTCCATCGGCGGGGTGGCCCACGCCTTCAAGGCGATGGAGCGGGCCTTCCCCCTGCTGTCCCCCGGTCAGCCGCCGGAGCGCTACGACATCACCGTCGAGAGCGGCTTCCCCGGCGGCGGGGCGCGTGACGCCTTCGAGATGGTCACCCGTGCCGTCACCGGCGACCGCTACGGCGTGGCGCCCGAGCTGGCCGGGCCCGAGGTTCCCGAGGCTCCCGGCGGCCGATTCTTCTTCCGCCTCGGCTACCGGGGAACCGTGGTCGACCTGGCATTGCGACACGGCCTCGTACCGGAGGAGTTCCTCCAGGTGGCCTGCAAGGAAGCGCCGACCCACGACGAGATCCACCGAGCCCAGCAGCTCAAGGAAGAGATGGCGGACCGACTCCTGAGCCTGCCAGCGGCCGAGGTGTACCACGCCGAGGTGACGTCGAGCGGAGGGGGTGGGATTTGAACACGGTGAGGTTGCCCAGCTAGCCAGAGAGCGACAAAATCGGACAAATTGCTGTTACCATCCGCAGTTCTCAAGAGGGGAGAAATCGTTGGGAACTCGGCCGGGGCTCAGAGGACCGTTCTTTGGTTTGATCGGGGAGCGGCCCGCCGCCACCGTCCGCATCGTGATGTGCCTCTCGCTTCTGGCCGGGGTGCTTGCCGTGGCCGGTTCTCCGGCAGATGCCGTGGTCCGCGTAGTCCGGTCGAGCGGCGATTACAGGCTGGGGCCGACGTCCAACGACTCTCCGGCGCGGGGCAAGACGGGCCCCTCTCTCGCCGTCAACCCGGCGAACCAGAACCACGTCGTCGAGGTCCATCAGGAGCTCGAGACCGAAGAGTGCGAGTACAACCTCAGCTTCGACGGGGGCACGGCGTGGACCGGCGGTGGTGAACTGCAGGCACCTGCCGGATATCCCACCGATCTGCCCGGGCCTTGTGATGTGACCAGCGCCGGCGCAGGGAGCTTGGGCCAGCAGGCGGTGGCGTTCGGGTCCGGCAACAATGTCTACGTCATCTGGGCTTCGTCGCGCCAGGTTGGCGTCCAAGGCCGCAGCCTCCTGCTCTCGACCTCCACCGACGGTGGAGCCACCTTCGGAACGGCCGTGGTGGCTGCCCAGGCTGGGGTGGCTCCCGCTCCGGACTACACCAAACCTGAGCTCGTAGTCGACGTACGGACGGCCGCCACCAACGACGACCGGCTCTACGTCGCCACCCGGAACAACCGCACGAGTATGGCGATGATCGTCCGCTCGGATGACTCGGGCGCCACGTTCTTGGCCCCCACGGAGGCCTCCCACAACAACCCGATCACGAACCCCCCGCCCGATTGGAACGACGACAACACGGCGGTAGAGACGCCGGGCAACGCCTATATCCGGGCGAGCGAGGTATCGCAACCCGTTCTGGGCGCGGTGCCCAGCCATGGCGGAGACCGGCCCCTGTACGTCGCCTGGGTGGCGCCGAAGAACTCTGGCAGCTGCCCGCCGGCCTGCGAGACCCTCGGCGAGGGGTCGCCCGACGGCTATCTCGTCGTGGCCAGGTCCACCGACCTGGGCCAGAGCTGGGCTCGCACCCGCGCCGTGAACGTCCGTGGATTCGTCAGCCCCAGCGGGAGCCTGTTCGGCGGGTCGGCGTTCCCACGCCTGGCCGCCGGAGCCGGCGGCGACCTCTACATGGTTTTCAACCAGGGACCGGGCATCGTCGGCTCCAACAACTGCGGAGTGGGCCCATTCCCGGGTTCGCTGACCAGCACGACCACCAACACCTGCCCCTCCTATGGCTTCGGCCCGTTCCAGGCCAACGACCACTTCATCAACTGGGACAACGACGTCTACTTCGTCCGTTCCATAGACGGCGGCGCCACCTGGGGCGACCTGAAGCAGCTGAACGGGCCCAAGAAGTCAGGACTGGCGGCGGCCGAGGTCACTCAAACCCGTCATCCCAACATCGCGGTGGCATCGGACGGTCGGGTAGACGTCGTCTGGCACGATCGCCGGCACTGGTACCTGAACACGTCCGACCGCAAGGGCGCCGTCACGCCGGCGGGTTCCTCTCTGAGCAACTACGCCTGCGTGCACTCCCACTCGAACTGCTCTGAGGCGAGGTTGGGGGACACCTACTACGCCCGGTCGCGGGATCGAGGTGTCAGCTTCACCGCCAACCGGCGCCTCAACGACCGATCCCACAACAACGACGTCGGCTACGACTACCGCTTCTCCACCTACTGGGATCACGGTCCAGTCGTGGCGCAGCTCGGAGTCGAGCGCCTGCTCGTCGCCGACATGGACTCGCGCCTGGGGAATGCCGACACTGACAGCCAGGACATCTTCTTGCGCAAGGTGGAGCTGAACGCTCCTGACGCCGTTCCGGTGGCGCCCATCGGCGCCGGCACCGCTCCCGACCTCAGCGTCGCCCTGTCACTGCGGGCCCAACCCGGTGGGTCGGAGGCCGTGCACGGCGAGGGCTTCACCCACCGCCCCTGGACGCGGCCCGTCATCGTCAACGAGGCCGACATGCCCTCGGCACTGGCGGGTGGCGTTCTCGCCCGGGCCAACCTCGGTCCGGTGCTGGCGTCACCTCAGGCCGGCCTGCCGGATCCCGTCGAATCGGAGGTCGACCGCCTCGACCCCGTAGGGGCCTACATCATCGGTGACACGACGAAGCTGTCCGCCAGCGTCGAAACCGAGCTGGCGTCCGTTGGTGTTCCGCCCGGTCAGATTGTACGAATCGCCGGGGCGACACCGGCAGAGATCGGCGCCAACATCGCCCTCAACCTCGACCGCCGCCGGGCCGGCGACAAGACCGCCACTCCCCCATTGCCGGCCTTCGACGCCGTCATCATCGCCAACCCCAACAGCGCCTCGGCCGCGTCGGCCTCCGCCCTCGCCGCCAACAGGCGCCTGCCGATTCTGTACGTGGACCAGAACGCCGTCCCCGCAGCCACCACCGCGGCCATCGACGCTCTCGACGTCACCAGGGCGATCATCGTCGGCTCCGAGGGTGTGGTCAGTGCGGGCGTGGCCACAACCTTGTCCGCTGGGGGCGGTCCGAGCGTGTCCCGTCTCGCCGGCGCCGACCAGTTCGCAACGTCGAGCAAGGTGGTGATCGAGTCCATCAACCGAGGACTTCCCACCAACCTCGTGTACGTGGCCGACGGCAATGAGCCCATGCACGCGGCCCTTCTCGGGGCGTCCGTGGCCCGCGTGGGCGGGCTGCTCGTCCTCTCCCCATCCGGCAGCGCCGCGTTGGTCGAGTCGAGTCTCGGGAACACCTACGGCCTGTGCGGCAAGGTCGACCGACTTCTCACCTCCGATCTCACCGGCGCGGCCACGGTCGCCAACGATCCGCCCGGCCCCTCCGCGGGCCCGTCCGCCACCCCCTGCACGGCGGCATCGGCCGAAGCAGCCCCCGAAACGGCTGATCCTTTCCCGCCCACGACAACCACCACCACGACCACGGCCACGACGACATCGTCGACGGAAGGCACGACGGCAACGACCGGCGGAGGGGCCACCTCGACTACCACCACGATTCCCGCTGGGGGCCCACAGGCCGCCGGCAACCAGGGGTACACCCTCGTGGCCGGAGACGGCGGGATCTTCAACTTCGGTGACACTTCGCGGTTCTTCGGCTCCACCGGCGGACTTCGCCTCAATCAGCCGATCGTCGCCATGGAGCACACCCCCAGCTCCAGGGGCTACTGGATGGTGGCCGCTGACGGCGGGATCTTCGCCTTCGGGGATGCCCGCTTCTTCGGTTCCACCGGTGGCATCCCACTGGCCAAGCCCATCGTGGGCATGCGTAGCACTGGCACGGGCAACGGCTACTGGCTCGTGGCCTCCGACGGCGGCATCTTCGCTTTCGGCGACGCCACCTTCCGCGGCTCGACCGGCGCCATCAGGTTGAACCAGCCGATGGTAGGCATGGACCGGACACCCAGCGGCAACGGCTACTGGTTGGTGGCCTCCGACGGCGGTATCTTCGCCTTCGGAGACGCCTTGTTCCGTGGTTCCACCGGCGGCGTTGCGCTGAGCCGGCCCATCGTCGGCATGTCCCGTACCAACACCGTCAGCGGCTATCACCTGGTGGCCTCCGATGGGGGGATATTCGCCTTCGGTGACGCCGTTTTCCGTGGCTCGACCGGCGCCATCGGCCTCGCTTCTCCAGTCGTGGGGATAGCGCCCACCGCCAGTGGAGGCGGGTACTGGCTCTGTGCCCGCGACGGCGGCGTCTTCGCCTTCGGCAACGCCCAGTTCCGAGGCTCTATGGGTGGCGTCCCGCTCAGGCAGCCGGTGGTCGGGTGCGACAACCCGATCGCTCAACCTTGACGGTTTTTCTATGAAGAACCTGGTCGATTGGCGGAGGGGGTGGGATTTGAACCCACGGTGAGGTTGCCCCCACAACGGTTTTCGAGACCGTCCGATTCGGCCGCTCTCGCACCCCTCCGGGGCTGCTAGCGCTTGGGCCATCGTACCGACACCGAACCGGCACCAGCCGCCTAGGCACGCCTCCGCGCGAAGAAGCTGCGCAGGAGCTCGCCGGCCGGGCCCGCCATCAACCCGCCGGCCACCTCCACCTCATGGTTCAGCCGAGGGTCGGCACACAGGTTGTAGAGGGACCCGCAGGCGCCGGCCTTGGGGTCGGCGGCGGCGAAGACGAGGCGCCGCACCCGCCCCGCCACCAGGGCGCCGGCGCACATGGCACAGGGCTCGAGGGTGACCACGAGGGTCACCGCCTCCAAGCGCCAGGTCCCCTGAGCCTGCGACGCCTCCCGTAGGGCGAGCAACTCGGCGTGGGCGGTGGGGTCGCCGAGCTTCTCCCGCTGGTTGCGGCCGCGACCGACGATCTCCCCGGCACAGAGGGCGACGGCGCCCACCGGCACGTCCCCGGCCTCCCCGGCCCGGGCCGCCTCCTCGAGAGCCACAGCCATGGCCGTCTCCTCGTCGAACGTCACGAACCGACCATAGGGGCGCCTCGCCTTGCGTCATCGACTCCCTGTGGGTCCGGCGCAGGAACTACTTGCGCGGGCAAAAGGTGCGAACCGCCGATGGATGGTTGCTGCAAACGGGCAAGTAGTCATGCGTAGGCCTCTGACGTAAATGTTCGTCGGAGAAGAAGGGATCGCCGCGGCCCTTGTCGAATTCAAACTCAGAGGCGTTCGGGCGGCGCTGGGGCCGTCCGGCCGTGGTAGGAATGGGCGGTCGGAGAAGGGTGGGTCTTGCGGAGGCAGAAGGGCACGACCTGGGTCGGGGCGTCCGCGGCGGTGTTGTTGGTCCTCGCCGTCGGAGCCGCCTCCGGCACCAACGTGCCCTCTCCTCCGACCGCGGCAGCTGCATCCGGCAGCCCTTCGTTGTTCCGGGGACTGGGTGCCCTCTCGCTCTCCCTCGACCACCTCGTGCCGCAACCGCCGCCGAGGGAGGTGGCACCGGCACCTGAGCCACCCCCTCCTCCCGCCCCGCCGGCGCCACCGGTCGAGACGGTCATCGCACCTCCTCCCGCGACCTTCGACGCCCCCCCCGCACCGCCCCCCCCGCCGCCTCGGGCCTTGCAGACACCGGCCCGTTTTGCCGGGGCGACCCCGGCGCCCGGCACCTGGGCCGTGGTGATCGGCATCAACGACTATCCCGGGCAGGGCAGCGACCTGCGGGGCGCCGTCAACGACGCCTCCGACATGGACCTCGCCCTGGCCGGCCTCGGGGTCCCCGCCAGCAACCGCCTCCTGCTGCGTGACGGCCAGGCCACCGCCCCGATGATCCGCACGGCGCTGGACTGGCTGGCCGCCCATGCCGGCCCCGACGCCACCGCGGTGTTCTTCTACAGCGGCCACGTCCGCAAGCTCGACCGGACCTCCGAGGCGATGGTCGGGGCCGACGGGGGGACCGTCCTCGACACCGAGCTGGCCTCCCGGCTCGCACCGATGCAGGCGAGGCGGGCCTGGATCGCCATGGTCGCCTGTTATGGCGCCGGTTTCACCGAGGCTCTGGCCCCGGGCCGGGTGCTCACCGGGGCGGCGCCGGCCGACTCCCTCGCCTACGAGAGCTCCCTCTTCGGCCGCTCCTACATGGTCCAGTACATGGTGCGCCGGGCGCTCATCGAACGCAAGACCGCCCCCACCGTCCAGGCCGCCTTCGCCTACGCACGGGCCGAGCTGACCCGGGACCATCCAGGGCGCCAGCCCGTCCAGATCGATGCCGGCAGCGGCGTCCTCGACCTCCGCCCCGGTGCCAACGTGACTCCAGGTGCCCCCGGTGCTCCGTCCCCCCCGAGCACCCCGCCCCCCACGCCCAGCACGACGGCACCCAAGAGCTGCTTCCTGCTCGTCTGCAACAACAACTGAGCAGTCGCCGCCGGCACCCACCGGGCGCGCGGCTGGCCATGGGCCGAATTGGCGGAGGGAGTGGGATTTGAACCCACGGTGACTTGCGCCACACACGCACTCCAGGCGTGCCGATTCGGCCGCTCTCGCATCCCTCCGGGGGCGTAGGAAGACCGCCGGCTCCCCAGAGGCTACCGTGGGCCGGCGCCGCCGTTCCGTGCGACGGTTGGGTCCTGTGCAACTGCGCCCCGTGAACCGAGTCAGGGCCGGAAGGCAGCAGCTCTCAGCGGAAGGTGCGGTGTGCCGCAGTCCAGCCTGACCGTCGCACCGAACGACGGGCGCCACGTAGTGTCGCTCCCGTGGCCGACGAGCCGTACCAGTCCCTCTACCGCCGCTTTCGCCCGCAGCGTTTCGAGGAGGTGCGGGGCCAGGATCACGTCGTCCGTGCCCTACGCAACGCCGTCCGGGAGGCGAAGGTCTCCCACGCCTACCTCTTCAGCGGGCCCCGGGGCACGGGAAAGACCTCCACCGCCCGGATCCTCGCCAAGGCCCTCAACTGCACCGCCCTGCAGGACGGTGAGCCATGCGGCACATGTCAGTCCTGCGTCGCCGTCCAGGCCGGCTCGTCGCTCGACGTCCACGAGCTCGACGCCGCCTCCCACAACGGCATCGACGCCATGCGTGACCTCGTGGCCCGCTCCGCCCTCGGCACCCCTGGGCGCTGGAAGGTCTACATCGTCGACGAGGTGCACATGCTGTCGACGGCCGCCTCCAACGCCCTGCTGAAGACGCTCGAGGAGCCTCCCGCCCACGTCGTGTTCGTGCTGGCCACGACCGATCCCCAGAAGGTCCTGCCCACGATCCGCAGCCGGGCCCAGCACTACGAGTTCCGGCTCCTCGGAGGCGAGGTGCTGTCGACCCTGCTGGCCGACATCAACCGCGCCGCCGGCCTCGGCGTCCCCCCCGACGCCATCGACTTCGTCGTCCGCCGGGGCAAGGGCTCCGCTCGTGACGCCCTGTCGGTGCTCGACCAGGTAGCCGCGGCCGGCGAGGTGGACGACGAGGTCTCCGTCACCGACGAGGTGGTCGAGGCGCTCTGCGAGCGGGATCCCGGCCGGGCGCTCATGGCCGTGGCCGCCGGTTGCGGCTCTGGACGCGACCCTCGCCGCCTGGCCGTCGACCTGCTGGAGCATCTTCGCCACGCCTTCCTGGCCCTGATGGCGCCGGGTCTGGTGGAGCTGGCCGACGAGCCCAGGAAGCAGGTCGAGGACCAGGCCCGGCGCCTGGGGCCGGCGGCGGTGGTGAGGGCCATGGAGCAGGTGGGCGCCGCCCAGGTGGAGATGCGGGACTCTCTCGACCCCCGCATCAGCCTCGAAGCCGCCCTGGTCCGCCTTGCGTCTCCCGAGGCCGACATCTCCGCCGCCGCCCTGCTCGACCGCATCGAGCAGCTCGAGCGCAAGATGGAGGCGCTGCGCCAGACGCCGGCGGCGGGGGTGCCGGCGCCCGCGCCCGCCGGTGCCACGCCAATGCCCGCCGCCGACACCACGCCGCCGCCGGCCACCGCCGCGCCGCCTCCAGCCGCCGCCGCGCCAGCGCCAGTGGCGCCGTCCGCCGGAGGCCCCGGTCCACCGGCGGCCACACCGGGCTCGCCGCCGGCGCCCTCACGACAGCCCGCCCCGGCACCTGCACCGCCAGCTGCCACCGAGCCTGTCATCCCGCCTACGCCGCCCGCCGCCCCGCCCCGCCCCGCCGACGAGGCCCGAGCGACGCTCGGCGCCCTCCGTGCCCGCCCGTCAATCTCACCGGCCGCCCCGCACGAACAGCCCGGTAGGCCCGCCCCCCCCACGCCGTCACGGGCACCACGCCCGCCCGAGTCTCCCGCGCCGCCCGTTGCGCCCCCCACCCCCGCCGCCACCGCGCCGGCGTCGCCACCAATGGGGGCACCGGGAACGGCGTCGGTCGCGGCCGCACCCCCGCCCCCGCCGACCGGGGCACCGGGCCCGCCGCTCCCGCCACCGGCCGCCCTTCCCACCCGCGACGAGATCACCAAGGCGTGGGGCGACTCCATCTACCGGTCGCTGCCGGGGCGGGCCCGGGCCCGGTTCTCCGGCGGGCGCTTCCTGGAGGTAAACGACGGCGTGGCCGTCTTCGTGGTGCCCAACGACGTCCACGCCGCCCGTTGCCGTGAGGTCAAAGGCGACGTGGAGGCCGCCCTCGCCGCCCATTTCGGTGTTGCCGTGCCCCTGAAGCTGGCCGCCGACCCGGTGGGCCCTCCCGGCGGCCCGCCGGAAGGCACGGCACTGGCTGGTCGCGCGGGCACGACGGGCGCAGGAGGCCCCAGCGAACCCGGTGTCGCCGATCCCGACGAGGACCAGGACGATCCTTTCGCCGAGGCCGGCGCCTTCGGGGCCGACGACTCCCTCCCGGCACCGGTAACGTCGCCCGCCGACCGCCTGAAGCAGGCGTTCCCCGGTGCCGAGGAGGTAGCCCCGTGAGCTCCGACGATCCATCTGGCCAGTTCGAAAGCGGCGGGCCCGAGGCCGGAGGGCTCGACATCGGCGCCCTTCTCCAGCAGGCCCAGGCCATGCAACAGCAGCTGGTGGAGGCTCAGCAGGCGGCCGCCGAGCAGGTCGTGGAGGGCCAGGCCGGCGGGGGAGCAGTCCGGATCAGGGTGACCGGCGGTCTCCAGTTCGAGCAGGTCTCGATCAACCCGGCGGCGCTCGATCCGGAGGACGTCGCCATGCTGGAGGACCTCGTCGTCGCCGCCTGCAACGACGCCGTGGCCCAGGCGCAGGCGCTGAACCAGCAGGCGTTGGGCTCCCTCGACACCAGCGCTCTGGGCCTTCCGGGCCTGCCGGGCCTGCCGGGCTCGCCCGGCCCTCCGCCCGCCATCGGCTGAGCATGATGTACGCCGGCCCGGTGCAAGGGCTGATCGACGAGCTCGGCCGGCTGCCGGGTGTGGGGCCGAAGTCGGCGCAGCGGATCGCCTTCCACCTCCTCAAGCTGTCCAAGGAGGACGCCCAGCGGCTCTCCTCGGCGATCAACGAGGTCAAGGAGAGGGTCTCGTTCTGCCGGCGCTGCTTCAACGTGGCCGAGATCACCGCCGGCACCGGCCCTGGGGCCGACGGAGACGGAGGCGGAGACGCCGGCGCCTTGTGCGACCTCTGTCTCGACTCGAGGCGCGACGCCACCGTCGTCTGCGTGGTGGAGGAGCCGCGGGACATCGTCGCCGTCGAGAAGACCCAGGAGTTCTCCGGCCGGTACCACGTGCTCCAGGGCGCCATCAACCCCATCGAGGGCGTGGGGCCCGATCAGCTCCGGGTGCGTGAGCTGCTCGCCCGCATCGGCGCCGAGGGCATCACCGAGGTGATCCTCTGCACGAACCCCAACATCGAGGGTGAGGCCACGGCCATGTACCTGGCCCGGCTGCTCACGCCGCTCGGAGTCAAGACGACCCGTATCGCCAGCGGCCTTCCCGTCGGTGGTGACCTCGAGTATGCCGACGAGCTGACTCTCGGCCGCGCCCTGTCGGGCCGCCGGGAGGTCGAGGGCTGACCGCCGGCTCGCGGGCCGAGCGGAACGCCACCGCCCTTACCGTCATCGGGAGCATCGGTGTGGCCGCCGCCGGGTTCCTCCCCTGGAGCCGCACGGGTCGCTCCCGCTCCGGGCTGGAGCTCGCCCGCACCCTGCACGAGGTCGGCCTGTCCGGTGACAGGGAGGCACGAATCCTGCTGGCCGTGTTCCTCTTCACCCCATTCCTGGCGGCGACGGTGTGGGTTGCGGCACTGGCTCGCCGGCGCCTGCTGGTCGCCGCCCTCGGGGCCGTCACCGGAGCTGTGGCCGTGGCCGCCGGGGTCCTCCTGCGGACAACCTCGCTGCGAACCGCACCCGGAGTGGACGCCGCCGTGGCAGCCGGTATCCTCGCCCTTGCGGGAGCCGGGTTCCTTGTCTTTCGCGTCAAACACGAAAAGGGAGTTCGATGACCGACCCAGGGGGCCCCGACAACGGTCTCGAGAGCTACGTACCTTCTGCACCCGAGGCCTCTGCTGGCACGACTCGGGCACCTTGGAGGAAGGCTGGAATCGCCCTCGGTGTGGTCGTCGCCCTCGTCGCCGGCCTCTTCGGCCTGGCCGCCCTGACCAGCGACGGAGGAGAGGACAGTCCCGAGTCGGCGGTGCAGAAGCTGGTGGACGCCCTGGTGAACGAGGACGTGCTGGGTGCGCTGGAGGCTCTCGTTCCCGCCGAGCGAGCGGTGCTGCGGGGCCGCACCGTCGAGCTGGGCGACCAGCTGCGCCGCCTGGGGATCGTCGACGAGCGACTTGACCTCGCCCACGTGGCCGGCGCCGACCTCACGGTCGAGGGCCTGGAACTGGGTTCCGAACGCCTGAGCGACGACATCGCCGCCGTGCGGGCCACCAAGGGCAGTATCCGTCTCCGCGTAAGCGGAGAGGAGCTGCCGATAGGCCCGTTGCTGAAGGACCTGGTCGCTGATCCGGGCTCCATCTCGTCGCCCCCGCCCGCCGATCTCTCTGGTGGTGAGGTGGTGCTCGTCGCGGTGCGCCGTGACGGCGACTGGTTCGTGAGCCTGGGTTACACGGCCGCCGAGCTGGCCCGGCGTGACTCAGGCGCTGAGGTGCCGAAGTTCGGCCATGGCGTGGTTCCCAAGGGTGCCTCCTCGCCCGAAGATGCGGTGCGGCAGGTTGCCGCGGCGGCGGCCGCCTTCGACGTCCGCCGGGTCATCGAGCTGACACCACCGGGCGAGGCTGACGCTCTCCACGACTACGCGCCCCTCTTCCTGCCCGCCGCCGACCGAGCCGTGGCCGAAATGCGGGATCAAGGGGTGCAGGCCGAGGTTCCCACGTTGGAGCTGGAGAGCGGTCCCAACAAGGAAGGCGAAACTCGCGTGACCATCAAGCGCCTGACGGTGAAGGTGACCAGCGGGCAAGAACCCTTCGTCTTCGACTACGACGGCCGGTGCGTCAAGATCGACGGCCTGCTGGAAGACGGATTGCCGCCGATGTGCCGGGACGCCGAGAGCGAGGATCAGCCCTTCTCCGAGGCCGCTTTCTCTTATTTCGACCTCACCACCGTCGAGCGAGGGGGCAGCTGGTTCGTGAGCCCCACCGGTTCGTTGTTGGACGCCATGCTCGACACGCTGCGCGCCCTCGAGCGGGAGAAGCTGGCCGAGGTGGTGAAGAAGCAGCCGTACAGCCTGTTCTATCTCCTCTATCCCACTCCGTTCCTCTACGGGAGCGCCATGTTCACCGGCGGTGGCAGCTTCGAGAGCGGCGAGGAGACTGTGAGCGCACCGGCCAGGCCGATGGGGCTCGAGGCCCCGGCCACCTCGGTGCCGGTCACCGCCACGATCGAAGCTCCGCACCGGCAGACGGCGGTGACGAGCCGGGTGCCGGCCTCTTAGGCTGGAGTTATGCGCAAAAAACTGGCACTGGCGGTTCTGTCCGCCTCCCTTCTCCTGGTCCTTCAGGCATGCGGGGACAAGACCGACGAGGCGGCACGCGCCGCAGGCATCACCCCGGTGAACGCTCTCGCCCTCGTGTCGGTCAATCTCGACCCCTCGATCGAGCAGAAGCGCAACCTGTTGAGCGTGGCCCGGAAGTTCCCGGCCGCGTCGGACAGGGTCAAAGGCGAGTTCGACCAGACCCGCGACGAACTCCTCGACGATCTGGTGAAGGAGGCCGGTCTCGATTTCAAGCGCGATGTCGAGCCGTGGTTGGGCGACGAGGTGGCCTTCGCCCTGCTGCCGCCTGACGGGGGTGACGAACCCCGCCCGGTGGTGTTGGTGCAGACCACCGACGAGGCCAAGGCCACTGCGGCGATCGAAAAGGTCCGCACGAGCGGCGACTTCGAAGGCCAGTACCGCATGGTGGAGGGATTCGTCGTCATCTCCGACCAGAGTGATCCCGCCGACGAAGCCAAGGTGCTCGACGTCATCGAGGGCCAGGCCAAGAAGGACGACGGCGGCCTGGCCGGCAGCAAGGCCTTCACCGATGTGGTCGACGAGTTGGCCGGCGACCGCTTGATCCTGGCGTGGACCGATGTGCAGGGGTTGCTTCGCCTGGCCGAGGCGACCAGCCCCATCCCGGGCCTCGACGTCACCACGGCGTTCAAGGACGCCAGTTCGGTGGCCTTCGACTTCCACGCGGCCAAGGAGGCTCTGGTCTTCGAGGGTGTGTCCCGGCCGTTCAACGAGGGCAAGGGCGGAGAGCCGAAGATCACGGAGGGACTGTCCGAGGACTCCATCGGCGCCTTCACGTTCTTCGACGTGGCCAGCGTGTTCAAGCAGGTGATGGAGCTCGTCACCGGCAGCGGCGGTGGCGACGGCGACGAGTTCGCCGAGGAGTTCAGGAACCAGACCGGCCTCGACCTCCAGACCGACGTCCTGTCGTGGATGGAAGGCGAGTTCGTCGTCGTGGCCGGCGCCGTGCCCGAGGGCCAGTCCTTCCCCGACTTCGGCCTCGTCATCGAGCCCACGAACATGGACAACGCCAAGGCCGCGCTGCCCAAGATCGTCGGCTCGCTCGAGAAGAGCGCGCAAGTCCAGCTAGAGGAGCGCGAGGTCGCGGGCGCCACCGCCTTCGTCGTCCCCGAAGCGTTCATGCCCGGCATCCAGCCCGCCATGGCGCTGTTCGAGGACCGCTTCGTGCTGGCCAACCGCGTCGAGTACCTGGAGGAGCTGTCGGAGCCGGCGTCATCCAAGCTCGGCGAGACCTCCTCCTACGAGAAGGTCGTCGGCGAGGGCTCCTCCGAGACCGTCGCCCAGATGATCCTGAGGATCGATCCCATCCGCGAAGCCGTCGAGAGGGCCTTCCTCGACGACGCCGAAGGCGAGGAGCGCTCCCAGTACGAGACCGAGATCAAGCCCAACCTCGAGCCCCTCGACGCTTTCGGCTTCTTCGCCCGCCACGACGGCAAGTTCGACCGCTTCGAGATGAAGATCACCTTCGACTGAGGGTCGGAGTGCTAACCGTCCGCTTCGCGCCGCCGGCGCCACAACAGGAACAGCACGGTGGCCACCGCCAGCAGGACCAGAAGGCCCACCAGCAGTGCCACCTTCACCGCTGACGACTTCTCGGTTGCCTCGGCGTCCACCGGCGCGCCTCCGCCGGGCTCGTCCGGGAAGGTGATCGTTGCTTCCGCCTTGCGCTCGTCCTCGCCGGACTGAAGCTTCACAGAGGCCCGCCATGGGCCCTTGGGCAACTTCGGGTCGAGTTGGATCGTGGCCTGGTCGCACTGCCGGGGCCCGAGCGTGAGGCTCTTCTCTCCCCGGAACGGCCCGGCTGATACACCTCCGGGCCCCTCTGTCAGCGACAGCTCGCCTGTGAGGTCGATGGCCCGGCCGCCGTCGTTGCAGGTACGGATGTCCACTCCCGGCCGGCCCTCCGGCGACAAGGAGGGCGCGAAAGACTCGAGCTTGAAGCTCGTGGCCGGCTCTCCGCCGGCCCCTACGCCCAGGTACACGCGGATCCCCACCCGGTTGGCCACCGCGGCACCTCCGCCGGGAGGAGCCACCCCCGGAACCTCCGCCCACACCGCGCCGTAGTACTCACCGGCCGTGGCACTGGCAGGAACGGCGACACTGACCTGTGCTCGCTTCCGGGCCCCCGGTGCCAGCCGGGCCTTGGCAGGCGTGACGGTCATCCACGGCGTGAGCCGGTTCTCCACCCCACGGTCCTCCGGTACGAAGGCCCCACCCTCTACCCGGGCGGCACCGCCGTAGAGATCGACATCCATGGCCCGGCTGCTGCCGTTGGAGATCTCGAAGCTGCGGGTGAAGTTGGTGCCGGGCGCCACGAAGTCGACGATGTAGCTCTTGGCCCTGGGGTCATTGGCGCGGGCGCTGGGGGCTTCGAGCAGCCGGATTCCGAGGCCGGGGTCGGGTCGATCCTGCGCGGACGCGACCGTCGCCCCCACCATGGTGAGGGCGACGGCCACGGAGCTGAAGATGATGCGGCGGAGGGGCACCGCCCCATTCTCCTTGCTCAGATGACGGACTGGGTGATGGTGCCCACGTAGGCCCCGGCGACCATGTTGACCGGGACCACACCGGTGACGGTGGCGGGGTAGGTGAAGGTGCCGGCACCGTGCAACGGAATGGCGACAGCGACCGGGAATGTGGCCGCCATGTTCAGCGGGACGGAGGCCGCCGCGGTCACTCCGGTGAGGCTTCCGTTGGGGGTGGCGATGGCTCCGGTGGCCCAGGTGAAGAGAGCCTTGGGCATGCTGTAGGTGCCGTTGAAGAAGTCAGTGGAGGCGCCGGTCGCCGTCCAGCCGGAGAGCAGGCCTCTGCTGTCGGTGACCGAGGTGTCTTCGATGGTTACAGTCATCGTGGACCCGGGAGTGACGGATCCTGAACCCGATGCCGAGGCCGGGCCGTCGATACTCAGGCCGCCCCCGTTGAGGGTGATGGTGGTGACGGTCGGCGTGGGGTCGACCACGGCGGAGGCCGGCGCGGCGACTGCGGCGCTCAGGGCGAGTCCGGTGACTGTTGCTGCGAGAGTCTTGGTGAGCTTCATTTCGGATCCCCTTTGTTGGGCGGTGGGCCCTGTTGTTGTTGGTTTGTTGTCTCAAGTTCTCCTTCGGCGCGGCAACACGCCAGGGGAGATAGTCCGTGCTCGCCATTTCGGCCCTGGAACGGGGCTAGTCATGCGGCGCAAATACCCCCAATTGCGAGCAACACCCGCGGGAGTTGTGGAACGAAGGGCGCGGGGCGGGTTGTTCCTGGGCAGCGTCGAGGTGCCGGCGCCGGGCCAGCTCCTTCGCCTCGACGTGCTATTCGACCGCACCTATCGAGTGCTAAGGTATAGCACTCATGAGTGCCACGTCGCCCTTCATCTTCGATGGACCGCTTCCTCCAGACGAGGTGTCCGGCCGCGACGACGAGTTGGCCACCCTGGCGGACCGGGCCGCCCATGGCCGCTTCGTGCTCCTCCACGGGCCGCGGCGGTACGGCAAGACGAGCCTCATCGGGCGCTTGGCGGCGGATGCCGAGCGGACAGGGGACCTGGCAGTCGTACGCGTGGACCTGGAGGGCGTGCTCACGATCGACGACTTGGCCCGGCGTCTTCATGACGCCTACCGGCAGCTGCCGGCGACGGCGCTCGGCCGGCTTCTGCGCCGCGCTGTCGACGGCCTGTCCACCCTCGGGTTCTCGACCAGCCTCGGTGGTGTGGCCTTCCAACCGAGACGGGCCGAGGAGGCGACACCGGTGCTAGAGCGGCTCCTGGACCTGCCCTACGAGGCGGCGGACAAGGTGGGGACCCGTGTGTTGGTCGTTCTCGACGAGTTCCAGGCCATAGGGTCGATTCCCAACGCCGACGCCATCCTGCGGTCACGGATCCAGCACCAGCGCGACCGGGTGTCGTACCTGTTTGCCGGCTCGGAGCAGTCCATCCTGCGGACCATCTTCTCGGATCGGGCCCGACCGCTGTTCGGCCAGGCCGAGCAGCTGGCGCTGGGTTCGCTGGCGGCGTCCGTAGCGGCGGGCTTCGTGGGCGACCGCTTCGACGCAACCGGCCGAGACGCCGGGCCGGCGCTGGGCGCCCTGGTGGGCCTGGCCGCCGGCCATCCCCAGCGGGTCGCCTTCCTCGCCGACGCCCTGTGGCAACTAACTCCCGAAGGCACCGCCGCCGATCTGAGCACCTGGGCGGCAGCGCTGGACCGCGTGCTGGCGCGCTCGGCGGCCGAGTTCACCGCGCTCGAGTCCGGGCTGGAGCCGGGTCAGCGGAAGATGGCGCGCGTCCTGGCTGCCGGGGAACCGCCCACGGGGAGCTACACGGAACGACTTGGCCTGTCCAAGGGCGGTGCCCGCGGCGCCGTCACCGCATTGGTCGACCGTGGCCACGCCCATGACGTCGGGGGCAAGATCCGTCTCGTGGATCCCTTGTATGCCGAATGGGTTCGCCGCCGCACCTGACGGGGCCCGGCGCGTGCCGCCTCGTCGACTTCTCGACGGGCTGCGCCAACGCGCTGGCCGGGACGGCTACCTGCGACGATGGGGCTGATGGGCGTACTACTCAGCGGGATACGGGTGCATCTGGTCGACGGGACCTACGAGCTGTTCCGCCACCACTACGGACTTCCTTCCGAAGTCAGGGCAAAGGGCTCACGCACCGCCGCCACCCGTGGCGTTCTCGGTTCCGTCCTCACCCTCATCGAGCAGGGCGCCACCCATGTCGGCGTCGCCACCGACCACGTCATCGAGTCGTTCCGCAACCAGTTGTGGCCCGCCTACAAGGACGGCAGCGGCGTGGACGAAGACCTGCTGGCCCAGTTCCCGCTGCTCGAGGAGGCGTTGGAGGCCATGGGGGTACGGGTGTGGGCCATGGTCGACCTCGAGGCCGACGATGCCCTGGCCTCGGCCGCCCTCGTGGCTGCCGAGGACCCCACCGTCCAGCAGGTCGTCATCTGCACCCCCGACAAGGACCTGGCCCAGTGCGTAGTCGGCGATCGGGTCGTCCAGCTCGACCGCCGGCGCGAGACCGTGTACGACGAGGCTGGCGTGGTCACGAAGTTCGGCGTGTCGCCGCCGTCGATCCCCGACTGGCTGGCCCTCGTGGGCGATTCCGCCGACGGCTTCCCGGGCCTGCCCGGCTGGGGCGCCCGTTCGGCGGCCACGGTTCTGCACCACTACGCCCACCTGGAGCAGATCCCCCGCCTGGGTGAGCGTTGGGACGTCGACGTGCGCTCCGCCCGCCAGCTGGCCAACACCCTTGCCGGCAACTGGGACAAGGCCCTGGCCTTCCGAACCCTGGCGACTCTGGTGGTCGACCGCAGCCTCCTCACGACCGTCGACGAGCTGCGGTGGACGGGGCCGGCGCCGGCGTTCGACGACATCTGCCGCCGTCTCGACGCCCCCCAGATGCCGGAGCGCGCCGCCGCCCTGGCCCGCCGAAGGGCCCCAGAAGCGCTGTGACCCCTCTCTGTGAGCAAAAAACGTTGTATTAGCACCGGTTTTTGCTCCCAAACCGTCCACTCGGCCGCCGTGACCACTCCTTTAGGGCCATTTCGTATGTTGATGGACCGTTGTTTGTTGCTTGGGCGGATGGTGCCGATGGGCTTGGTACACCCTCAGGAGGACGAGCGAATGGCTTTGGTCTACGAGCAGTGCGGCAACTGCGGGCGCAGAGGCGCCTACGCGGTCGCCGACAGAGGTGTGGTGCGCTGCAAGTACTGCACCGCCTCGGAGGAGTGCAAGCGGCTCCACCCATCCAACCTGGGTGCCGTGGCCGCCAAGCTCCACGCTGTCGTGGACAGCCCCCGGAGGAGTGGCCGGGTCTCTTCCAACAGGACGACGACTCGCAGCGAGGGCGGTGTGGGGATCGCCGGCGGCGTCATGTCGATGGACCTGGCCACGATCAGCGTGCTGGCCGGCGGCGCCACCAGGCACAGCACGAGCTACCCGACGGCCAAGGCGGGCCCGGCGGCGGCACCGCGGCCCAGGGACCGCCGGCTCACCGCCGTGGTGGTCGACGACGACGACACCGTTCGCGCCTTCATCGCCGCCACCCTCGAGCGGGGCGGCATGAGCGTCACCGAGGTCGGCAGCGGTGAGGAGGGTTGCGCCGCCATCGTGGCCGAACCGCCCGACATCGTCATCCTCGACCTGTTCATGCCCGGCATGGACGGCCTCGAGGTGCTCGTCGAGCTCAGGCGCCGCTGCGACATCGGGATCATCGTGGTGTCCGGTCGCTCCAGCGAGGGTGACAAGGTCGTGGCACGACAGCTCGGTGCCGACGACTTCGTGGCCAAGCCGTTCGCCCCTGGCGACCTCATGGCGCGGGTCGAGGCCGTGATCGCGGCCCGGGCCCGAGGCGCGGCCGCCGCTAGCTCGAGCGGCTGAACACCGCCGGCAGCGGGAGGCGCACCGCCTTCTCCAGCCGGCCCAGGTACTCCGCCCGGCTCATCTGCACGGCACCGAGACGGGCCAGATGAGGCGTCTGCCACTGCACGTCCAGAAGCTCGGCTCCGCCGTCCCGTAGCAGTTCCACCAGGCCGGCCAGGGCGACCTTGGACGCGTCGGTCTCCCGGTGGAACATCGACTCGCCGGCGAAGAGGCCGCCCACGGCGACGCCGTAGAGACCGCCGGCCAGCGTCCCCTCCTCCCGCGACCAGGCTTCGACGCTGTGCACCCATCCCAGGTGGTGGAGCCGGAGGTAGGCGGCGCGGATCTCGTCGTTGATCCACCCGTCCTCCCGGCGACTCGAGGCGCAGGCCGTGATGACCTCCTCGAAGGCGGTGTCGACCCGGATGTCGAACCGCCGGCGCGCCTTCCTCAGCGATCGGCTGACCCGCAGCCCGTCCAGGGGCAGCACGCCACGGGGATCGGGGGACCACCACGCCAGCACCTCCCGCCCCTCATCCCTCACGTGCATGGGGAACAGACCCCTGCGGTAGCCGGCCAGCACGGTCCCGGGGGCGAGGTCTGCGCCCAGTGCCACCACGTCGTCCGGACCGGCCCGGGCGGGGTCGGGGAACGCCCAGGGCGACGGTGGCGGCTCGAGGGGCACAGCGCGATTGTTGCGCCGGCCGTAACCTCTCGGCAGGATGACCCGGTCCGAGGCGCAGTGACTGAGCAGCAGCGCCACGTCGAGCAGCTGGCCGAGCGCAAGCACGAGGCCCGCCACGCCGGCTCGGCCAAGGCCGTGGAGCGCCAGCACGCCCGGGGCAAGATGACGGCCCGCGAGCGGGTGGACTACCTGCTCGATGCCGGCTCCTTCACCGAGCTCGACCTGCTGGTGCGCCATCAGGCCCACGGCATGGGGTTGGAGAACAGCCGCCCCTACACCGACGGCGTGATCACCGGCTTCGGCACCATCGACGGCCGCAAGGTGTGCCTGTTCAGCCAGGACTTCACCGTCTTCGGTGGGTCGCTGGGGGAGATGCACGCCCGCAAGATCCACAAGGTGATGGACCTGGCCTCGTCCATGGGTGTGCCCATCATCGGCCTGAACGACGGCGCCGGCGCCCGCATCCAGGAGGGCGTCGTCTCCCTCGACATGTACGGGCGCATGTTCTCCCGCAACGTCGCCTCCTCCGGGGTCATCCCCCAGATCAGCGTGATCCTGGGCCCGTGCGCCGGCGGGGCCGTCTACAGCCCGGCCCTGACCGACTTCATCTTCATGGTCCGCGAGGTCTCCTACATGGCCATCACCGGGCCCGAGGTGGTCAAGGCCGTCACCGGCGAGGAGGTCACCATCGAGGACCTGGGCGGCGCCATGACCCACGGGTCGAGGTCGGGCGTGTGCACCTTCGTGGCCGACGACGAGAAGTCGTGCCTCGACCAGGTCCGGCGCCTGCTGGGGTTCCTGCCCTCGAACAACGCCGAGCAGCCCCCCGAACTGGACGCCGACGCCGACTCGGTCCTGCCCACTCCCGAGCTGGCCGACCTGCTCCCGGTCGACTCGAACACGCCCTACGACGTCCACCAGCTCATCCGGGCGGTGGTCGACGGGCAGGAGCTGTTGGAGTACTTCGCCCACTGGGCCACCAACATCGTGTGCGGCTTCGCCCGGATCGACGGCCACCCGATCGGCATCGTGGCCAACCAGCCCCAGGTGCTGGCCGGCGCCATAGACACCGACGCGGCCGAGAAGGCGGCCCGCTTCGTGCGCACCTGCGACGCCTTCAACGTCCCCCTCGTCTCCATCGTCGACGTCCCCGGCTTCCTGCCCGGCACCGACGAGGAGCACAACGGCATCATCCGCCACGGCGCCAAGCTTCTCTACGCCTGGTCGGAGGCGACCGTCCCCCGCATCCAGATGGTGATCCGGGACGCCTACGGAGGCGCCTACGTGGTGATGAGCTCCAAGGCGCTCGGGGCGGATCTCGCCTTCGCCTGGCCGTCGGCGGAGCTCGCGGTCACCGGTCCCGAGGGCGCCGTCGACGTGCTGCACCGGCGGGAGCTGGCCGACTCCCCCGACCCGGCGGCGAGGAGGGCGGAGCTGGTCAAGGAGTACCGGGAGCAGCACCTGAACCCGTACGGAATGGCCGAGGCCGGCTACATCGACGACGTCATCGACCCTGCCGACACCCGCCCGGTCCTCGCCCGGAGCCTGGCCATGCTGCGGTCCAAGAAGGCTCCCCGAATCCGCCGCAAGCACGGGAACGTCCCCCTCTGAGCGCCGACCAGGCTCCCCCGCCGCTCACCCCCGAGGAGCTGGCCGCCGTGGTCGCCGCCGTGGAGCTGGTGTGGCCGGCACCTTCGCCGGCACGCGAGGCGCCGTCAGCGCCGCCGGCCGGGCCCTGGCGCTTCTCCGGGCGCTGGTGGAACCAGGGCGGCTGACTCGGTGCAGCCCGGTTCCGCGGGGCTCCACTCAGGCGAAGTCGGGCTGGGCCACCTCGACCTGACCCAGTCCCCGGCCGGCGCCGGCCGCGCACGCCCGGGTGAGGGCGGCCTGGGACCGGGCCAGCACGTGATCGGCGTGGAGCCCGTGGATCGGGTAGCTGGCCACGCCGGCGGTCAGCCGCCGGGCCCCGCCACCCTCCTGGGCCATGGCGATCTGGACCCGCTCGGCGACCCAGACGCCGCCTTCCTCGGCGGTGTCCTCCAGCACCAGGGCGAACCCGGTCCGGCTCGTCCGGCAGACGACGTCAGCCTCACGCAAGGCCCGCCGGAGCAGGGTGGCGAACTCGATGAGGGCCCGATCCTGCTCGTCGACCTCGACGCACTCCGGGCGCAGCCCGACCTCGAGCAGCACGATGGTCACCGGCCAGAGGTGGCGCCGGGCGGCGGCGATGCGACCCTCAATGGCCAGCTCCAGGAAGCGGCCGTCGGGGAGCCCGGTCTCCTTGTCGACCAGGCTGTGGGCCTGCTCCCGGGCCTGCTGGGGGAGGTCCAGCAGATTGGCGAGAGCTGCGCTGGCGGAAACCTGGGCCTCGCTGCGCACCAGGCGCTGGACCTGCACGACGGCGGCGGCGCCGGCGGCGAGAGCGCACATGCCCGCGCCCAGGGCCAGCAGCGGAGCCTGGAGAACGATGGCAGCTACGCCGAAGGAGAGCCCGGCGAGACCTGCGCCGAGACCGGGCAGAGCACGATGGTCGACCATCCCACCTGCATCGGTTTGCCGCTGCTTCTTCTCAAGGGGGAAATCGGCCACCGCCCCCGATTGTGCCGCCTACCGCTCGGACGTGCCAGATGGCGTGACTAGGTTGAGCGGGCGATGACCCCCGACGACAGCTCTTCCCGGTGAGCGGCCCCGGGCCACTGGCCCTCGTGGGCGGCGCCGAGTGGAGCAAGGGCTGCCAGTTCGACGCCGAGCTGCTGGAGGCATCGGGTGGCAAAGAGGTGCTCGTTCTCCCCACCGCCGCCGCCTACGAGCACCCCCAACGCTCGGTGGACACGGCCACGACCTGGTTCGAGGACATGGGCGCCGGGGTCCGCCCCCTCATGGTCCTGAGCCGCCCCGACGCCGAGGACCCGGCCAACGCCGCCATCGTCGCCGACGCCCGTTTCATCTACCTGGGCGGCGGCTCTCCCCTGCACCTCCGGTCGGTCCTCAAGGACTCAGCCGTGTGGGCCGCCCTGCTGGCCGCCTGGAGGAACGGCGCTGTGGTGGCAGGCTCCTCCGCCGGCGCCATGGTGCTCACCGACCCCATGGTCGACCCCCGCGGCGGCGCCTACACCGTCGGCCTCGGCCTCGTCTCCCAACTGGCCGTCATCCCCCACGCCGACACCTGGTCCACCGAGAAGGCCCACCGCACCGTCACCCTCGCCACCAAGGGCATCCCAGTCGTCGCCCTCGACGAGCAAACCGCCATCATCCGCCACCTGTCGTCCGAGAGAGGCTGGGTCGCACGGGGCACCGGCAACGTCAAGGTCTTCCTGAACGGCCAGGAATCCACCCTCGACTCCCTCCCCGCCTGACCCCGCCGCCGAGCGGCTCTCTAGCCGTCCGACTCGGTGATGGTGACCGACGAGATGGTCACCGGCTCCTTCGGAGTACCCGCACCGGGGGACCCGACGGCGTCGATGGCGGCCAGCACTTCGAGGCCCTTCACCACCTTGCCGAACAGCGAGTACTGCGGAGGCAGGCCCACGCCCGACGGCCCGCTGACGATGAAGAACTGGCTCCCGTTGGTGTTCGGCCCGGCGTTGGCCATGGCCAGAGAGCCCACTTCGTAGCGACCGGCCTTGGGTAGCTCGTCCTCGAACTTGTAACCGGGGCCGCCGCGGCCCGAACCCTCCGGGTCGCCACCCTGGGCCATGAAACCCGGGATGATCCGGTGGAAGCCGACCCCGTCGAAGTAGTGGTAGCGAGCCAGCACCACGAAGTTGTTGACCGTCCTGGGGGCGGCCAGCGGGTCGAGGGCGATGGTCATCGAGCCCTTGTTGGTGACCATCTCGGCGGTGTAGCGCTTGGACGGGTCGATGCACATCGGAGGCGGGCCGTTGAAGCGCTGCCTCTTGGGGCTGGAGCCGTCGGCTGCGGGGCAATCGGTGGTCATGGGGGCTCCTCTCAGGTCTCGGTGATGGTGATCTTGGTCATCTTGTGCACGACCTTCGGGGCACCCTGCTCACTGCCGTCGGCCTCGATCTTCTTGACCACGTCGAGGCCCTCGCTGACCTTTCCGAACAGCGAGTACTGCGGGGGCAGGCCCACTCCCTGGGGCCCGGTGATGACGAAGAACTGGCTGCCGTTGGTGTTCGGCCCGGAGTTGGCCATGGCCAGCGATCCGATCTCGTACTCGCCGGCCTTGGGCAGCTCGTCGGCGAACTTGTAGCCGGGGCCGCCGGAACCGTCGCCCTTCTCGGCGTCGCCCCCCTGCACCACGAAACCAGGGATCACACGGTGGAAGGGGACGCCGTCGTAGAAGTGGTGGCGGGCCAGCACCACGAAGTTGTTGACCGTCTTGGGCGCCTTCTTGGCGTCGAGGGCAATGGTGAAGGTGCCGGCGTCGGTCTCGACCTTGGCCGTATAGGTCTTCGTCGGGTCGATGCACACCGGTGGCGGGGCCTCGAAGCTGATCTTCTTCTCGGCGCTCCCGTCGGCCGCGGGGCAAGGCCCGGCCGCGACGTTCTTGTCCTCCGCCGTGGTGGTGGTATCGCCGGCGGCCGTGGTGCTGGTGGTGTCGCCGGTCGCCACCTTCTTGGCCTTGCTCGAGTCGCCCTGGCTGAACAGCGCGGCCATGAGGGCGATGAACACGACGATGCCGACGCCGAACATCGCTTTCTTCCTGCGCGCCGCCCGCTCCCGCTGGGCTCTGATCTCGTCCTGCCGGGCCTGGCGCCCCTGCTTCTTCCGCTGTCTCTTCTGGTTGGGCACGAGGGGCCAAGGTAGTGGAGGAGAGAGCACCGGTACGCTCCGACGCCGTGCCCCTGCTCGTCCAGAAGTTCGGCGGCACCTCCGTGGCCGACGCCGAACGCATCCGTTCGGTGGCCGACCACGTCGCCCGCACCCGCCGCCACGGCAACGAGGTGGTCGTGGTCGTCAGCGCCATGGGCAAGGAGACCGACGAGCTGCTGCGCCTGGCCAACGAGGTGTCCTCGACACAACCCGGGCGTGAGCTCGACATGTTGATCACCGCCGGGGAGCGCAAGACCATGGCGTTGTTGTGCATGGCTTTGTCCGACCTCGGCTGCCCCGCCGCGTCGTTCACCGGCAGCCAGGCCGGCTTCATCACCGATGGCAACCACACCCGGGCCAAGATCCTGGTCGTCCGTGCCGACAGGATCCGGGAATCGTTGGCATCCGGCCAGGTGCCGGTGGTCGCCGGCGCCCAAGGGGTCTCGGAGGACCGCGAGATCACCTTCCTCGGCCGCGGCGGCTCCGACACCACTGCGGTGGCGCTCGCCCACGCTCTCGGAGCGGACACGTGCGAGATCTACACAGACGTGTCCGGCGTCTACACCGCCGATCCCAGGCTCGTCCCGACGGCCCACCGGGTGAACGAGATGATCTTCGAGGAGCTGCTGGAGATGTGCGCCAGCGGCTGCCCCAAGCCCGAGATCCGCTCGGTCGAGTACGCCCGCAACCACGGCGTGCGTCTGCACGTGCGCTCCAGCTTCACCTGGGAGCCGGGTACCTGGGTAGTGTCGGCCGACCAGGCGGAGGCCGCCGCCGACCAGCCGGAGGACCCCCAGATGGAGCGACCCATTGTGTCGGCGATCGCCCACGACACCTCCGAGGCCAAGCTCACCGTCACCCGCGTCCCCGACCGTCCCGGCATCGCCGCTCGCCTCCTGCGCTCACTTGCCGACGAGCACGTGAACGTCGACATGATCGTGCAGAACGTTTCCATCGGCGGCACCACCGACATCTCCTTCACTGTGCCCAAGGCCGATCTCACCGTCGCCCTGGCCGCCTGCAAGGCCCACGCCGGCGAGCTGGAAGCGGCCGAGGTGCTGGCCGACCGCGAGATCGCCACCGTCTCGCTCATCGGCGCCGGCATGAAGACCCACCCGGGGGTCACCGCCACCATGTTCGAGGCCCTGGCCGCCGAGGGGATCAACATCGAGATGATCTCCACCTCGCCCATCCGCATCTCCTGCGTCGTGCGGGCCGCGGTGGTGGAGCGGGCGGTGCAGACGCTGCACACCGCCTTCGGCCTCTCCTGAAGGGGTCGTTGCCCGGCGCCTCGTAACATGGGGGCATGCGACTGGCAGTTTTCGGGGCCACCGGACAGGTGGGTGAGGTGATGCGGGCGATCCTGGCGGAGCGTCAGTTCCCCGCTGATGACGTGCGTTTCTTCGCTTCCGCCCGCTCGGCTGGGCTGCCCCTGTCCTGGGGTGACGGCGAGGTGGCCGTCGAGGACACCGAGGGCTCCGACTTCTCAGGGATCGACATCGCCCTGTTCTCCAACGGAGCCACCGCCTCCCGCCGCTACGCGCCCGTGGTGGCCGCCGCCGGTGCCGTGGTGGTGGACAACTCGTCGGCCTGGCGGTCCGATCCCGACGTCCCCTTGGTGGTGGCCGAGGTGAACGGCGAGGCGCTGCGCTCCATCCCCAAGGGCATCGTGGCCAACCCGAACTGCACGACCATGATCGCCATGCCGGCGCTCAAGGTGCTACACGACGAGGCCGGACTGCGCCGCCTGGTCGCCTCCACATACCAGGCCGTCTCCGGCGGAGGACGGGCGGCGGTGAGCGAGCTGGACCTCCAGGTCCGAAAGGTGGCCGACGGCGCCGCCGGCCTCGCCTTCCGTGGCGACGCCGTGGACTTCCCGCCGCCGGCGGTGTACCCGGTGCCCATCGCCTTCAACGTGCTGCCGCTGGCCGGCGAC
>DATLOM010000042.1:0-2907 GCA_035536185.1 Acidimicrobiales bacterium | reverse complement strand
TCTGGTGCCTCGGCGATTGCCGCGAAACCCTCGGTGAGCGTCCCCCTCTCGCCCTTGCGGATGGGCTCGTAATCGCCGTTGGGCAGCCACGTGTAGCCCAGCCCGCCGACCACCGCCGCGATCGCGGTCATGGCCACGAGGCGGCCGATGGGCTTGCCCTGGGTGCTGCGCCACAGCCCCCGCCCGGCCCGCCCACCCACGCGGACGAAGGTCAGGATGATGCCCAATATCGGCAGCACGAGGATCGCCGATTGGAAGGCGCCGCTGGCCACACCGAGCCAGTCGCCGTCAGCGAAGGCGGTGCTGATGCCGTCGGTCTTCTCCCCGAGGGAGCTCCAGGCGGTGGCGATGATTCGGGGTGCGTGGAGGAGCAGCATGAGCAGCTGCAGGAGGAGCAGCGGGATCACCAGAATCACCCAGACGGTGACGACCACGCGGGCCCAGAGCTTCAGCTCCTTGACCTTGGGATCGGTCTTCTTCCACGGCAGCGAGCTGCTCAGGATGGGCTTCAGCCGGGAGAACAGGTCGGGGACACCGGTGAGGTCGGCCACGATGTAGTAGCCGTCGAGGCGCAGGAAGGGGAGGAGCTGGCGGGCGGCGTCGATGTGGCTGACGATGATGATGAGGATGAGCGCCTCCCAGCCAGTAATGGCGTACAGGCCGGCCACCGCCAGGATGAACAGGCCGTTGAAGTAGACGCCGGCCAGGTCGGTGCGCAGCCGACCCCCGCGGCTGAGGCGATAGGAGTCGGTGACGTCGGTGTAGAAGGCGGGATACACCAGGTAGATGCCCGCGCCCATTGCTCCGGGGCGGGCGCCGCCATAGGCGCACCCGGCGGCGTGGCCGAACTCGTGCCAGGCCGCCGCCAGCACCACCATGGCCATGACCGGCACCATGATGGCCGGGTTCTCGGCCGATTGGCGGAACGCCTGCGCCACTCCGTGACTGAGGAAGAGCCAGGAATCGAACGCCACCAGCCCGGCCAGGGCGGCCAGAACCACCGGAGGGAAGAACAGGGGCTTGAACAGGGAGGCCACCCGCATCGAGGCCCGCTCGGGGATGATCGCCTTCCGGAACTTGAGGGCCAGAAGGGGGTCCGGCTTCTCGATCTTCGGGCTGGAGCCGTCGGCCGCCGCCGCCACGCCCAGGGGACGGAGCTTGTCGTCGAGCAGGGTGCGGATGTTGTCGGCGCTGACTGTGCGCCCGAAGCGCTCGCTGACCGCCGCCGCGATCGCCGCTTCGTCCCGCTGACCGTCGCACTCCTCCGCGACGAGGTACAGGAGCGGGGTGAGCTGGATCACCTGGCCGTCGCCGCGGCGGGCCAGCGCCGGGGGGTGCTTGTAGCCGGAGCCGGCCGATACGCCGATCAGCTCCACGCCATCCGCCAGCCGGGGCGGCACAGCGGACGGTACCGGACCCGACGAGGAAACACCGTCCCCGGCGGTGCCGGCCGCGGCCGGCGGCGCCGGGGGCGGCGGCGAGTCGCTCACGGGATCGGCACCAGATTCTGCATCGGTTCGCGATGACGGCAGCGGTCCGCCGTCTGGACGCCCCGCGGCGGACATCTCCTCGCTCTGCTTCTCTGTCGACAATCCGTCTCTCCTGGCCGAGTTGGGCCCCCCTTACCCGGTTGGTAGCGTCGAGAACCGATCGCGGTGGGGGAGTTCGACACGCCACGAACGCCGACGTGGCGGTTTCCCCGCCTGCCTTGCCGGGTAGCCACGGGAGCGGTCGCCCAGAGCATCCCGAGGAGTGACGTGAGGATCCGGAAGGTCGTCCGGCGGAAAGGCCGCAGTGGTGTGTCGGCGGTGAATGCCGTCATTGCCACCAATGTGGGCGAGTCCGACGAGGAGACGACCGCCAGCAGCCACCAACACGTCAAGATCACCCAGCGGGACGGTCAGACCGAAGTCCGGGAGCTGCACACCGACACGGACGGATGATCCCAGGGGCGGACAGCCAGCCCTGAGCGATGCGGTGAGGACAGACGCCGGCCCAACCTGACGGCGCGGCCGACGGCGTCGCCCGTGTCCGTGTCGTCACCGGTCCCCGGCGGGTGGTTTCCGATCCGAAGAGCTAGTCCTGGGTCGCGGTGGCGGCTGTGAGGGCGAGGTCGCCGCTCTCCAGGTCGGGGTCGTAGCTGCCGCTACGGGCGGCGCCGGTGAGGGCGGCCCGGTGGGTGAACACCTTCTGGGCCTCGGCGACGTTGTCGGACGAGCCGTGCCAGGTGCGCAGGGCCTCGTCCTGGAGGGCCCGCCCGTAGGAGAACGTGAGCTGCCACGGGTGGGGACCCTGCTTGTTCATGAGGTCGAGGTGCAAGGTGGCCATGTCGGCCCCCTGTCCGCCCGACAGGAAGGCGATGCCGGGGACGGCCGGCGGCACCGAGTGGTAGAGGCAGCGCAGCGTCTTCTCGGCCACCTCCTCGGGCGAGGCCTGGGTGGCGAAGCCCTTGCCCGAAACCACCATGTTGGGCTTGAGGATCATGCCCTCCAGCTCGACCCGCAGCTGGGCCAGCTCCCAGAACACCCGGCGCTGGGTCTTGAGCGTGACTTCGTAGCAGGTGTCGATGTCGTTGTCGCCGTCCATGAGCACCTCGGGCTCGATGATCGGGACCAGTCCGCCTTCCTGGCACAGGGCGCCGTAGCGGGCGAGGGCATGGGCGTTGCAGCGGATGGCGGTGTCACTGGGCAGCCCGTTGTTGGTGTCGATGACGATCACTGCCCGCCACTTGGCGAACTTGGCGCCCAGGTCGACGTACTCGGCGATGCGCTCTCGCAGTCCATCGAGGCCTTCGGTGACCTGCTCGCCGGAGGCGAGGGCGAGGGGCTTGGACCCGGTGTCCACCTTGATGCCGGGGAGGATGCCCTTGCTGACGAGGAACTCGGGGATGGTCGTGCCGTCGTCCGC
>DATLOM010000041.1:0-99198 GCA_035536185.1 Acidimicrobiales bacterium | reverse complement strand
TGAGGACGCGCCGCATCGAAGTCGGCATGTCCCAGCAGCGCCTGGCAGAAGTCGCCGGCCTCCACCGCAGCTACGTCGGATCGGTCGAGCGCGGCGAGCGCGACGTGGCCCTCCTCAACATCGTGCGCCTCGGCGTCGCTTTGGGCTTCGAGCCGGCCGAGTTGGTGTGCGGGCTTGGGCGCCTGAACCTCGGCGAGTAACCACTCAGGCCCTCCTTCGGGGCCGGCGTCGAGCCATCACTCGCCGCCGCCGCTGCCAGGCGCGGCAGCCTCGCCGTCTGGCACGGGGCGCTCGAAGCGCCACGCCCGAGGTCCACCCACTGCGGCTCGCCGCAGCGCCTCACCTGGCTTGGCCATGGCCCCCAGGGCGGCCAGTCGCACCCGGCGCCCATCATCGCGGCCCAGGGGCAGCCACACGGCCTCAGCGGCGCCCAGGGGGCGGCTCAGGGCTGCTGTGGCGATGGGGACGGTGGCGCCGGCCAGGGCACGCCGGGCGGTGCCCTCACGCCGTGGTGAGCTGAAGCAGAACACCACCCAGGCCGAGGCACCCCGCTCGGACTCGAAGCGCTCGTAGTCGGCGAGCTTGTCCACCAGGCGGGCCAGTGTCTCGGTGCCCCGGTCGTACTCCAAGAAGAACTCCACCCCGGCGCCGTCCTCCTCCCCCTCTCCAAAGCCGTCGGGGTGCACGATGGCCTCGCTCCAGCGGGCGCACTCGGCCTCGGTCATCCACGACACCAGGCGGGCACTGGGGTGGCGGCGGGCGTGGCCGGCCAGGGAGGCGTAGAAGCCGTTGAGGCCCACCAGGTGGGCGAGGCGCTGAGTGTGGCCGAGGGCCACGGTCCTATCGGGCTTCCAGCGCCGGGCGGCGCGCTCGGGATCTTCGAAAGCCTCGGCGGCCAGCACCGCGGTGCCGGCCGGACCGAGCACGTAGTGATAGGGGTGGCTGCCCCATGAGGCCCGGTAGGGCTGGAAGCGGTCGAGGACCCCGAGGCGGTAGAGCCCCAGCAGGCGGGCCAGGGCGGACTTGTGGCTGTCGAAGAACATCTCGGTGACCTGTCCGGAGGTCAACACCCGGTGGCGGGCCACGGCGCGGGTTATGGCCCGGTCGCGCTCGGTGAGACGGCGAAGAAGCGAAAGGCGTTGGTCCGCAGCTGAGCACCGGGGGCGGGACGGAAGGGGGCTTGGCCCCTTCCGGAGTCGGCTTTTGGGCTTCGGGGGGCCAAAGGCCACCTGAGCAGCAACGACGCGCCCGGACGCGCCGGCGAGAGTTGCCTCTCGCTTCGCCAACGATTTCGGCCCCGGTTTCGGGGGTGGCTTCGCCAGTGGTTTCTCATCGGTCATCTCAGTGCTCATTTGCCTCCTCGAGTCAGAGGGTGGGATCGGTGCCGGGTTTGGTCGCGGCGGGCCTGCCCGGCCAGGGACGGCCGGGCTCACCTCGAGGCGGGGGCGACCAGAGATGGACGATCCCCGCACCGAGGAACAGCCGCGCCAATGGCGGTTTCGTCACATGGGAGTGGCGCGTCCCCGCGGAGGCGCTGTTGGTGATCTGTTGGTGTGCCGTCACTGGTTTGTCAGAGGGGCCGCAGCCCGCCACGGGCGTAAGGGCTGTGGTCGTCGGGTGTGACGATCAGCCATCGCGGGCGGCTGTTTGAGGTGACCAGAACCCCGCCGCGGGTGAGACGAACACAAGGGCGCACGACCCGGCCCAGCGCCTTGAAGGTTTGGCTAAAGGCGAGGTCCACTGAACCGTCGATGCCCGACCACCCAGGGCCGAAAGGTGCCAGCCATGACCAGCAACGAGTTGACCGACCGAAAACGAGGACAGATGACATTCCAGACCGCCGACGACGCCGGCCACCCCGGCCAGCAGAGACAACCCCCGGTGACCAGCCTGGCGCAGTTTCCCGACCTGCTCACCGTCGAGGAGGCCGCCGCCGTCCTTCGGATCGGGCGGGCCTCGGCCTATGAGATGGCGCGGGCATGGCGGGCCAGCGGGGGCCGGGAGGGGCTTCCCGTGCTCAGCCTCGGGCGCAGCCTGCGCGTGCCACGCGCCGTGCTGGAGGACATGGTTGCTTTGCGAGAGGCCGACAATGCCGAGCCCGACGACGAGCGAGCGTCCGCACAACGGCGTGCCCAGCGCGTCGGCGGGGCGGCGTGAGGAGGGCCCGGCCATGACAGGGCACTTCCGCAAAAGAGGATCGCGGTGGTACGTCTGGATGGACGTAGGGCCGGGGCCGGACGGCCGGCGGCGCCAGAAGTCCATGGGCGGCTTTGCCACCCGCCGGGAGGCCGAGGCCGCCTTCGCCGAGGTGCGCGACCAGCTTCGGTCGGGCACCTACGCGCCAGCCTCCAGCCTGACCCTCGGCGAGTACCTCATGGACCACTGGCTGCCCGCGGTCAGGGCCAGCCTTCGGCCAACGGGATGGGTGGTCCAGCGCACCAACATCGCCAACCACGTCGTGCCCGCCCTCGGCTCGGTCCAGCTCCAAAAGCTCACCCCGGCCAAGCTGCACGCCTTCTACGCGGATCTGTTGGCCCACGGCCGGCGCGACGGGCGAGGCGGGCTGTCGGCCCACACCGTGCATGGCATTCATTTGATGTTGCGTACCGCGCTTCGAGACGCCATGCGCTTTGGCTACCTGGGCCACAACCCTGCCGCCGAGGCCACTGGCCCCAGCTTTGCCCGCCCCGAGATGTGTGTGTGGAGCCCAGCCCAGCTCGGGGCGTTCCTGGCCCAGGTGCAGCACGACCGGCTCTACGCCGCGTGGCTCCTGTTCGTCACCACCGGGATGCGCCGGGGCGAAGTGGTGGGCCTGCGCTGGGCCGACGTTGACCTGCCTGCCCGGCGGCTGTCGGTGACCCAGGCCGTGGTGGTGGCCCACGGGGCGCTCGTGGTCTCTGAGCCAAAGACGCCGGCCAGCCGGCGCACCATTGCCCTCGACCCGGCCACGGTGTCCGCCCTGGGCGAGCACCGCCGAGCCCAGGAGGCCGAGCGGGAGGCGGCGGGCTCGGCCTGGCAGGACTCAGGGCTGGTGTTCACCTGGCCCGACGGCCGGGTCATCCGACCCGATCGCTTCAACGTGTGGTTCGCCCGCCACCGCCGCCTAGCCGGGCTGCCCAAGCTGCGCGTCCACGACCTGCGCCACAGCCATGCCACCACAGCCCTCGCCGCTGGAGTGCCCGCCAAGGTGGTCAGCGAGCGCCTCGGGCACGCCAACGTGGCGGTGACCCTGGATGTGTACTCCCACGTGCTGCCGAGCCTCCAGGACGAGGCGGCGGCGAAGGTGGCACGCCTGATCCTCGGCGACGACGCCACCGCCGACCCGCCCGACGAGGCCGACACCACGGCCGATCCGGGTGAGGACGACCAGTGAACAGCCGACGACCAGTGAACGGCCACTTCCGCAAGCGGGGGAAGAGCTGGTACGTGTGGTTCGAACTCGGGCCGGGACCTGACGGCCGGCGCCGCCAGAAGTCGGTGGGGGGCTTTGCCACCAAGCGAGAGGCCATCGCCGCCTTCGCCGAGCTACGGGACCAGCACAACCGGCGCAACGGAGGCGTCCCCACCTCCAAGCTGACCCTCGGCCAGTACCTCATCGAGGAGTGGCTCCCGGTGGCCAAGACAACCCTGCGACCCTCCACCTGGGCCACCACCTGCCACTACGTCCGAGCTCACCTCTGCCCCGCCCTCGGGCACGTTGCTCTACAGGGCCTCACCACCGCCCAGCTCAACGCCTTCTACGCCGAGTTGCTGGCCCACGGCCGGCGCGACGGCAAGGGTGGCCTGGCGCCCGAGAGCGTGCGCCACATCCACGGCATAGTGCACAAGGCCCTGGCCGATGCCATGCGTTGGGGCCACCTGGCCCGCAACCCCGCCACCCATGCCCGGCCCCCGGGTCGCCGGCGAGTGGAGATGAAGGTGTGGAGCCCGCTGGAGCTGCGGACCTTTCTCGCCCATGTGGCGGGCGACCGCCTCTACGCCGCCTGGCTGCTCATGGCCACCACCGGTATGCGCCGGGGCGAGGTGCTGGGCCTGCGATGGGTCGACGTCGACCTCGACGGGGCGCGCCTGTCGGTCGTGCAGAACCTGACCGTGGCCGACCACCAGGTGGTGGTGGGCGAGCCCAAGACGGCCAAGGGGCGCCGGCCCGTGGCCCTCGACCCGGCCACGGTGGCCGCGCTGGGGGCTCACCGCAGAGCGCAGGAGGCCGAGCGGGCGGCAGCGGGGACGGCGTGGCAGGACACCGGGCTGGTGTTCGCCCTCCCCGACGGCTCGGTGATCCACCCACGGCGCTTCAGCCGGTGGTTCGAGCAACGACGCCAGCGCGCTGGGCTGGCCCCCATACGCCTCCATGACATACGCCACAGCTACGCGACGGCCGCCCTGGCGGCCAAGGTGGCTCCCAAGGTGGTGAGCGAGCGCCTCGGCCACACCAACGTCATGGCCACCTTGGACACCTACTCACATGTGCTGCCCACCATGCAGGACGAGGCCGCGGCCACCGTCGCCGCCTTGGTGCTCAACCGCGTCGGCCCATCCGCCGAGCGGCCGCCCGCCCCACGGATGAAGGGTTGAGGGGGCGTCATAGTTCCTTCACGGGCGCAGCGGGATCGCCGGCCATCACTCAGCGTCTCAAGGACCCCAAGGGAATAAAGAGAAAGAACCCTTGACCGGGTGATACCTGACCTGTACCGTCAGGATTCTCAAAGAGGGGGAACGCGGGTGGGACCGGTGGGGACGGCAGCGAGGCGGGCGATCCTCAACACCTTGCGCTCAGATGTCGCCGGCATGAGGGGCATACGCGGAGAGGCCGGGCGCGGGCTTGATGCCCACCACGCGAGCGAAAGGCACGAGAGCATGACTCTTGGCCGACGAGCGCGTCCGTCTCCCACTCCTCACAACAGAGGGCAAGATCTTTTTCTTGACAAGGGGGGCCTGCATACTATACGTTGCATCCAACGAGGAACCGGGGCCAAGGGGATGAGGGAACGGAGCGAGGGGGCGGTCGTTGAGGATGGGAACGAAAAGGCGACCGTGACCGACCGCCCGCGGCACGTACCGGCCGCTCGTCTTGAAGGCGCCCGCTCCGTTGTGCCACAGGCCGGGTACCGACTCAGCACGCTCATCTTCGGTAGCTCAGTTAGCACCTCGTTAGCTCGGCACCTCGACGTGCGAGCTGCGTGGCATCGTCCACAACCTGCTGGTGGGCTGTCTGAGCCGTCAACCCTGGCGACCACTCCACACGATAAGAAGCCCCTGAAAATACGCATCTTTGGCGGATGGTTTCTAGGAGCAGACCGGTACCATGGTGGTTGTGCGGCAACGGGAGTTGGGGCTAGCGAAATGAGGTCGAGCGGGCGCGGTTTTGCCCGAGACTCCCACCCACAGGCAGAGCCGGCAGACGTGGAGCATGCGATGCCGTTCATCCGCGCGGGAGGCCAAGTGAAGGGCCAATGAGCCGCTGTCGGAAGCGCCCAACTCGTTGGGCTTCATTGGCGGCTCTGTTGCTGACCGCCATCATGTTTGTCTCGTGTACCGAGGCAAGCACCAGCGGTGAAAACGACGGCGCCATTGCTGACCCCCCCGCTTCTCGCTTGCCCCCAGGCGATGCTGTCAGCTCTCAGATCTCCGAAGAAGGTGTGGGGAACACATACACGGCATCGGTACTCCCGGGGACAATCATGGTGGAAACCATGGACTTGTTCGATGTCCGAGAGCCAGCGACCCTCAAAGAGGTAACGCTACTCAAGAGCGACCCCGCTATCGAGGTGTTGGCTGCGTACGTGAGCTTCTGGGTCCGGGGGGGTCGTATGGTCGGTATGTACCCCGGGAACTACTGCATCCGGGCCTGGACTCCTGAGAGTGCGGTCGGCGTTGTCCCGGCGAAGGATTTCCCGCTTCAGCCCAAGGATCAGATCGCGGTCACGATGCTGCTGCGCGCCCGGACCGCCGGCGACTCGTCGGTATCGGGCCTGCGCATCGTTTACGAGCAGAAGGGTCGTCTTTATCAGCAGACGTCGGAGAGCTCGAAGGTCGTCGTCCACGCCCGCGAGAGAGAAGAAGACCTGGTGGCAGGGGAGAAATGCAACCCCGACCGCCCCGATTCGTATTTTCCCAGCCAAAAGGAGAGTTCCTGACATGAGCACGAAGATCCGCCAGGGCAGTGGCCGGACCCGAACCCAGCAGAGGAAGCGGAACTGGACACATCGATCTGCGTTGTCGCGGAGGCACCCTTTGTGGCTGGCCACTCTCATCGTGTCACTGGTGCTCAGCGCGCTCTCGCCCGTGGCGCATGCCCAGGAGAGCGGGGTGAGCATCGAGCACGTCCCAAGTGCGAAGGGCGTGGCTGGTGACGAACTCGGCGTGGCAGCGGACCTCACGTCGTCGTGCGCGGCGACAGCCGTGTGCACCCAGCCCACGCTCACGGCCCATTATGTCGATGTTGAGCAGCAGGAGAAGAGCGTCGTAGGTTCAGCTGACGGAGTTAGTAACCAGTTGACGGTCGCCATTCCCGGGAAAGATGTCCGCTTCCCCTCCGTGTCCTACTGGCTCGAGGCGTCCGTGGTTGAGCGACCGGTCGGTGTGACCGAGGAGACCTGTAGCGTGCAGCCGTCGGTTTGCCGCCTCCTTACTGCTCGTAGCCCGGCGACCGGGATGCACACGACCCAGGTCGACAACGTGGTCCGACTGGGCTTTCAACGGCCGGACGGAACACCGGCCGCCGGCGTCCGCGTCCTGGCCATGCCGCCGCGGAGCGGCAAGGTGTGGAAGGCGGGGACCGACGCCAACGGGATGATGCAACTCGTGATTCCCTCCGATGACCCCTACATCGTGGAGCGCCAGGCCGAGCCCGGCTACACCAACCTGTTCCTGCGCGCCTTCGACGGCCCTCCTCCGCCGGCCGTGCCCGACGGCGAGACGGTACAGGTCGCCGGCAACGGGGCCGACGTCGGCGTCATCGTCAACCTCGGCAGCGCCGCCTTCGACGCCGTTCAGGCAGAGACTCAGGACGAGGTCTTCGCTCTTCGCCCCGAGGAGGCAACGTTCACGTCGGCTAGTAGCAGTGATTCATCTTGCCCCACTGGGATTGACGGCGAGTTGTGTGTAACTCTAGAGGAGGACGAGGACGCGGAGCTGATGGACGTACGCGAGCCGGTATCGACCAAGGTCGGCGGCGGGGTGGGGATGACCAGTAAAGTCATCTACACCAGCAGCGCCCAGAGCACCCAGACCTTCGCCGTCAAGAGCGGCGCTTCCTGGGCCGAAGCCGGAGGCGAGGTCACCGCCGACGACGAGTGGACTGCCGTGGCAGATCCAAAGGTGCGTGGGCCGAATGAGAACTACACGTACCGGATCGGCATGCAGCACGTTCGGACGCGATTCTCAGTGTGTGAGTTCCGTGGGATTGCCGGTCTTTTCGGCCAGGCAAGTTGTGAAGAGAGGGAAGCCATCACGCCAAAGAGGTGGCTCGGCGCCTTGGTCGGCGACGCTTCGCCGGGAAAACACGACCTGGCTACGAAGCAGACGGCGACGCCCGGATCAGACTGTGTAATGCCTGTAGAGAACAAATGGACGTCGACGGTGGCGAAGAGCCACAAGATGGGCTTTGATCTGCAAATAGGCCCCGAAATCGTGGGCCTCAAGACAACTGTTAGGTATACGAACAGCACAGATAACTCGAAGAAGTTCACACACGAGTGGAGCGTCGTGACAGGGAGCACTCGCCCGTTCCACCATCTCTACGTTCCAAAGGGAATCGCCGATGGCGATACGGAGAAGCACAAGTGCCCGTTCACCCATCCGAGCCTCGCCTGGACCGACTCTGCGGATTACGACAAGACGCTTAGTGCAAGCGCGGCGGCCAACGTTCCTACGATTTCTCCCGCAGCTCAGGTGACCGATTCGACGGGGCGCGCAAGCTGGATCGTCAAAGTGCTCAAGGACGTTGCTCGTCAGACCACTTTGCGCTTCGACTTCGGGGACGGTACCCACGAGGACCGCGCAATTCCCCAAGGATCAGGGGAATCGTCCTTCTCCTTCTCTCACACGTTCTCAGGCACGTCCCAGGCGACTACGGCCGACGCTGGAAGTGACTCTTTGACCTCTAGCGAGGCATCGAGTACCCCGAGTGGCACTGGCACGTATGGGCAATCAGTTACGTCCAGTGCGTCTCATTCCGTTATGGCCAGTAGCGTCACGGTTGTCCATTAGTCCAAATGGTTATGTCCTGTATCGTTGCGTTATACCAAATTCGTTAGCAAATCAGTTAGCAACAATGGCGACAGGCCCATTTGGTTGCAGCAACAATTGCTGAATACGCGCTGCGCGGGTAGGAGCCGATAGGCGACCAACGCATCGCGGTCCCGACCCGATTCGGCGCCGCGGGACGGGAGCACGCTGACAACCGAGTCGTCAATACGCGCCCCCCGGTTTGCCTTGACCGTCCCTCAGAAGGCGAGGTAGGTCCAGGGGATGATGCACGAATGGAACCGGCGCACCCTTGTCGCAGGGCTGAAGCGCCTCTTGGTCAAGCTGCGCGTGACTCGCCACCAGGAGTCGTTCACGCGCTCGCTCATTACCGAGGACGGTTACCGCGTGGAAGTCGAGCGCTTCGGAACGGGGCCGCTCTTCTTGTCTGTCTCGCACCGTGAGGACCAGGTTCAAGCGGCCCTGTCGTTGCGCCAGAGCCGGCGCCTCGCCAGGTTCCTGGCCCAAGCAGACGAGTAGCCACGCGGAGGCCAGCTATTGCCCCGACTCCCCTGGCGCCCGCGCCCTCTTTGGCGCGGCACTGTGGCTTCGGCAGAGGGTGGAACGAATACTTCGCGCTGGCCCTTGAAGATGGCACCGGTTCGGAGCTACATCGACGTACCAACCGAGCTGCCCACAACAAGGAGATACCCCGATGACTACCACCATGATCCCGACCGCCACCGATGCCGTCTTGGAAGCATTGGCTCAGAATCCCGACGCCACCCCAGCGGCCCTCGCCGAAGCCACCGGCCTTGTCCGCTCGACGGTTTCGCGCGCCCTGGTCGTGTTGGAGGAGGAGACCAAGGTGGCCCGACGCCCCAGCTCCAAGAGCGGCCGACCGGGACGCCAGCCCGACCGCTGGTCAGCAATCGAGAGCGCCCCGACCACTGTGCCCGACACGGCAACGCCGGCAACGCCGGAGGTGTCCGGCGATGAACAAGTGATGCTGCCCGTCTCCGCAGAGGGGCGCCGGCTTGGAAAGGGCGAACTGCGGACGTTGGTGCTGGGCCACGTGTGTGCCCGACCCAGCCAGGAGATGACGCCCAGCGCCATCGCCAAGGCGCTCGGGCGCTCGCCCGGAGCGGTAGCCAACGCTCTTGTCCGCCTCGCCACCGACAACGAGGTAGTAGAGCTGCCCGGCTCCCCCCGGCGCTATCGAGCGATTCCGAGGTGATCCCTACTTCGCGGTGCTTGCCAACTCTGTGCGAGGTCCAGCGAAGCGGGTGGCGACGTGCCGGAGTCTGACTCTGCCACTCATAAGCTGTAGCCCCAAAGTGTGCTTCGCGATGAACTCGCGTTGGCATGGCGCGGACCAACAGTCCTATCTCAATTACCCACGTGTTCGGCCAGCGTGTGAGGACGCGACGCCTGGAACTTGGGATGTCCCAGGAGCGCCTGGCTGAGGTCGCCGGCCTCCACCGCAACTACGTGGGGTCGCTTGAGCGCGGTGAGCGCAATGTTGCCCTGCTCAACATCGTCCGTCTTGCCAACGCGCTCGACTTCGACCCCGCCGACCTCGTAGGCGGGCTGAGCACCTGAAACCCGAAGGTCATGGGAGACCGTCGCCGTCTCGGTGAACCAATCGGCGGGTCTGTTCCTGTGGTCGAGAGTCGAGCTCGCCTAGGCGTTGCTCCAACAGCCGAAGGGTCCTGGCCGCCGCGTCGCGGCGGCCAAGGGTGATCTGAAGCTCCATCACCGAGCGGTACAGCTCCTCGGCGTGGGGGTCGTGGGCGATGGCGCGCTCCATGGCGCCCAGAGCGCCATCGAGATCGCCGCCGGCCCGCCGCAGTGCTGAAAGCGCCGTGAGGTTGTCGATGGCGGTGCGCCGGAGTTGCTGGCGGGTCGGCTCGGCCCACACGAAGTCCTCGTCGGTGGCGAACTCACCGCCGTAGGAGTCGGCGGCGAGCTGGCGACAGGCCGCCTCGTGTTCTCCGGTGACTCCGGCGAGGGCGTCGTTGAAGTGCCACAGGTCCACGTCGAACAGGCCGGCATAGAGGCGGTAGCGAGAGCCCCTCCGCTCCACCACCGTCACCTCCTCGTGGAGCGCAGCCGCGGAGCGAAGTGTGGTCCGCAGGTTGGCCACCACGGTATGGAAATTGGCCTGGCCCTTGGCCGGATCGGTCTCGGGCCACAACGCCTCCATGGCCGCATCGGCGGTGGCGCCGTCCCGCTGCACGATGAGATAGGCCAACAGCTCGCGGGCCTTGGCCCGAAGCCCGGCGGCGACCTCGGCGTCGCCCACCGAGATGCGGTAGGCCCCGAGCACCCGCACCGACACCACGGCGGGCGCCTCAGCATTGCTCACCGGCTCCTCGGCCTCCTGCTCGTGGCGCTCCACGGGGGCGACGCTGGGCGGCGGGGGGGCTGAGCCGCCCAGGGCATCGGCCATCTGCTCTTTGGTCATCACCCGCACCAGGCGAGAGGATTGCGGGCGACCAGTCCAGATGAGCCCCGCGGAGTCGACGGTAGCCAGGGGGTAGGAGTCACCGCCGATGCAGATGACCCCGACTCCACCCGCCGCTCGAAAGGCGTCGACGCGGCTCCAAAGTGCAGGAGACAGCCGACCGGGCGCCACCACCACCAGGTCGGCCGGGCGGTGGACCTCGATGCCATCGGCCTCGGCTTCCATGGCGTCGCGACGGCGCTGAAGGTGTCTTGCGTCCAGCTCGGCCATGGCCTGGCCCTCGTCGTAGGCGAGGCGCAGGCCGGGATGGCCGAGCGATGGATCAACGAGTCGCTCGGTGCGGTCGCGGGCCAACACGATGACGGTGGCCAGCTCGTCCTCGCCCACCAGCTCCTCGACGATGGCCGCCCTGGCCGCGTCCTCGGCACCGGGGCCGTCGAGGGACACCAAGTCGCCCACCAGATCGAACAGGGCCTCGGGTGGACCCATGGCGGCTGGCGGTGTTTTCTCGCCGTGGGTGTCGAGACGCTCTAGTGTTGCTGTTCGGCTGAAGGATCGGGCGACCGCTCGGCTCCAGCGCGAGTAGACCCACGCCGCGAGGAGTAGCGCCACCACCAAACCGCCAAGCAGGAGTCCGATGGGCCGCGACTCGCGCCCTTGGCCGATCGGCTCAATGGCCCGCTGCTTGGGGCGGGCCGTCGTGGTTGTCGTGGCCACCGTGGTCGTGGCCACCGTGGTGGCGGTGGCCGGCGCGCCAGCCAGCTCACCGAAGCTGACTGCGAACTCCGCGGCGCCCTCGACGCTGACTCGTGCCGGCTTGCCGCTGAATCCCCGAAACTGGGTTGCCTGGAGGGTGCCGGGCTCGATGGTTATGCGGGCGCCGGTCAGCTCAGCGGGCACCGCGAAGTAATAGAAGCCGGCGAGCAGGCCCTCTTCGGAGCCGATGTGGCGTGCCCCCACTACCGCACCGCTGGGCAGGTGTGCCTTGAGGGCGCTGGCCGGTATGGCGGTGAAGTCTTGAAAGAAGTTGCCCGAGTCCGAACTACTGGAGGGAGGCTCTACGCCATCCCCGCTCGCCTCCAGGATGAGAAACGCCTCCGCAAGCGAGGCCGGCGTGGTGATGGGTTCGCCGGGCGAGAAGTACGACAGGCGCGCCCGCTTGACGGCAATGGCCACCGACCCCTTCATGCCGTCGGTCGTGCTGGAGGCGCCCAGCGTTGCCTCGTCGTTGACGTCGCTCACCACCTCGGGTCCGGTGGCGTCTCGGTACAACACGGGGGGCTGGTCGCCCACCCGGCGGCCGTCGGTGAGCGAGAAGCTCTGCGCGACCCCAGCCGCAGACATCTCAAAGCGAACCTGCTTGGTCGCCGCGGGCACCGAGGTCACATAGCTCCGCTCGCCCGAGGCCACGAAGTCCTCGTCGTCAAGGGAGGTTCGTTTGCCGTCGACCACCACCGTGGCCCGCACCGGGTGGGCGTCGTTGGAGTCGTCGCCCAACAGGTCGAAGCGAAGGCTGAAGGCGACCAGGAGCTGTCCCGAGGCCGGTCTCAGGGTGGAGAAGTTGGCCCCGGCCGCCTTGGCTGCCTCGGTGGTGCCGGCGGCGGTCACCGTGGCGGCAAACCTGTATCCCCGGAGTCGCCCGTCGGCGGGCGTAGCCATCTCTGCGCCGATCAACGACTCGAATCCGATGATCTCGCCGGGCTCCATTTGCTGGTCCACGGTCGCGGCGCTGGCGGTACCCACGGTTGCCGCCACCACAAAGACGAGGGCGACCAGCCGTACATATGTCACGACTCCATCATTGCGCGCCGCCATGGTCTGCGAGAGACCAAGGCGGAGCGAGTGGCCCTCCCGGCCGGGCCGGCCGGGAGGGCTGTCGCACTTCACCTTCTGCCTGGCCAATCCGCTAGGCAGCCGGCCTCCTCGCAGGAGGTGATCCAGTAGGCCAGCCCGGCGGCCGAGCCCGACCATTCCGGGCCTTGGCTGGAGACCAGCTCGTCACGACACGCCGCGAGGTCGCCTGCGAGCTGGTGGTCCTGGCCGTAGGTCGCACAGGCGATGTCGTCGCAGTCGTGCTCATCGGCCCAGGTGTCCTCAGCGGTGGCGTGGAGGTCCAAGTCGGCGGCCAGGGCCTGGCGTGCCGCCTCGAAGCTCCGATGGACCTCCGGGTCGGCCTCGGGGAGGTAACCAGGCTGGTTGTAGCCGGCGTGGAAATGCGACACGGCGGGGCGTTGCCTGGGCGCGTCCGGCGTCGATACGTTGTTCTGCTCCATGGTGGTAGTACCTCCTTTGGGGAGGCCCGGCCGGAAGAGGGATCCTCTTCCGGCCAGGCCCTTTATCCGACGGGTGGGCTCAGGCCTTGACCCTCGTCCGCCGAGCGGACTTGGCACCTACGAGGCGATAACGACGGGGCCGCACACTGGTCTGTGCGACCTTGCCTTCCTTGGCGAACTTCGCCAGGGCGTTGGCAACCGCGCCTCCGGAGCGAACGAGCACCCTGGCCAGATCGGTCGGGGTGAACTCGGACTTCGGATGCGCCGCCATGTGGTCGAGCACTTGGGCCTCCAAGCCGCCCTTGCCCAGCTTGACCAAGCCGGAGCGGTTGCGGGCGGCGTCGGTTGACGCAGTGATGCTCGCCGTGACGGCGGTGGCGTTGGCCTTGGCCTTGCCCTGGTGTGAGAGCACCGAGGCAAGGGTGTCGTTGGCCGCGTTGGTGTCGGTGGTGGTCGCCGGTGCCTTGCGGGCGCCAGCGGCCTTGGTGGTGGTCACCGGTGCCTTGGGGGCGTCGGCGGCCTTGGTTGTTGTGCTGCGTGAAGCCATGGGTGGCCTCCTCCTTGGGGTCGTGCCGCCACTTGGCGGCTGTCGGGGTGCTAGGCCCGACGGCCGGTTGGCGTCGGACCCTCGACGCACAGCAGGTGGGCGAGATGCCCTCCAACTGGTCGTCGCCTTCGTCGCAGCGAGTCGGGTTGCCCCTCTTCGCGCACGACTCCCGGTCCGCTTCGGAGTCGGCTCCTGCCGAGCCTCCACGCCCACATGGGGTGACTTCGCTGGTTTGGCTCTGGTGCCATGGACGGCCTGGCTCGCCCCGGTGGTCCTTGGTCGCCCGGTCACGCCTCCGCTGGTGGCCTTCTGCCGCCCCGCACAAGGCGGTGCCGAATGGAGATGAGGCGCAAGGGCCACGACCGCGCGTCGTCGCGGGTCGCCGCTTGCCTGGCTTTCGCGATTGGCGGGTGGTCGTGGCGCACCAAGCCTTTCTCTAGGTCGGCCTCGCCCACGGGGGCGGAGGTGGCGGGGCAGGGTCGTGGTCGGAGTCACTGAGGACCGATGTGGCGGGCCTGGCCGTGGCCGAGCATTGAGAGCCGGGCCAGGCTGGTCGCCCGGTGTTCAGGATGTGTCGATAGGCGCCTCCTCCTCGTCGGTTCGGGATCGTTCGAAGCGCCAGGCTCGCGGGCCGCCAGCAGCGGCGCGCCGGAGCGCTTCGGTGGGCTTGGCAACGCCGCCCAGGGCGACCAGGCGCACCCGTGGGCCATGGCTGCCGAGCGGCAGCCACACGGCCTCACAGGCGGCTATAGGGCCGCTCAGGTGCGCCGTGGCGGCCGGGGCCGTGGTGGTGGCCAGGGCGCCGGCCAGAACTGTGGTGGCGATGGGCACGGTGGCGCCGGCCAGGGCACGGCGGGCCGTGGCCTCACGGCGGGGCGAGCTGAGGACGAACAGCACCCACGATGACGCGCCCCGTTCGGCCTCCAGGCGCTCGTAGCCGGCGAGCTTGTCCACCAGGCGGGCCAGGGTCTCGGTCCCCCGGTCGTACTCCAAGAAGAACTCGACGGTCGACAAGGTTTTCGAAGAACAGGTTTGGCCCCCTCGATCCTCGGGCAAAGGTGGCTCGTCCCGCCCCCCGGGAGCCCAACGTGCCAGGGAGCCGCTGCAATTGCCGGCTTCCTGGCACGTTCGCGTCGTGCCCCTGTCACCGGATCTGAGTTGGGCGGTGCCGCCGTGCTCCCGCCACTCCCCGAAGGCATCGGGGCGAACGATGCCCTCGGTCCAGGTCGCGCACTCGGCCTCGGTCATCCACGCCACCAGCCGGGTTCCCTCATGGCGGCGGGCGTGGCCGACGAGGGAGGCGTAGAAGGCGTTGACCCCCAGGAGATGGGCCAGGCGTTGGGACTGGGCCAGAGCCAAGGTCCGATCCGCCTTCCAGCGCCGGGCCGCCCGCTCGGCGTCGCTGCCCGCCTCCGCCGCCAGCACCGAGGCGCCGAGGGGGCCGATGACGTAGTGGTAGCAGACCCCGCCCCAGTTCGGGCGGTGAGGCTGGAAGCGGTCGAGGAGGCCGAGGCGGTGGAGGGTGGAGAGCCGGACCTGGGTGCGCTTCTTGGTGTCGAAGAACATCTGGGCGAGCTGGTCGGAGGTGAGCACCCGGTGTCGGGCCACCGCCCGCAGGATCGAACGGTCCCGTTCGGTGAGGCGACGAGCGAGGCGCAAGCGTTGCTCGTCACCGGCCGGGCGAGGGCGGGACGGAAGGGGTTGAGGCCCCTTCCGGAGTCGGCTTTGGGGGGCCGCGGGGTCAAAGGCCGAACGTCGTGGGCGTTCGTGGCCACGAGGCTGGTCCGAAGGGGAGTTTCGAGGTGCGGGCGGGACCGCGCCCGGTGCCGCGGGTGGGGCCGCGCACGCCACCGCGGGGTCCATCTGGCTTCTCATCTCGCCACCTCCGCCGGCGCCACGGGCCGGGTCCGCAGGGTGAAGGCGGGCTGGTCCTGGCCGGCGACGACGAGGCGGGCCGCCGCCTGGTAGGCGTCGAGGTTGGCCAGGTCGTGCTCGGTGAGAGTGGGGTTGGTGTGGCGGGCCAGCACGAAGGCGTCCTCGGGCGACATGGTGAAGAACACCTTGTTGCGGGCATTGGCCGACACCGCGTCTCGAAGCTCTCGGGGGAGCTGGCCGAGATGCTGGTGGGCCAGCACCAAAGAGAGCCGGTAGCCCCGCGCCTCAGCCAGGATCTCATCGAAGCTGCGGGGCAGGGTCAAGAAGTTCTGGCACTCGTCCACATACAGGCTGGCGTCGACTCGGGCCTCTTGGCCCAGCGCGGCGCGAGCGGTCGCGGCCTGCCACACCTTGGCCACCACGAAGCTGCCCAGAAGTCGGGCGGTGTCCTCGCCGAGGATGCCCTTGGGCACGCGCACCAACAGCAGGCCGCCGTCGAGGAGCCGTCCCATGTCCAGGCTCGAGACCGGGGCGTCGACTATCTCGCGCACGAAGGGCCGCAGCAGGAAGGCCCGCAGCTTGTAGAGCAGCGGTCCGACGACCTGGGCGCGCTGGGCCTCCCCAAGAGCCTCATACCACTTCCAGAACCCCCGCAGCTCCTCGGCCGAGCCGGGGGGGAGGAACTTGACATGCGCGCCGGGGTCGGCCAGCAGGCGGGGCACGTCGGACAGGGTGGCGCCGCCGCGCTGCAACAAGGTGAGACAGGTGGAGCGCAGGACGTCTTCGAGGCGAGGTCCCCAATGGCGCTCGAAGATGCGCCCGAAGATGCCGACCAGGTGGTCGACCACCAAGTCGTTGCCCACGCCGTCGGGAACCTCCAACATGTTGAGCGTGGGTCGGCCCTCGGGCACCTGGGGATCGAGGACCACCACCCGGGCTCGCTGGGCCGGGCTGAGGCGGGCCGACACGTCGGCCACCAGGTCGCCCTTGGGGTCGATGACCACCGCACCGCGCCCGGCGGCCACGTCGTCGAGGATGAGATGGGTGAGAAGCGTCGACTTGCCGCTGCCGGTGGCCCCCATGAGGTGCAGGTGGTAGCGGGCGTCGGCGGGCACCAGCACCACGGGCCGGGCTCCACCGGCATCGGCGTCGCCCAGGACTTTGCCGGCCTTGTCGTCCCGGCCCACCCCGGCGGGCGGGGCCACGGGTCGGGCGCCGGCGCGGGCCAGGCTGGGCACGATGCGGTCGAGGGGAAGATGGGCGAGGGCGGCCAGTTCGGGCACCGACACCAGCTCTCCCCGGCGGCCGAAGCTGCGCTCGGCCAGCGAGCGCGCCGGCCGGCGCAGGCGGCGGCGCACCAGGCGGTTGCGCCCGGCGAAGAGGGCGAAGGACGAGGCCAGGGCATGGGCTCGGCCCCGAAGGGCGGGGCGCAGGTCCTTTGGCGCCGAGTTCATCGACACCGTTCCGTGGGGGCCAGGGGGCGCGGCGGCCACGGCGTAGCGCAGGGAGATTTCCCACAGCGGCGAGTCGGCCTTGGCCAGGATGGCCCGCACGTCTGCACCCGCCGAGGGATCGGCGCCGGCCCGAGGAGCGGGGCCGGGCGAGGCCAGGTCGAGGAGGCGAAGGGCGCGCCGCGGCGGGCGCCCGGCCCGCAGCTCTCGGGCCGCCTTGCGGCAGCGCCCCACGGCCCGGCCACCGGCGGGGCGGGCCAAGACCTGCACGACGGCGGCCTCTCCGGACGCAGTGGTGCTGGCCGCCCCCAGCACGGCCCGCAGGGGGTCGGCGTCGAAGTCGGTGCGAAGGGGGAACCATCCCGGCGCGGCCAGGCGCAGGGAGCCGCCGGTGAGCGGCCATCGCTCGGGGAGGACCGGCAGCGCAGCCCCCGCCGCCACAGCCCCCTCACCGTCGCCTGACTGAGCGAGCTGGGGCGGGGACACCAGCCTTGTCTCGGTGCGAGCCGCGGGCCAGGCTGCCTCCACGGCGCGCTCCACCATTCCGGGAGGGATGGCGGCGGGCACCCACAGCCCGATGCGAAGGCCGGCCTGCGACCAGGCGTACTCGAAGCCCACATGGGGTTGGCCCGACCACAGGCGCCGCCAGCGAGGGCGCAGGAGGTCGTGCAGGTTGCGCCACAGCGCCTCGCCCCCCGCGGGGTCCACCTCGGGCGGGGCCAGGATGGTGACCACCCGCGCCCCGCGTCCCATGCCGGCGCGCCGGCGCCGGGCGACCACCAAGAGCACCGCGGGGACCGCGACAAGGGCCAAGCCGATGGCGACCAGGGCGGGAAGGGCGGTGGCCAGGAGATCGAGCACGGCGGCGGCCGTGCGCCGCAGTGCCCCGGCGGGATCGGCGAGCAGGCGCACGAGTGGACCGTCGGGCTCGGTGGCAGGGGCGGGATCGTCGCGCAACGACAGGAGGGCCAGGGCCGGGCTCATGTGCTCCAACCGAAGTGGAGGTGATCGCCATGGGCCTTGGTGATGGTGCGAAGGCGCCCGAGCTCCAGGCGCCACGGACAGCCGATCTCATCGGGGCGCATCCACAGCGGCAGACGTGCCACTCGGCGCACCACGGCCAGGGCGACATCGTTGGACTCCGACACGGCCACGCCATCGAGAAGCGCCAGGTCGACGGCTCGCCCGAAGGCGTGGTTGGAGGCCCGCTCGGTGCCGGCCACGAAATAGGAGTGCCCCGAGGCGAAAGGTCCGACGCCGCTGAGGTCGTGGCGGGTGGCGATGACCAGGAGCACGGCCAGCACCCGCTCGTCGACTACGCCGGCATGGACATCTCTTTTCGCCGCGGGACGCAACCTGATGCGGGGATGGTCGAGCACCGCCGCCACCAGGACGCCGGGATCGGGAGGCGTCCAGCCGTAGGCCAGGGCCCACGCCTCGACGGTGGCCACATAGGAGCGACTCGGGTTGTAGGCGAACAACGCCCCCGAGGGATCGGCCGCCGCTCCGTCGCCGGCCAGCTTGGCCGCCGCCGCGAACACCGCGTCGCGGGGATCGAGGGCGGATGGCTCCGGGCTGGTCGACGCCCACGACCAGGCGGCGAAGGTGGCGGGGAGGAACTGCATGGGGCCGATGGCGCCGGCGGAGTTGGGTGCTTGGCAGGCAGGGTTGCGCCCGTGGTCGCACTCGACCTTGCCCACCGCGGCGAGCAGGCCGCGCGAGATGCCAAACCGGGTTGCCGCCTCGTAGTACAGGCCCGACATCTCCACTGGTATCTGTTCGGGGTCCTCCGCCGGTGTCCCCGACACCGGAGGCCACTCGTCGCCGCCGAGCACGAACATGCCCATGGCCGCGATGGCCACCAGGAACGGGACCATGGCCACCACCGCGCCGACGGCCATGAGGGCCTTCTTCAACCCAGCTCCTCGTCGTCGACCTCTGAGGGGTCGGTGGTGACCAGGGCGTGCTCGGCTGCGCTGGCCACCGCGGCGAAGGCCACCCGCTCGGAGCCACCGAGCAGGATGCCCTGGCCCGCTTCGGCGCCGAGGAGAAAGCCCTGCTCGCCCTCGGAGAGCCGAAAGGCCGCTCCCAGGGCGTCGATGGCCTGGGGGGCTTGGCGAAGAAGCACCTGAGTCGCCGCGTTGGCCACCACCGCTTGGCCGAGTTCGCTGGCCAACAGGTCCGCCGCGTCCTGGGTGACCACGGCCAGTCCGCACCAGTGCTTGCGGGCCGACTTGGCCAGGCGGAACAAAAAGCGGGCGCCAGCGGGATCGCGCATCAACAGCCACGCCTCGTCCACCACCACCAGGCGTCGTCGCCTCCTGGCGGGTTCAGCCACCTTGCGCCAGGTGGCGTCGAGTACCAGCAGAGTGCCCGCCGCCTTCAGCTCGTCGGGCAGGTCCCGGAGGGAGAACACCACTAGGTGGCCCTCGGGCGCGGTGGTGGTCACCCCGTCGAAGAGCAGGCGATGGCTGCCCGACACGAACGGCGCCAGCCGCCCGGCCAGGGACAGCGCCGTGGGGTCGCCGTCGGCCTCCAGGGCGGCGGCCAGGTCACCCAGCACCGGGGCGGGCCGGCGCTGCGTGCGGGGGTCGGAGTTGATGCCCTTGGCCCCGTAGGCGGCCACGATGGCGCGATCGAGACAGGCCCGACTGGCCGGGTCGAGGGGCTCGCCGATGAGCACGGAGATGAGGGTGTGCAAGAACAGCGCCCGGCGCACCAGGGCATCAGGGCCGGCCTCCAGGTCGAAGGGATTGAGCCGCACCCCCGGAGCGCCCAGGTGCAGGTAGGCACCGCCCACCGCCTCGGCCAGCGGTGCGTACTCGTCCTCGGGGTCGATGACCACCGCCTGCACGCCGCTGTAGAGGCAGCGCAGCAGCTCCAGCTTGGCCAGGTAGCTCTTGCCCGCCCCCGAGCGGGCCAGGATCACCGAGTTGTAGTTGGGCTGGGCGAAGCGGTCCCAGAACACCAGGCCCCCGCTTTTCACATTCAGGCCGTAGAGCACGCCGGCCGGATCGGACAGCTCGGCCGAGGCGAAGGGGAAGGCGCCGGCCAGCGCCGCGGTGTCCATGGTCCGGCGCAGGCCGATGGAGTCGAGGCCCAGGGGAAGGGTGGTGAGCCAGCCTTCCATGGCCCTGAAGGTGGTGACAACGCTGTCGAGCAGCAAGGAGTCGAGCAGGGCTCGAAGCCGGGTCGACTGCTCCTCCAGGTCGTCCTCGTCGCTTCCTCGGGCCGTGGCGTACAGCCCGAGGGAGAACAGGCGGCCCTCGCCTCGGGCCAGGCGGTCGGCCAGCTCGCGGGCGTCCTCGGCGGAGACCTCCAGGCCCGGATCGGCCAGTCGGCCCTTGGAGGCGTCCAGGCGCCGGGAGGACTCCAGGCGGGCCAGCTGGCGCCGCAGGCGCTCGGCCGCCACCCCAGCGGCGATGGGCTCGATGTGGAGAGCCACGTCGGTCGGGCCGGGATGGGTGACGAGGGGCTCGAGCCAGCCGAGGCGAACCTCTCGGGGATAGCCGGTCACCGCCCGCGTGGCCCGCCATCCCTGGCCCACCCGGAGCCGGCGGGCCTCCACCTCCACCGCATCGGGCATTGGCAGCCCCAGCGGAGCCGGCGCCCCAGGCCGGCGACGGAGGCGAGCCCCCTTGGCCCACCGCGGCGCGTTCATGCCAGGCGTCCTCGCACGACCTCGCCGGGGCGGGCCAGGCCCGAGGCACGGGGCCGGGCCTCGGGGTCGATGGCCCGTCCCAGGGCGGCCAGCGCCTCCTCCTCGCCCAGGGAGACGACGCGGATGCCGGCGCCGGCCAGGGCCGAAGCCGAGTCGGCCACCCGCCGGGCCAACCGCTCAACCGCCCCCGGCCCCGTCGGCTCGCGGAACACGACCAGCACCACCCGGCGCAACACGTCGCGCCGGGAGGCCAGCTCACCAAGGAAGTCGGCGTGGGCCAGCGCCGCTTCCTCCAGGCCGGGCGAGGCCATGGAGGCCGCGCCACGCCGAAGGGTGGCCACCGCGGTGGCGACGTCGACACGCTCGGCTCGCACCACGAGTTGCACCGGCGCGGTGAGGGAGTTGAGCCAGCGGGCGAAGGTGGCGACCAGGGCGCGCTGCTCGGCCTCGGTGCGCAGGCCGAAGTTGAGCGAGGAGGCCCGACACACCGACGCCAGCCCGGCCTCGCCCAGGTCGACCACGCCGCTGTCCTCCACGCCCGCCACCGGGAACCCCAGGGGCGCGGGCACCGCCGAGCGGACCAGGCCGAGGGGGAGCACGGGCACGCCCTCGGGGGCGGGCACCAGGCGGCGGTTGGACCTGGCGTAGCGCAGCGCGGCCAGGGCCAGGGCGTCGCCGGCCATCCCGTCTCGCCGGGCCAGGGCGACCACGGCGAACAGTCCGGCCACCGGCGAGGCGGCCATGGCGAAGAGGGGCAGGGGAACGAAGGAGCGTGTGGCGCTCCAGGCCCCGGCCACCACCAGGGCGCCGACCACCAGGTAGGCGAGCTGGCGGGCGGTGAGGCCGCCCAGCAGGTGGTCGGGTCGGTCCACGTCGGCGGGAATGCGAACCGTGGTCACAGCGCGCCGGCCGCCGCCGTGCGCGCCGCGTGGATGCCGCGGCTCACCGTGTAGTGCTTGGCCGTGGTCAGGGCGACGTTGGGCCGGGCGTTGAAGACCAGGCGCCGGGCGTAGGAGGGGATTCTCAACAACAGCCAGAACAAACAGCCCACGACGAGCAGGTCCATCAGCGCCCCACCGGGCAGGCCCACCAGGCGGCGCCCGTCGGCGTCGAAGAACACCCGCAGGGCGGTTATGAGCACCAGGGCCTGGCCCACCTGGACGCCCAGGCATCCCCACATGGCCCGCCACCACAGCTTGGCCGCCCCCTCGGTCTGGGGCAGGGCATGGGCGGCGAGGAACAACGGCGCGGCGGCGACGAGCACGACCATGGTGCACACCCGCACCACGTAGACACCGATGAGGCCGAGGGCGAGGACCACCACCACGATGGCGATGAGGGTGACGAAGATGCCGCCCCCGGCGATGGCGCCGAGCACCAGCGCGCTCATGGTCGCCACCGCCCCCTCCCCACTCACTCCTTCGGCCACAAAGGCTCGTGACAAGGCATTGGCCATGCCGATGGACAGGTGGGCCAAGAACAACGAGGTGTTGGCGCCCACGAAGCCGAGGACCAGGCGGGGCAGCAGCTCTTTGACCGCGTAGCGGCTCTGGAGGGTCTCGTGGCCCATGGCGATTACCCCCGCGGCGAGCACGAAGAGGATGAAGATGCCGTTGGCGATGCCCCACGACACCAGCCACAGCTCGCGCACCCGCCCCGGCCCGGTGAAGTCGGGGGTGGACAAGATCGTGCGCCCCACCAGGTTGAGCACCGGCTCCAGGGCGTCTTCGACCAGGCTGCGGAACCAGCCGTTGACCGCCCGGCGGACCTTGCCCCCGAAGTCGAACAACCCCGGCTTGTCGTCGGTGGGAACTGCGGTGTCCTCATCCCCGCCTACTGGAAGAGTGGTGGTCGACCAGCCGCCGAAGGGGTCGGTGACGGGCATGGTCGTACTCGGCGTGGATACGGCCGGCGTAGTCGTAGTTGGTGCGCTGGTGCTCGCAGGCGGCGGGGCGCTTTCGGGTTGGCCCAGCGCGGGCGACACGGCGGAGCCGAGGGCCGCGATCACGGCCACGCCGGCTAGGGCCAGAGCCAACCGCGGATGTCGGCTCATCCGCCGACGATGCCCCGCAGCACCGACAGCACCACCGGCGCCAGCAGGGCGAGGGCATAGCCGGCCAGAGCCGACTTGAGCGTCAGCTTGGCCCGCTCCACCTGGCTCGGGTCGCCGCCGGCCATCACGTAGCGAGCGCCGCCGATCACGAAGAACAGCGTGGCCAACCCGGCCAGCAAACCCATGACCCAGCCCCTGGCGTTGTCCACCACCTGGCCGAGGGTGGCCGGCTCGGCCTGGGCTGCCGCGGGCGACGCGGCGAGCACCACCAGGACCAGCGTTGCCATCGCCGCTATGGCCGTGAAGCTGATCTTGTCTCTAACCATCTGGCTTGTCCTCCTTTGAAAAGTTCCGATAAGTCCTGGGCGGGTCGCCCCCGGTGGGCCGGGCTGGGCGAAGGGCATGGCTCACCTCCTTCAGGTTCGGGGCCGGGTGCAGCAAGCTCGGCCTGGCCCGGTTGGCCAACCCACCGATGGGCGACCCGCACCGACGAACAGCCGCGGCAATGGCACCTTCGTCACACATTCCGCGCCCGGACCCAACTCACCAGGCGCCGCTCGGCTCGGCGCCGTCGCATTCGCATGGTGGAGTCGCCGGCCCCGAGGCTCTGGGCGTAGGCGTGCACCGAGCGGTCACCGAGGCGCGTCTCGCCGATCAGCTCGGCCTCCTCGCCCGAAACCACGCCGGCGCGCACCGCCTCGCCCAAAACGAAATCCGGGTGTCCGAAAGGCTGATGCGGCTCCTCGGGAAAGGCATCGCCGACATGGCGGCCCGAGACGGCCATCTCGCGAGCCAGGCGCCGTCGCGCCGCGCTTGTCACTCGCCAGACCAGCCGGGCGGCCACCGGCTCGGCGCTGGGGTCGAACACCGGGATGGCCTCGATGAGGGCCACCAGGGCGTCGGCCTCTAAGTCCTCGGCGCCACCGGGCCACGCCTTGGCCAGCGGCGCCAGCCCGGCGCGCAGGCCGGGAAGCAGCACACCGGCCAGGGCGATGGTCCAGGAACCGCCGCACTCCACGGCGCGCCCGATCAGCAGGCGAAGGGCACGGTCGCGCGCCCCATAGGGCGTGGCCGGGTGCAACAACATGGCGCCGAGTTCATCGACGGCGATGGGCCGGGCCGGGAACGGTGCGCCGAGATGGCGGCCGTCCACGGCGAGGGGGGACGGTCCCTGGCACAAGAGCCGAAAGGTCGACTCCAAGGCATCGAAGGGGGACTGGTCTGACACGGTGACCTCCTGGATCGTTGGCTTCGTGCCAAGCAAGCCAGGGGGCTCCAACACTTTTCCGACACTTTTCCAACAGTTCTCCAACGAAGCGTTGCCTTCGAGGCTCCGCTGTGGGCTCCTGGCGAAGCTCTCGGGCGCCCGGACCTGCGGTGTTAGCTCGCGCACCTTCGCCTGTCAGCCCGCCCGAAAAAAATCTCGGCCGCTCCCGGTTTCGGCTTTGGGAGATGCTCACGGCGGTCTGTCGGAGATCCTCTGTTGGAGAACTGTTGGAGGCTCCCCGCCTCTGTTGGTGATCTGTTGGTGATCTGTCAGTGAGCTGTTGGCGCGCTGTCAGTCACCGTCACCGCCGTCATGGCCGCCATCGCGGCGGGGGCGTGGTCGCTTGTGACGAACGGAGTTGGCGACCGGCTGTTTGTCGATGATGCGCGAGCACCGGCCTGGGGGCAGTCCCATGTTCGACCCCACCAAAGACGAGGGCGTACCCCTCAACGTCTGGCTGTTCAACCAGGACCCGCCGCCAACCGGCGCACAGCTTCGCCGCTTGTTGGCGGACCGCCTCATCGAGACCTACTGCCCACCGAGCGGCGTGGTCGTCGACCTCGACCCTGACGGCGGGGAGGTACTGGCCGCCGCCGCCAGCGCGGGACGAAGCACGGCGGCCGTGCCGCCAATCTGCGCCTGCCCGGCGCAGCGCCATCAGCGCACACTCGAAGGACTACGCGCCAGCGCAGACCTCGTAGTTGTCCTGCCCCGCGCCTCTCGCCTGGTGCCTCCCCGCCCCCACGCCCTCTCGCCGGTGACACTGAGTCAGTTGTGCCGGCGCTCGACCGCGCTGCTTCGCCCTGGAGGGTTCTTGGTCCTCGGCGTCGTGGAGAGCGCACCCGCCGGTGCCGGCCATCCCCTCGCAGACGCGGTGCACGCCGCGGCCCCCGAGGGTCTCGCCTACTTCCAACACCTCGTGGCCGTCGCCGCCACGGACCTGGTTGACAGCACGCCGGCATCGGCCATACGCGGGTGCGGGGGACCGCTCCGCGGTGGTGACCGAACCGCGGCCCACATCGACCTGCTCGTGTTGTCCCGGAGGGGCCAGTGAGCGGGCGGTCCTCGGTGTGGCTGGTGGCCCAGCACCCCAGCCGCCACCAGCGCCGGGGCCGCTACCTGGCCGAGTCCTCGTGCCACCCGGCCAAGATGTTGCCCGCCCTCGCTCGCCACGCCATCGCCACCTACACCGAGCCGGGGGCGGTGGTCCTCGATCCCATGTGCGGCATCGGCACCACCTTGGTCGAGGCCGCCCATCTCGGGCGCGACGGCTTTGGGATCGAGTACGAGCCGCGGTGGGCGAGCCTGGCCCAGGCCAACGTCGCCTTCGCCCGGTCCAACGGAGCCTCAGGCGAGGCCGAGGTGGTGATCGGCGACTGCCGCCACATCGCCTCGCTGGTGCCGGCCGAGCTGGTGGGACAGGTGGGACTCGTCCTCACCTCTCCCCCCTATGGCCCCTCCACCCACGGCCGGGTGGTCTGTGAGCCGACGAAGGTCCACAAGCGCGACGCCCGTTACTCCGCGGACCGGGCCAACCTGGCCCACCGCGGCGTCGGCCCGCTGGTCACGGCCATGGAGGACATGCTGGCCTCCGCTTGTCGGGTCCTGGCGCCCGACGGCGTGGTGGTGCTCAGCGCCCGGCCGTGGCGGCGGCAGGGAGCACTCATTGACCTGCCCGGCGCCTTGGTCGGCGCGGCGTGGGCGGCGGGGCTCGTGCTGGTCGAGCGCAACGTGGCCCTGCTCGCCGGCGTGCGGGGCCAGGCGCTCGTGCCCCGTGCGTCGTTCTTCCAACTGCACGAGGTGCGAAGGGCGCGCCGGGCCGGCAGCCCCCAGCAGGTCATCGCCCATGAGGACGTTTTGGTGTTCGAGAAGCGCCGAAGCAGCTTGGGTTCAGGCAAGCTGTGAGGGCCTTGGTGATCGTCGCCGTCATCGCCTCCACCCCGCCCACGCTGGCTGCCATGGTCGCCTTCTTTGCCAGCCGGTCCTCGGCGCGCCTGGCCACCCAAGAGCGAGCCGCCAGCGTGGGCCAGTCCCTCGACACCCTCGAAGCGGCGGTGGCCCGCATCGAGTCCGGCGTCGAGCGGGTGGAGTGCGGGGTGGTCGAGTTGCGCGAGCGCGTGGCCCGCCTGGAAGGCGCCCAGGGCGCCCGTCCTGTCCCCGCCAGTGGGTAGGCGGCGCCGTTCAGCCGCCATGTTCGCCCAACGGCGCCGGCACTTGAAGGTCTGGCTAAAGGCGAGGTCCACTGGAACGTCGACGGCCGGGACACCCGGCACGGCGACCACCGGGCCGCCGCCGACCACCAGCGACAGGACGCCAACCATGACGACAACCCCGAACCGAGAGCACGACACCCACGCGTCGCGGCCATCGGCGCCCCAACTGATCGACCCCGGACAACACCGACCTGGAGGACATATGCCATCGCCTGTAGCCACGAGCACCACTGCCACCCTCACGGTCCACCCACCACCGTCGCTGGCCGAGCTGCCCGACCTGCTCACCGTGGAGGAGGCCGCCGCCCTGTTGCGTATCGGGCGAGCCTCGGCCTATGAGCTGGCTCGGGTGTGGCGGGCCAGCGGGGGCCAAGAGGGCCTGCCCGTCATCGCTCTCGGGCGCAGCCTTCGCGTACCGCGCACCGCCCTGGAGCACATGGTGCGCGTCGAGGCCACCACCGAGGCCGGCACCGCAGAGCACGGCCAGGGTCGCGCCGGCGAGCAGGGACGGAGAAGCGCATGAACGGTGCCTTCCAGAACCAGGCGAGGGGGCGGCAGCCATGACGGGACACTTCTCCAAGAGAGGCTCGCGGTGGTACGTGTGGCTCGACGTCGGGCCGGGGCCGGACGGGCGGCGGCGACAGAAGTCGATGGGCGGCTTCGCCACCCGCCGGGAGGCCGAGGCCGCCTTTGCCGATGTGCGCGACCAGGTTCGCTCGGGCACCTACGCGCCGGCCTCCAAGCTGACGCTGGGCGAGTACCTGGTCGACTACTGGCTGCCGGCGTCGAAGGCCAGCCTGCGCCCCTCCACGTGGGTGGTGAACCGCACCAACATCGCCAACCACGTCGTGCCCGCACTCGGCGCCGTGCAGCTCCAAAAGCTGACCCCGGCCAAGCTGCACGCCTTCTACGCCGAGCTGTTGGCCAACGGCCGGCGCGACGGCCGTGGCGGGCTGTCGCCCCGCACGGTCCACGGGCTGCACCTGATGTTGCGAACGGCGCTTCGCGACGCCGTGCGCTTTGGCCACCTGGGTCGCAACCCCGCCCGCGACGCCGAGCCCCCGAGGTTCGCCCGGCCCAACCTGTGCGTTTGGAGCGCGGCGCAACTCGGCGCTTTCTTGCGCCAAGTCGAAGGCGACCGCCTCTACGCCGCGTGGCTGCTGTTCGTAACTACCGGGATGCGCCGGGGCGAGGTGGTGGGCCTGCGCTGGGCCGACCTGGACCTCGACGCTCGGCGGCTGTCGGTGACCCAAGCCGTCGTGGTGGCCGGCCCCGAGCTGGTGGTCTCCGAGCCCAAGACGACCAACAGCCGCCGCACCATCGCCCTCGACCCGTCCACGGCGGCGGCACTGGCCGACCACCGAGAGGCCCAGGACGCCGAGCGGCGGGCGGCGGGGCCGGCGTGGTGCGAGAGCGGGCTGGTGTTCACCTGGCCCGACGGGCGAGTCATCCATCCCGACCGCCTCAACGTGTGGTTTGCCCGCCACCGCCGCCTGGCCGGGCTGCCCCGCCTGCGGATACACGACCTGCGCCACAGCCACGCCACCGCGGCGCTGGCCGCAGGCGTGCCGGCCAAAGTGGTCAGCGAGCGCCTGGGCCACACCAACGTGGCCATCACGCTGAACGTGTACTCCCACGTGTTGCCCAGCCTGCAAGACGAGGCGGCCCTACGGGTGGCACGCCTCATCCTGGGAGATGACGACGAGGGCCAGTGCCCCGGCGCCGATGTTGAACACGACGGCGCCGACCCCGAGCCCGGCGAGGACGGAGCCTCCGAGGAGGAGGCCGGCTAATGAAGGGGCATTTCCGCAAGCGGGGGAAGAGCTGGTACGTGTGGTTCGACCTCGGACCAGGACCCGACGGCAAGCGCCGCCAGAAGTCCGTAGGCGGCTTCGCCACCAAGCGCGAGGCCGAGGCGGCCTTTGCCGAGCTGCGCGACCAGCACCGCCGGCGAAGCGGCGGCGTGCCCACCTCGAAGCTAACCCTGGGTCAATACCTCATGGAGGAGTGGCTCCCGGTGGTGGCCGCCAGGCTTCGGCCCTCGACGTGGGCGACGACTCGCCGCTACGTCACCGCCCACATCTGCCCCGCCTTCGGCGACGTGAGCCTTCAAGGGCTGACCACCGCCCAGCTCAACGCCTTCTACGCCGAGTTGCTGGCCGGCGGCCGGCGCGACGGGCGGGGTGGCCTGGCACCCGAGAGCGTGCGCCACATTCACGGCATCGTTCACAAGGCCCTGGCCGACGCGGCTCGCTGGGGCTACCTGGCCCGCAACCCCGCCACCCACGCCCGCCCTCCGGTGCGCCGGCGCGTTGAGATGAAGGTGTGGAGCCCCGATGAGCTGCGGGCCTTCCTTCGCCACGTGTCGAACGACCGCCTCTACGCGGCATGGCTGCTGATGGCCACAACCGGAATGCGTCGCGGCGAGGTGCTGGGCCTGCGCTGGGTCGACGTGGACCTCGATGCGGCCCGTATCTCCATCGTCCAGAACCTCACTGTCGCCGACCACCAGGTGGTGATCGGAGAGCCCAAGACGGCCAAGGGGCGTCGCCCCGTAGCACTCGATCCGGCCACCGTCACCGCCTTGCGCTCCCATCTGAGGACCCAGCAGGCGGAGCGGGCCGCACTCGGGCGTCGGTGGCAGGAGACCGGGCTCGTGTTTACCCTCAGCGATGGCTCGCTGATCCACCCGAGTCGGTTCAGCCGGTGGTTCGAGCAGCGACGGCGCGAGACCGACCTGCCCCGCATCCGCCTGCACGACATACGCCACAGCTACGCCACCGCCGCCCTGGCCGCCAAGGTGGCGCCCAAGGTGGTGAGCGAGCGTCTCGGCCACAACAACGTCATAGCCACCCTCGACACCTACTCCCACGTGCTGCCCACCATGCAGGACGAGGCGGCGGCCACCGTCGCCGCCCTGGTGCTCGCCCACGCCGGCATATCTCGCCCAGGGTCACCCGCGGCACCCTGAAGCGCCTCCCACCACCGCTTGATGCGGTCGGCCTTCACGGGCGCAGCCTGTCGACCAGCTCCGAGGGGTTGATGTCGAGGGCCTCGGCCAGGCGCAAGATGTTGAGCAGGCTGATGTTGCGCCGGCCTCTCTCCACCTGGCCCACGTAGGTCCAGTGCAGACCCGACACCTCGGCCAGATCCTCCAGAGTCCAGTCCATGTCATGGCGCGCCTCTCGGACGCGTTGGCCGAACGCCAGCAAGGCTTTCTTCGGCTTGTCCCTGGGTCCCACCGGCCCCAGCCCACCGCCTCAGTGACGATGAGGCCAGAGACGAAGGGTCCTGCTTGACACGGTGGAACTCGGCCTGTACCGTCAGGATTCTCAAAGGGGGCGACCGGGTGGGACAGGTGGCGAGGGCAGCGAGGCTCAAGATCGACCCCGCCGATCACGCCGCCCATGGAGCGGCCTGCGTGCGACTAGACCGCGGTGAGGATGGCACTGAGCGCCTGGGTGCCTGCCGCGTGGGAACGGCATTGGCCGTCCACCCCCGGCCACCATGTCGCACGATGGGCGGCATCCCGAAATACGCATACATGGCGGATGGTTTTTGCGAGTCGCTCCGTACGATGGTGGTTGTCAGAACCCTTGGTGCCACGCCCCACGCCGGACGGACAGTCGGCGGTCAGCCCGGAACGGGTGTGTGCCCTCGCGCCTTCTGCCCCAAAGCGATCTGTTAGGCAATCTTGATGTCGTACTTGACACAGATCGCTGAACACTATAAGTTTCTCAGTAAGCGACGGGGGGCCGGTGGGGTGAGGGAAGTTGATCCAAGAAGACGGCGGGAAGGTCCCACCTCTACGAGGCTGACGCCGTACCGCCCGCGGCCGCTTCAAGACACCTGCTGCGGTCGGCCTCAGGGGGCCAGTGATGCTCAGCGACCGGGTACGGCCCTTGGGTCCAACAAGCGTTCACCAAAGGCTCCTGCTGTTAGCAATCGGTTAGCAGATCCCCAAGAGGTTCAGGTGAGCGGCACCTCTGTGTACACGAGACAGTCCAGCAGACCCTGTGGCCAACCGCGTTCTAGAGTTGTGATGCAGCAGCATCAGTGTGGCGTTGTCATTCCGTTAGAGCGGGCTGGTGAACCAGCCCCAGTCACTACACCGGATAGCCCGCTGATCCCTTGGGAGGCATCGGTCGGCATCTTGCCCAACCGCGCCGTTGATCGAGGACTGATTCTCCTCATATCAGTCGCCATCCTCCTCACCGCCTGCGGAAAGAGGTCGCAGGAAGAGTTCTTGGTGCCCTTCAACTCCGTCAACACGTGGGGCGCCAAGTCGGTGAAGATCGGTGAACCGCTCTTTGCAGGTCTCGACATTCCGAGGCCCAAGCTTCGCCAGCCTGTCCATTTGCTCCGGGTGGAAATGCTCGGGGTACCGGACGGCATGGTCATCGACGGAGTATGGGCCGTCCGTTTCTCCGAGTACAAGGGAAACTACGTGGGAGTAACGAGAGGTGATGAAGAGGCTAAGCGCCTCCGTCCTCATTTCCATCCTGTTACTGATGTCATCTTGGACCCACGTTGCCCGCCGGAGGCTCGATGTTTTCCCGCCCCTCCTGGAGGTGGAGTTTCTGCGCAGGACTGGTTCCTTGTGGCCGAGTACCACATGACCAAACCCGGACGATTCGAGACTGCGGGCTTTAAGGTTACCGCGAAAGTCGGAGGTCGGACCCTTTCACAGTCTTTCGAGGGTAAACGTATCTACGCCAAGAGTGGTCCATAGGGGGCCACCGCCTGCTTTATGACGGGTTCGACGCCGAAGGTCCATTGAAATTTCACTACTACCGGAGCGTACTAAAGGTTCGTTCCGTACCTGGAGGAGGATGTTGTCGTGCGTATGAGCTGGAAGATTTTGTCCCTGGCTGCCATCACGTTGCAGCCACTGGTTTCGGTTCCAACCGTGGCAAGTGCGGATGTAGGGGCCTTGGAAGGGCTACATACCCTCGTGGGATCGGCCAAGATGCCCGACGGCTCGACCCCCGGCATCACGAACATCATGGTCACAGCTGAGCGAAAGGAAGCGACGCCCACCATACCCACGCCAATGCTCGTCCTCGCACAAGGCCTCTCAACTCCGGACGGGCTGTTCGGCCTTGACGTGCCTCTCAGCACACTGGCCACCGACCTAGCGGCGGGCAACTCCGGCACGGTGAACGTGGTGGTCACGGCCGTTGCGCCCGCCACTGCCGACTCCGCCTACTGGATGTCGTACGCAACACCGCTGACGCTGGCGGACGGTAGCTTTATTCCGGTGCCGCCGATCGAGTTGTCCATGGAGCAGGTCCCCCTCGAGCCATCGCAAACGGCCAGCGGGCCACAGCCATGCGGGTACGAGGCTCGCGAGGGTCTTGACTACCAGTACACCGACTTCGCTGAGCTGCATTCCTGGGACGATATGACCGCCAAGCTTTCCAACACGTTCAACGCCAGCTCCACTCTTGACGTGGGATTCAGTGCGAGCGGCTCCGCATGGAAGGTGTCGGGCGCGCAGCGGCACAGCGAAGATAAGGGTGCGAGCAATACTGCGACCCGATCCGGGCGCCATGGCCGCGTCTGGCAACAAAAGTTCGAGTACGAGAAGCTGGTGGCCTACTATCCTGGACCTGATTCGACTCCGCCGGCGTACCCCATCGACTGCGGCTCCGGCCAAATCGTGACTAGGCGCATTCGCGCGACCACGCCCGTTTTAGGCTTCGGAGAGGATGCATCACCTGAGGGCGACCACTCGTCCTACGACGGTCCTGCACAGTACCTAAGGCACAAGAGCCCTGAGAAAATGGCAGATTTCTCATCTCAAACTTCTGCGCACAAGCACTCCGGTGTCACCAACCGCTACGAGGCCGCAGCAACCGTGTTCAACACCTTCACGCTCGGTGTTGTATCCGAGTACAGTGCGACCCTCGGATTCGACTGGGAGTTCGGAAAACAGTTTCCGGACGGAAAGTCGTACCACCTCTGGGGTGAGACCACCAGACCGGAGGAGGCACGCAATGTCGCCGCCTACTCAGGGCCTGAACCGGTCGTCATCACCCCTCCTGCCCAAACGACCAGCTCTTCCGCGAGCTGGACAGTAAAAGCAGGACAGGACACCACCCGTACGACGACGCTCAAGATGGAGTACGGGGACGGCGCCTCGGAGACCAGGAGCATTCCACAAGGCTCCTCGACCTCGACCTTTACCTTCTCTCACACCTTCAGTGCCACTGGCACGTATGGTCAAACAGCGACAATCGTGGAAACGGGGGCTGAATCCGTGCCGGCAGCGACACAGCACGTCGGCACATTGCCTTTGCCCCCGCCGCCGCCACCACCGCCGCAGCCGCCGGTGCCACTCACCCTCGCCTGTGGAAATACTCACACCGGAACGCCGGGACGGGTCTATAAGCTCTCCGGGAACATCACGAATTGCAGCTTGAACGCGGTCAATCTGGCCGGCAACAGATACACCTTAGACCTCAACGGACGTGAGATCTCCTGCCAGGACGGGGCATCCGGAGATGGATGGGGGATCCGGATCTGGGGAACCGGCATCACGATTGTTGACTCCAGCATCGCAAAAACGGGAGTGGTCAGATTCTGTGACATCGGCGTGAAAATGTACGGAGGTGATGGCGAAGGCGGCAACACTATTGACGGAATCAAGATCCAGAAGAATCAAGGCGATCCATGTTCTCTCTATGATTTCGCCGGTTATCCCGGCCGAGGCGGTTACGGTGAGGGAGTAGTAATCGAAGAATCCAGCAATAACACCATCAGGAACAGTATCATCACCGGAAATGGCACTATGGGTGGCATCAGCCTCATCGGTTCGTCCAGGGGAAACCAGATCCACGCCAACGTCGTCAGCGACAACCAATGGCCAGTGAAGTGTACACCCGCCGGTGCATCCTTCTACTACTACGAAGCTACCGGGATTCGGCTTGAACCGAATGCGGACAACAACGTGGTCAGGGACAATATCGTTGAGCGAAACGGACTTGATGGTATAGCAGTTTTTCCACACGCTAGCGATAACGTGATCGCAAACAACATCCTCACCGACAATGGAACGGCAGTGCCACCAGCTGTCACCGGATACGTTTATCGCGAGGAACGTGAGGGTCGTAAGGGTGACGGCATCCGTCTCTTTGATACCGCTGGCTCTAACCGGATTGACCACAATGTCGTCTGTGGCAACCAAGGCAACGGCATCTACGCTGGTGTTGGATTGAACTTCCTCAACGACAACATGTCAGGAACCCTTGCTGAGTGTGCCGGCAACGACAACCATAAAGCCGGAACCGCAAGTGGTTATTGGGACCTGAACGACTTCGGCGATCCGTTTCCGCCAGCCGGTCCCGGTGCTTGTGTGAACCTCTGGTCTGGGAATACCGCGTCTCATGTCAACAAGACCTGTACGACTCTTTGATTGCATCTGCCGCAGTGGCACAGGCCGCCCCTTCTGGTGGGACGCTGATGCACAGGCGGCATCGCCAAGCTGCTCTCCTGGCTCCCCACCCGGGGTACAGTTTTCGATGGTGCTCAGGACCGTGTTGACCTCTCGGAAGTTCCCACTCGTCGGGTCACCGCGACTGATCCCTTAGCGGTTCGAGCCTCTGCCAGCGTTCCAGCATTTCCGCTGCCGGGTGGGTCAGGTTCGAAAGAGCCTGCGCTACCTCCACCCAAACCCCAGGTGACAGGGTTGCAGAGCGAGAATGGTTCTCGCTCTGCAACATCTGCACCACATCTGCACCACAAGAGCGCTCGTTTCTTGTGGTGCAGCCGTGGTGCACCCGGCATCGAAGTCGGGCTCTCGACAATTCTTGGGCTGACGAAACCGACGCCCGGCGTAGTGAGCGCAGCTCGGTATGAAGCCGGCAGCGTTGGCACGGAAGCCTCTACGGCGGCCGGCGAGGCCGCCCACGGCGGCGCCCAGGGGATCTGTGGCTCTAGTGGTGCGCTGAGCTGTGGCGCTCGGACCGAAGTCAGGGCCGGGCCGGCAGGCGGAGCGCGTTGAGGTAGCGGGGGAAGGTGGGTCCGTCAAGTTTGTGGTCGTCGGTGAGGAAGTCGGTGCCGAGGTGCTCGGCAAGCGCAACGTAGAGGGCGTCAGCGACGGTCATGTTGTGGCGGTAGGCCCAGGCGGCGTCTAGTAGCGGCGCGATGGAGGCGTGGTGGAGTGGCCAGCGCCCGAGTCGGGCCACAGCGGCGGTGGCCTGCTCTTCAGTGACGGCCTTCTCGATGAGGAACCTGCGGCGGAGCACGCCGAGCACCTCGGCGTAGAAGTGTTCGGGAACCCAGCCCTCGGCGCCGGCAGGCACGAGCCGAGCCAGGGCGCGACCCCGGCGGGTGTCCGCGACGATCTCGGCGCCGGCGGAGGCGTCGATGACGACGGCGCTCACGCGTCGGCGTCGACGCGCAGTTCGCGGATCGCTTCGGCGGCGCCGATGCTGTCGAGTTCGGGTTCGGGACTAGCGAGCACCTCGTCGATGAACGCGCGGAACGCGTTCGGCGAGCTGTCCTCGTCGGGGTTGGTCACCACGATGACCGGATCGTTCCGAAGGTCAGGGGCATCGCCAGCCACACCACGAAGTTACATCCCCCGCGGCGGGGGTGACGGCTCGATCAAGGGAGTGGGTATCGGACGTGGTTGTCCGGCTGGCGAGCGTTCTCGGTCTCGAGTTCCACCTCGATGTGACCTCCTTACGGCGTCGCCATCTGACGGAGGGGCTGGCGTTAGCCGCCGGTCGAGGGCAGGCGGTGACTCGTAACGCCACCGGGCTCAGCGGCAATGAGTGGGAATGGCTCTTCGCTCATCCACCGTCCTGGTCGCCTCAGCCCTCCTCCTCGCCGCCTGCGGTGACGAAACCACCACCGTCGAGATCCCCGAGGAGACCACCACCACTCAAGAGCTGACCGAAGAGTCGCCGCTGCCTACGGTACCAACCACTGTGGCGACAACGCTGCCCGCCGCCACCGCACCGCCGACCACAGCAGCGGTGGTGATCACCAGGGCACCGGTCACCACCAGGGCCACCCTGCCGCCCCAGACAAGCCCTCCACCGGCTGAGGCCCCCACCACGTACTACGCCAACTGCACGGAAGCGCGCAACGCCGGCGCGGCACCTGTTCGTCGTGGAGATCCTGGCTATGCCCCACACCTCGATCGGGACAACGATGGCGTGGGGTGCGAGTAATCGGCTGCTCCCTACCGCAAGCGCCCAGGGATATTCTCAACCTCCATATCGAGTTGCATATGCTAGGGTCAAGGTCATGTACGGAACGTTCATCCGCGCGGTGCGCGAGTCGAAGGGCCTCACCCAGGACCAGCTCGCCCGCACCGTCGGTATCTCCCAGCCGAACCTGTCCGCCTATGAGCGCAACCGGCGAATTCCAAACGCGAACACGCTGAACAAGCTGCTCGTCGCCTGCGGCTACCAGTTGGCGGCCGCCGACGGCACCCGGGTCCTGTACTGCCCGCTGCCGGCGGCGGGGTGGTTCCCCGACGACGACCTGCCCGCCGCCGAGCCCGGCGACCCCAGCGACGAGGCGCCGACCATCACCGCTCACACCCCCATGGCCCATCGTGTGAGAGCCATCAATGCTGTCCTCGAACTCGCGGACACAACCCGCCAGCGGTGAGCGTCGCCGGCCTCGTCGTCGCTCTCCACGACCACTTCGCCGGCCGCAGGGTTCCCCATGCGTTCGGTGGCGCCCTCGCGCTGAACTACTACGCCGAGCCGCGCGGCACCATCGACGTCGATGTGAACTTGTTCGTTCCCTTGGACGACGCTCCGGCGGTCATCGAGAACCTCAGCCCGCTCGGCCTTCGCCCCGATCCGGACGACACGACGCGAGCGCCCGTCGCAGGCATGCGCCTACTCGGTCACCACGGGGAAGTCGCCGACCTGTTCTTCTCCGTTGATGAGCACTACGCCGAGGTTGCCCGTCGGGTCCGTCGCTTCCCGTTCGGCTCGCCGCCCCGACGGCTGCCCTTTCTCAGCGCCGAGGACCTCGTCGTGTTCAAGCTGTCGTTCAACCGTGACAAGGACTGGGTCGACATCCGCCAGTTGTTCGTCGCCGGAACGTCAATCGACCTCGACTACGTCGAACGCCAGGTCATCGCCCTCCGCGGCCCGACCATGCACCCTCGGGTCGCCCGGCTCCGGGCAATGGCCCGCGCCAACACCTGAGCCGTCATCGACAGTGCCCGTTGTTCCTCGCGCACCCAATGCTATGAGATCCTCGATCGCCGCACCGATGCTCAACGCAACCTGGGACACTTCCGATGGCCACGGCAGGGCAGCCTCTGCTGGCCATCAACGCGGTATGTCGTTCCGGCAACGGGATAGATACTGGTCCTGTTGAGAGGGCAACCACGACTAGAGGCCGAGCCCACCCGCCAGAGCCGGTCGTTCCGCGCCCTGGCCCGTCCCCGCCGGTCGTGCGAAGAGGCGAGCCCTCCTAGGTCGTCGAGCCCGCTCCCCGAACCAGTTCGGTCAGAGGCGGCGGCGGAGAGCCGCGGCCAGCGACCGCGGTGGCGTCGGTGGGGTGTTCGGGTTGCCGTCGCCTACGTCGTACTCGTCATGGTGGTCCAGGCGCTGGTGTTGGCCGGCGTTCTCGCCGCCCGAGTCGCCGGCGACGACCCGCGGAGCCCCATGGACGACGTACCGAACTTTCGCATGGTCGACGATCGGTTGTGGGCGGGCGGCCAGCCGGAGGCCGAGGCTTACCGGGTGCTGGCGGAGCGGGGCGTGCGGCTCGTCGTCGACCTCCGCACCGGGGCCGCGGACGACCCCAGGAAGGACGACCCGAAGCTCCTCGAGTCGCTCGGCGTCGCCTACGTGTGGCTTCCCATCGCGGACGGCCACGTACCGTCGACGAACCAGGTGGCAAGGTTTGCCAGGCTGGTCGAAGGCGCGCCGGGCCCCGTCTACGTGCACTGTGGCGGAGGTGTCGGCCGAACCTCGGCCCTGACCGCGGCGTTCGCCAGGAGGTCCGGCGACGAGCTGCCGTTCGCCGACCTGGTCGCCATCGGTCCCCACACGCTGGACCAGCTCTGGTTCCTCGCCACGGGCGACAGCAATGTCGTGGTCCGCCGGGCGAGCGAGCTCGTCGACGCCCCCCGCCGCGCCTGGAGCCGGTTCCGTGGCCTCTTCTGACCGACGCTCGCCACATCACCCCACGAGTGGCGAGTGATCTCGCGGCCCGGGCAAATTTCTCCCCGAAACTGGGAATAAACCGGCGGGGCGAGTCGTCAACTTTGCCGAATCCGGAACACTCCGGGGACCAGATCAACATCGACACAACAGGAGGTGGTACCTGATGCTGATGCGATCCGATCCGTTCCGTGAGCTCGACCGCCTCACCCAGCAGGTGCTCGGCGGCGGCGCCCGTCCGGCGATCATGCCCATGGACGCCTACCGCCAGGGCGAGCAGTTCATCGTGCACTTCGACCTGCCTGGTGTGGATGCCTCGAGCATCGACCTCACCGTCGAGAAGAACGTGATGACAGTCTCCGCCCAGCGCCAGTGGGAGCCGGGTGAGGGGTACCAGGTGCTGGCCTCGGAGCGGCCGCAGGGCAGCTTCAGCCGCCAGCTGTTCCTCGGTGAGGCCCTCGATGCCGACCACATCGAAGCGAGCTACGAAAACGGCGTGCTGACCCTCACCGTCCCGGTGGCCGAGCAGGCCAAGCCCCGCAAGGTGCAGATCACCTCGGGCGGCAGCTCCAAGGCCATCGAGACCGAGTCCGCCGCCGCCTGATCAACAGAGTCAGCGGCGGCCCGGCGCCGGCCCACCCCGACCGGCCGGCGCCGGGCCGCGACCGCGGCACCCACGCGAGACATCGGAGACGACTACTACAAGGAGGGCGAATGACCATGGCACTGCCCGTGCGACGCAGCAATGGGAAGGAAGCGGCCGGGGTCTCCCGGCAGGACCCGATCGGCGAGCTGGACCGCCTGAACCGCCAGCTGGGCCACTACCTGGATTCCTGGAGCCAGCTCCCGAGCCTCCTGGGCGAGGGCTTCACCCCGCTGGCAGACATCGAGGAGACCAGCGACGCCTACACCATCGAGGTGGAGCTGCCTGGCCTCAAGAGGGACGACGTCGACATCGAGATCGCCGGCCGGAGGCTGAGCGTCACCGGAGAGCGCAAGGAGCGCGAGCGGGTCGGCATCCTCCGGCGCCGGGAGCGGGTCGTGGGCCAGTTCCACTACGAGGTGGTTCTGCCCGGAGAGGTGGAGGAGGACGGCGTGGAGGCCCACCTCGACGAAGGGGTGCTCACCATCCGGGTTCCCAAGCCGGCCAGTGAACGTCCGCGGCGCATCGAGATCAGGTGACCGGCACGAAGCCTGTCACCCCCGAGTCAGGTTCCCAGCGCCGTCTGCAGGTCCCGGACGTGGTCCTGGGTCTGTTGAAGCAGGGGACGCAGCGCCTCGGCCACGTCCGGTAGACCCATGGCGATCGTCTGCTCGACCCGCTCCCGGTAACGCTCCAACTGGTTGGTCTCGAGCTCCAGGTCGAGCTCCAGCGCCCGCCTGGAATCCGATTCACTCTGGACCGCCGGCACCTCAACCGTCGGAGTCCCCCCGAGGAAGTCAACCTGCTCGGCCAGGATCAGCGCATGCTCCAGCTCCTGGCCGAGATGCGCCCGCAGCTCCTCGATGGTGCTGATGAACTCCGGCCCCTTGATGATGGCCGTGTGCTGCACGTACTGCACGATCGACTGGAACTCGGTCTGAAGGTCCTGGTTCAGCAGCTCGACAAGCTTGTCGCGGTCCATGCTGCCTCCTTTCGTCCTGACTGGCGCTACCCCATGTCCTGGGCTCCCACACCTCGCGCTGTTCAACGTCGCCGCATCGCCAGTGTTGGGCCCCTCGACCTCGTCCACCACATTCGACCATGACCACTTGTCCCGGATTTGCCGAACCAGTGGCGGGTATCACCTTCGCCCACGACCGCCCCATGCGGGAATCTCAGGGGCTGCCCGAAAGTTGTGTACTCCGGACGCAAGTTTCGGATGCCTCAAAGAGGAACGGTGGAGGGCGAGCCGGCTTCGCCGGTCGCCCGAAGCACCTTGCTGATCGGGGAGCAAGCTTTGCTTGCGACCCGAGAGTCGCTAGCGCTCGTCGATGGGCAGCACCCGGTCCAGGCCGGTGATCTGAAATACCTTTCGCGTGGAGCGTGAGGGGCATCGCAGCGAGAGATCTCCGCCACGTTCTCGCAGGCGACGGTAGGCGCCGACGAGCACTGAAAGGCCGCTGGAGTCGACGAAGGTCATGTTGGTCAGGTCGATCACAACGGTCCGGTTCCCCTGATTCTCGATCAGGTCCCCCAGACGGTCCTCCAGCGTCGGACCGGAGGCGCAGTCGAGCTCACCGACCACGCCCACGACGACGGCCTCGCTGTCGCGAGCGAAGGTGAGGGAGAAGTCGCTGAAGCCCCTTACTTCCTGGCGGCGGAATGAATGCTCCTGCACAGAGATGGCTCAACCTCCGAAAGACCGCCGATCAATGATCCTTCACGAGGCTGGCTACTCAACCGGGAACATCGGCCGCTGATGTCTGGGACAACTTTACCAAGGCCCGGTGAGGGCGACAATGGCGTCTTTGCGCACTTAGTGCAGGCTGGCGCCCACGGCGCAGGAGCCCGGAGTAGCCGAAGACAATGACTACGGCGGCGAGCGCACGAAGGGCTGAGTTGTACTCCCCCGGAAAGATCACGTCCTCCAGGTAATGGTCGACGAAGCCGCCGTCGTAGGAATTGCCACTGCCCCGGCGCTCGAGCGCCTTCTCGAGGCTGGTCAGCGGGCACGGGAAGCCGATGGTCACTGTCCCGACGCCCCACGCCAGCGCCGGGAGGTGGGCCCATGCCATTCTGGGCCAAGCCCATGTCAGCAGCGCGCCCGCGGCGACGAACAGGATGAAGGCCAAGTGCACGAACATGACGACGTCGGCAAGAAATCGATGGACCATGGGCGCGCTGGGACCAACGGTACTCCGGAGGCGTGGGCTGCCCGGCGCGGATTCGGCCGCCGGAGCGCAGTATGGGTGGTCGTTCTTGCCTATGCCTGGTGGGTCGTCTCACTTCCGCCGTTCTCCGGCGTGGCAACGGCCGTCGTCCTCCTGCCCGGCATAGGGGTGAGCCTCGCCGGCCGGGCGAGACGGGGCCCCGCACGAGCGGCGCCACCCGCGCCGGGGGCCGGAGCGTGGGCCGCGCTGGCTGCCGTCGCCGTCGCCTGGGAAGTGCTGGCGTACGTGCAGCATCCCCGAGCTGACCATCCCACGCTCAGCTCCCTGACCAACGCGCTGCTCGACTCCCATCCAGCCAGAGCCGCGGCTTTCATCCTCTGGCTCATGGCCATGCTGGAGCTGGCCCGCCGATGACACGGCTCGTCACGGTTGCCGGCTACGTCCTCGTCGTTGTCATCGGCTTGGGCCTGGAGCTGGTCGCCCGGCGCACGCGGCGGTTGGCCACTTTCGAGGAGGTGCTGGCTGCGGTACTTCGTCGCTGGCCGCTCCGGGTGCTGTTGCAAGCCGGGTGGCTATGGATCGGATGGCACGTGTTCGTTCGTGTCGACTGGCGGTGATCTCCCGGCCTAGGCCGACAGGAAAGTTGGCCGCGGCCTTCAGTCGTGGCGCGGGTCGAACCGGTACCCCGACTTCCCCACGGTCACGATCAAGGTCGGTTGGCTCGGATCGGCTTCGAGCTTGCTGCGCAACCGGTGGATGTGTTCGGTCACCGTGGCTGAGCTCTGCCAATCAGCCGAGGACTGCCAGACGTCGCGTAGGAGGTCGTCGCGGGAGAAGACCGTGCGGGGTCTCGAAGCCATGTACGCGAGGAGGTCGAACTCGCGGTCGGTGAGGGCTACCGGTCTCCCCTCGACGAGGACCTCCCGGCTGTCGGTGTCTATGGCGAGGCCACCGCCGTGGAGCGTCAGGGAGCTGCTCGAATGTGCCCTGTCGGCCGCACGCCGTACCCGGATGACGAGCTCCTGGGTGAAGAACGGCTTGACCATGTAATCGGCCGCGCCGAGCTCGAGACCGTGCACGCGATCGATCCCTCCCCCGCGCCCGGTGACCACGACAACTGGCACCGAGATGCTGACGAGCTTGCGCAGCAGATCGAGGCCGCTGCTGTCGGGAAGCCCGAGATCGAGCACGACGACATCCGGCGTATCTTTGGAGAGTTGGGCACGCGCCTCGGCCGCGCTCGCTGCCTCCGCGACGCGGCAGCCGTCGATCACGAGCGTCCGGACGATGAGCGCCCGTACGTCCTCTTCGTCTTCGACAACGAGGACGAGTGGAGTCGACCGCGGCCGTTCCCCGCTCACTGTCCGACCTGCCCCAGCCGAGGCGATCGGCGCGGTTCCACGTATGGATCCATCTCGCTCCCAGTCTGGGAAGATTCTACCAGGATGGGTCGCTTCCGGCGTCGCCGCAGGGACATGCAGCTAAACGGGGAAGACTGCGGGGCGTGAGGTGATGCGCCGGCGCCGAACCCTGCGGGCGTGACGCACGCCGGTGAGGCCGAGGACCAGGCCCGCCGCCGCAGTTCCGCCGATGAAGGGCCAAGCCCGGTTCGAATCCGTAGAGGTCACGACGGCGGCGGCTTCGCCTGCCGCGGGGAAGGTGATGGTTGCCTGGCCCCGCCGTTCCGTGACACCGCTTTGGAGGGCCACGACTGCATCCCAGGGGCCCGCGGGCAGGCGCTCGTCCAAGGTGATCGTGATCTTCTGGGTGTCGCCGACGGCGAGGGTGGTGTTGAGCTCGGCGGGAAAGGGGCCGGCGCTGAGCCCGCCGGGACCGTTGGACATCATGAGCGTGCCGGTGACGTCGAGGGCTCGGCCGCCGGTGTTGCGGACGGTTGCGGCGACCATGGGCTCTCCCTGGGCTGACCGGCCGGGAGTGAGGGCTTCCACGGTGAAGTCAGGGGCGGGGGCACCGCCAGGTCCGACTGACACGTACAGGCGGATGCCGACGCGGCTCACCTGCGTGACACCGCCGGTCGCGGGGTCGGATCTTGTCTCGGCCCACACGACACCGTATTGCTCGCCGGGTGCGGCGTCGTCGGGGACGGCGATCCTGACGACCGCCGTCAGTTTGTCGCCGGCTGCGATGTCCACGGTGCCGGGGGTGACGGTGGTCCACCTGGAGAGGTCGTTCGCGGTGTTGCCTTCGGCGCCGACGAAGACGCCGTCCTCGATGGTGGCGGCGGACGGGTAAAGGGAGACCTGGTGGTTCGAGGACGTGGAGTTCGACATTTCGACGCCCCTCTCGATGACGGCGCCGGGGGCGAGGTGGTCGACGATGTAGATGCGGGCCCGCGGATCGTCCTTGGCCGCGACGGGAGCCTCGACCAGCCGGAGGCCGATGCCGCCTGGCCCGTCCTGGGCTGTGGCCGTTCCCGGTGTTGCTGCTGCCACGGCGATGATGGCGAAGACGATGAGGGCGAGGCGCCGGATGTGGCCCGGCGCCCGCCTGAACCTCGTCCGGCTAGACAACGGAATGGGTGATCGTCGCCGAGTAGACGTTGGCGGCCATGCCTCCGGGAACGGCGACGTTGATCGTCGGGTTCCAGGTGGCCGAGTTGTCGCCCGTGATGCCGGTGGCGGTGACCGCCGGGGCGACGCCGGTCAGGTTGGGCGGGTTGTTGGCGGTGTAGGTGGCGGTGCCGACCTTCACGATCGCTCCGGCGTCGTAGCCGACGGCGCTGGCCGCGATGGCCGGCCCCGATGGCGGAGTGAAGGCCGTCGAGATAACGCTGGCGACCCAGCCCGAGCCGGCGGCAGCACTGCGAGCGTCGTTGACCTGAACCTGGCCGAGCGGCCCGCTGATCGTCCCACCGGCGACCGTGTTGGCCCGGGTGCCGAGGCTTCCTGCGTCGGCAGGCACGGTGATGATCAATGCGCCTCCCGTGACCGAGACGGTCGCGCTCGTCGGTTCGGCCGATGCTGGTGCCGCGGCCAGGCCGAGGGCGAGCGCGGCGGCGGCGGCGGCGCTGAAAGAAATTGACCTTCTCATGAGTGGTTCCTGACTGAGTCGTTCGACACGCCGGGTGCGGTGCCTCGTGCCTCCTTGATCGACCCGCTCCGTCAAGATCTGTTCTCAACGCTCTCTCAACGCGGCTACATACACCGGCCCCGGCCACCGTTAGTGGCCATGAGCAGACGGGAGTCGACCGACCCCCACCAACCAAAAGGATCCCCCAATGAACCTCCGCAAGCCCCTCATCGTCCTCGCCACCGCCGCCACCTTGGCCGTAGGTGCAGCTCCGCCGGCTTCCGCCGACGACACCGCCGCAACCTTCAGCCTCACCGGCGGCGATCTCACCCTCAGTGTCGGCGCCACCGCGGCCCTCACCAACGAGGCGTCGGGAGTGGCGGCCAACACGATCACCGGCACCCTCGGCACAGTTGCCGTGAACGACGCCCGCGGCGGCACCGCCGGCTGGGTGACGTCCGCCGCATCCACCACCTTCACCGGTGCGGGCCTGTCCGTCTCTGACGGGGTGGCCTACACCAACGGCACCGTGACCGAGACCGGTACCAACACCGTCGCCGCTGTCACCTCGAAGGCGCTCACGACGACCGCGACCGCCGTGGCGACCGCCACCGCGGTGTCCGGCAACAACACCGCCTCGTGGAACCCGACCCTCGACGTCAGCATGCCGGCCGGTGCCCTCGCCGGCGCCTACTCCGGCACAGTGACCACGTCACTCGTCTGAGACCCAGAGTCGCCCGGATCGGGCTCAACCCCACAAATAGCCGAACCGAGGCTCGCCGCGCTCAGCGCGGCGAGCCTGTTCGGCGTGAACGGCGAAGCACGCCTCTACCGGGTCAGCCCACACGGGGGCACGGCGGCCTTACGCTGTGTTGTAGATCGCCCGCCCACAACTCGTTCAGTCAGGGGCGACCGGGAACGCGGCGGTGAGCGCGGGTTCGATGCGCGCAAGCTCCGCGTCCAGCCGTCGCAGGATGTCAGGTGGGTGTTCGAGGGCGCCCGTGCTGACCGAACCCTCGAGCTCAGCGAACAGATCGGCCATCTTCGAGGCGCCGAATGCCGCGCTGCTGCCCTGCAACCGATGACAGATGCTGGCGACGAGCGGCCCGTCCCCCCGCTCCACGCCACCACGCAGTTCCTCGACGCCGGTGGCGACGTGGGCCAGGAACGACTGCACGAGCTGGGAGATGCGCCCTCCTTGCGAGTCGAGGACCTTCAAGTCGAAGATCATCGAGGGATCGAGGGCGGCTGCTGAACCTGTCGCCGGGAGATCGGGGACCCTCTCTCCCGAGGGAGCGGGGTCTCGGCCGGCGGGACCTTCTCGACCCGTGGAGCGGGTGACGACCGCCATCAGGTCCCTACGCCGGATCGGCTTGGAGATGTAGTCGTCCATCCCGGCCGCGAGGCACCGGTCGCGGTCATCGAGGCTGGCGCCTGCGGTCATGGCGATGATCGGAATCTGCCCATGCGGCGCCGGGAGGTCCCGGATGGCCCGGGTGGTCTGGTAGCCGTCCATGATCGGCATCTGGCAGTCCATGAGTATCGCCGCGTAGCGGTTGCGGGACACGGCGTCGAGGGCCTCTTCCCCGTTCGCGGCGACATCGGCACGGTGACCTTCGCTCTGGAGCATGCGAACGGCGACCTGTTGGTTGATGGGATTGTCCTCCACGACGAGGATGTCGAGGCCGACATCTGTAATGCCCTCCGATGACGATGTCGGCATGGTGGTCGAGTCGACGCCTGCCGACCTATTGCTCGGGGTGTCGACTGCCGCTGGATCGGCACAGAAGGTGAACCAGAACGTGCTGCCCGATCCCTCGACGCTGGACACGCCAATCTCGCCGCCCATGAGCTGGACGAGCTGCTCGGAGATGGCCAATCCCAGACCCGTGCCGCCGTAGACGCGGGTCGTGGAGGCGTCGGCCTGAGCGAAAGTGGAAAATACCCTCGCCTGGTTGGCGGGGGCGATGCCGATGCCGGTATCGACGACCTCGACGAGGACCTTCTGCCGCGTGTCCTCCGATGGGCGGACCAGACCGACGCGCACGACCACCCCGCCCTGCTGCGTGAACTTGACGGCGTTCCCGATGAGGTTGATCAAGATCTGGCGAACTCGCCCGCCGTCTCCCCGCAGCAGCGACGGCAGGTGAGGTGTGATCTCACTGATCAGCTCGAGCCCCTTGGCGCGCGCCGGCTCGGCCAGGACCTCGATTGCGCCCTCGACAACTGCTCGCACGTCGAAGTCGGCGATCTCGAGCTCGACCTGACCCGCTTCGATCCTGGAGAAGTCGAGGACGTCGTTGATGACCGACAGGAGACTCTCGGACGAACGGTAGATGGCGTCTGCGTACTCGCGTTGCTCGGAGCTCAGGTCCGTCGCCTGCAGGAGCTCGGTCATGCCGAGCACGCCATTCATGGGAGTCCGGATCTCGTGGCTCATGTTGGACAGGAACTCCGACTTGTGCTGGGAGGCCTCTACGGCTTCGGCCACTTCGGCTGTCAATGCCTGGGTTCTCACCTGCGACGCTTCCCTGGCGTTGTTCGTTCGCACCGCGAGCGTCTCCGCCGTCACCCGCGAGGCCTCCGTGGCCGAAGCCGTCTCCAGCGCCAGCGTCTCCGCCATCACCCGCGTCGCTTCGGTGGCCGACGCGGTCTTGGTCGCGAGCGTCTCCGCCGTGACGCGCGTCGCTTCGGTGGCCGACGCGGTGCGGGCGGCCAACGTCTCGGCGGTCACCCGGAGCACCGCCACCTCAGCGGCCGTTTCCGCGGCCAACGTCTCGGCCATCACCCGCGAGGCCTCGGTGGCCGACGCGGTGCGGGCGGCCAAGGTCTCAGCGGTCACCCGGAGCGCCGCCGCGGTCGCCTCCGTCTCGGCCGCCAAGGTCTGGGCCATGACCCGGAAGGCCTCCGCGGCCGCGGCCGCGTCGGCCGCCAAGGTCTCCGCCAGCACGCGGGCGGCTTCACTCGCCGACTCGGTTCGTATCGCCAGTGCCTCGGCTTTCGCCCGGAACCCTTCAGTTGCGGTGGCCACGGCTCGTCGGGTAAGCAGTCGAGCTTCGAGCTGGTACATGACGAGGAAGGCCAGATCCGTCAGGTGGGCCATCTCGGCTGGAGTCACCTCCCGCGGCTCGGTGCCCATCACACAAAGGGTGCCGACGTTGTGGCCGCCCGGCGTGAAGAGGGGCACACCGGCGTAGAACCTCACCCCGGGGCTCCCGGCGACGAGTGCGTTCTCCACCGCCGCGGCATCGTTGGTCGCATCGGTGAGGACCCAGGGTCCAGTCTGCAGGACCGCCGATCCGCACAGCCCCCCCTCGCGGGGAGTCTCGGCGATGGCCGGCAGGCCGTAGTGGGACTTGAACCAGATGCGGTCGGTGTCGACGATGCTGACGGCGGCGAGCGGGACGTCGAACAGGCGCGCCGCCAGGGCGGTTATCCGATCGAAGGCCTCCTCGGGCGGCGAGTCGAGGATGCCGCAGTCTCTCACCGCTCCGATCCGAGCTCCTTCATCGTCGTGCAAGCGAAGCATCCCTCCTGACGCCGGCTCAGCCGAGCTTGTTCGGCTGCGCCGACAGGTGCTGGGTCATCGTACGGCACAGCTCCTCGTAGTCGAACTCGACCTCCCGGAGCTCGGTGGGGCCGTCCGGAAGGCAGCCGGAGGCGGCCTTCCTCTCGAGGCGGCTGCAGGACAGGGCCAGCCGCCTTCCGCCGAGTTGGCCTCCGCTGGTCCTGATGCTCTGGGCGATGGCGCCCACAGAGGCAGCGTCACCGGCGTCGAGGGCGCTCCGGAGCTCGGCCAGGCGGGGCTCGGTCTCCTGGACGAACTGGTCCACCAGCTCGGACAGGGCCGGCCCGTTCATGACCGAGTCGGCCACGAGAGCCAGCAGAAGGTCCTTGCTGACCGGCTTGGACAGGTAGTGGTCCATTCCCGCGGCGAGGCAGCGCTGGCGATCCTCCTGGCGGGCACCGGCGGTGAGGGCGATGATCGGCGTGTGACGGCCGGCGGCTTCGTGAAGCCGGATGGCCGCCGTGGCCTCGTAGCCGTTCAGCCCCGGCATCTGGCAGTCCATCAAGATGGCGTCGTAAGAAAAGGCGGCAGCCGCCCGCACTGCCGCCGCCCCATCGGGGACGGTGTCCACCAGGTACCCGGCGCTGGACAACATGTCCACAGCCACCTTCTGGTTGATGGCGTTGTCCTCGGCCAGGAGCAGGCGTCCCACCCCGATCTCGCTGTCGACCGAACGGGAGAGCGCCACCACCGGTTCGAAGACGGGCTCGTCGGCGTCCACCACCGGTCCGACCGCCATGAGCATGCACTTGTGAAGATCGTCGAGGTGGACCGGCTTGGACAACGATGCGGACACGCCCGGGACCTCCGTCTCCGGGCCGGCGGACTGGCGCAGGCCCGTCATGACCACCGCACTCGCCATCACCCCGGGATCGTCGACGATGGCGTTCACGAGGCTCGAGCCGTCCATCCCGGTCATGGACAGGTCGACCAGGGCGACGGCGAAGGCCTGGCCATCCATGGCCGCCGTCCGCAGCGCGGCCAGCGCGGCGGGAGCGGAGTCGGCCGTCCTCACGCTCATGCCCCAGTTGGCGAGGTGCTCGCAGAGCACTTCGCGCTGCGCGCCGCCGTCGTCGACGACGAGGACGGCAACGCCGAGCAGATCGGGGTCCGGCGACGAGAGGGACGGCATCCCCCGGGCCGTGGCCACCCCTACGCAGATCGTGAACCAGAAGGTGCTGCCCTCGCCGATCCGGCTGGACACCCCGCACTCGCCGTTCATCAGGGCGACCAGCTGGCCGCTGATCGCCAGCCCCAGGCCGGTGCCGCCGTACTTGCGCGACGTGGACGTGTCGGCCTGGACGAATGGTTGGAACACGAGCTGGAGCTTCTCTGCCTCTATGCCGTCTCCCGTATCGGTCACCTCGAACCGCAGTACGACCCCGACCTCAGCGTCCTCGCCGGCGGTGACCCGCAGGACCACCTCTCCGGCCTCGGTGAACTTGACGGCGTTCCCGATGAGGTTGGTCAGGACCTGGCGCACCCGGCCCGGGTCCCCGCGCACCGCGGCTGGCACCTCGCGGGAGACCAGGGCAACCAACTCGAGCCCCTTGGCCTGGGCGGGGACGGCCAGCAGGTCGACGATGTCTTCGACGATGGTCCGCACGCTGAACTCGATGCTCTCGATCTCCAGCTTGCCCGCCTCCACCTTGGAGAAGTCGAGGATGTCGCCGATGATCGCCATGAGGGCCTCGCCGGAGTTTCGCACCGTCTGGGCGTAGTCGCGTTGTTTCGGGTCGAGGTTCGTCTCGAGCAGGAGGTCTGTCATCCCGATGACGCCGTTCATCGGCGTGCGGATCTCGTGGCTCATGTTGGCGAGGAAATCCGACTTCAGCCGGGAGGCCTCGGTGGCCACATCACGCGCCTCGGCCACCGCCGCCTCGGCCCCCGCCTCGGCGGTGACGTCGGCCAACGTGCCCACCCAGCCGGCGGTACCTCCGTCACCGTCGGGGATGGACTTCGAGGTGACCAGCACGACCCGAGGGGCCATTCCCGATGGCGTCAGCTCGAAGCGGTGGCTCAGCTCCGTCCGGTCGGAGGCCTCGCGGCCCATCTCGGCTCCGAGCTCGGCTCGTTGGGTGGCGTCGATGATGGTGTCCCAGGGTCGCCCGGTCGCGTCCTCGGCCGATATGCCTGTCACCTCGGACCAGCGGGGGTTGGTGTAGACGTACCGGTTCTCCGCGTCGGTCTGGAAGATGCCGATGGGAGCGGCATCGGTCAGCAGCTGCAGCTGGTCAGCCGACGCCTGCACCTCCCGGGCGCGGGCGGCCAGCAACTGCGCCTTGATGAAGAGGTTGGCGAAGACCGACACCTTGGCCCGGAGCTCGTCCGGCGGGACCGGGGCCAACATGAAGTCGACGGCGCCCTCGGCGTAGCGGTCGGCATGCTGGATCTCGTCGCTGGCGAAGGCGGTTATGAAGATGATCGGCGTCATCTCGGACTGGCGCCGCAGCCTGATCAGGGCTGCGGTCTCGAACCCGTCCATCAGGGGCATGCAGACGTCGAGCAGGATGACGGCGAAGTCCTGGTCCATCACACAGCGCAAGGCGGCTTCGCCGGAGTCAGCCTCCACGACGCAGTATCCCAGCGGCGCCAGCACCGCCTGAATGGCGAGGCGCTTGGAGGCGTTGTCGTCGACCACCAGCACCGAGACCTGTGCCGGCGCGCCCTCGGCATGCTGCCGACCGAAGCGTCGGGAGGTGTTCACGGGAGAGCCCTGACGGCCGGTAGCCAAGGAGTGAGCACGGCGATGAGCTCGGCCGTGTCGACCGGCTTGGGGACGAAGTCGTTGGCCCCGGCGTCGAGGCACCGCTGGCGCTCGCCGGGCATGACCTTGCCGGTGACGGCGACGATGGGCAGGGACTTGAACCGCTCGTTGCTCCGGATGGCCTGGATCGTGGCGTAGCCGTCCATGACCGGCATCATGATGTCCATCAGGACGATGTCGATGTCGGGCACCCGCTCCAGGATGGCGATGGCCTCGATCCCGCTCTCGGCGGTGGTCACCTCCGCGCGCCCACGCTCGAGCAGCGCGGTCATGGCGAAGATGTTCCGGAAATCGTCGTCGACCACCAGGACCTTCGTCCCCTGGAAGTCCCGCTCGCTCTGGTTCATCGCCGCCCGCTGATCAGCGACGACGGCGGCAGGCTTCCGCGGGGACAGTGCCGTTCCCGGGCCCGGGGAGCTGGAAGCCCGCGGCAGGCTGGCGCGAACAGCCGTCGTTGCTGCTTCGGGCCCGCCCGCAGGCAGGTACACGGTGAACGTGCTGCCGCGGCCGGGTGCGCTCACCACGACGAGCTCGCCCCCGAGGAGGCCAACCAGCTCCCGGCTGATGGAGAGGCCGAGGCCGGTCCCCCCGTAGAGGCGGGCGGTCGTGCCGTCTCCCTGGGCAAAAGGCTCGAATATCCGCTTCTGCTGGTCCGGCTGGATGCCTATCCCTGTGTCGGTGACAGCGAGGGCCACGACCGCGGACGCCCTGGCCAGCGAGTCGATCCCGGGGTTCCATCCCCGGTCGGCCAGCCCGATGGTGAGGTGGACATCTCCCTGCTCGGTGAACTTGAAGGCGTTGGCGAGGAGGTTCGTGAGGATCTGGCGCAGGCGCTGAGGATCGGTGAGGATGCCCTCCGGAGCGCCGGGAGCAAGGTCGACGGAATAGCGGATGCCCTTTGCTTCGGCGACGTGGCCGAACTCGCGGAGAAGGGCGGTGCGCAACTGCCCCATGGAGAGGTCGCTGAGCTCCACCGTCACCGTGCCGGACTCGGCCTTTGCCAGGTCGAGGATGTTGTTGAGAAGGCTCAGGAGATCGTTGCCCGAGGAGCGGATGACGCTGGCGTACTTCACCTGGGTATCGGTCATGTTGTCGTCAGGGTTGGCCTCGAGCTGCTCGGCGAGGATGAGAAGGCTGTTGAGCGGCGTGCGCAGCTCGTGGGACATGTTGGCGATGAACTCGGACTTGTACGTCGAGGAGAGAGCAAGACCCTCGTTCGAGCCCCGTAGCTCTTCCTGCTGGGCCCGCATCTCTTGGGCCTGGGACTGCGACTGCTTCAGGAGGTTCTCCGTCATCGTGTTCGTCTCGATGGTGTTGAGGACGAGGCCGATGCTCTCGGTGATCTGCTCCAGGAATGCCTGATGGGCCGGGCTGAACCTGGAGAAGGAGGCCAGCTCCACTACGGCCCGGACCGACCCTTCGAACAGGACCGGCAGGACGATGATGTTCAGAGGAGGGGAGGACCCGAGCCCGGAGTTGATCCTCACGTAATCACCGGGCACCTCGGTGAGCAGGATGCGCTTCTGCTCCTTGGCGCACTGCCCGACCAGGCCCTCGCCCAGACGGAAGGAGACCGCCAGGTTCCTTCGCTCCTCGTTGCCGTACCCGGCTTGCAGCCGAAGCACCGGGTCGCCCTCTGAAGGGTTGGCCATCGCATAGAAGACGCCGTGCTGTGCTGAGACCAGCGGAGCCAGCTCGCAGAGGATCATGCTGGCGACCTCGGCGAGATCGCGCTGGCCCTGGAGCATGCGGGTGAAGCGCTCCCTGTTCGTCTTCAACCAGTCCTGCTCGATGTTCTGGTCGGTGGTCTCGCGGAGGTTGCGGATCATCTCGTTGAGCTTGTCCTTGAGGACGGCGACCTCCCCGCTTGCCTCGACGCTCACCTGGCGGGTCAGGTCACCCTCGGTGACCGCGGTGGCCACCTCCGAGATGGCCCGCACCTGGTTGGTGAGGTTGGCGGCGAGCTGGTTGACGTTGTCGGTGAGGCTCTTCCAGACGCCACTGACCTCCTTCGACTGAGCCTGGCCCCCCAGCTTGCCCTCCACCCCTACCTCGCGGGCCACCCGGGTCACCTCGCTGGCGAAGGCATTGAGCTGGTCGACCATGGCGTTCACCGTGTTCTTGAGCTCGAGGAACTCACCCTTGACGTCGATGGAGATCTTCTTGCTCAGGTCGCCGTTGGCCACCGCGGTGGTGACCTCGGCGATGTTGCGCACCTGACCGGTGAGGTTCCCGGCCATCAGGTTGACGTTGTCGGTGAGCTCCTTCCAGACGCCCCCGACCTCGATGGTCACCGCTGCCGCCTGCCCGAGCTTGCCCTCGGTGCCAACCTCACGGGCGACCCGCGTCAGCTCGGAGACGAACCGGTTGAGCTGGTCGACCATGGCGTTGATCGTGTTCTTCAGGTCCAGCATCTCGCCGTGGACCTCAGCCGTCACCTTCTTGCTGAGGTCACCATCGGCCACCGCACCGACGACCCGCTGCATCTCCGTCGTCGGCCGGACCAGAGCCTCGATGAGGCTGTTGACCGACTCGGCGCTCCCGGACCAGCTCCGGGTCGCGCCGCCGAGCGCCACACGCTGTGACAGCTTGCCTTCCCTGCCCACCGCCTGACTGACACGCTGAAGCTCCGCCTCGAGCACCTGGTTGGCGATGATCACGTCGTTCAGGCCATCGGCTACCTTGCCGGCCATGCCTGTCCATTCAAGGGGCATCCGGGCGGTGAAGTCACCGGACTTCACCTGGGCCAGGAAGGTCAGCAGCACCCCCGGATCGACGCTGTCAGGACTTGGCATTGCGGAAACGGACATGGGATCCTCCTGGAGATTTCTGGTCAAACGTCGCCAGAGCGGCTGAATGGCACTGTCAGGCCTGTTCACGCTCGTGCACCGGTTCCCGCTGCGAGGCGGCTACCCGAATCGGCCAGGAACCGGATCATGGCGTCCTCCGGCATCGGTTTGGCGATGTGGAAGCCCTGGGCCCGCTGGCAGTGAAGAGCCCGGAGATGGTCGAGCTGCTCCGCCGTCTCGACACCCTCGGCCACCACCCCGAGGTCGAGGGCGCCGGCCATGGCCACGATGGCCGCCACCAGGGCAGTGTCGTGCGCATCGGTGCCCAACCCGTCGACGAAGGCGCGGTCCACCTTCACCGCGTCGAACGGGAAGCGCTTGAGGTAGCTGAGCGACGAGTACCCGGTCCCGAAGTCGTCGATCGACAACCTCACGCCCAAGGTCTTGAGAAGCGCCAGCGTCCTTCCGAAGTAGTCGACGTCGTCCATGAGCAGGCTCTCGGTCAACTCGAGGCATACGCCGCCTGGAGCCACTCCCGTTCGCTTCAGTACATCGGCGAGGAGCTCGGTGACTCCCGGGTCCGACGCCTGGCGTACCGAGAGGTTCACGGCCACGGACATGTCCGGGTGGCTTCGCTGCCATTCGGCCAGCTGCCTACAAGCCTGATCGAGGACCCATGCACCGATCGGGACGATGAGGCCGCTCTCCTCGGCCAGCGGGATGAAATCGAGTGGGGACACCATTCCGCGGTCGGGGTGCTGCCACCGCAGGAGCGCCTCGGCGCTCACCACCGCCCCTGTGGCCACATCGACGATTGGCTGGTAGTAGACGACGAACTCGTCCTGCTCGAGAGCCTGGCGCAGCTCCAACGTCGTGGACAAGCGGCTGGCCGACTTCGCCCGAAGTAACTCGTCGAAGAGCTCGACGCGGCCCCGGCCGCGCTCCTTGGCCCGGTTCATGGCCGCACCCGCGTCCTGCAACACGCTGCCCGGCGTGGCCGAGGCGTCACTGAGCACTACGCCGATGCTGGCGGAGACGGTAACCGCGTGGCCGTCGGCGACGCAGGGCTCACCGAGTGCATGCAAGACCCGCGTGGCGATGTCCTCTGCCTCGGCCGCGCCTACGTCGTCACAGACCACCACGAACTCGTCGCCGCTGAAGCGGGCCACCGTGTCACCGGGACGGATGGCTCCGGCTATCCGGTCGGCCGTGTGCCGTAGTAGCGCGTCGCCGAAGGCGTGGCCGAAGGTGTCGTTGACCGCCTTGAGGTGGTCGATGTCGAGGAAGAACACGCCGAGCTTGGAGTCACGTCGCTGGGCGCCGGCCAGCCCGTACACCAGACGGTCGGCGAGCAGCGTCCGGTTCGGCAGGCCGGTGAGGGAGTCGTGGGCCAGCTGATGGCCCAGCTCCTGTTCTGCCAGCTTGCGTTCGGTGATGTCCTGCACCTGAATGAAGAAGTACAGCGGGTCACCAGCCCCATCCCGTACGAGCACAGCCTGGCAACGTCCCCACACGAGGCTTCCGTCGGGCCGGAGGAAGCGCCGCTCGTCCTCGTACGTATCGTGACCGGCGGCCACTCGAGCCATCATCGCTGGACGCAGCGGCGCCTCTTCAGGGTGGTACGAATCGGTCCACCGGCGCCCTACCAACAAGTCGGCCGGCCGCCCGAGCAGGGTGCAGTACGCCGGATTGACCCGTACCGGGTACCCCTCGAGATCAGCGATCACGGCCCCCACTGCCGCCTGCTCGAAACCGATCTCGAAACGCGTCTCGGCCGCTCGCCGAACGCGCTCACCCTCGAACTGGGCCTCCCTGCCGGCGTCCAGCTCGCTGACGTCGGTAGACACCCCGATGATGGCGACCACACTGCCGTCGGCGCCGAAGACCGGCGTTATTGTCGCGTAGACAGGAAAGCGGTGGCCGTCACGATCCGTCACCATGTACTGGCCAGACCAGGTCTCGCCTCGACCTACCGCTTCGCGGATGGCCTCGGTCTGATCAATCGACTCCTCCGAGGCGATGAGGTCGCCTACTCTTTGGCCAACGGCCTGGGTACTCGACCAGCCGTAATGCCGCTCAGCCGCCCGGTTCCAGTAGATGACCACCCCGGCTGGATCGGTGGCCATCACGGCCTGCCCGACCGCGTCGAGGAGCGCGGCCTGAAGCCGGACGTCGCCAGGGGGGCCGCCTAGGTACGGACCGCTGTCGCCGGCCAGATGACTCGACGGCTCCTCTCCAGCACTGACTACCCGCACAGCGGCTCCTTCCTGGACGCGGTGGCGGTGGCGCCGCCGCTCCACTTTGCCGAAGCGCGACAGAGCCCTCTCCATGCCTCAAGTCTCGCCCCTGGACGCCTACTGCCCGATAGACAGATTGCACCGTTCGAGGGACAAAGTGCCCCGTCGGTCTCTGGTGGAGGGATCCTGTGTGCGTTTAATGTCCCGTCTTGACACTGTCCTTGACCATGGGCTCTTCACACACTGCGCCGATGGCGGGCTCCCGATGACACGGCAGGGCGAGATCCACGTCTTAGTAGTGGAGGACCATGCCATGGTGTCGGAGAGCCTCGTGCGCATGCTGAACGCGCAGCCGGACATTGCCGTGACAGGTGTTGCCAGTACCGGCGCGGCAGCTCGTCAGTCGGTGGAAACCCAGCAGCCGGACGTAGTCGTGCTGGACCAGGACCTTCCCGACTCAACAGGGACCGCGGTGGCCGGCTGGCTCCGTGACTGCTACCCGCACGTGAACGTGGTGCTCCTGACCGGGTGGGCCGACGACTCGGTGCTGGCCGCGGCCATCGAGGCTGGCTGCGCGGGTTACGTGCGCAAGACCAGCGCGTTCGCTGAGCTCGTCGGCGCGGTTCGACAGGTACACGCCGGCGAGGCCGCCTTCCCCGCGGACGTCTTGATTCATGCCCTGAGCCGGATGGGAGGAAGCGGTAGCAAGCTCGGCAAGGAGCTGTCTGACCGGGAGATGGAGATCCTGAGGCTCCTGTCCGAGGGCTGCACCAATCGTGTGGTCGCCGAGAGCCTGCACCTCAGTGTGAACACCATCAGGAACCACGTGCAGCTGATCCTTCGGAAGCTGGAAGCCCACTCGAAGCTGGAGGCGGTGATGACCGCTCAGCGAAAGGGAATACTCCGGCGCCGGTAAGCCGCAGGTGCCAATGCACTACCACGAAAGGTGCGCCCGTCGTGGGCGGCCGGCTCAGTGTCGACTGCACAGCAGCCGAGTGAACAGGCATGTCGCAACTTGCGGCAGTGCCTGTTGAGGCAAGCAAGAGGGGACTTCCGATGGCACGAGTCATCCTGGCGGAGCCAACTACTCCACTCGACCCGGCTGCTCCCAGCGAGCCCTTCGCCACGGGTGCCGACCATGGCGGCGCACGCCGAACTGCGATCCTCGACGTGTCATACCTCCCACCGCGCCAGCAGGAGGTGTTGAAAGCGGTGACGTCGTCACCGTCGCTTCAGCGCGCCGCGCAGGACCTTGGGGTCAGCACCACGGCTGTGCGAGACCGCCTGAACGCCAGCGCAAAGAAGCTCGGCCTCAGCTGCACGGCGGAACTACTGGCACTCACCGCGACGGAGCCGGTTACTGCACGGCCGACGAACAAATACCGCGGGTCCGCGTACCGACTATGCGAGAGCTGCGCACGCAGAGGCGCCTACCTCGTGGCCGAGGACTGCGTCATTCGCTGCAAGTACTGCGGGACCCTGTCAGCCGGGGTAGCAAGTTGCGGCGGGCCTACTGAGACACAGGAAAGGCTCTGATGACACGAACTCCCTCGGACGTCTCAACCTCACCCCTGCGAAGCCGATATTGCTCTGTGGAGAGGGTGCAGAAATCGCGTCGGATCAAGTTGGGCGCATCCGTCGGCCACACATGGTGATCCTCGGTGGTCGTCCTCCCGACCAGCGCCTCAAACCCACGCTGCTCTGGGCCGCGTTCTCGATCTTCGTTTTCACCGCCTGGACCAATCTCGAGCTCGGTGGACCGGCAGTCACAAAGGCTTTCGACGATCTTGCTCTGCTGGGCGCGGCTGCCGTAACTGCAGTTTCGTGCTTCAGCCGAGGCCGCCGCACCCCCGGCCGTGACCGCAGCGCCTGGACATTCCTCGGCCTCTCGTACTTGTCCTGGGTGGCTGGACAAGGGGTCTGGGTGCTCTACCAGGACGTGCTCGGCCGGGCGACGCCCTTTCCCTCCCCGGGGGACCTGGGGTTCGTCCTGGCGATACCGCTCGCGGGTTGGGGAGTTCTCCGGTTCGCACACATGCCCACAACGGCGTCCCGCCTGCGGACGATCCTGGACGGGTTCCTGATCGCCGCCTCCTTCGCCTGCCTGAGCTGGTTCTCTGCCCTCCAGACCACGTGGCACGCCGACTACGACGGCACATTGGCGAAGAGCCTTGCCCTCGCTTACCCAGGAGGAACAGCCGTCGTCGCCTGTCTCGTGATCGCCGTTTTCGCCCGCTGTCGCCGCGAACAGTTCTCACTTCTGCTGGTCGGATCGGGGATCTTGATCCTCTGTATGACCAACACGGCGTACGCCTACCTCCTGGCAGACGGCCAGTACCACACCGGCCACGTCATGGACGTGGGTTGGCTGCTCAGCTTCCTGTTCGTTGCCGTGGCCGCTCGAGTACCACCCAGTGCCGAACGGGGCCGCGATAGTACTGACACCAATCCGCTTTGGCCATTGTTGATGCCCTATGCGCCTGCCGGTCTCGTCGCCGGCGTAACCGCCACAAGCATAGCGGCGGGGTCTCAGCCGGATCGGTTCATGGTGCTGTCACTGATCACACTCAGTGTGCTGGTCCTCATCCGGTACAGCCTCACCATCATCGAGCAGAAGCAGGTGGAGTCAGAGCTGCGGGCAGTGGCCCGTCAGCTCAACGAGGCCCAGGAGCTGACGCACATCGGCAGTTGGGCGCAGGACCTGAAGACGTCACGGCTGTTGTGGTCGGACGAGCTCTACCGGATCATGGCCATGGATCCTCGAGCGGGTGCTCCGACTTTGGGGACGTTGCGCGAGATGGTGCACCCAAAGGACAAGTCTATCTTCGATGCTGCGGTCGAGACGATCACGCATGGCGGTTCCATCGACCTGCAATACCGTGTGATCGTCAACGACGGCTCGATCCGTTGGGTCCATTCCCGGAGCTCCCCGGCCGTCGGCGATGCCCAAAACGGCCCTCACGGCACGCTCGAGGACGTCACGGAACGGAAGAAAACAGAAGAGTCCCTTCGCTTCCAGGCCGGCCTCCTCGACGCTGTGGCCCACGCGGTCATCGCCACCGACCCGCAGGGAGTCATCATCTACTGGAACAGCGCGGCCGAGCGGCTCTACGGCTGGAGGGCCAAGGAGATCCTGGGTCAGCCGATCGTCACGATAATCTCACCCGAAGCCATCGACTCGGCAGCCGAGATCATGAGGGAGCTCACGACGGGCGAGAGCTGGTCCGGGGAGTTCTGGATGTGCCGGCGCGACGGATCTCGCTTCCCGGCAGCCGTCACCACCACAGCTGCCTTCGACGACTCCGGTGCGCTGGTGGCGGTCATCGGCACCTCTTCGGACGTGAGCGATCGTCGACAAGCCGAGGACCATCTGCGGGCCAGTGAGGAGAGGTTCCGCCAGCTCGTCGAGGCGGCTCCTCTGGCCATTGTCGAGGTGGATGTGAGTGGACACGCCACGCTGTGCAATCCCGCCGCCGAGTCGGCCTTTGCGGGCGGCTCTCCCGGCGATGCGCCTCTCGACCTGCGTGAGCATCCGGTGCTTTCAGAGCTGTTCACTCGGGTCACGGGGGGAGAGCAGATTGCCGGCGAGCGCATCTCGGGGTCCGAAGGTGAAAAAGGCCAAGTTCAGCTCGAGGTGTCCGCCGGTGCCCTGCGGAACGGGGCCGGCGACGTAACAGGCGCCATCCTGCTCGCCGCCGATGTCACTTTTCGCAAGTCACTCGAGAACCAACTCCTTCAGGCCCAGAAGCTCGAAGCGGTGGGTCGGCTGGCAGGCGGCGTCGCGCATGACTTCAACAACCTGTTGACCATCGTCCTCAACTACAGCGTGCTACTCCTGGACCTGGTAGATGAGGACGCCGAGGTCCGCTCGGGGTTGGAGGCGATCAGGACGGCGGCCGAGCGGGCGGCGGCGTTGACCAGCAGATTGCTGACCTTCAGCCGGAAACGTGTCGCCACACGGACGGTCCTGGACCTGAACGAGGCAGTGTTGTCGGTGCACGAGCTGCTGTCGCGCACGCTCGGCAAGGACATCTCGCTGGAGGCGAGGACCGACCCTGCTGCTGGGTACGCCACCATCGAGCGCTCGGAGTTCGACCAGTTGGTCCTGAACTTGGCCGTGAACGCCCGGGATGCGATGCCCGCCGGCGGGTCCCTTCTCATTGCCACCTCCCGGGTGGTGATCGATGGCGGCGACGCCGAGACCTGGGGCGGCGTGCCTCGTGGAGAGTACGCCGTGCTCACTGTGGCCGACACCGGCCTGGGCATGGACGCAGAGACGGCGGCCGCCTGCTTCGAGCCATTCTTCACCACCAAGCCCCAGGGGAAAGGCACCGGCTTGGGCTTGGCCAGCGTGTACGGGATCGTCGCAGGCGTAAACGGCCATGTCCAAGTCCAAAGCCGCCCGGGCGAGGGCACTGAGTTCACTGTCATCATTCCTGCCGTCGCCACACCGGGGGTCCTGGAAAGTGGCGGTGTCGGCCCCGCCAGCTCGTCCGACAACCGCTCTCGAAGCGTCCTCCTCGTGGAGGACGAAGAGGAGGTCCGCAGCCTTACCTCTGACATCCTGACGCACGCCGGCTATCACGTGCTCACCGCCTCCAACGGCGTGGAGGCACTGGCGGTCGTGGATGACGAGCTCGGGATGGTCGACGTACTGGTTACGGATGTGGTCATGCCGGAGATGGGCGGGATCGACCTCGCGCAGAAGTTGGCCCGGAGTCACCCGGACCTCGAGGTGGTGTTCATCTCGGGTTTCACCGATAGGCTCCTGCCGGAGTTGCGCCTCGGCGAGAAGCCGTGGCTGGTGGAGAAGCCGTTCCAGGCCGATGCGCTCGTCCGGACAGTGCGGGAGGCACTTCGCGCTCGGGAGCTTCGCTCCGGAGCCGCCTCCACTACCCAGTTTCGGCCCGCGCTCGACGCGGCGGCAGCCTCACGATCTTGAACCGCAGATCCTTCCGATCACGAACCGGGGGCTTCAGAACGCAACCTCGCCAGCAGCTCGGCTTGTGAGTTGACACCCAGCCGCCGGAACACGTTCGACAGATGGTTTCGCACCGTGCTGGGGCTCAGGTACATCGCTTCCGCAATGGTCGGTATCCGTTCTCCGCGAAGCAGGCGCTCGACGATCTCACGCTGACGCGGGGAGAGGTGGTCCAGGGCCGGCTCCCGGCTCTCGTGGACGGCGGATGGATCTCGACGCACCAGGCTGACGGAATGGAGCTCAGCGGCGATCTGAAGTACCTGGCGCTCGAGGTCGGCAAAGCGGTCGGCCTCCGACCTGTTGGCCGGGACCTCTCCCCCTGGCGCGGCCGGGCCCACACGCCCTGCCGGGCCGATGGTGCCGACGGCGACATCGATCGCATCCATCCCGAAGTAGTCACCGATCAGGCGGCCTGCGGCTCTGCCCTCGGCCTCGGACAGCACGACGCCCACGCCTACCGGGCCTTCGTCGAGCTCGACGGCACGTGCCCAGAGCCACACCTTCACCGAGCCCGCCGGGGTTGCGATCTCGCGCCGTGCCCGGAAGCTCTCTATGGCTCCCGCCCCGAGTGCCGACAACGCCGTCTCCGACATCCCTACAGCGCCTCCCGCCCAGATCTCACTGGCGCGCCGGCCCAGGATGTCGCTTTGAGGACGGCAGAACAAGTCCGCGGCGGCATCGTTGGCCAGCAGGACCCATAGATCGGGGAGGCTGCACACCACGATGGGCACCCGCGATTCGGCGATGACCTCCCCAAGCCTGGCGAGCGACACCGGTGGAGAGATCCTGGCTGCAGTTGATCTCGGTTCTGACACTTGGCCACCCCCGCGATTGGACGCGGCTCCAAGAACGCAAGCGAGGGCTTGCCCCCTCAGCCCAGAGGTGACACCGGTGCGACGATCAACCGTGAGCGCTTGTGGGACAGGGCTGCAGGCCAATTGTAGCTCCCTTCACGGGCCAAATGGACCGGTAGTCATGTGAAATGGATCACGAGTGCAGGCCTGCTACGTGGGGCGAGGAACCGATACCACCGGAGGTCGCGACCCGGGGATCAGGGACCCCTGCTTGCCTTGCTTGTCGCAGTACATGGCCCTGTCGGCTCGCTCCATGAGCTCCTCGACCGAGCACGGATGATCAGGGTCGTAGCGCACGGCACCCATGCTGACCGAGAACCGGTAGGGTCGGCGGTCGCCAGCGTTGAGAGTCTCGAGGCACGAACGCACCCGAGTCAACGGATCGAGCTCGCGACGGTCGTCGATCAAGAGGGCACAGAACTCGTCTCCGCCGACCCGACCCACGATGTCAGACTCCCGGAACCCGGCCCGCAGGATCTCGGCCACGGCGACGAGCGCGGCGTCACCGTGCTTGTGGCCCAGCGTGTCGTTGATCGTCTTCATTCCGTCGACGTCGAAGAAGAGCATCGTCGTGGGGCACTTGGTTCTCGACGCCACCTTCAGTTGGTGCCAGGACAGCGCGAGGAAGCCGCGGCGGTTGAACAGCCCCGTGAGCTCGTCGAGCAGGGCGACTCGCCTCAGGTCCTGAAGATGGCGGTGCCGTTCTATCGCGTAGCTGATGGAACGCCCGAGGCTCCCGATCGGGAACGTCCCCTTGGTCAGGAAGTCCTGAGCGCCTTCCCTCACCACCCGGGCACCGAGCGCGTCGTCGTCTTCGCCCGTCAGCACGATGATGGCCGTGTCGGGCGCCTCGGCCCTGGTGATCCTGAGGGTGTCGAAGCCGTCGGAGTCGGGCAGCCCGAGGTCCAACAGGACTAGGTCGAAGTGCTCCTGGTGTAACAGGACGAGCGCTCGTGACAACCGATCAGCATGTTCGACCGTGTGGGCATCCTTGGCCAGCGCTTTGGCCAGCGCGGCGCTGAGCAGCTTTCGCTGCACTTGGTCGTCTTCAACGAGCAGTATCCGCATCATGAGTTGGAGCGGAGGGGCGCGCGGCACCAGATCGTGCGTCGGTCCCTTCTGCGCTGTGTACCTTACGCCAACCTGTCGCCCACGGGGCGGAAAGATGACCACGAATACCGCGACACGTGGAGGGCCGGCAGATCGTATCGCTCATCCTGCTCGTGTCGAAGCCCACCTAGGGAGCCGGAGGCGGCGGCGCCTGCTCCGCAACTCGCTGTGCGATGTCGCGAAGCTTCACGTTCATCCGCTGAGAGGCAGCCTTGAGCATCTCGAACGCTTCGTCGTCGGTGGCACCCGAGCGAGCCATGAGAATCCCCTTCGCTCTCCCGATCACGTCACGGCTCTCGGCCTTCTGCTCGAGGCTCTCCTCCCGACGTGCGGCGGACATGGCCACCGCGGCGTGAACGCCGAACACCGTCCCCAGGGCCACGTCGCTGTCATCGAACGCGTCACAGGCCGTGGAGTACAGGTTGAGCGATCCCATGGTGTCCTGCTCTACGAACAGCCGGATCGACAAGATGCTGCTGATACCCGTTTCTTCGAATGCCCGTGTCGAGAACCGAGGCCAACGCTTCTCGCTCCTGAGGTCGCCTGTCTTGAACACCTCATGCTCCTTTATGGCGTCGATGCAGGGGCCCTCGCCGGTCTCGGACTGGATCGTGTCGACCTTGTTCGGAATGTCGTTGCTGGAAGCCGGGGAGCTGAACTTCCCCTTCTCCACCAAGGAGATCCCTGCGAACTCGCACGCGTCCAGGGAATCCACGGCCAAGTGGACGATCTTGTCCAGGGCACCCTGCACCTCGCCAGAGTCCTCGGACAGCGTCCGAGCCACCGCCGCGAAGGTCTCCGCGACTTGAACGACATCGTCTGAGGCGTGAGACATGATCCGATCATACGGCCGCAGTAGCACGCACTTTGTCACTGCGCGCTCCGGATGCACGTGAGGACCTCCTGGTCAGAGGTCTCGGTGAAGTCCGCGTAGAACTGCCCTACTGCATAGAACGGCTCGGGCGTCGCGAGACAGACCAGTTCGTCGGCGCCCGAGCCTACCCGTGCCGACCAGCCCGGCGGAGCCACAGGCACCGCCAAGACCACGCGGGCGGCTCCGTGCTCACGTGCGACCTGGCAGGCGGCCCGGGCCGTCGACCCGGTGGCGACGCCATCATCGACGATGACGGCCGTCCGGCCCTCCAACGGGACCCGGGCGAGCCCACCCCGGAAGCGGCGAGCGCGCCGCTCCAGCTCGCTGCGCTCACGCGCCTCCACGGCGGCCAGCTCGGGAGGCGACACCCGCACCATGCGAAGCACGTCAGGATCCACGATCCGCACGCCGTCCTCACCGATGGCCCCCATGGCCAGCTCGGGCTGGAACGGCACGCCCAGCTTGCGCACCACGATGACGTCCAGCGGTGCCCCCAGCGCGTGTGCCACTTCGTAGGCGACGGGAACGCCACCCCGCGGGAGGCCGACGACCACCGGGCCTTCGCCCCGCAAGTGCTGCAGTTGCGCGGCGAGACGACGTCCTGCATCCGCACGGTTCTCGAAGAGCATGGTCACCCCCGGTCGTGAAAGGCAGCTTCCTCTTTCTTGACCAGTTCGGGCGCCTCAGTTGGCGGTGGCCGTAGCCGCCGCGTTGGCGGCGCCGGCACCGGCCTCCCATTCGACGCGGGGGGCGTCGGACCAGAGCCGTTCGAGGTCGTAGAAGCGGCGCACCTCGTCGAGGAACACGTGGACGACGAAGTCGCCGTAGTCGAGGAGCACCCAGCGGGCGTCGTCCAGCCCTTCGACCCTGAGGGGCCTGGGGCCGCCGGCGGCGCCCACCTTCTCCTCCACCTCCTCGGCGATGGTGCGCACCTGGCGCGTGTTGGCGCCGTGGGTGATGACGAAGGCGTCGGTGATGGCCAGGATCTGGCCCACCTCCAGCACCACCACGTCCTCCCCCTTCTTGGCCGCCGCCGCCATCGCTGCCGCGGCCACGAGCTCTCTGATCTGTTCATGCATGCTCAGGGTTGAAAGTCCTTTCCCACAACGATGGTGACGTCGACCACGTCGAGCGGGCGGCGGCTGAACACCAAGTTTCCCACGCCTAGAGCCTTACGCACCTTCTCGGCCATGGCCTGCTTGCTCCGGGCATAGAAGACGATCTCGGTCTTGTCGTGGTTGAAGTTGCCGGCGTTGCCCGTCAGCCGGACGTCGAACGGGGCGCCGAGGCGGGCGCGGACCGAGTCGGCGAGGCCCACGGCGCCGGTGCCGTTGAGGATCTGAACCCGCGGCCGGGACTGGGTCCCCTGCTCGGCCACGGTCGGGAAAGACGCCGCCACCATGCGGGTCAGCTCGGCCGGCCGCACCTTGTACAACTCGCCGTCCTCGGGCGAGGTGCCGAAGCTCTCCACCGGCACCACCCGGGTCCGAACCGGCCCGCTCACCAGAGCGGAGAAGGCCGTTGCCAGTGCCGCCGGCTGCGTGGGGGCGGCCGCCGGCTGCGACTGGAGGGCGGCGAGCCAGGCATCCCAGAAGGCCTGGTGGCGAGCCAGGCGCTCGAGGTCGTTGCCGCGGCCCTTGGCCGACAAGAAGCCGGCCACTGCGTCGGGCTCCAGCCGGTTCGGCCCGGCCTGGAAGAGCACCTCGACCCGGCCCGACTTGTCGACCTCCTCGACCGGCTGGCCCAGGCGGACGGTCAGCGGGCCGACCGGGCGCAGCATGGAGGTGATGCCGTCGTCGTCCAGCACCGAGACCTCCCCGAGGCTGGCGCCCAGGAGGTTCTCGACGGTGGCCTGGAGTCGGGACGGCCCACCGAGGTCCAGTGAGCGGCCCACGGGCTCGAGGCCGAGGGCGACCACCTCGGTCATCGTGCCCGGCGGAATGAGAACGAGGGAGCCTCCCTTGCCGTTGGCGGCAGGGACGAGGACGGTGAGCGACACAGCCGGGCCCGAGCCCTTCTGCTGGGCCAGCAGGACCGGGCCCGGTGCCGGAAGAGCGGCCTGGCGAGGCGACCCGGCCCGAGCGCGGTCGTCGCCGGCCCCGCCGCCGCCCTGGCCAGGCCAGAACGCTCCTGCCAGGCCGATGGCCCCCGCCACCGCGGACAGGACGAGCAGGACGCTGAGACGACGGCGCCGGCGGAGCTGGCGCTGGTGCTTCCTGCGCTGCTTCCTGGTGGTGCGGCGGGTCTCCGGGAGGGCGACCGGCTCGACGTCGGGCGGCTCGACCGGATCAGCCGGCTCCGTCACCTCTGTCATCCCACCGACGGTCATCTGTGCGCCCATCGTACAGGCCGCGCCGGCGAACTTCGCGGAGGACAACAGGGGGAACGAGCACGTCGACGGGGCGCCCGGCGGCGACCCGGGCACGGATCTCGGTGCTGCAGACCTCCAGGGCCGGGACCTCCACCACCACGGTCCGCCACGGCGCCGGTGGCGGATCCGGCGGCGCAAAACCCCCCAGCGGGCGGGTCACGACCACGAGCGTGGCCAGCCGGCACACCTCCTCCGGGCGCTCCCAGCTGGTCAGGTCGCCGGCCACCTCGGGCCCCATGACGAGGAACAGCTCGTCGTTCGGGTGGAGCCGGGACAGCTCGGCCAGGGTGTCGGCCATGTACGACGGCCCGGCCCGGTCCAGCTCGAGCCGGCTGGCTTCCAGATGACGATCCTCCAGCGCGCCCAGTGCCGCCTCCACCATGGCGTAGCGGTCCTCGGCGGGCGCGATGGGCCGGGTCCCGACCTTCTGCCATGGCTCACCGGCCACCACCAGCAGCACCCGGTCGAGGTCGAGGGCCTGGCGGACGTTCACCGCCACGACCAGGTGCCCGATGTGGACCGGATCGAAGGTCCCTCCGAGGACGCCGGTACGGCCGCCGGCCCGGCGGGGGCCGCCCGTGCTCATCTGCCGGCCAGGCGGGCCACCACCGGAGCGAAGGCCTCATAGGACTTGGCCGGAATGGACCAGTAGCTGAAGCCGAGCTCCTCCCGGCGTTGCTGAAGGACCTCGCACAGCTCCTCGACCGGTCCCACCAGGGCGATGGGCACATCCATCGCTTCCTCCACGCTGACGCCGAAGGGACCGGCCATGACCTCGGCCACCGAGCGGCGGTCGGCACCGACCATGCAGAGGAACGTATGACAATGCAGCTCAAGGCCGTCGAACCGCTCCCCCGCCGCGTCCCGGACCCAGATCACCCGTTGCCGGAACCGGTCGGCCAGGCCCTCCCGGGCCATAGCCGGGCCGACCTCACCGGCGGCCAAGCTGGCGTTGAACCCGACTATGTCCGCCTCTCGGGCGGCCAGTGAGAGCATGCGGCGCCCCCCACCGGCGAGGAGCAGGGGGGGACGGGGCCGCTGCACCGGAAGGGGAAGCCGGTCGGCGCCCTGCATCGTGTAGTGCAGGCCCTTGAAGTCCGCATGGCCATCGTCGTCGGTCCAGAGCATCTTGATGATCGACACCGCCTCCTCGAGACGATCGATCCGCACGCCCGGTGGGTCGAAGTCCAAACCGAGGCGGTCGTAGTCGCTGCGCTTCCAGCCGGCGCCGAGACCCAGCTCCACCCGGCCGTTGGAGACCAGGTCCAGCGTGGCCATCTCCCTGGCCACCACGGCAGGGTGGCGGTAGTCGTTGTCCAGGACCAACGGTCCCACCAGCAGGGTCGTCGTGGCCATGGCCGCGGCCGTCAGCGCGACCAGCGGGCCCCACTGGTCGTCGAAGTGGTCCGGCACCCAGAGCGTCGTGTAGCCCAGGTCCTCGACCTGGCGAGCGAGCTCGGCCCACGCCTGCCCGTCGGCGGCGGAGCTGACCTGTACCCCGAAGCGGAAGGGCCTGGCAGCCATGCGCGGCCACCCTATGGAGAAGCGACCGCTGAGGGCCGGTCGGAGGCCCGATCGCTCCCCGTGGCTAATAGTCCTATTGGGCCATCTTTGGCCGCCTCGCTCACGCCGACCGGGCCACAGTCGTAGAAGGGCTGTGAACAACCCGCTCTGGTTGAAGCCTGAGGCGATGGTCCGGTGCGCGCACTGTGGTGAGCGGCAACGGGTGGCCCTGGCCGCGGTCGGCTACCAATGCCGTTCGTGCGCCGCTGACTGGCGCTGGGTGGCGTGTGGCAACTGCGACCGCCTCGACGTGGTGCGTGAGGAACTACCGGCCGTCGAGTGCTCGGGCTGCCACACGGTGCACGTGTCGTGGTGGAAGACAGGCGATTCGGAGTCGATCGCCGAGGTGGTGGTCGAGCGGCGCCAGAGGCTCGAGGCCGGCCGTTGGCGCAGATGGAAGCGATGGGCGCTCGTGATCGGGCTTCTCTTCGCTGCCCCTCTCCTCGGTGCCTGGCTGTGCGCGCTGGCGGGGCGAGCCGGCTGACCCGGCAGGAGGCGGCGGAGGCCATTCGGTCAGAGAGACATGCCGACGATCGGCTGGGCCAGCTTGATCGCTCCTGTGGAGCCGAGGAAGCCGGCGTCGCCGAAGGCGAAGATCCCTCCGTCCGAGGCCACGAGCCAGTACCCGTTGCCCGTGGGGGTGGAGGCCATGCCGACGATGGGCTGAGCCAGCCTGAGGGCTCCGGTGGAGCCGAAGAAGCGGGCGTCGCCGAAAGCGAATATGCCGCCGTCGGAGGCGACGAGCCAGTAGCCGTTGCCCGAGGGCGTGGAGGCCATGCCGACTATGGGCCGGGCCAACCGGATGGCGCCGGTGGAACCACGGAACACGGCGTCGCCGAAGGAGAAGATGCCGCCGTCGGAGGCGACGAGCCAGTAGCCGTTGCCCGAGGGGGTGGAGGCCATGCCGACGATGGGTCGGTTGAGGGTGATGGCACCGGTCGAGCCGAAGAAGCGGGCATCACCGAAGGCGAAGATGCCGCCGTCGGAGGCGACGAGCCAGTAGCCGTTGCCTGAGGGCGTGGACGCCATCCCGACGACGGGGCGGTTGAGCCTGATGGCTCCGGTGGACCCGAGGAAGGGCGAGGCCCCGAAGGCGAAGATGCCGCCGTCGCTCGCCACCAGCCGGTAGCCCCGGGCGGCGGCCGGGGGCGGGGTGACCGGGGGAGGTTCGGCGTCGTCATTCAGGATGAGCCCCACTCCGAGGGCGCGGGCGAGGGTGGCGCCGGCGGGGTTCGACAGCTGGAGACCGAACGTCTCGTCGGGCTCGAACTTCGTGTCGCCGTTCACCGTGACCGCGACGTCACGGGAGACGACGTTCGGCGGGAAGGTGAGGGTGCCGGAGGCCGGGGCGTAGTCGCCGTCGGCGACCGTGGCCGATCCGTCGATGGTGGAGAAGTTGACCTGGATGGGCGTGGGGCTGGCCGGCACCAGGCTGACCGTGAAGATGGCCGTGCCGGCCCCGCTGTTGCCTTCGCTAGCTGTCGCGTCACCGACCCCGACGGTCGGGAGCGTGACGTCGAACACGGTGCCGGCCCTGGCCTGCCCGTCGGGGTTGATGACGGTCACGGTTTTGGTGCCGGGCGTGGCGTTGGTCGTGTTGAGGTTCAAGATGATCGTGGTGGGGCTGACGTAGGTGGCGCTGTTGACGATGACGCCCCCGCTGACGGCGGCGGTCAACCTGGACGGAAAGCCGGCACCCGGGTCGTAGAAGCCGGCGCCGCCGGCGTTGCTACCCGTGACGGTGACGTTGACCGAGGTATGCCCCGGCACGAACGTTGCCGGTGAGGCGCCGATGGGCGTGGCCGGTGGCGGCGCCGTGAGCCGGGCGACCTGGACGCCGTAGGAGTTGGTGGCATTGACGAACTGCTGGACGGTCCACATCGTCATGTCGTCGTTGGGATCGAGGCTGGTGTACGAGTAGTCGCCCCAGCGCCGGCCGCCCACGGTGCCCGGGTCCTGCGGCGGGTTGTAGGTGGCCGTCGTGTTGCTGGCGTAGACAACGGGCTCCTGGATGGGGGCCGGGCTGGTGGTGGTCCCCCGGGGGTCGGTGGCGAGGCGGCCGGCCGTGATGGCGTCGGTGGGCGTGTCGGTACCACCGGCGCTCGCCCCCAGGGCCATGTGCCCCTGGCCGGACACCATGACGGTAGGGATCCAGTAGTGGCGTGGAGTAACACCAAACCTCGGATCGAAGAGCGTGCCGAACTGGTCCATCGTCGGCGTCCCCGAAAGATCGACCAGCTCGTACCAGCGGGAGGCGTTGCGGTCACCGCCGGCCGACGGGGCCGTCCCCGAGCTGTTGACGGCGATCGAGTGCGAGGTCGAGAGCCGGCCGTTGCGGATGGCTGCGGCGAGGAGCCGGTCGTCGGTGCCGTCGAGGAACCCGTTCGGTCCGGCGGTGTTGCCGGGGTGGGGAACGTCGACCGGGGAGGAGGTGGGCGGGACGGGTACCACGATGTTGGCGGAGATGGTCGGATTGTCCGTTCCCGGGTTGAAGACCCGCCGGACCACCAGGTTGCCGAACGTGGCGTTGTCGACCCCGACGAAGTACCCGATGGTGGCCGACGGGTCGTAGAGATTGTCGACGCCCTGAGGGGCGGCCGGCCCCACGCCCTCGGGAGTCGTGGTCAGGTTGCGGAAGGCCTTGGCCACGACCGGCCCGCTGCCGAGCACCGAGCTCTTGCGCACCACGAAGGCGGTGGTGCCGGCGAAGGGGCCGGTCTTGCCGCTGAACTGGTTGACACCGATGTAGAGGGCGTTGACGTCGACGCCCAGGGAGGGGTAGTCGGCGAAGAAGCCGGTGTCGCCGGCAGGGGCGACCTGGTCCTGCTGAAGGAAGAAGAAGGTGAAAACCGTCGTGGGAGCGAGCACCGGGGTGTTGGACACGGCGATGAGGACCCGGTTGCTGTTGTCCTTCTTGTCGATGGCCACCACGATCCACCGGCCGGACAGCCGGTCGAAGCGGACCCTGGGATCGGTGACCGAGAAGGTCGGTGTCCGTACCGAGTTGAAGAACGAGTTCATGGTGGCGTCGATGACGCCGTCGGGCGAACCCGTCGCCTTGTTGAAGCTGCGGATGAGGCCGTTGAGCCCCAGCAGGAACTGGGTCGGGCCCGCGGCGCCCATGGAATCGGGGGGCACCGTCTGGGTGTCGGCCAACGTGGCCGCGGTGAAACTAGCGGTGACCGTCTGGGCGGCTGCGGGGGCGGGAGCTTCAGATCTGGTGGCGGTCCCCGTTTGTTCCTCGTTCTGCGATCGGGCCGGGAAGCGCTCTTCCGATGCCGAGGCGTCGGGCGCGATGGCGGACGAGCCGGAGTTGTCCCGGGCCGCCGACCGGTCGAGCCTCCGGCTCCCCTCCTGCGCGGGCTCGCCGGCCGAGGGATCGGCCTCGCCGGCTCCCCTGGCGGTGATGGCCGCTGCGGTCTCGCTCACGCCGGCATGTCCGGTCCAAGGCTCTCTCTGCTCGCCGGAGGCCGACGGTCCTGCCTGTTCGGCCGGCGCCGTCCGCTGCGCCGTGAGCGCCGGGGCCGCCGGCACCAGTATCGCTGCGACTATTGCTACCAGTACGGCTGTAACTGATGTCGAAAGGTTCCGCCGGCGCCGTGAGCTCACCGGAGGGGACAGTAGCCGCCTACGCTTGTGAGGTGGCAGCGGCCCAGTGGACCCCCAGCAGCTGGCGTGATTTCCCGGCAGAGCAGCAGCCGGTGTGGCCCGACGAGGCCGCCCTCGACCAGGTCCTCAAGCAGCTGTCCGCCTTTCCACCCCTCGTCTTCGCCGGCGAGGCCCGCCAGCTCCAGGCCCAGCTGGCCGAGGTGGCCGCCGGTCGGGCTTTCCTGCTCCAGGCCGGAGACTGCGCCGAGTCCTTCGGCGACTTCTCGGCCGACGCCATCCGGGACAAGCTGAAGGTCATCCTCCAGATGGCCGTGGTGCTCACCTACGGCGCCGGCGTGCCGGTGGTGAAGGTGGGCCGGATCGCCGGCCAGTTCGCCAAGCCCAGGTCTTCGGCCACCGAGCGGGTGGGCGAGGAGGATCTCCCTTCCTTCCGCGGCCACATCGTCCACGACCACGCCGCCAACGCGGTGGCCCGAGTGGCGGACCCGGAGCGGCTCATCGGTGCCTTCCACCAGTCGGCCGCCACCCTCAACCTGCTCCGCGCCTTCACCAAGGGCGGCTTCGCCGACCTCAGCCAGATGCACGTGTGGAACCAGCAGTTCGTCACGGCCAGCCCCGAGGGCCGGCGCTACAACGCCATCACCGGCGAGATCGACCGGGCCATGCGCTTCATGCAGGCATGCGGCATCGACTTGTCGGCCGAGGCCCAGCTGCACGAGGTGGACTTCTACACATCCCACGAGGCGCTGCTCCTCGGCTACGAGGAGGCGCTCACCCGGCGCGACTCGCTCACCGACGACTGGTACGACTGCTCGGCCCACATGCTCTGGGTCGGGGACCGGACCCGCAACATCGGCGGCGCCCACATGGAGTTCCTGTCCGGGGTGCGGAACCCGCTCGGCTGCAAGATCGGCCCCTCCGCCACTCCTGAGACCGTGGTCGCCGCCTGTGACCGCCTCGACCCCGAGCGGACGCCGGGCCGGCTCACCCTCATCTGCCGCCTCGGTGTAGGGAAGGTGTCTACGGCGCTCCCCCCTCTGCTGAAGGCCGTGCAGGAAGCCGGCCATCCCGTCGTCTGGGCGTGCGACCCCATGCACGGCAACACCTTCTTGAGCCCCTCCGGCCACAAGACCAGGCGGTTCGACGACGTGCTCGGCGAGATCTTCGAGTTCTTCGGCGTCTGTCGCGGCGCCGGCGTGTGGCCCGGCGGCGTCCACGTCGAGCTCACCGGCGACGACGTCACCGAGTGCCTGGGCGGCGGCGAGGAGATCCTCGAGGACCACCTCCACCAGCGCTACACCAGCACCTGCGACCCCCGCCTCAACGCCCGCCAGTCCCTGGACCTCGCCTTCCGGGTAGCCGAGCTCCTTCGCAGCTGACCGCTCGGCGCCCTTCTACAGGCCGGCGAGGTGGGCGGCGTCGTTGTAACGGAGGAGGCGCCACTGAGCGGTGCCGGTGCCGGCCGGGCGTTCCCACTCGGTGATCGACGTGTTGGTCACCGGGAGCTCGACGATGAGGGGGCGCTGGGCCGGGAGGCCCAGGAATGTGACCATGGACGACATGACGACGCCGCCGTGGCAGGCGACCACGACGCAGCGGCCTTCGTACCGGTCGGCCAGGCCCACCAGCGCCTTGCCGACCCGGACGTTGAACTCGGCCAGGCTCTCGCCGCCAGGCGCGATGGGCGTGTAGGGGTTGGCCTTCATGTCCACGCCGTAGCGCTGGTCGTACTCCTCCCAGGTGATGGCGTCGCACTCGCCGGGCTGAAGCTCGCACAGCTCGCGCAGCTGCTCGACGTCGGTGATGCCGAGGGCCGGCGCTATGAGCTCCGCCGTCTCGATGGCGCGAGGAAGGGTGCTGGCGACCAGCACGTCGGCCACCAGCTCGCCGGTGGTCGCCAGCCGATCCCGCAGGGCCTCGGCCTGCCGCCGGCCCAGCTTGGATAGCCCGGTACAGCCACGTTCGCCGGCCACCACGCCGTTGACGGTGGCCTGCGACTCCCCGTGCCGGATGAGCACCAGGCGGGTGACGCCGGAGGGCGCCGGCGGCTCAACCAAGGTGGGACACGAAGCGCTCGAGCTGGCGGAGGTTGCGGCACTCGAAGGCGCCGTCGCAGTGGACCGAGTATTCGCTGACCACCGAGTCACCGGTGTCCCAGTACGACCTCGGCTCGGGGTTGAGCCAGTACACGTGGCGGGCCCGCTTCCGGATCTCGGCCACTACCCAGGAGGAGGTGGCGTGGTAGTTGTTGCGGGCGTCGCCGAGCAGGATGACGGTTGTTCGAGAGGTGATCTCGGTGCCCCAGCGCGCCCAGAAGGTGGACAGGGCGTGACCGTAGTCGGAGTGACCATCGGCCCACACGACGTCGGCCTCGGTGTTCACCCGTTGTATGGCTTCGGCGAAATCCCGGCTTCCCTCGAACAGTGACGTCACCTCGTCAATCCCGTCGATGAACACGAAGCTGCGCACTCGGGAGAACTCAGATCCGATGGCGTGGACGAGCTGCAGCGTGAAGCGGGCAAATGCGGCCACCGAGCCGGAGATGTCGGCGATCACCATGATCTCGGGCTTGGCCGGGCGAGGGTGGCGGAACCGGGGCTCGGCCGGCACCCCGCCATAGGAGAGCGAGTGGCGGACGGTGCTGCGGAAGTCGAGTGGGCCGCGCCGGCGGTGGCGGCGCTTGCGAGCGAGGCGGGTCGACAGCTTTCGTGTGAGAGGTTGCAGCGCCTTTCCCAGGGCGACCAGGTCGTCCCGGGAGGCGTGCATGAACTCGGTGTCCTCGGGCAGGGGCCGGCGCACGGTTCGGGCGACGGAGACGGCACCGCGCTCGGCCACCAGGCGGCGGCGGATCTCGGCTTCCACCTCACGACGCAGCCGCTCCTCGTGGCCGGTCAGCTCATCCCGTCTCAGTAGTGCGGTCAACGAACCCGCCGGGACCCCGCCGGCGCCGATATCGACGTCACCCTGGTCCTGGGGTGTCGCCAGAAGCCGTTCGAGCACACCTTCGACGTCGAGGGCGCGGAGGGTTCGCAGCAGGTAGTAGTTGGGGCCCATCGGCCGGCCCGCCTCGATCCCCGAGAAGCGGAGAACCGCGCCGCGAGCGAGGGCAGCGAGGTCGGCATCGTTCCCCTCCTGCAACGCCTGCTCCAGCAGCGCGGCCAGCTCGTCGTCCGCCAGTTCGTCCTCTCCGCCCAACCCGAGACCCGGCGCCAGCGAGAACCACACGTCGAACAACGTGTCGAAGGCGGGACGGTGGCCAGCCGACTTCACCAAGGTGGCGGCCAGCGCGGTCCTGAACGCGTCCCGGTCCTCCAGAGGTACCTGGCGCACCGCCTCGAGGGCATCGAGGTTCTCGGTGAGGCTGACAGGCAGGCCGGCGGCCCGCAGCTCCCGGACGAACCCGGCCAGTACGTCCAGCACCAGGGAGCGCCGCGCTACGGCGCCGGATGGGGGTGGGGGCCCCATCTCGGCGAGGAGGCCGGGGTTGGGGGCCCGGCCGGGGAATCCAGTACAGCCAGCTCCTTGGCCGCCCTGGTGATGTCGGACTGGTACTTGAGCAGCACGTGGAGCGTGTCGGTGGCCAGCTCGGCGTCCACGGACGAGGCGCCCAGCAGCATGAGCGTGCGGGCCCAGTCAAGGGTCTCCGAGATAGACGGGTGCTTCTTCAGGTCGAGCTGGCGCAACGAGTGCACGATCCGCACCACCTGGTCGGCCAGGTACTGGTCGATGCCGGGGAGCCGGGTGCACACGATCTGACGCTCCCGTTCCAAGCTGGGATGGTCGAGATGGAGGAAGAGACAGCGGCGCTTCAGCGCCTCCGACAGCTCGCGGGTGTTGTTGGACGTGAGGAAGACCAGAGGGACCTGGTTGGCCGAAACCGTCCCCAGCTCGGGGATCGACACCTGGTAGTCGGACAGGATCTCCAGCAGGAGGGCCTCGGTCTCGATCTCCACCCGGTCCACCTCGTCGATGAGCAGGACCACCGGCTCCTCGGCACGAATGGCCTCCAGGAGGGGCCGGGTGAGCAGGAACTCTTCGCTGAAGATGTCGTCCTCGATCTCCGCCCAGCCCTTGGTGCCCGTCCCGCTGTTCTCCACCTGGATCCGCAACAGCTGCTTCTTGTAGTTCCACTCGTAGAGCGCCTTGGCCTCGTCGAGACCCTCGTAGCACTGGAGACGGATCAGGCGGGCGCCGGACATCTCGGCCACGGACTTGGCCAGCTGTGTCTTCCCGGTACCCGCCGGACCCTCCACCAGCACCGGCTTGGACAGCCGATCGGCCAGGAAGACGACGCCGGCGATGGCGTCGTCGGCCACGTACTGAACGGCCTCCAGCCCTTCCCGGACGGCGGGGACCGAGGCGAACCTGCCGGCGCCGGCCACGGAGCCGGGTTCAGCCACGGACGTGGCCGTCACCCTCCACCACGTACTTCAGCGTGGTCAGCTCACGCAGCCCCATCGGCCCGCGGGCGTGCAGCTTCTGGGTGCTGATGCCGATCTCGGCGCCGAAACCGAACTCCTCCCCGTCGGTGAACCTGGTGGACGCGTTGACCACCACGGCGGCGGCGTCGACCCGCTGGACGAACCTCTGGGTGGCGGCCAGGTCACTGGAGACGATGGCCTCGGTGTGCCCCGAGCCGAAGCGGCGGATGTGGTCGATGGCATCGTCGACCGAGGCGACGACGGCCACCGACATCCGCAGGTCGAGGAACTCACGGCCGAAGTCGTCGTCGGTCGCCGCCGCCACCTCGGGGAGGATGGCGCGGGTGGCCTCGTCGCCCACCAGCTCCACGCCTTCCAGGGCGGACGCAATCCGCGGCAGGAACTCCTCGGCCACCGACGAGTGAACCAGCAAAGACTCCGCGGCGTTGCACACCGACGGGCGCTGGGTCTTGGCGTTGACGACGATGGCGGTGGCCATGTCGAGGTCGGCGGCGGAGTCGACGTAGACGTGGCAGTTGCCGTCACCGTCGATGACATAGGGCACGGTGGCGTGCTCGAGGATGGCGGCGATGAGCGACGGCCCGCCCCTCGGGATGAGGCAGTCGATGAGCCCCCGCAGGCGCATGAACTCGGTGGCCGTCTCACGGCTGGCGTCCTCCACCAGCACGAGGGAGTCCTCGGGCAGGCCGGCCTTGGCGAAGCCCTCCCGCAGGGCGGCGGCGATGGCGATGTTGGAAGAGAGGGCGGCCGAGGAGCCCCTGAGGAAGGCGGCGTTGCCGGACTTGAGGCACAGCCCGGCGGCGTCGCTCGTCACGTTCGGGCGGTTCTCGTAGATGATGCCGACGACGCCGAGCGGCACCCGCACCCGGTGGATTCGCAGGCCGTTGGGGCGCACCCACCCGTCGACGATCTCGCCGACGGGATCGGCCAGGGCGGCCACCTGGCGCAGGCCGCCGGCCATGGCCTCGACCCTCGCCGGCGTGAGGCGGAGGCGGTCGATGACGGTGGTGGTGGTACCTGCGCTCTCGGCCCTGGCCACGTCCTCGGCGTTGGCCGAGAGCACCTCGGCGCTGCGCTGGGCGAGCATGTCCGCGCCGGCAAGGAGTGCGGCGTCCTTGGCCGCCGTCGATGCCGCCGCCAGCTCCTCGCTGGCCGCCTTCGCCCGCTCTCCCAGCTGCACCAGCGTGCTCATGGCGCCAAGGCTACCGGCGCCCGAGGAGCCCGACGGGGCAGAATCAGCAGGTGGGGACACCTCTGGTTGATGCGGTCGACTCCTTCGTGGCCGATCTGGCGCCCGTACTGGCCCGCATAGCCAGCCAAGCGCGGATGACCAAGGGCTACCCGGCCGCCGGCGACGTCGGCCTGGAGGCCTACAACCTGGCATCGGGTTTCATCGACGCCGACGGGCTGCACACCGACGACGAGCTGCTGGCCTTCGTGACCACCTTCGCCCCCCGCTTCGACACCGTCCTCCAGCACGCGACGCCAGGTGACATCCGTCGCGCCGACCTGGTGAAGGACAAGCGGCGGTGGTTGGAGAAACCGTCCGTGCTGCTCCAGCTGCTGCTGGGCGACGATCACCGTCAGTGCACGACGAGATCCTGGGCCTACTACCACGGCGCCCTCGCCATCGCTCACGCCGTGAGCGCACTCGACTCGCACCCGTCGCGAAGTGAGCTGGAGGCCATCGACGCCTTTCGGACGATGATGCTCGAGGCCATGGACCGGTGGGAGGTTCCCAGGCCCGGCACGGGTCATGGCCCGAGCCCCGGATCGCCGTCGACCGCCGGCGCTTCGAGCTCGCCGCACCCAAGAGGTGCAAAGGGTTCCGGTGCCGGTGAACTGCCACCCGCCCGGCCTCTCGACGACCTGCTGGCCGAGCTCGACGCGCTCGTCGGGCTGGCCCCTGTGAAAGCCGAGGTGCGCCTGGTCACCAACCTCCTGCAGGTGCAGCGGCTGCGTCGGGAGCGGGGCCTGCCCGTCGCCGAGTCCAGCCACCATCTCGTGTTCACCGGCAACCCGGGTACCGGCAAGACCACCGTCGCCAGGCTGCTGGCATCGATCTACCGCACCCTGGGAGTCGTGGAGAAGGGCCACCTGGTGGAGAGCGACCGGTCCCAGCTCGTGGCCGGCTTCGTCGGCCAGACCGCCATCCAGGTGCGCAAGGTCGTCGAGTCGGCGCTCGGGGGGGTCCTGCTCATCGACGAGGCCTACGCCCTGGCCCGGGGGGACGAGCGGGACTTCGGCCAGGAGGCGATCGACACCCTCGTCAACCTCATCGAGAACCATCGGGACGAAGTGGTGGTGATCGCCGCGGGGTACCCGAACGAGATGGCCGACTTCATCGACTCGAACCCCGGCCTTCGCTCGCGCTTCCCCAAGACCATCGCCTTCCCCGACTACTCCACCGACGAGCTGGTGGCCATCTTCGGCTCGATGTGCGCCAAGGCCAGCTACAGCTGCGACGCCGGCGCCACCGAAGCCGTCCGCCGCTGGTTCGACGCCCAGCCCCGGGACAAGGGCTTCGGCAACGCCCGCCTGGCCCGCAACCTGTTCGAGGCCGTGGTGGCCCGCCAGGCCAGCCGCATCGTCGCCATGGCCGATCCGACCAACGACCAGCTCACGTCGCTGGTGGCGGCCGACATCTCCCCGCCTGGCTGAGACAGGCAAGGGCCGAGCGGCGTGACGCGCAGCACGTCCTGCCGGATCTGCCGAGAAGGAGGGCGCCAGCCAGACCGCTCTCCCTGTCATGCCGCCTTTCGTGATCCCCGTGAAGGCTCTCGCCATCTCGTTGTTCGTCTTTATCATTGTGATGCTCCTCACAGGGGACGCCGTCGGCGCAGGTGAGATTGTGCTGGCGGCTGTTCTGGCCGTGTTCTCGGGTGTCGTGTATCCCAAGAGGACCACCGCGGCGCGCTAAGGGCGGCTTGCAGAACGCCAAGTCGTAGAAGCCCATCGGTTCACCTCGGGCAGCCGGAGCTTCGGCTTTGGATCGGTGGACCGTACGCTCTCGGTGAGATGCCGGCCCGACTGCTCGCCTTCGTGGCCGCCATCGCCATGGTGTTCGGGGCCGTGGCGCTACGGGATCGTCTCGATCAGGACCGGGAGAAAGCGGCCACGGTCCTCCGCCTCGTGTGCGCCACCGAGCTGGGGCCCGCTTGCCAGGCCATGGCGAACGACGACGACGCCGGGCGCCTAGAGGTGACCGTCGAGCCGGCAGGTGTCACGACCGACCGTCTTTCTGGCGATGACGGCGCGAAGGCGGCTCTTGAGCTGGATGGCTGGCTGGTCACCGCGCCATGGCCGGCCCTCGTCGCTGAAGCGAGTCGACGGGCCAGCCGCGCGTCTCCGGTGAAGGCGGGGCCGGTGCTGGCTCGGTCTCCCGTGGTGCTGGCGGTATGGCCCGAACGGGCCAACGTCTTGGCCAAGCACTGCAGGGTGCCGGCGGTCAGTTGGCGCTGCTTGGGTGACAACGCCGGCCGGAAGTGGGACGAGCTGGGTGGGCAGGCGACGTGGGGCCCAGTGAAGCCGGGCCACCGGGAGGTCTCCAGCGCCACGGGTGTCGTGGTGGTTGCCGCGGCGACGGCAGCTTTCTTCCAAGAGGCCGGTGGTGCTATCGATCTGAGGGACGACGGTTACCTGAACTGGCTGACGAGGCTGGAGCGGTCGATGCCGCCGTCACCTTCGCCCCTGGAGGACATGCTGCTGCGAGGGCCTGGGGCGTACGACGCAGTCGGCGCCACAGAGGCCGAGGCCGGTCCTCTGCTGGCGGGCTCTGCCCGTGCCAAGCCTCAGCTCATCTACCCTGCTCCGGTGGCAACGGCGGACGTGGTGCTCGGCACCGTCCCCGGCCGGCGGGCGGCGCTGCTCGCTGAGGTCGTCGGTGGAACCGCTGGCGCGAAGGCCCTTGCCGCCAGCGGATGGCGAGTCCGAGGCCAGCCAGCGGCAAGAGGGGTTCCCTCGAATCCGGCCCTACCGGAGAGCAGCGGCCTCCCCGACCCTGGGGTGCTCGAGGCCCTTCGTACCGTGGTCAGGGAGACGAGGCCGTGAGAATCAAGCGGGCCGCCGCCATGGCTCTGGTCGCCGCCGTCATGGCCGGCGCCTGCCGCAGCGATCCCGAAGCCGGCGACCAAACCGGCAGCCTCGAGTCGGCACCCGAAGGTTGCGCGACGGTCGACGCCGCGGTGTCGCCGGAGAAGGTTGAGCTGCTCACGGCCCTGGCTCGGTCCTTCAACGAGTCGCCGGCAGCACGGGAGAACGGACGCTGCACCTTCGTGCGAATCCAGAGGAAGTCCTCTGGGGCGGCGGCCACTCTGCTGGCCGACGGATGGCGGGACGAGGAGGTCGAGGGCCCCCGGCCGGTGATGTGGTCGCCGGCGGCCAGCTCGTGGGGAGCCATCGTCAACCAGCGCCTGGCCGTGAAGCGGGAGGCGCCCATCGCGCCCGCCGACGCCCGACCCTTCATGCTCACGCCCCTGGTCATCGCCATGCCCAGGCCGATGGCCCAGGCCCTCGGGCACCCGGGCACACCGATCGGGTACGCCGATCTCATTGCGTTGTCACAAGACCCGGCCGGCTGGGGCGCAAAGGGCCACCCCGAGTGGGGCCGTTTCAAGTTCGGGAAGACGAACCCGAACTTCTCCACCAGCGCGCTGTCGGCCACCGTGGCGCAGTACTACGCGGCAACAGCCAAGGTTCGCGACCTCACGCTCGAGGACCTGGAGAACCCCAAGGTCGACGCCTTCATCCGCGCCATCGAGTCGTCGGTCGTCCACTACGGCGACATCACCGCCACCTTCCTCAACAACTGGTACCGCAACGACGCCAGGGGGACGTCGCTCACCTACGTGTCGGCGGTGGCCGTCGAGGAGAAATCGGTCATCGACTACAACCGGGGCGACCCCGACGGCATCAGCGATCCGGGCGAGCAACCCCGCCCTCCCAAGGTGCCGCTGGTGGCGCTCTACCCGAAAGAGGGAACGCTGTTCTCCGACAACCCCTTCTACGTGCTCGACGCCCCGTGGGTGAGCACAGCCGAGAAGGCGGGGGCGCGGGCCTTCGAGCGCTTCGTGCAGCGCCCGGACAACCAGCGCAAGGTCGTGGGCGCCGGCTTCCGCCCCGGCAACCCGGCGGTGGCCCCGGGGCCGCCCGTCTCCACCGCCAACGGTGTCGACCCGGCTCAGCCCCAGACGACCCTGGGTGTGCCGGCGCCACCGGTTCTGGTGCGCCTCATCGAGAAGTGGGGCGAGCAGCGCAAGGCGGCGCGTGTCCTCATCGTTCTCGACGTGTCAGGTTCCATGGGGGACGAGGCCGGCGACGGGGTGACGAAGCTCGAACTGGCGAGGACGGCGGCCATCAGCGCCCTGGGCCAGTTCAAGGCCGAGGACGAGGTGGGCCTGCGCATCTTCTCGACCGAGATCGGGCCACAGGAGCACCCCGATTACGTCGACCTCGTGCCCATCGGCCGCATCGACGCCAACCGGGAGCTGATCCGCTCCAAGATCGCCAACCTGGCCCCCACCGCCGGCACTCCGTTGTACACAGTGGCCAAGGACTCGTTCCGCCAGCTCAAGGCCGGACTCGATCCGAACCGGATCAACGCCGTCCTGCTCCTCACCGACGGCAAGAACGAGGACCCCCGCAACAACAACCTCGACGACACGCTCAGGGCACTGCGGGAGGAAAGCGAGGGCGCCACCGTCAGCCCGGTGCGACTGTTCACCGTCGCCTACGGCAGCGGCGCCGACATCGCCGTCCTCCGGCGCATGGCCGAGGCCACCAACGCCGCCGCCTACGACGCCAGCGACCCCACCACCATCGAAAAGGTGTTCACCGCGGTGGTGAGCAACTTCTAGTTTCGCCTCGCAACCAGAGGTTGCTCGGCGAGCTTCGATCGAGCTCCGGCCGACCGGCAAGCCGGCCCGGCCTTCGCTGTTTCTTTCTTGCCGGCATCCGTGGGAGCGCCTTCGGCGCTTCCGGCGGCCGCCGGCGTTCAACTGCAGGCGTTGGCGGCGGCTACGGCTGTTCCGATGCAGACTGGCAGCATGCTCGAGCGACTGCCGGAAGGCGCGCGTACTCCTGCTGTCGCTCGTGCGGTCACGGCGCCGTCGGCGGTGCTGCTGGCGGGGGCCGGGATGTCGGCCGCCATTCTCGGGGGGTTGCCGCTGCTGGCGGCGGCGGGTGTGGGGGCGCTGGCTTGGGCGGCTCGGGTGGCAATGGCGCTTCCACGCCGGCCGAAAGGTGAACGCATCAACCCGTTTGCCCTGGACGAGCCGTGGCGGCACCTGGTGCTGGACGCGAAGAAGGCCAGGGGGCGGTTCGACAAGGTGGTGGAGCAGGCCCGGCCGGGGCCGTTGCGGGAAAACCTGGCCCAACTGGGCCGCCGGCTCGACGACGGCGTCAGAGAGTGCTGGCGCATCGCCTGCCAGGGGAACGCCCTCCAGGCCGGACTGGCGCAGCTCGACTCCCCGAGCGTGAACAAGGAGCTGGAACAGGTGCGCCGTGACCGGCGCACGGCACAAGGGGCCGCCGCCGACGCCCTCGAGCGGGCGGAACAGGCGCTGGAGTCGCAGCAGTCGTCCTACCAGCGCATCGCCGCTGTCGCCGAGGACGCCCGCACCCGGCTGCGGGTGCTGAACGCGCAGCTCGACGAGGCGGTGGCCCGGGCCCTCGAGCTGGCGCTCAGGGCCAGCGACGTCGACGATCTCAGCCCCTTGTCGGCCGACGTGGAGTCACTTGTGGGCGAGCTGGAGGCACTACGGCAGGCGGTGGAGGAGGCAACCGCTTAGCCCTGGCGACCTGTTGGGCGGCGAGAATGAACGCTGTCCCGCACGCCCGGGACGCACTGCGGCAGGCGGTGGAGGAAGCAGCCGCTCAGCCGTGGTGGCCTGATCGGCGGCGAAGATGAACCCTCTCCCGTACCCCTGGAGGAGACCGCGGCCTAGCCTCCCAGCCATGCTCAAGCTGCTACGCAAGATCAGCCGGTACATCACAGCCGCTCTCACCGGGAAGTTCAACGAGCTGGCCGACCCGAAGGTGCAGCTGGAGCAGGCGCTCCTCGAGGCCCAGGACCAGCACCGCCGGCTCACCGAGCAGGCTGCCAATGTCATCGCCAACCAGAAGCAGACGGAGATGCGCCTCAGCCGTGTCATGGAGGAGATGGAGAAGCTCAACGGCTCCACCCGCCAAGCGGTCATGATGGCCGACGAGGCCACGAAGCGGGGCGACACGGCCAAGGCGGCGGAGTACACCCGGGCGGCCGAGGCTTTCGCCAACCGGCTCATCGCCGTGGAGCAGGAGGCGGAGTCCCTCAAGGAGCTGAGCCTGCAGTCGGCCCAGGCGTCGGACCAGGCCAAGGCGGCGGTGGCTCAGAACTCCTCGGCCCTGCAGAAGAAGCTGGCCGAGCGTCAGAAGCTGCTGTCGCAGCTCGACCAGGCCAAGATGCAGGAGCAGATGAACAAGGCCATGGCCAGCCTGTCGGTCACCGTGGGCCAGGACGTTCCGTCGATGAACGAGGTCCGGGACAAGATCGAGCAGCGCTACGCCAAGGCCCTCGGCACCACCGAGCTGACGGGCCAGAGCGTGGAGTCCCGCATGCTCGAGGTCGAGCAGTCCCAGGCCAACAACGAGGCCCAGTCCCGCCTGAGCGAGATCCGCTCCCAGCTCGGCCTCTCCGAAGGCGGTGCCGGCACCGCCGAGGGCACCACCTCCCCGGCCTGAACCGTCCGCACCCGCGCCTCCGGGTTGACTGCGAGTACATAGGGGGCGGAAAGCACCCGCTATGTACTCGCAATCAGAAGGCGGACTTCAGAGTGGGTGGCGCGGGAACTCGCCCGGTTGACTGCGAGTACATAGGGGGCGGAAAGCGCCCACTATGTACTCGCAACGGAGAAGCGGGCCGATCAGCTACACGGCCGGGCGTGGGGCAGGAGCCCCCACGGTCCGGAGGAGGACAGGGTTCGGGGCCCGTCCGGGCCCGATTAAGGGAGGACGACCAGGTCGTCGCGGTGGACGACTTCGTGGGGGAGGTCGGGGGGGAGGTCGGCGGTGCGCTTGCCGACGCGCTCCCTGACCCTCGCCGCCGGGTGGCGGGACAGGCCCTTGGCGAAGACAAGGCCGTCGGGGCCGACGATCTCGACAGCGTCGTCGACGGCGAAGTCACCCTCCACCCGCACGACGCCGGCGGGGAGGAGGGAGGTATGACGTTCCACCAGGGCCCGGCGGGCGCCGTCGTCCACCACGATGGTGCCCGAAGAGGCCACGGCGAAGGCGATCCAGAGCTTGCGGGCCGAGAGGCGCCGGTCGTGGGGGTGCACCACGGTGCCCACCCCGGCCTCGCCGGCCAGCGCCGACGCCAGCACACCGGGCCGGGCGGCAGAAGCGATCACGACCTTCACACCGGACCAGGCGGCGATCTTGGCCGCGGCGAGCTTGGTCGCCATGCCCCCGCTGCCCCGGGCGCTGCCGGCCGCCCCCGCCGCCTTCTCGAGCTCGTGGTCGACCTCGACGATCTCCTCGATGAGCGACGCGCCCTCGACCAGCCGGGGATCGGCGCTGAGCAGCCCGGGGGTGTCGGTCAGGAGGACCAGCAAGGCGGCGTCGACCATGTTGGCGACGAGGGCAGCAAGGCGGTCGTTGTCGCCGAAGCGCAGCTCGTCGTCGGCCACGGCGTCGTTCTCGTTGACCACCGGCACCACGCCGAGCTCGAGCAGCCTGGTGAGGGTCTGGCGGGCGTGCAGGTACTGCTGGCGGTGCACGAAGTCCAGAGGCGCCAGCAGGACCTGGCCCCCGATCAGGCCATGGGCGGCCAAGGTGTCGTCGTAGACCCGCATGAGCCGGCTCTGGCCCACGGCGGAGATGGCCTGCAGGGTGGCGATGTCGGTGGGGCGGCGGCCGGCGAGGCCCAGCGCGGGCAGGCCCGACGCCACCGCACCGGAAGTGACGATGACCACGCTGTGGCCGGCACCCCGAAGGGTGGCCGTCTCGGCACACAGCTTCTGGACGGCGCCCCTGTCGATCTCGCCGTGGCTGTCGGTAATGGAGGAGGTGCCGATCTTGGCGACGACGATCACGACGAGCCGCCGCCGCCCTCGTACTCGAAGGTGAAGCCCTCGATGTGAACAACGTCGCCGTGGCGGGCGCCGGCCCTGGCCAGCGCCTTGTCGACCCCGAGACGCTTGAGGCGGGTCTGCACATGGGCCAGGGCATCGGCGTTGGTGATGTCGCTCACGGCTACAGCGCGAGCGGTGGACCGGCCGATCACGACGAAGGCGCCGTCGTCGCCGCGCTCGATCACGAAGCCCTCGGCCGCAGGACGGTGGATCACGAACTCCTCGTGGCCCTCCACGACCACGGCAGCATGGGCCGCGGCCCGCTCGGCTGTGACCAGCTCGGCCAGGCGCCCGAGCAGCGGGCGCAGGTTCTCTCCGGTCAAAGCCGAGATCCGCAGGCCTCGAGAGGGAGCGCCGGCAATGTCGTAGGCCTCGTTGTCGACCCCGGCGCCGGCGCCGTTCTCCCCTCCGTCCCAGTCGAAGGCGGCGGCGTCGGCCTTGGCCCCCACCACTAGCCGGGGGCGATCGAGCAGCTCGGGGCGGTAGCGGCCCAGCTCCTGGAGCAGGACCCGCTCCTGCTCGGCCGGCGGGCGCTCCTCGGCCGAGGCCAGGTCGATCATCAGCAGGAGCACCCGGGCCCGCTCCACGTGACGGAGGAACTGGTGGCCGAGGCCCTTGCCCTCGCTGGCGCCCTCGATCAGCCCGGGGATGTCGGCCACGATCAGCTCGTGCTCGTCGAAGCGGACCACCCCCAGATGGGGCTCGAGGGTGGTGAAGGGATAGTCGGCGATCTTGGGCCGAGCAGCAGAGATGCGGCTGATGAGGGTGGACTTGCCGGCGTTGGGGAAGCCCACGAGGGCCACGTCGGCCATCAGCTTCAGCTCCAGGTCGAGCCAGTGCTCCTCCCCCACCTCACCCTGCTCGGCAAAGCTCGGGGCCCGCCGGCGGTTGGACAGGAAGCTGGCGTTGCCCCGCCCACCCCGGCCGCCGGCGGCGGCGAGGAAGCGGTGCCCGGCCCGCACCAGGTCGGCCACCACGGTGCCTTCACGGTCCTTGACGGTGGTGCCCTCGGGAACCTTCACCACGAGGTCTCCACCGGAAGCGCCGTGGCGCTTCTGGCCCTGGCCGTGGGCGCCGTTGCCGGCGCGCCGGTGGGGGTGGTCGCGAAACGACAGTAGCGACGCCACGTTGGGGTCGGCCACGAACCAGACGTCGCCGCCCTTGCCCCCGTCCCCACCGTCGGGGCCCCCTCTGGGAACGTGCGCCTCCCGGCGGAACGAGACGGAGCCCGCACCGCCGTCACCACCCTTTACGTGGGCCTGGGCCTCGTCCACGAAGCCGGCCACAGCAGCTTCGCCTAGCTGGTCCCCGTGCTGGCGAGCACGTCCACCAGCTTGCGACCCTTGCGCTCGCCGAACTTCACGTGGCCGTCAGCGGTGGCGAACAGGGTGTCGTCTCCCCCGCGTCCCACGTTGTGGCCCGGATAGAAGCGGGTGCCGCGCTGGCGCACGATGATGGCGCCGGCCCGAACGGCGGTGCCGTCGAACACCTTGACGCCTAGACGCTGGGCTGCCGAATCGCGCCCGTTGCGGGTGGAGCCGCCACCTTTGGTCTTGGACATGGGTCAGGCCTCGCCCTTCGTGATGTTCGTTATCTCGACCACGCTGTAGTGCTGGCGGTGGCCCCAGCGCCGGCGCGACCGTGACTTGTTCTTGTAGGTGAACCCCCGGATCTTGGGCCCGGCGGCCTCACCCACGAGACGAGCCGACACGGTGGCGCCGGTGAGCCCGTTGTCCGCCGTGACCTGGCCGTCCTCCACCAGGAGCACGGGCGTGAAGGAAATTTCGTCGCCCTCCTGGCCGCCCAGGAGCTCCACCTGGACGCGCTGGCCCTCGGAGACACGTTCTTGTTTGCCACCGGTCTTGATCACTGCGTACATGAGAGAGAAGATCCTAGCCGCGGCAGCCGGGCTAGGACGAAAGCAGATCCTCGTCGATGATCATGCCGCGGCCGTTGCAGGTGGGGCAGGTGGAGGAGAACGACTCCACCAGACCCTCCGACACCCGCTTGCGGGTCATCTGGACCAGGCCCAGCTCGGAGATGTCGAAGACCTGGGTGCGGGTCTTGTCCCGGGCCAGGAACTCCCGGAAGGCCCGGTTGACGTCGTTCCGGTTCTTGACGATCTCCATGTCGATGAAGTCGATGACGATGATGCCGCCGATGTCCCGCAGGCGCAGCTGCCGGGCGACCTCCTCGGCCGCCTCCAGGTTGTTGCGGTACACCGTCTCCTCCAGGTTGGAGGAGCCCACGTTCTTGCCGGTGTTGACGTCGATCACCGTCAACGCCTCGGTCCGCTCGATGATGAGCGAGCCGCCCGAGGGCAGCCACACCTTGCGATCGAGGGCCCGGTGCAGCTGCTCGTGGATGTGGTGGCGCTCGTACAGGGGAAGGGGGTCGGCCGAGCGGTCGAAGTACTCCACCCGGTCGGCCAGCTCGGGGCTGATGCTGGCCACGTAGGCCCGGACGTCGTTGTACAGCCCGAGGTCGTCGATGATCACGCCCCGGTAGTCCCGGTTGAACTCCTCCCGGATGATGCGCACGGCCATGTCCGGCTCGCAGTAGAGGACCGCCGGCGCCTTGGTCCGTTTGGCCTGCTTGTCGATCTCCTCCCACTGCGCCAGCAGGCGGGAGAGGTCCCGGCGCAGCTCGTCGGAGGTGGCCCCGTCGGCCGCGGTGCGCACGATGAGGCCGTGGCCGGGCGGCCGCACCTCGTCGAGCACCCTGCGCAGCCGCTTGCGCTCGTTGTCCGGTAGGCGCTTGGAGATCCCGTAGGTGTCGCAGTTGGGCACCAGCACGAGGAACCGCCCCGGCAGCGACACCTCCTGGGTGAGGCGGGCCCCCTTGTGGCCGATGGGGTTCTTGGTGACCTGGCACAACACGCTCTGGCCCGGGCGCAGCAGCTGCTCGATCCGGGCCTCCTTGTTCTTGCTGTCCTTCTGGCTGTCGCCGCCCTCGACGTCGTCGCGGTCGTAGCGGACATCGCCCCGGTAGAGGACGGCGTTCTTGGGCGTCCCGATCTCGATGAAGGCCGCCTCCATGCCCGGCAGCACGTTCTGGACCCGGCCGAGGTAGATGTTGCCGTCGATCTGGTTGACGTCGTCCTGGGGACGGCTGACGTAGTGCTCGATCAGCGAGCGCCCCTCGAGCACGGCGATGTGGGTGGTCTGGCCGGCCACGTGGACGCACATCAGGTAGCGCCCGACAGGGCGACCCTTGCGTTCGCGCCCCCGGCGCTGCTCCGACAGTTCCTCCTCGACCTCGCCGAGGGGGGACTCGGCCAGGTGCCCAGTCGACTGGGCCTTGTTGCCGCCACCCGACCCGCGCCCGCGCCCGCGCCCGCCCCGGCGCCGGCGCTTCTTCGGCCCTCCGCTCGATCCTGCCTCGCCGTTGGCGGCGGGAGCACGGGAACCGGCGTCGTTGGGCGCAGCCTCGGTGGCCGATCTGGAAGCCGGGGCGGGGCCAGGCGGTGGCGGAGCGGTGGCGTCCCGACGCGGCGGGCCGGGCGAGACGGGTGCCGGCACGGGGGCCGCCTGGACAGGAGCGGGCTTGGCGCCCGGAGCGGGAGGCGGGAAACGCGGCGTGAAAGGCGGGGCCGGCCGGCTGTCGCCGATCTTGGGAGCACTTCCGGACAGGGGCGATGCAGGCGACTCGGGCGCCGGCGCGGCCACCCTCGGGAGGGCAGACGGCCCGGCGGGCTGGGCAGCAGGTGCGGAGTCGGGCTGCGGCGAGGGTGCGCCTTCGGGCACCGGCGTCACCGAAGAGGTCGAGTCCGGTCGTGGCTTGTTTCGGGCGACACCACGGGAACCGCGGCGGCGGGAACGGTTGGGTCGAGAGGTGCTGCCCTCAGCCGAGGGGCGGGACCCCGGCAGATCCTGGCCGGAGCTCTCGGGGACGGGGTCGGACATCGGGAAAATCCCTTCTGGTGCTCATGAGGCACGCCCGTGGGCATGCCGGGCGCCCATGGCGTCGAGCAGGAGAGCCAGGGGCTCCACCCGCGCGCCGTCGCGCTCGATCCATTGATGGGTCCTTCGTACAAGTGCAGCTTCGAGGTCGGGCCGCAGGGCCCGGAGCAGCTCCGAGGGCCGGAGGGCCCTGGGTTGGGTGGCCAGCTCGCACTGCAGTGTTCCTTCGTCCTCCGCAGTGCAGGACAGGATGCCGGGGCGCACGTCCTCGGTGGTGGTGTGCCCCTTGCGCTCCCTGGCCAACAGCAGCTGCGGCGCCGATACGGCCGCCGAAGCCAGTTCTCGTAGCTCTTCGTGGGCCATGCCGTCGACCCGGACCGTCCACCCACAGGACGTGACCTCGTGCTGGAGAGAGGGTGTGCGGTCGTCGATGACGGCGGCGGCCGCCACCTCAACGCCCACGGGAAGGGCGGTGCTCAGCCTCCCCGGCAGCGCGGCAACGTCGACGTCGCCGGCCGCCTCGGGGGCGACCTCCACGTCGAGGTACTCACCCAGCGACTCCCCGCCGGTGGGGAGGGCCAGGCCGAAGCTGACCTTGGGCCGGGGCGAGAAGCCGTGGCTGTAGGCCAGCGGGAGGTGGGTGCGGCGGAATGCCCGCTCCCACATGCGGGCCATGTCACGGTGGCTGGTCCAGCGGATCTTGCCCAGCTTCGAGTAGCGCAGCCGCACCTTCACGCCCGGCTCCCGACGAACTGCACCGGTACCGACCCGCCGGGGAAGGCACCCACCCCGAGATCCTGTCCCGTGCCTTGGCTGCCCCCGGCCGGAGGCGTGGTGGCCGCCACCACGTGCTCGATGCCGAAGCCCGTGCAGGCCCCGCAGTCGTAGCAGGGCGTCCACCGGCAGTCCTCGACGGCGCCGGCCCTGAGCGCCTCCTGCCAGTCCTGCCACAGGAAGTCCTTGTGGAGCCCCGCCGAGACGTGGTCCCACGGCAGGACCTCGTCCTCGTCCCGGTGGCGATGCACGTACCACTCCTGGGAGAGGCCGCTGGCGGCCATGGCGTCCTCCCACAGGCGCACGTCGAACTGCTCGGACCACTCCTGGAAGGTGCCGCCAGCCCGCCAGACGTGCTCGATCACCCGCCCGAGCCGGCGGTCGCCCCGGCTGGCGATCCCCTCGGCCATGGTGGCCCGGGGGTCGTGCCACTTGAGGGCGACGCCGCGATCACGGCGGACGGCATCGCGCAGCAGGTTCACCTTGCGCTGCAGCTCACCGGAGGTGTCCTGGCCGAACCACTGGAACGGGGTCTGGGGCTTGGGCACGAAACCCCCGACCGAGGTGCTGATGGTGACCCGGTTGGTGTGCTTGCGCCCGATGGCCACGCACTTGCGGGCCAGCTCGGCGATCCCAAGGACGTCATCGTCGGTCTCGGTCGGGAGCCCGACGAGGAAGTACAGCTTCATGCGCTGCCAGCCCTGGGAGAAGGCGGACTCGGCGGCCCCGTAGAGGTCCTCCTCCCGGATGAGCTTGTTGATGACCTGGCGCATCCGCCAGGTGCCGCCCTCGGGGGCGAAGGTGAGGCCGGTGCGGCGGACCTTGGCGATCTCGCTGGCGATGCCGACGGTGTAGGCATCGACCCGCAGGCTGGGCAGGCTCACGCCCACCGAGCCCTGGCACATGGGGTCGTTGACGATGCCGCCGACCACGTCCTCGATGCCGGAGTAGTCGGCGCTGGAGAGGGAGGTGAGGCTGACCTCGTCGTAGCCGGTGCGCTCGAGGCCCTGGCTGACCATGGTCCTGACCTGCTCCGACGATCGCTCCCTCACCGGGCGGGTGATCATGCCCGCCTGGCAGAACCGGCACCCGCGGGTGCAGCCCCGGAAGATCTCGACGTTGAGGCGGTCGTGGACGACCTCGGTCAGAGGGACGAGCTGGTTCTTCGGGTAGGGCCACTCGTTGAGGTCGGAGATGGTGCGCTTCTCCACCCGCTCGGGCACGTCCGGATAACGGGGCGTGACGGCCACCAACCGGTCGCCGTCGTATATGGCGTCGTACATGGACGGCACGTACACGCCGGGCACCTTGGCCAGCCCGTGCAGCACCCGCTCACGGGAACCGGCCGTGCGGCCTGACGCCTTCCACTCCCCCACCACCTCGGTGATGTCGGCCACGACCTCCTCGCCGTCGCCGATGACGAACAGGTCGACGAAGTCGGCCAGGGGCTCGGGGTTGAACGCACAGTGGCCACCGGCGGCCACCAGCAGGTGCTCGGGCCCCCGCTCCTCGGCCCGCACCGGCACGCCGGCCAGGTCTACGCAGTTCAGCAGGTTGGTGTAGACGAGCTCGGCGGACAGGTTGAAGGCGAGCAGGTCGAAGTCGGACGCGGCCCGGTGGGTGTCGACGCTGAACAGCGGCACCCGCCGCTCCCGCATGAGCGCCTCCATGTCCACCCACGGCGCGTAGGTGCGCTCGGCCACGGTATCGGGCCGCTCGTTCAGGATCTCGTAGAGGATCTGCAGCCCCTGGTTGGGCAGCCCGATCTCGTAGGCGTCCGGATAGGCGAGAAGCCAGGCCACCTTGTTCGGCGCATGTACGGGAGCCTGTGCTCCGTCCTCGCAGCCGATGTAGCGCGCCGGTTTCTGCACCTTGGCCAGCAGCGGCTCGATCCGTGGCCAGAGGGAGGTCATGTTCCGTTCAAGTGTAGCTGCGGGGCCCGGATGTCCCCTTGGACCCTGCTGCGGGGTTACGAGAAGCGGCGCATGTGGACGTTGAGCACCAGCCCGATGGCGGCGAAGCAGGCAATGGTGGCGGAACCGCCGTAGCTCATGAAGGGCAGCGGGATGCCCGTGATGGGCATGATCCCCATGGTCATCCCGACGTTCTCGAATATCTGGAACACGAACATGGACAGAACGCCGACGCAGACGATGGTGCCGCACAGGTCCTTGGCCAGGGCCGCCGCTCGCCATATCCGCCACACCACCACGGCGAAGGCGACCATGAGGAGACCGGCGCCCAGCAAGCCCAGCTCCTCACCGACCACCGTGAATATGAAGTCGGTGTGCTGCTCGGGTACGTAGGCCAGCTTCGTCTGCGTGCCCTCGAAGAGCCCCTTGCCCGTGAGGCCACCGTTGGCGATGGCGATCTTGGACTGGTTGAGGTTGTAGGTGGAGCTGAGTGAGTTGTCGCTCGGTTCCAGGAAGGCACCGAGGCGGTCCTTCTGGTACTCCTTGAGAAGGCCCAGCTGGAACACGGCGATCACGGCGACGAGGCCGACGAGGCCGAGAGCGGCCATGTGGCGGGGGCGGGCGCCGGCAACCAGCAGGGTGCCGAGGAGGATGGCGAGGAACACCAGCACCGTCCCCAGGTCCGGCTGGGCGTTGATCAGCACCATCGGTCCGGCGGCCAGAGCGAGCACGGTCAGCACCCGCCGGGCGTTCAGATCCCCTCGGTGGACCGAGCCGTAGGCGGCAATGCAGACGATCAGCGCCACCTTGGCCAGCTCCGACGGCTGGAACTGGAAGCCCCCGATCTGGAACCAGGCCTGGGCCCCCCGCCGGTTCGACCCGAGCGGGGACAGCACGAGGAGCAACAGCACGAGGATCCCCACGTATATCTGCGGCGCGAAGTCCCGGAACACCCGGTAGTCGATGCTCGCCACCACCACCATCACACCGATGCCCAGCAGGGCGAAGATGGCCTGGCGGCGCAGGAAGAAGTGGGGATCACCGTCTATGCGGCGCTGGGTGGCGCTGTAGACCATGAGGACGCCGAGGCCGGCCACGGCCAGCACGGCTGCCACCAGGGTGATGTCGACGTGGCGCCAGGGGGCGGCAGAGCTGCGGCGGGACAGCGATTCACGCCGCGGGGGAAGGGCGGTGGTGGTGGCGGTCATCAGTCGATACCGCCGACGAGCTGGACGGGGCCGGGCGGCGAGCCGGCCAGGCCCTGGAGGATGCGCCGGGCGACCGGCGCGGCGGCCGAACCGCCAAAGCCCGCCTCCTCCATCACCACGGCCACCACGTACTGGGGGTTCTCCACCGGCGCCACCGCGGCGAACAGAGCCGTGTCCTGGCGACCGGACACCTGGGCCGTGCCCGTCTTGCCGGCCACCGACAGGACGTCGAGGGGGAACCCGGCGAAGGCGCCGGCGGCCGTCCCCGTGGGGTCGAACACGGCCCCCCGCAGGCCCTGGAGGATCGGCGCCCTCGCGTTCGGGTCCAGCGGGACCTGGCGCAACGTCTTGGCGCCGATCTCGCGGACGGCCCGACCACGTCCGTCGAGAACCCGGGCGGCGATCTTCGGCTCGAACAGAGTGCCGCCGTTGGCGAAGGCCGCATAGGCGTTGGCCAGCTGCAACGGGGTCACGACCGTCTCACCCTGCCCGATGGACAGGTTCACGTTGTCGCCCGTCCTCCACTGGCCCTCGGGGAAGGCGTCGGGACGAAGCTCGTGCAACCGCCGGCGGCTCTCCGGATCGGGGATGCGGCCTCTCTGCTCGCTGGCCAGCGGGATCCCTGTCCGCTCGCCCAGCCCGAACTGGCGGGCCGTTTCCTGGATGGCCAGGCGATTGGGCCCGCCGCCGAACCAGAAGTTGGCTCCCAGGTTGTAGAAGAAGACGTCGCTGGACACGACGAGGGCCCTGGTGAGGTCCACCCGCCCATAGGCCCGGCTCCCCGCATTGCGGAAGACGCAACGCTCGCCCCGACAGCTTCGGAGCCGGAAGGACCCCTCGTCGAGGAGGGTCGTCTTCGGCGTGATCGCCCCCCGCTGCAGAGCGGCCAGGGCCGTGAAGAGCTTGAAGGTGGAGCCCGGCGCGTACTGGCCCTGGATGGCGCGGTTCGTGAGCGGGAAGTGGTTTGCCTTGTCCTGGAGACTGCGGAACAGGTCCCTGCTGATACCGCTGACGAAGGCAGTGGGGTCGTAGGTGGGGAACGAGGCCATGGCCAGGACAGAGCCGTCGCGGGGGTCCATGACGACCACGGAGCCGGCAGGGGCGACGAAGCTCTTGCGGTTCTCCCGGTCGACCCGGCGCCGGCTGGCCTCGAGCCCCTGGGCGAGGGACTCCTCGGCCAGACGCTGGACGTCCAGGTCCAGCGTGAGTTGGACGTCGTGACCGGGCTGGGGGGGCCGTGACGAGAGGGTGGCCACTACCCTGCCGGCGGAGTCGACCTCCAGGACGAGGCGGGAAGGGCGGCCCCGGAGGTCGGTCTCGTATGTCTGCTCGACACCTGATTTCCCGATCTCGTCGCCCAACCGGTAGCCGGAGGTCTCCCGCTTGGCCAGCTCGGTGTCGTTGATCTCCCCCACGTAGCCCAGGACGTGGGCGGCCAGAGCCTGGTTCGGGTAGGCCCGCTCGGCCACCGCCTGCACCTGCACCCCTGGGAAGTCGGCCTGGTGCTCCCGGAGGTAGACGATCTTGTCCTCGGGGACGCCCTCGGCGACGGGAACGGGGCGATAGGGGCTGAACCGGGGGTCCTGGATCCGCCGCTCCAGCTCGACCACCGATATCCCCAGTAGAGCGGCCAGCCGGCCGAGAACGGCGTCGTTGTCCTTGACGTCGATACGCGTCACCGTCACCGCCTCCGACACGTGGTTCTCCACCAGCGGCCGGCCCTTGCGGTCGAGTACCCGGCCGCGGGGCGCCGGTTCGAAGACGAGGCGCTTCTGGTTCCGGACCGCTTCTGCCTGCAGTGTCTCGGAATCGAGGACCTGGAGGTACCAGAGCCGGGCGAAGATGGCGGAGAACAGCGAGATCACGATGATGCCGACGATGCTGAGCCGCAGCCGGGCACTGTCGTTGCTCATACGTAGGACCGGTCGGGCTCGTGGGGCATGGCCCAGGCCATGACGGGCACCAGCGCCGGCGCCAGGATGGCGTTGGCCGCGCCCACGCCGGCGGCCACGGCGAGGACCCGCGGTTCGAGGAACTCGGGGCGGCCGATGAGGGCGCCGAGCAGGGCGTAGAGCAGGATGCCGGCGGTGCTCGCCATGCAGGCCGTGGCCGGCGGGATCCACCAGGCGGCGCGGATGACGCTCGACTGCAGGGTCCCCACTCCGAACCCGACAAGGCTGAAGGCCAGCGCCGACAGCCCGAGCGGCGTATGGAGGAAGAGGTCGGCGACGATGCCGGCGGCGAACCCCACCACCGCTCCCCGTTCGGGCCCACCTGCGATCCCGCCGGCCACGGCGATGAGGAGCAGCACGTCGGGTCGCACGTCGCCGATCCTGATCGTGGCGAACAGCGACAGGTGCAGGGTCAGGCCGGCGAACACCACGAGGAGCAGGCGGGGAGCTACGAGCATCAGGGGGCCGGGCTCCACTGCAGCACCTTCACGAAGGTGAGCCGGCGCAGGTCGACGGCCGGCTCCACGGTCACGTCCTGCTGGAGGGACCCGGCACCGGACCGGGCGGCCACCACGGTCCCGATGGGTACGCCCGGAGGGAACACGCTCTGCTGAAGCCCACTGGTGACGACCGCTTCTCCCCTGTCCACCTTGGTGGCGGGATCGACGTAGTCGAGGCGAAGCGTCGAGCGCGATCCCCTCCCGGCGGCCACACCGACGTCTCCGGAGTTGGCCAGGCGCACGCCGACGCTCGACTTGGGATCGGTGATCAGCAGGATCGTGGCCCGCGACCGCGACACGTCGACCACCCGCCCCACCAGGCCGGCGCCGGACACGACCGGCATACCCGGTGCCACGCCGGCGTTGCGGCCACGATCGATCTGCACCGTCAGGTCGAAGCTCGACGCCGGCCCCACCACGACCCGTGCCGCCACGGTGGGGATGTCACCGGCGAACTCGAGATCCTGCTGGTCGAGGAGGGCCTGGCGTTCGCGTGCGGCATCCTCGGCCCGGAGAAGCTCGCCGTCCCTCTCGGCCAGAGCCTGGCGCAGCCTGGCGTTCTCCTCCTCCACGTCGCCGTAGTGCACGGCGCCCTGGAAGAAGTCGCCAATCGGGCGGAAAGCCGTATCGGCTGCGTCCTGCACCGGCGCGAAGGCGTCACGGGCGCCGTCCCGCATCGCTCCGACGACACCCAGCCCCCCGCTGCGCTCGTCGAGAGTGAGAAGGGTGACAGCGGTGAGCACGAGCAGGAGCAGGGTGAAGCGGGGGCGGGCGGAACGCCGGGACATCGCCACGAAGGGCGGTTCCTAAGGGCCCGGAAGGAAACAACTTGCGCGGCTCCGACGGGTTTGCCCCGGTGGTAGCCAAGCTCCGGCCTTACGGCCTCGCAAGTGGTTTCCTTCCACGCCCTAGTGCCCGTTGGAGGAGATCAGCACCTGCTTGAGCGCCTCGAACTCCTCCAGGCACTGGCCGCTGCCGATGGCCACGCACTGCAGGGGGTTCTTGGCGATCACGATGGGCATGCCGGTCTCCGCCGAGAGGCGGGCGTCCAGGCCCGTGAGCAGGGCTCCTCCTCCGGTGAGCACGATCCCCTGCTCCATGATGTCGGCGGCCAGCTCGGGCGGCGTCTTGTCGAGGGTGACCTTCACGGCGTCGATGATGGCCGACACCGGCTCGTCGATGGCCTCCCGGACCTCCTCGGTGGTGGTCACGATGGTCTTGGGGAGCCCGGTGATCAGGTCGCGGCCGCGGATCTCGGCGTGGAGCTCCTCCTCGAGCCGGCAGGCCGAGCCGAGGTGGATCTTGATCTCCTCGGCCGTGCGCTCGCCCAGGGCGAGGCTGTACTCCTTCTTGATGTGCTGGATGATCGACCAGTCGAGCTCGTCGCCGCCGATGCGGATGGACTGGCTGGTGACGATGCCACCGAGGGAGATGACGGCCACCTCGGTGGTGCCGCCGCCGATGTCGACCACCATGTTGCCGGTGGGCTCGTGGACGGGGAGGCCGGCGCCGATGGCGGCGGCCATGGGCTCTTCGATGATGAAGGCGGGCTTGCGGGCGCCGGCGTACTCGGCTGCCTCCTGGACGGCCCGCTGCTCGACGCCGGTGATCCCTGAGGGCACGCAGATGACGGTGCGGGGCTTGGCGAAGCGGCGGTGGTGCACCTTCTGGATGAAGTAGCGCAGCATCTTCTCGCAGATCTCGAAGTCGGCGATGACGCCGTCCTTCAAGGGGCGGATGGCCTGGATGTGGCTGGGCGTGCGCCCGATCATGCGCTTGGCCTCGATGCCCACGGCGAGAGGCCGGCCGTCCTTGACGTTGATGGCCACCACCGAAGGCTCGTTGAGCACAATGCCCCGTCCGCGCACGTAGACGAGGGTGTTGGCTGTACCAAGGTCGACAGCCATGTCCCTGCCGAGGAACGCGGAGAAGAAGTTTTCGGACATGGCGGAATTCCTCCCAGAACCCTGGGTGAGCTTGTCAGGCTAGGCCGCCGGCTGCGAAAGCGCCAGCGCGCCCTATATCAAAGTCCGGGGAAGAAGAGGTGGATCTCCCGCTCGGCGGACGTCGCGGAGTCCGAAGCGTGCACCAGGTTGTCGGGTACCTCCAGGGCCAGGTCGCCACGGATGGTGCCCGGCGCCGCCGTCTTCGGGTCGGTGGCACCCACCAGCGAGCGCACCACGCTCCACGTGTCCTCCGGGCCCTCCACGACGAGGAGGAGCGCCGGCGACCGGGTGATGAACTCCACCAGGTCGGCGAAGAACGGCCGCTCCTTGTGCTCCTCGTAGTGGGCGGCCGCCGTCTCCTTGTCTATGGCCCGCAGCTCAGCCGCCACCAGGCGCAGACCCTTACGCTCCAGTCGGGCGAGGATCTCGCCGGACAGGCGACGCTCCACGGCGTCGGGCTTGCAGATGACGAAGGTGCGTTGCATCGGCGGCAACCTACCTGGTGTCTTCTTCGGCCCTGAGGGCGGCGCGAGCGGCGCCCACCAGGTAGAGGGACCCGGTCACGAGCACCATCTCGGTGTCGGCCGCCTCGGCCCTGGCCAGGACCAGGGCTTCAGCCACGGACCCGGCGACCTCGGCCCTCACCCCGATGCTCGCGGCGGCGGCCACCTGGGCGGCGGGCACGGCTCGGGGGGATGGCGGAGCTACGGCGACCACCAGGCGGGTGCCGGCAAGGCCGAGGGCTTCGAGCATCTCGGCCGGGGCCCGCGGGGCCAGCATGCCCAGCACGAGGATCCGGGAAGTGGAGGCGTCGAACTCCTCGGCCAGGGTTGCCGCCGCGGCCCGCGCGCCAGCCGGGTTGTGGGCGCCGTCCAGGATGACCAGAGGCTGGCGGGAGACCACCTCCATGCGGCCGGGGAGGCGCAGGCCGGCGAAGGCAGACTCAACGGCGTCGGTGGGCAGCTGGCGACCGAAGAAGGCTTCGGACGCGGCCAGGGCCACCGCGGCATTGTCGGCCTGGTGGGCACCGTGCACCGGCAGGTAAAGCTCGCGGTAGGAGGAGCCGGGTGTGCGGATGTCCACCAGCCGTCCGCCGTGGGCCAGACAGTTGGCTTCGACGGCGAAGTCGACATCTCGCTCCCAGACCTCGGCCGCCCCGGCGTGGCGGAAGATCTCGGCCAGCTCAGGGTCTGTCTCACCGAGGACGAGAAGGCTCCCAGGCTTGACGATGCCGGCCTTCTCGGTGGCGATGTCCGCCAGGGTGGGCCCGATTATCTCGACGTGGTCGGCACTGACGTTGGTGACGACCGAGACCGTGGCGTCTGCCACGTTGGTGGCGTCCCAGCGGCCCCCCAGGCCAACCTCCACGACGGCGGCGTCCACGGCGATGTCGGAGAACCACCGGTAGGCGGCGGCGGTGAGCATCTCGAAGCGGGACGGTGGCTCCTCGAGCAGGGGCTCGAAGGCGGCGACCGCCTCGACGAGGGCGGCCAGGTCCTCGTCCCCGATGGGATCCGAGTTCCAGGCCAGGCGTTCGTTCACCCGCTCCAAGTCTGGGCTGGTGTATGTACCTACCGACAGGCCCATGGCGGCCAGAAGGGCCGTGATCATCCTCGCCGTGGAGCCCTTGCCGTTGGTGCCGGTGAGGTGGACGACGGGGTACGCCCGCTGGGCGTCGCCCATCAGGCCCATGAGCTTCTGGATCCGGTGAAGGGTCGGTTGGCCCACATCACCAGCGAGGACGGCCTCGAGGTTGACCAACCCGTCGAGGTAGGCCAGGGCGTCGCTATAGGCCCAGGCCCGGGAGGTTCTTCCCGCCAAGGGGGCGAGGGGGGTGGTCAGGCCACTTCTACGTAGATCGGCGGTGGCGACGCGGGGGCAACAGGGGCCGGCGCGGGTGCCGGCGCAGGGGCTGCGGAGCGGGAGCCGTTGGCGCCGGCGCTGGCACGGGTGGCACGTTCACGAGCGGCGTCGGCGGCTGCCGAAGCCTTGTCCCGGGCCGCGTCGGCAGCCGCTGACGCCTTGTCACGGGCGACTTCGGCGGCGTCCTTGGCTCGCCGGCGGGTGACTTCGGCCGCCTCACGAGCCTTGGCCTGGCTCATTGCCGCTGCTTTTCGTGCTCTCTTGCCCCCCGTCTTCCGGGCCTTTTTGGCCGCCTTCTCGACCTGGCGCGCCTTGCGCCTGGTCAGCTTCTTGGCGTCCTCCAGCGTGCGCATCTGCGCTTCGAGGGCTTCCCTCGCACCGGCACCGGCGGCGGCGGCCGTCTCGCTCACCCTCTTGCCGGCCTTGCGGCCCGCCTTTTCGGTGGCCTTGGCCAGCTTGCGGGCCTTGCGCCTGGTCAGCTTCTTGGCGTCGTCGAACGTGTGCAGGGGGGATTCCAGGGCGGCGTGGGCCCGGACCGTGGCCCGCTTCCCGGCCCGCCGTCCCGCCTTCTGCGCCTCCTTTGCCGCCTTGCGGGCCTTCCTGCGGCTCAGAGTGACGAGTTCGCTGCTCGCCTGGCCGAACTGCTTGCGCGCCCGCTTGCGGGCCTTGCGGGTGGATCTGGTCGTGTCCCTGACGGGGGCAGAGGCGGCCGCCAACGAGGCCGCCCCTCGGAAGGCTTCCACGGCGGCGTGGCGGGCGGCCTTCCTCTTGCGCCGGCGCCGGCCCCTCGCATTGAGGAGCAGGCCCACAGCGGCGCCGGCGGCAGCCGCCTCAGCACCCACCTTGGCTGCCTCGTTCATCATCTGGTCGATGGTCTCGTCCCGCTTGAACGCCTTGTAGGCGGTGTACCCGGCTCCGACCGCACCCCCGAGCAGAGTGAACTTGACGATTTTTCCCATAGCGAAACCGTAGTACCCGTCCAGCGGGAGTGGAACCTGTGCCGGGAAGGCGGTGGCCTAGCGCCGCTTTGATCCACCCAATTGGGGTGGGATCAGGAGGCAGCCCGCCTCGGGCGGGTCTCCTTCTCGACGGGCCGGGGGACGAGGGTGGGGTTCACCTTGTCGAGCACGACGGAGCGGTCGATGACGCACTTGCCGATGTCGGAGCGGCTGGGCAGGTCGTACATGACCTCGAGGAGGACCTCCTCGAGGATCGCCCTCAGGCCGCGGGCGCCGGTGCCCCGCAGGAGGGCCTGCTCGGCGACCGCCTCGAGAGCGTCGTCGGTGAGCTCGAGCTCCACGTTGTCGAGCTCGAACACCTTGCGGTACTGCTTGATGAGGGCGTTCTTGGGCTGGACCAGGATGCGCATGAGCGCCGGCTTGTCGAGCCCCGATACGGCGCCGATGACGGGCAGCCGGCCCACGAACTCCGGGATGAGGCCGAACTTGAGCAGGTCCTCGGGCAGGACCTGGGCCAGCGCCTCGCCCTCCTCCTGCTCGCTGCTGCGGCGGATCTCGGCCCGGAAGCCGATGCCCTTGCGACCGATGCGGCCGTCGATGATCTTGTCGAGGCCGGCGAAGGCGCCGCCGCAGATGAACAGGATGTTGGTGGTGTCGATCTGGATGAAGTCCTGGTGGGGGTGCTTGCGCCCACCCTGGGGCGGGACCGATGCGGTGGTACCCTCCAGGATCTTGAGCAGGGCCTGCTGCACGCCCTCGCCGGAGACGTCCCGGGTGATCGACGGGTTCTCGGACTTGCGGGCGATCTTGTCGATCTCGTCGATGTAGATGATGCCCGTCTCGGCCTTCTTGACGTCGTAGTCGGCGGCCTGGATGAGCTTGAGCAGGATGTTCTCGACGTCCTCGCCCACGTAGCCGGCCTCG
>DATLOM010000040.1:0-50885 GCA_035536185.1 Acidimicrobiales bacterium | reverse complement strand
CACGGTGCGGGCGCCCCACGAGCCCGCCTTCACGGTGGGGTCGTTGGCCATGATGCACACGGGACGGCCGTCGACCGTGGCGGTACCCGTCACCACTCCGTCGGCGGGGAGGCCGTCGGCCATGGCGTTGGCCAGCAGGGCATCCTCGCGGAACGACCCCTCGTCGACCAGCAGGGCGATGCGGTCGCGGACGAACAGCTTCTTCTGGCGGGCGAGCTTGTCGGCCTCACGCGCCAGGTTGCCGGCGAGGGCCCGCTCCTTCGCCGCCCTGATGTCGTCGCCCATCGTCAGATCCTGCGCACGGCGAGGATGGCGACATCGTCGGTCAGCGGCCCCGAAGCGAAGTCCCTCGCCGTCTCCAGCATCGCTTTGCACATGGTGGTCGCATCCTGTCCCGGATCGCGCCTCAACATGGCGCCAATGCGCTCCTCGCCGAACAGCTGCTCGCCGGAACGGGCCTCGGCCAGGCCGTCGGTGTAGAGAAGCACAACGTCGCCCGGCAGCAGGTCGACCTCGCGGCTGTAGTAGGTGCCCTTGAAGTCGAGGGTGAGCATGGGGCCGGTGGACCGGAGCGCCCGCACCTCGCCGTCGTGCCACAACCAGGCCGCGGGGTGGCCCGCCGAGGCGAACCGCAACGTGGCGGCGCGCTGGTCGAACACCACCACGCACAGCGACACCAGGTCCTCGGGCCGGGCCTGGGCCGACAGGACGAGGTTCAGCTCCTGCAACGCCTGACCGGGGTCGCGGTACTGCTTGAGGAACACCCGCAGCAGGTACTTCACCTGGAAGGCGGTGATCGAGGGCTCGATGCCATGACCGGCCACGTCTCCGATCACCGCGGCGAGACGGCTGGACCCGGTCGGGTACAGGTCGTAGAAGTCGCCGGCGAGCGCGCCTGTTCCCGGCTCGTAGACGTGGGCGATCTCGAAGCCCTGCATCGTGGGCAGCTCGTCGGGAGCGAGACGGGCGGCCCAGCGCATGGGCGTGAACTGCGCGTTCTGATCCAGCACCTCCTGGGCCCTGCGTTCGAGCAACCAGCGTTGCTCGGCGAGGCGGGCCTCGCTCAGGATGCGCCGGCCGTAGCGGATGGAGACGCCCACGGGCAGGAGCAGGACCAGGAAGGCGAGATGGATGGCCGAACCCTTGGTGAAGGAGCTGACCGCGCTCACCACGGCCAGCAGGGCGTAGAGCAGGACGTTGTGCGTTTCCTTCCGGAACGCCAGGTGCGCGGCCTGCGCGCCGGCCCCCGAGCTGCCCTCGGTCCCGCTGATGCGCCGCCAGGTCCGCTGCAGCCGGACCGCCGAGCGTCCCCACACCAGGGCAGCAGCAGCGCAAGCCAAGGCCACGATCATCAGAACGGGCCTGTCCACCATCTACCCCGAACCTACCCCGGCCTCAGTCGCCCCGCCGGCGGACCCGCAGCTTCAACGGCGTGGGGCCGAACCCGAAGTGGTCGCGGATGCGCCCCTCCAGATATCGGAGGTAGGGAGCGGGAAGGCTGCGGCTGGCGAAGAGGGTGAACGTGGGCGGGTCCACGGCGCCCTGGGTGGCGTAGAGGATGCGGCACTTGGGAGGAGGATGGGCCGCCTGCGCCTGCTGGATGAGCTTGTTGAGATCGGCGGTCGGGACCCTGCGGTGGTACGCGTCGATGGCCAGGGCCAGGGCGGGCAGCAGCTTCTGCACGCCGAGGCCGGTACGGGCGCTGATCTTGAGGACCGGCGCGTACCCGAGGAAGGCCAGCCGGTCGGCGATGTCCTCCCGGACCGCAGCACGCTCCTCGGCGTTCAACGTCTCCCACTTGTTGAGCACGATGACGATGGGGCTGCCGGCGGCGTCGATGCGCTCGGCCAGGCGCTGGTCCTCATGGGTCACTCCCTCGGTGGCGTCGATCATGAGGACGGCGGCGTCGGCCCGGTCGATGGCCTGGAGGGCGCGGACCAGCGAGTAGTACTCCGGCCCCTCCCCCACCCGTGACTTGCGTCGCATTCCGGCGGTGTCCACCAGGCGCAGCGGCCCCACCTCGGTTTCGATGAGGGTGTCGATGGCGTCTCGTGTGGTGCCGGGAAGGTCGTGCACGACGGCCCGTTCGTCTCCGATGAGCCGGTTGAACAGCGTCGACTTGCCCACGTTGGGCCGGCCCACGATGGCCACGGCGGGGACACCTGCGGCGGGGTCGTCCTCCTGCTCGGGGAGATCACCAGCGTCGGGTTCGGCGGCGGTGGCGCCCGCGTCGTCGGGAAGGAGGCGGACGACCTCGTCGAGCAGATCGCCGGTGCCCCGGCCGTGGAGGGCGGAGACGAGCCAGGGGTCGCCGAGACCGAGGCGGCCCAGAGCCCACGCATCGGATTCGCGTCCCTCGGAGTCGACCTTGTTGGCAACCAGGATCACGGGTTTGTCCGATCGGCGCAGGAGGCGGGCCACCCGGTCGTCCTCGTCGGTGGCGCCCACCGCGGCGTCCACCACCAGGAGCAGGAGGTCGGCGGCGGCGATGGCTCGCTCGGCCTGGGCGCTGACCTGGCGGTCGAGCGGGTTGTGGGTGTCGAGCCAGCCGCCGGTGTCGACGATCGTGAAGGGGCGGCCAACCCACTCGGCAGGGAGCTCCTTGCGGTCGCGGGTGACGCCAGGGCGCTCCTCGACGATCGCTTCGCGGCGGCCCACGATCCTGTTCACCAGCGTCGACTTGCCGACGTTGGGGCGCCCGACCACGGCGACGACCGGCGGTGTACCCCGCCGGCGGGGAGCTCCGGCTTCCTCTCCTTTCACGGAGACGGAGTGGCCGGCGCCCTCGGGCGAGGTCATGCCGGCGCCGGCGTCGGGACCGGCCCTAGGAGCGCCTGTCGCAGCGAGGCGCCGTCGGTGGGCACGATCTCCACGGCACGGGGAAGGGCCGAGGGCGAGGTGCCGTCGAGGAAGACGCCGTTGGAGAGGCAGACGTCGGGCAGCAGGTACCGGTCGCCTTCGGGCTCCCCCGCCAGCGCGGCGGCCACGTCCTCCCCCACCATCAGCCCGGTGACGCCGATGTTGCCCCCGAAGAAGCGGTTCTCGACGGGCACGAGGCGCACTCCCCCTTCGCCTACGCCTTCCAGCAGAGGGGCGAGCACGGCGGCTCCGTAGGTGCCGGTGATGATGCCTATACGGGCACGGGCGCCGGCGCCGGCGCCGGCTTCTGCCGTGATCAGTGGAGCAGGGGCATAGGCCCGGGCGGACACTCGCGGTGCGCGGTACCCCTCCGCGGGCGCGCCGTCCACCCAGGAGAAGAACCCGGCCTGGACGCCGATGGCGTCGTCCCTCTTGCCCGTGAGGGTCTCGGCCAGGAGACGGGCCATGCCGATGCCGTCCTCGTGCATGGCGAAGCCCTCGTACGCCTCTGCCGGCGGGAAGGGTCGGCCGGCCAGCAGGTAGTACTCGTCGGCGGCGAAGACGAGCCGGCGGCCGAGCACGTGGTGGAACACCTTCTGCCACTCCTCGACGCTGTCCACTACAGCCGCGGCCTCTCCCGGGAGGTGCGGCCGCATGGCCGGCTCCTTGGACCAGCGACTGACTCCGAGAGGCACCACGGCCACGCTGGCCAACTCGGGATAGACGTCGAGAACGCCCGCCAGGGTGTCGTCGAGCACGTCGCCGTCGTTGATGCCGGGGCACACGACCACCTGCCCGTGGACCTCGATCCCGTGGTCGAGCAGGGCCCGTAGCCAGCGCAGGCTGGTCGAACCCCGCCGGTTACGCAACATCCGGCTGCGGACGTCGCCGTCGGTGGCGTGGATGCTGACGTAGAGAGGGCTGAGCCGCTCCGTCACTATCCGTTCGAGGTCGAGCTCGGTGAACCGGGTGAGCGTCGTGAAGTTCCCGTAGAGGAACGACAGCCGGTAGTCGTCGTCCTTCAGGTAGAGGCTCTTCCGCATTCCCGGCGGAAGCTGGAAGATGAAGCAGAACTCGCAATGGTTGTCGCAGGTGCGGACCTGGTCGAACAGCGCGGAGGAGACCTCCGCACCAAGCGGCTCTCCGGCCTCCTTCGAGACCATGATGCTGAGCTGCAAGCCGCCGCGGCCGACCTCGAGCTCGACATCGGGCTCGTCGGCGAGGAGGCGGTACTGGATGACGTCCCGGGGTACCTGCCCGCTCATGGCGACGATCTCGTCACCGGGTTGCAGGCCGGCCCGGGCGGCGGGTGAGCCGTCGTTCACGGCCACCACCCGAGGCAGCGACATGGCGCCAGGCTACCGGTCCGCGGGTGGCGGTCACTCAGTGCTTGCGCGTGGGGTGGCCGCCATGGTGGCTCCTCCGGAACTTGACCCTCCCCCGCCTCCATGGCGGCCGCCCCTTTTGGACAGCGGCCCAGATGCCCTCTGGGGCGGTGACGGGTGTAGGCGGAGCGTTACTAACCTCTGGTGGTGGCCGTTGACTTGGTGTTATTGGCGGCGCCTCGTGGGTTCTGTGCCGGCGTGGAGATGGCCATCAAGGCGCTGGCGTGGATGGTCCGGGTGTTCGAGCCGCCGGTGTACTGCTACCACGAGATCGTCCACAACCAGATCGTGGTAGATCGGTTCCGGCGCCTGGGCGTGGTGTTCGTCGACGACGTGGCGGCAGTTCCTCCCGGCGCGCCGCTCATGTTGAGCGCGCACGGGTCGGCGCCCGAGGTCGTCGCCGCGGCGCGATCGAACGGCGGCGTGGTCGTGGACGCCGTGTGCCCTCTGGTGACAAAGGTTCACCACGAGGTGAAGGTGCGGGCCGGTAAGGGCTACACCGTCGTCTACGTCGGCCACGCCGGCCACGACGAGGCCGTCGGCACGATGGCGGTGGCCCCCGATTCGGTACGGCTGGTCGAGAAGCCGGAGGACGTGGGGGCGCTCGACATCGCTCCTGACCAGCCCGTGGCCTTCCTGGCCCAGACCACGCTGAGCATGGACGAATGGGCGGACGTCCGGGACGCGACCATGGAGCGGTTCCCGGAGATGTGGATGCCTGGTCGCAGCGACCTCTGCTTCGCCACCACCAACAGGCAGTCGGCTCTGCGGGTCATCGCCGAGAAGGCAGATGCCATCGTCGTCATCGGGTCGGCGAACTCCTCCAACACGGTCGCGCTCGAGAAGGTCGCGCGGGCCCAGTGCCGGGGCCCCGTGTACCGAATCAACTCACCCGACGAGATACCCGCCGATCTCCACGGCCGCGTGGGTGTGACCGCCGGCGCGTCCGCACCCGAGGAGCTGGTGCGGGCTGTGGTGGACCGGCTGGCTCCGACAGAGGGCGTGGAGGTCGTGGCCGTCACCGACGAGGACGAGTACTTCCCTCCTCCCCGTGAGCTGCGGGACCTGCTCCGGGCCGCCGCCGCGGCAGCATCGGGCTCGTTGCTCGCCCCGCCGGCGAGATCCACGCTGCTGGCCGACGACCGCGCATTGGCCGCCAGCGACGTTCTCGACGCCCTCGCCCGCTGAGTGCAGCCCTACGGAACTACGGGCACGTTTGCGACATGGCTCTAGCGTTTCGCGACGGCTTCGATGCTGCATCAGCAAAGGTGTCCGTAGTTCCACCGGGCTGCACTGACGGGGCGCGGGTCAGCGGGCGCCGGCTTTGATCTGGGCCTCGTCGAAGAGGCGCTGGATCTCGTCGTGGAGGCGCTCGTTCAGCTCCCGCACGGCCCGGCGGGGGGGACGCTTGCCGTCCTCCGGGGCGGGGGGGAGGATCGGGTCCCCCACCACGATGTGGACCCGCGTGGGGCGCATCAGCTTGGCACCGATGGGCATGGCCCGCGCCGACCCGCCGATCCCTACAGGGACTATCGGCACGCCGGCTCGTACGGCCAGGTAGGCGGCGCCTTCCTGGAGAGGCTCGAGGATCGGGCCTGTGCGCCGGCCGCCTTCGGGGAAGATCACCAGCGGCTCGCCCCGCTCGAGCACGTCCATGCACTTGCGCAGGGCCTCCCGGTCACTCGTCCCCCGCCGTACGGGGACGCCGCCGAGGTTGTTGAAGAGCCAGGCCGATGCCCTGTACTTCCACATGGACTCCTTGCCCAGGAAGCACATCCTCCGCTTGGTGATGGCGCCGGCGAGGGGCGTGTCGATGTTCGATCGGTGGACGGGGGCGAGGATGAACGGGCCCTCCGGGAGCCGCTCGCGCCCCTCGACCCGCAGCCGCCACACGAGGTGGCAGAACAGGGCGAGGGCGTCGCGGCAGATCCGGTAGAAGATGATGTCGCGGCGGGTCACACCAGGCTCAGCACCTGCACGACGACCTCGTCGATCGTGCACTTGGTGGTGTCGATCACCACGGCGGAATCGGAGACCCGGAGGGGTGACGCCGAGCGGGTCGAGTCGAACCGGTCGCGGCGGGCCAGGTCCTGGGCCACCGCCCCGGTGTCGGGGTCCGAGTCCTGCCGGGCCCGGCGCCCGGCCCGCTCCTCCTGGCTGGCCGTCAGGAAGACCTTCACCTCGGCGTCGGGGAAGACAACGGTGGTGATGTCCCGGCCCTCGACCACCACGTCGTTCATCGCCCCGGCCAGCTCTCGTTGGCGCCGCACCATCTCGGACCGCACGTCGGGCTGCGCCGCCACCTTGCTCACCAGCCCGGTGACCTCTGGGCTGCGGATGGCCGCGGTGGCGTCCATGCCGTCGACCATCACCGGCGGGCCGAGATCGATCCGCACATCCTTGGCGACGCCGGCGACTCCGGCGGTATCGGACGGGTCGACCTCCCGGCTCAGGACGGCGAAGGTGACGGCCCGGTACATGGCCCCGGTGTCGAGGTAGGCGAAGCCGAGCCTGGCCGCGACCTCCCTGGCGATGGTGGACTTCCCGGACCCGGCGGGGCCGTCGATGGCGATGACTACTCCCACAGCCGGCGAAGATCCTCCTCGAACCCGGGGTAGCTGGTCGCCACCGCCTCCCATCCTTCTATGCGGCTGGAACCCTCGGCCACCAGCGCGGCCACGGCCAGGGCCATGGCCAGCCGGTGGTCGCCGTGGGAGCGGACCGGCGCTCCCCGCAGGGTCGCCGGTCCGGTGACCACCAGGCCGTCCGGCCGAGGCTCCACGGCGGCGCCGAGGGCGGACAGCTCGGCGGCCACCGTCGTGATCCGGTCGCTCTCCTTCACCCGCAGCTCGGAGGCGTCGCGGAAGGTCGTCACCCCCTCGGCGAAAACCGCGGCGACAGCCAGGACCGGGATCTCGTCCACGAGCCCCGGGACCTCATCGCCGCCGACGTCGGTGGCGTGCAGCGGGGCATGGCGCACGTGCAGCCGGCCGGCAGCAGGCCCCACCGGCTCGACGTCGAGGTCCGCGCCCATCCGCCGCAGCACGTCGAGAAAGCCACTCCGCCCCGGGCCCAGGTACACCGGCTCGACCGTGAGCTCACTGCCGGGAACGACGCTGGCGGCCACCACCCAGAACGCCCCCTGCGACGGATCACCGGGGACCTCGATCTCGAAAGGCTCTACATCCGAAGGCCGCACGACGGTGGTCAGCCCGTCCCCGCTCACCTCCACGTCGGCCCCGAAAGCACCCAACATCTCCTCGGTGTGCGTCCGCGTCCGCACCGACTCACGCACGACCGTCTCACCCTCGGCCCCCAAAGCGGCCAGCAGAACGGCGCCTTTCACCTGGGCGCTGGCCACGGGCAGGCGGTACTCGATCCCCCGCAAGCCTCCACCGTTGACGGTCAACGGCGGGAACGTCCCGCCTCCGTCCTCGGTGCGTCCCACTACTCCGGCACCCATCTGGCGCAGCGGCACTGCCACCCGGTCCATGGGCCGGCGGGCGATGGACTCGTCACCCAGGAGGACCGTCCGCCAGGGAAAGCGGGCACACAGCCCACTGAGCAACCGGATCGTGGTCCCGGAGTTGCCTACGTCGATCGGGCCATCGGTTGCGTGCAGCAGCCCAACTCCGCCGGTGACCCGATCCTCCTCTACCAAAGCACCAAGGGCCCTGATGGCCGAGCCCGTGTGGGCCACGTCCCGACCCGACGACAAGCCCGATATCCGGGATGTGCCATCGGCCAGGGCCGCCATCATCAGGGCGCGATGGGAGATCGACTTGTCGCCGGGGACCCGGACCGATCCCCGCAGGGGGCGGCCCCCCGCCAGCTCGAACACCGTCAACCGAGTGGCTGCACGGAAGGCCGGAACCCCCGTTCGACCAGCGCCTGGCGCAGATGGTCGGCGGCACGGATGTCCACGACCAGGACCAGCACGCCCCTGTCCCCCTCCACCGAGTGCGCGGTCTCCATGTCGACCACGTTGATGGCCAGCTCGGCGGCCAGGGTCAGCACCTGGGCGGCGGCGCCGGGGCGGTCCGGAACAGGAACCCGGACTTCAGCCAGGTCCTCCGGTCGGGGCGCGCGCGCCGGCAGGTTCGTGCGGGCCACTCTGGCCCTCTCCAGCACCTCCAGGAGCCTGGCCCGGTCGCCGGCCAGCACCACGTCGCGTACCTCGCCGAGGGCGGTCACGAAGCGGTCGAGGGCGGCGACGATGGCCGACCTGTTCTCGGCGCAGATGTCGGGCCAGATACCGGGATGGCCGGCGGCGATCCGTGTCATGTCGCGGAAGCCCCCGGCGGCCAGGCGCAGCATCGCCGCGTGCTCGGTGGCCCCCTCGGCGGCGATTCCCATGAGCGTGGCCGCGGCCAGATGGGGCACGTGGGAGACGACGGCCACCAGCTCGTCGTGGCGCTCCGGCGGTATGGCGACGACGTCGGCGCCCAGCGACGAGATCACGGCACGGACCCTGGCGAAGGCGGCCGGATCGGTGCCGGTGGTAGGGGTGAGGACCCACGTAGCGCCCTCGAACAGCTCAGGGTCGGCCCCCTCCACGCCCTCCTGCTCCGAGCCGGCCATGGGATGGCCGCCGACGAACCGCGACGAGGCGACGGACGCCACGATCGGGCCTTTCACGCTGCCCACGTCGGTGACCAGGCCGCCGGCGGCCAGTGCCGCCTTGGCCACCGTCGGGATGGACGACACGGGGGTGGCGACGAAGGTGATCTCCGCCCCCGAGCCCTGGCCCGTCTCGTCCACCGAATCCAAGGCCCCCAGCTCCAGGGCCCGCTGGGCACGGCGGGCATCGGTGTCCTGCCCCGTCACGTGCCACCCACGTGCTCGGAGGGCCATCCCGATGGACGCTCCCATGAGCCCCGTTCCCACCACCACCGCCTTGGAGGCCGGCGCATGACCTTCACTCGGGGAGGTCATCGCGCAACACCCCCGTCCCCTGGAGATAGACGTGGTGGAGCTCGGAGCGGGCCTTCTCGGTGTTCAGGTGCATGAGGACCCGGATGCAGTGCCCGGGCTTGTCCTCGATGTTCAGCTCCTGTGCGCACAGTAGGGGGACGTCGCCCAGGCCGCAGCCGCGGGCGGCCTCGGCGGGGAACATGGAGTGGATGTCGTCGGTGGCCGTGATGACGATGCTGATGAGGTCGTCGTTGACCACGCCGTTGCGGTCGAGCATGGCCGTCACCAGCGCCTGCACGCGCTCGGTCACCTGTTCCCTGGTGTCAGCGTCGACCCTCGTAGCGCCGCGCAACGCTCGAACGGCTGGGGCCACGAGGGCGAACTCTATGGCCGAACGTCAGCGGTTGTGTGGGGCCCCGTGGCCTCCTCCAGTGCCCTTCGCTCGGCCAGGCTGAGAGGGCGCCACTGCCCCGGGCGTAGCCCCCGCTCGGCCAGCGGGCCGATGCGGGTTCGCACGAGCCGCACGACCGGATGGCCGACGGATGCGCACATCCTGCGCACCTGGCGGTTGCGTCCTTCGTGAATGGTGATCCGCAGAGCGGTCGGCGCCACCAGCACGACCCGGGCCGGTGCGGTCTGCCCGTCGTCGAGCACCACCCCACGACGCAGGCGTTGCAGAGCGGTGAGCGAGGGCCGGCTGGCCACTTCGGCCAGGTACTCCTTCTCCACCCCGAACGAGGGATGGGTGAGGCGGTGGGCCAGCTCGCCGTCGTTGGTGAGCAGCAGGAGACCTTCGGTGTCGGCGTCCAGGCGGCCGACCGGGAACACCCTCGGCTCCAGCGGGACGAGATCGATCACGGTGCGGCGACCCTGGGGATCGCTGGCCGTGGTCACCACGCCCGGCGGCTTGTTGAGCAGGTAGTACACGAGGTTCTCGCGGACACCGACCCGCACACCGTCCACCTCGACGGTGTCCCGGTCCACGTTTACCCGGCGCCCGAGCACCGCCGTCTCGCCGTTCACCCGCACCCGACCGCCGGCGATCAGCTCCTCGCACGTCCGGCGGCTACCGAAGCCCCTTCGGGCGAGCACCTTCTGGAGACGCTCACCGTCGGCGGTGCCGCTGGCGGGGGTCACCCCGCTGGGCGCAGGCCCTGCTCCAGGGCGTCGACCACTGCCGGGTCGGGCATGAACTCGGCCAGCGGTGGGAGGTCGTCGAGGGAGTCGAGCCCGAGCTTCTCCAGGAAGAGGCTGGTGGTGCCGTAGAGCAGTGCCTGCCCGGGGCCGGGATCTCGGGCCACCTCCTCGATGTAGCCCCGCTGGGAGAGGGTCCTCATGACGCCCTCGACGTTGACGCCGCGGATACCCGACACCTGCGCCCGCGACACCGGCTGCTTGTAGGCGACGATGGCCAGCGTCTCCAGGGCGGCGGCGGACAGCCGGGCGCTCTGGCCCTCGAGCACGAATCGCTCGATGTAGGGGGCGAGGTCGGGGGCGCTCTGGTACCGGTAACCCCCGGCCACCCGGGCCAGGATGAAGCCGCGGCCGGCCGTCTCGTACTCGTCGGCCAGCTCCTGGCACAGTTGCTCCACTCGGCTGGCCGGCACCTCCAGGAGCTCGGCCAGCAGCCCGGGAGGGACCGGCTCCTCGGCCACCATGAGCACCGCTTCGATGGCGCGAGCGTCCTCGCTCACGGGAAGCGCTGGGCGGCCGGCTCCGCCCGCTCCCTCCGATCCTCCAGCGCCGGCTCTTCCCAGGGAACCTGGTGATCGAGCGGCTCGTGCTGCTCACCCAACCATGTGATGTGCAGGGCGCCGAAGCGCTCAGCCTGATCGAGCTCCACCCGGCCGTCCTTGTAGAGCTCGAGCACGGCCAGGAACCAGACGACGATCTCCAGGGGTTGCTCCAGATGCGACGTGAGCTCCCGGAAGACCCCGGTGCCCGACCGAGGCAGGACATCGACGAGCGCCTCCACCGCGTCCGTGACGCTGAGGCGGATGGGCGCCACGTGATCCAGGTCGACGCGCGGCACCTGCCGCGGGGCCGAGGCCCTGACGTATGCGTCGTGCAGATGCAGGGCGGTGACGCCGGCGAGGACATCGGGCACCAGGGCCAGGAAGCGCTCCTCCATGCCTGCCGTACGGGGAAGGGAGCGGGCGGCCCGCGCGGCGAGGCGCTCGAGGGCCAGCCCGGCGTCCTTGAACGTCTTGCACTCGATCAGGCGGGCGATGAGCAGGTCGCGCTCTTCCCAGAGCCCGAGCTCCTCGTCGAGGTCGACTCCGTCGCGTCCGGGCAACAACCGCCGCGTCTTGAGCTCGATCAGCGTGGCCGCGATGAGCAGGAACTCCGTGGCCACATCGAGATCGACCTGCTCGAGGTGCTCGAGGTGCTCGATGTAGCCGTCGATGATGGCGCTGAGCGACACCTCGTAGAGGTCGACCTGTTCCTTGGTGATGAGGTGGAGGAGCAGGTCGAAAGGCCCCTCGAAGACGGGCGTGCTCACGTCGTAGGGCACCGGGCGAGATTACCGGTGGGGGCAGGGAAAGCGGCGCATACCATGGCCGATGCCCCGCGTCCTCTCCGGCATCCAGCCCACCGGCGACGCCCACCTCGGCAACTACCTGGGCGCCATCCGGCACTGGGTGGAGGACCAACAGCACCACGATTCCTATTTCTGCGTCGTCGACCTGCACGCGCTGACCGTGCCCCGGGATCCCGCCGACCTCCGCGCTCGCACGCTGGAGACGGCGATGTTGCTGCTGGCCGCGGGGCTCGACCCGGCCCTGTGCACCCTGTTCGTGCAGAGCCACCTGCACGAGCACGCCGAGCTGGCCTGGGTCCTCCAGTGCGTGGCCTCGGTGGGTGAGCTGCGCCGAATGACCCAGTTCAAGGACAAGGCGGGCAAGGCCGGCGAGGAGTCCGCCCGGGTGGGGCTCTTCACCTACCCCGTGCTCCAGGCCGCCGACATCCTGCTCTACCAGGCCGACCGGGTCCCCGTGGGCGACGAGCAGCGCCAGCACCTGGAGCTGTGCCGGGACCTGGCCGAGCGCTTCAACCACCGCTACGGCGGGGTGTTCACCGTGCCCGAGGCGACGGTCCCCGAAGTGGGCGCCCGCATCATGGACCTGCAGGCGCCGGCGACGAAGATGTCGAAATCGAGCGATTCGCCACAAGGCACGATCCTCATTCTCGACGAGGCAGACGTTATCGCCCGCAAGATCAAGAGAGCGGTGACTGACACCGAGGCCGAGGTCCGCTTCGACCCGGAGAACAAGCCCGGCGTCTCCAACCTGCTCACCATCCTGGCCGCTTCCACCGGGCGGAGCGTCGAGGAGGTGGCCGGCGGCTACACGCAGTACGGCCCGCTGAAGGCCGACACCGCCGATGCCGTGGTGGAGCTGCTGGCCCCCGTGCGGGCCCGCTACCGGGAGCTGGAGGCGGGCAAGGAGGCGGCGGCGGTGCTGGAGGCGGGAGCGGACAGGGCCAGAGCGGTGGCGTCGGTCACGGTGTCCCAGGCCAAGGAGGCCGTCGGCCTGCTGGCCAGCGGGTAGCCCTCAGCGCTTGGAGGCGCAGTCGATGCAGAACGCCGCAGCCGGCATCGCTTCGAGGCGGGCGGCGGGAATGGGCGTGCCGCAGCCCTCACAGACGCCGTAGTTGCCCTCGTCGAGCTTCACGAGTGCCGCTTCGACCTCCTCCAGTGCCTCCCGGAGGTTGGCGGCGAGAGTCGACGCCTCACCACGCTCAGCCGTCACCTGGCTGGAGTCGGCGAAGTTGGAGTCGTAGGTGAGACCCTCGCTGGTGCTGCCGAAACCCAGCTCGTTGAGCTGGTCCTGCAGATCCTTGCGCTCCTGCTCGAGCAGGGCGCGCGGGTCTGCGGGTGCTGCGTCACTGGCCATGAGGGGGAGGTTAGTTGGCTCCTGCCCCGCCGTCGGGCCCTTCGTCGAGCGGGAGGCAGTCGAGGGGGTCGGCAGCCTCCTCGCCGAGGGCTTCGGCCACGGCCGGGTTGGTGACCCGCCCGCCCGCGGTGATGACGCCCGGGTGCAGGGCATGGTCGTGCTCGATGGCGCCCCGCACCCCCCGCTCGGCCACGGCCAGAACGTAGGGCAGGGTGGCGTTGGTGAGGGCGTAGGTGGAGGTCTGGGGCACGGCGCCGGGCACGTTGGTGACGGCGTAGTGGATGACGCCGTGGCGCTCGTAGACCGGGGCGTCGTGGGTGGTGGGCACCGTGGTGGCGATGCAGCCCCCCTGGTCGACGGCCATGTCGACGATCACCGCTCCTGTGCGCATGCCCCGCACCATCTCCTCGGTCACCACCGTGGGTGCCCGCCCACCGGCCACCAGGACGGCACCGATCACCAGGTCGGCTTCGGCCACGGCCCGCTCCACCGCGCCACGGTTGGAGGCAAGAGTGAGGATGCGGCCCTTGTGGATCTGGTCGACGAACCGGAGACGGTCGAGGTCACGGTCGAGCAGCCACACCTCGGCCTCCATGCCCTGGGCTATCCAAGCCGCGTTCCAGCCCACGTTGCCGGCCCCGATGACGACGACCCGCGCCGGGCGCACCCCCGGAGCACCGCCGAGCAGGACTCCCCTGCCTCCGTTCTCTCTCTGGAGGTAGTGGGCCCCGATCTGGGGCGCCATCCGACCCGCCACCTCGCTCATGGGGGCCAGCAGCGGCAGGGTGCCGTTGGCCAGCTGCACCGTCTCGTAGGCCAGCGCCGTCGTACCGGCGGCCAGCAGGGCCTTGGCCACCACCGGCGCCGCCGCCAGGTGGAAGTAGGTGAAGACGACCTGGTCGGCCCTCAGCCGGCGCAGCTCCTCGCCGATCGGCTCCTTGACCTTCACCACCAGCTGGGCGCCCCAGGCCGCCTCCACCGAGCAGGTCGTGGCGCCGGCGGCGGCGAGCTCGGCGTCGCCGATGGACGAGGCCTCGCCCGCACCCTGCTGCACGAGCACCTGGTGGCCGTGGGCCGTCAGCTCCCGCACACCGTCGGGGGTCAGGGCGACGCGGTTCTCACCGGTCTTCGTCTCGGTCGGTACGCCGACGATCACCTGCCGACGCTACCGGTACCTGCGGCTGGCGACCGTGCTTCCGTTCTGGCCCCGGGCGCCCATCACCGAGACTCGGCCAAAGGTTCGGAAGGACCCTCATCTCCGTCGTCATGGGGATACCGGGCGCAGGCGCGACGGTGCCCCCGGCGTGAGCCGAGGGCACCCGTCGCCACCCCAAGACGCGGCCAGTGGTAGCCAACGCCTTGCGAAAGTCGCGACTACCGAGTGGTGGCCAGCGCCTTGCGCCTGGTGGCCTCGGCCGCGCCGAAGCCGGCGAACATCGCCACCAGACCGCCGGCAAAGAGCCCGATGCCGAGAGCGGGGCTGGGCCCTGAGCTGGCCGGAGCGGCGTCGGCCAGGCCGGCGCCTCTCACCGCTCCCGATGCGGTGGTGGCAAAGCCGCTCCAGAGGTCAGCGGTGGCCGCCTTGGGCGAAAGCGCCGGGCGCTCATCGGGGGCGCCACCAGTGGTGGCCAGAGGGGAGGAGGTGGCCTGGGCCGAGCTGGTGACCTGGGCGCGGTCAATGGTGCTTGTCGCCTGACGCTGCGCTGCACCTGGTGTGGTGGGCACAGCAGCGCCGGCAGGAGAGGCCCCCGATGCGGTTGTGGCCTCGGGGGCGGAGGTGGCACTCGGGGCCTCGGGGATGCCGCCACGCCCCGAGGAAGGTGCGGTGGCGGTGTTGGTGGAGGTCGCGGGCCCGGAGGACTTGGCCGTGGTGGGCTGCGGGCTCGTGGTGTTCTCGGGCTCCTCGCCGGCGGAGGCGGAGTTGGAGGTGACCTCAGCGGGAGCCGACTCGCTCGACTCGATGACCGCATCGCCGGGACTGGTCACGGTGAAGCTGGTGCGGGCCCTGAAGCCGTCGGTGGTGGCAACGATGTAGTACACGCCGGGGCTGGCGTTGGCGGGAACGGTCACGTTCACCGAAAAGCTGGGCCCGTTGACCTTGAGGAGCGTTGGCGCAGTGGTGGAGTTCCACTGGATGGCGATCTCGTCGTCGTTGAAGTTGCTCCCGGTCAGCTTGATGCTGCTGCCCGGCACGCCCGATCCGGGTCGAGCCGAGATGCGCGACGATGCCGAGCAGGCAAAGGCCACACCCATGACCGAGATGCCCAGCACCGTGGCCAGGGCCCCTGCCAGTGCAATCTTTCGTGCCGAGCGTTCCATGGTGATGCCCCTCATCTCGTTGACGTGGATGTTCAGTGGCCATGGTGACAGATCAGGAGCCGAAAACCACCAGGAAATGGCTGAAGATTGCTGAAGATAGCCTTGGGCCCTCTCGCCAATCTTGTGCGGCACCGCGCCTTCGGCCACAGATCATGCGGTCGCCGGCGGTCCGGGTCCGAACCGAACGCTTTGGGGTGCTGGATCATCGCCGGGACCAGCCGCCTGAAGGTTGCTCAAGATCACAGGGCGGCTGAAGCAAGGCTGCAGATGCCCCTCGGGAGAACGGAACAGCCCCCTCACCCGAAGGCGAGGGGGCTGTTACCGGCGAAGATGTTTGGAATTAGGTTCTCGTCTCTGCCCCGGCCCAACCTGGGGCCCTACTGCACGTGGCCGGGATCAGCCGTGGCGAACGTGGCACACGCCAGCGGAGTCCCTGTGCGGAATGTCGTCCTGCGCTTCGAGCGGGGCCTCAGCGCGGGCCTCTTCGGTGGCCGGGTTGCAGGCCGCGTCAGGCAGCGGGTGCGGATGCGGTCCCTCCGACGTGTGTGCAAGAGCCGCTGGCGTGACCAACAGTGACAGCACTGTCGCTGCAATCAACAATGGCTTCCTCATTTGGTTCCTCCTTGGTAGTGGCGAAGTCGCGCCTCTACCCAGCGCAAATCGGCACAAACGGCCCAGAAACCATCTTCAGGAATCTTCAGCTTCGGACCGTGCGCGCCGCGACCGCAACCCAATCCTGCGCCGTGCTACCGATAGTTGCACGACCGAAGGAGGACCCCGGCGTGAAAAGCCTGAAGCCCGGCGTGCGAAAGGCTGCAACAGGAGCGAGCGACTCTCCTACAGGAGAGACGCTGTCCGAGCACACGGCCTCGTGACCTTCATCCCGGGTGCAGGTGACACTCGTTCTGCACCCCCCTGTGCGGGATACTGCTCTGCGCCTCTGGCGGCGCCTCAGCGCGTGCGTCTTCCGTTGCTGGGTTGCAGGCCTGGTCGGGCGCGAGCTGTCCTCCTTCGTGCGCCAAGGCCGCTGGCGAGCTGAGCAGTACCAGCACCGTAGCCGCAAGAAGTATCCGCTTTCTCATATTAATGGCCTCCTCTGGATTCGCTGACCCAGACCTACCCGGCGCCGACGTGGGATAACGCCGTTGAGCGCATCTTCAGGTTCAGTTGCAACCGGGCCGATCCGGTTCAGTCCGCGACCGCAGTGCGGACGCCCACCGCTGGATAGCCCGTGCGATGAGATCCGCGTTTCGTAGGCGACAACCTTGCGTTGGGTCGCGGACGGCAGGCACTTATGGGCGGTAAGTGCGAAGCTGGGACACCGATCTTCAGGAATCTTCAGCCCTTTCGTGACGAGCGGCATGTGACACTGGGCGCAGTGACAAACCTACGAAAGGAAAGCTGATGATCAGACGAAGACGGGCAGCCATCGGGTTCGGGGCCTTCGCGGCCGTGGCCGCCATGGCGAGTGTGGCCTCCGCGTGCAGCCCACTGAACGGCACGATGACCGTTTCGGGTAACGGGACCGTTGGCAGAGACTCAAGCGGTGCGGGAGGCGGCTCGTCCGTGGTGGTCGGCGACGCCAGCACGAGCATGGGCTATTGCAGCGCGGTTCCCGGAGCGACCGCCAAGCGAATCGGTGGAACGGTGACCGTCACCGTCGTGGCGACGACCGGGACATGCGCCAATGGGGCCTCTCTCACCCCCGGCCGGGCCTACACCGTCTACTACCGGGACGGGTCCGTCTGGAGGGATCCCAACGGGCCGGACCCCTGGAGCCGCAACAACGGCACCTGCATGACGGGGACCAGCCGGGTGGCGATCGGCTCCGGCACGGCGAACGCTGGCGGCGGTTGGACCACCGCAACCTATAACCTTCCCTCGTCGGGTGTGACCCTCAACGCCTCCAATACCGATGCATCGGTGTGCGTGGAAAGTGATGGTGCGTTCAACGAGGGCAACGAGGCGCCGGTCCAGATCGTCTCCGTCTAATCGATCGGTTCGATCGGGTGGAAGGCGGTTGACTCAGCAACTCCCGCACACCGCCGGCGCCGCCCTCAACGCGGCGCCGGCGGTGGCGCGCGTAATGCTGTCGGTGGTGATCCTTGGAAGTGCCGCAGTGGCAACCGGCATTCTGCCGCCGGCCGCCGCTCGTGACACACACGTGCGGGTGAGGCCGGAGGCCCCGGTCACGGCCATGAACCGCAGCATCGAGGCCGCGAACAACTCGCCCACGCTGCTCGCCGATCCCACGGATTCCCGCTTCGTGGTCCTGGCCAACCGCCTCGACGGGCCGGATTACAGCTGCGCCCTCCAGGCCTCGGGCGACAGTGGTCGGAGCTGGCGCACAGTCACCCCAGTGCCCACGTTGCCCGAAGGGGCGGAGAAGTGCTACGCGCCCGAGGTCGCCTTCGACCGCAGCGGCACGCTCCACTACCTGTTCGTTGGGCTGGCGGGGGGAGGCAACGCTCCGATGGGCGCATTCCTGACCACCTCCAGCGACCGCGGCCGCAACTTCAGCGCCCCGCGCCGAGTCCTGGGCCCCCACGAGTACGCGGTGCGCATGGCAATAGACCGGGAGCACGGTTCAAGAGGAAGGATCCACCTGGTGTGGCTGCACGCCACCACACCGCCGGCGCTCGGCGGCTACGGGCCCCCGCCCAACCCCATCCTCAGCGCGTACTCCGACGACGGGGGGAACTCCTTCTCCCAGCCCGCACAGGTGAGCGATCCGACCCGCCGCGTCGTCGCCCCGGTGCTGGCCCTGGGACCCGACCGCCGGGTGCACATCGCCTACTACGACCTTGAGAGTGACGCCGTGGACTACCAGGGCCTCGAGGGCCCGGTTTACGACGGGACCTGGTCTCTGGTGATGAGGACGTCCACTGACGGTGGAGCAAGCTTCGATGAAGGCGCTTTCGTCGAGCGCTCGATCGTGCCGTGGGAGCGGGTGATGCTCATCTTCACGATGCCGCCGCCGTCCGTGGCCGTCGGAGAGGGGCGGCTGTGCGTGGGGTGGCCCGATGCCCGCCACGGTGACGCCGACGTGCTGGTGCGTTGTTCGTCTAACGGCGGGCGCACTTGGGCGCCGGCGCGTCGAGCCAACGACGATCAGGTCGACAGCGGCGCCCGCCAGTACCTTCCCCGCCTCTCGTTTGCGCCAAATGGGCGGCTCGACGTCGCCTTCTACGATCGCCGCGACACGCGCGAACATCTGGCGACCTCGGTGTACTACAGCTACTCGCGAGACGGCGGGCGCAGCTTTGCCCCAAACGTGAAGCTCACCAAGGAACCGATGGACCCCCGGATCGGGCCGCGGTACCTGGTCAAGTCCGCTCGCGGACAGGTGGAGTTCGGCTCTCGGCTTGCGCTTTTGTCCCAGCGAGACACGGTTCTCGTCGCATGGACCGACACGCTCAACTCCAGACCCCGTTCGGCAGCCCAGGACATCTTCCTTACCGAGGTGGCGCTGCCTTCGTCCGGGCGCCGTCCCGGCTGGAAACAGCTACTCGGTGCAGGGTCGCTTGCCGGCGCTGGCCTGATCCTCGTTGTCAGCCGCCGGCGCCGTTCCCGACGAAAGGAGCAAGTGCGAGAGCCGGTGGCGACGGCGTGAGGATGAGGAGTGCCGCTCTCGTTGCCACGTCCTGCGCCTTGGTTGTCCCTGCCTGCACGCTGGACCGCGGCCCTCAAACCGCCCCGGTGCCGCAGCCCGTCCCGGTGATCACCGTAGCCATGAGCGAGTACCGCTTCGAGTTCCCAGGCCGGGTCCCGAGCGGGCGGGTAGTGTTCCGGATGCGCAATGTCGGGCGTCGTGCCCACAGCGCCACGCTTTTGGCTCTTCCCGACGATCTTCCCCCGATCGACCAGCAGCTGAAAGGTACAGAGCGCCGGTATCTCGAGCCATTCGCCGACGTGCCCCCGCGCCGGCCCGGCATGAGCCGGAGCTTCGCGGTGGATCTCCAGCCCGGCCAGCGCTACGCCCTGATCTGCTACACGATTGATCCCGACGAGCAAAGCCATGCCGCCAAGGGCATGAGCATCGAGTTCAGGACGCCGGGCAGCAGGGGGGGCCAAGGAGTCGGGGATCCCGTCGGCGCGGCCACCGTCGCGCCAGATGCCGTCGAACCGAGATAAGGGAGTGCCGATGCAGCGAACAGTACGGCTAAGGGGGCGGGCTGCCTGCGCACTGGCGGCGGCCCTTGCCATAGGCGGGGCAGCCCATGCCTTCGGCTGTGTGCCCATGCCCCTTCTCGTGACGCTGAAGCCGGCCGGGTCGGGCCCCGCTGGTAGTCAGGTGACGGTAGAAGGCCTCGGTTTTGATCCCGGGCCCATTGAGGTGCGCTGGGCGGCGTCTGACGGGCCCACATTGGCTAGCGCCCAAGGCGAGAGCTTCTCCGCCCCCGTCACCATCCCCGACGTCGAGCCTGGCCTGTACGCCATCATCGTGTTGTCCCGCGGGACCGACGGCAGCGTGGGGAACACCGGCACCGCCTCCTTCCAGGTTACCGGCACCGGCGATGTGGACGCTGCCGTCGGCGGCGGCGGTCAATGGTCCGGGACCAGGTCCAAAGCACCGGCCGACGAGGAAGACGACGACTCCACCGACGCTGGTCTGGTGGCGTTGGCGGCGTCGGGGGGTGGTGCCTTCGTGCTTCTCGGGGGTCTGGTGGGGGCTTTCCTCACGCGCCGCCGGCGCTCAAACGACCTTGGCTGACTCAGGCGCACAAGGGCCAGGGCAACCCTGAGGCGTTCCGCCTCAGGGAGTGGCTTGGATGCGAACCTCCGTCGGCACGTAGCTGAAGACCCAGGCGCCCTCCCCGAGGGCCAGGGTCTGTGGAGCGCGGTAGCCCGACATCTCGTAGGCCCCCGCTCCCCCGTTGGCGTCGGGGTTCCAACGGGCGGCGAAGTCGTGGCCGGACACGGTGGCCAGTGAACGGCCGGAGGGGTTGGCCACCATGGAGGCCCGGTAGGCACCGAGAGCGAAGGCCACCGAGTCCTGGCCGGGGCCGAGGTCCACCAGCTTGGGGCAGGCGAACCAGGCCCAGTAGCCACGGCCGGCCTGTAAGCCGGCGTCTCCGGAGGCCACGGCGTATTCGCCGCGGGCGCCGAGGTCGAACCACGAATAGAGCGGCGAGCCGGCACCGACCACGGTGCCAGTCGGCCCACCCACCAAGGAGTAGCGGGAGCCGGGGTAAGCGACTTGGGACGCTCCGGGGCCGGGCTGGCCGGCACAGGCCACTGCCTGGTCGACCACATCCTCCAGCGGAGCGACGCCGGAGGTCCTGGTGGACGCCTGGTCCGAGAGCGGACCGAGGCCACCGCCGGGCCCCAGGGCCCTGACGGCGAAGTAGTAGGTGGTCCCTGGCCTGAGGCCGCCGACGTCGAGGTTCAGTCGCTGGCCCACCGAACCGGGTACGAAGGAGCACACCGCGTTCGGGCACAGCGGGCGGGCGGCGTCGAAGGCAGCAAGGTCGGGAATGGGCGCTCTGGAGAAGCGCACCTGGTAGTCAGTCGCCGGCGGAGCGACATCACCGATGATGCCGGCGGCGTCGAAGCTCAGCGTGGCAGCTGTGTCCGAGATGGCGGTGGCGACGACGTTTCGTACGAAGCCGGGGACGCCGACGTAGGTGAACCGGCTGGGCGCCTCGGCCTCGGAGCGACCCCCCTGGCTCGTGACGGTGACGTCCACCACTCTCCTGTCGCTCATGGTCGGCACCACTGCGGTGAGGGTGTCGTAGGAGACGACGTTGACGTTGCTGGCCTCCACTCCGCCGAAGGACACTTTGGGCTTCTGGCCAGCGCCGACGTTGGTGAAGCCGGTGCCCCTGATGGTAACGATGGCCCCCTCCGGGGCGGCTGCCGGCGTCAGCGCCCGCACCGTGGGCGACGGGGTGTACAGCTCGGAGGTGGGGCCAATGGGATCTCCGTCGGCTTCGCTGTCGTTACCCCCCACCACCAGGACCTTTCCGCAGTTGGCCCCGCACACCGCTGGGTCGGCCTCGAAGCGAGTGGGGTGCGAAGAGAGCACCACAGCCCGGTGGCGGGATACCGACTGGGTATTGGGCTCCTTCTTGGAGCGCGGGGCCAGGAGGTCGCCCGCCTCGAACCACCGCCCGAGGGGGTGGCCTTGGACATCGCGTGGGTCGAAGACCGAGGAGGTGGAGCGCCCGTGGCGAGCGGCACCCCCTGCCACCAGCACCGTCCCGTCGGGTAGCAGGGTGCTCTGGTGCAGGTAGGTCGGGCCCACCATGGAGCCGGTGGCCTCCCACGCATCTCCCGCCGCGGCAGCGGGGTCGAACAGCTCGGCCTCGGCGAGAGCCAGGCTGTGGCCGTTCACGTCGGGGGTCCCACCGGTGACCAGCACCTTCCCGCAGTTGGCGCCGCATGCCTCGGGGGGACCGGCAAGGAGCGTGGCCCCGGCAGCCACGTTGCCTACGGCGGAGCCGGCGGGCGACCACGAGCCCGGCGATCCCAGCGGTGAGGGGTCGAACACCTGCGGTGGTGCCTGGCAGAAGTTCCCCCCCGGGCAGTTCTCCCCCAGCCTGTCGGAGGACTGGGCGTTGTCCGGGGGGTTCTTACCACCCGTAACGAGGACCTTGCCGCTGGGGAGGCGGGTCGCCGTCCCCTCACCGCTACCGCGCCAGTAACCCTCGGGGGCGGCTTCTGACCAGGTACGCGTGGCGGGATCGTAGAACCACGGTCGATATTCCATGTGTCTTGCTTTCAACGGGTTGAGAAGGCACACTTCGATGGGGCGCTCGGGATGGCACGGCTCGGTCTCGAGGGGCTGAACCCAAGTAGGTCGGCCTCCGATGAACAGCACTCGGCCGTCCTCGAGCATCATCGCCATGCCCATGTCCACGTCGTCGTTGAGGTGGAGCTTCTCCCAGGTATCGGTCTTCGGGTCGTACAGCTCCGGGGTGACGCGTTCCCGCACCGTGCTCTCCCTGAACGATCCCGGTTGGGCGATGACATCGTCGACGGCGCCACCGGCCACCAGGACCTTGCCGCAGTCCTGACCGCAGCGGGGGCCGGTGAGGAGGACGGCGCTGGGCCCGTAACCAGGCCCTTCATTGGGGACTATCGGATGCCTCCCGACGTACTTGCGCCCGAAGTGCATGGGGGCGGCACCGCTCCAGTTCGCGGTGCGGGGGTCGAAGAGCTGGGAAGAGGCGAGCCCCTCACCCTCGTCGTCGCAACACCCACCGGCGACCAGGACCCTGCCGTCGCCCAGGAGTACGGCCACCGGCTTGATCCGGGGGGCGACGCCGCCGCCCGGATCGGCCACGGCGTCCCAGGACCCGGCGGTATAGGCGAAACGAGCTACGGGGTTGGGTGGCGAGGTCCCGGCTGGAGTGGTGACCCGAACCAGGGCCTCGCCCCGGGGGTGGGGCGGAGTGATGGCCCGGATCTCGTTCGGCGACCTCACCTCGCAGTTGGGCGAGGGGCACGGCACCAGGGCTTCGCCGAAGTGAAGGGCCTGGGCGCCGCCCAGGCGCTCGCCTCGGATGGTGACCGCTGTCCCTCCCGAGGTCCGGCCCCGGCGTGGCGCGGCACCCACCACCAGGGGCAGGTCGGCGGCGGCAGGGGCCAGCTTGGTCACGAAGCCGTCGGAGATGCCCTGGGCACTCGTGTCCTGGAAGGCGCCGTGGACCGGGTAGTCGGCGGCAGTGGTGGAGCCAACCACGTAGGCGGCCCCGGCGGCGTCGACGGCAATGCCGGCGGCCTCGGTCTTGACGACGACCTTCGGCTCCTGCTGGTTGTACGGGTCGAAAAAGCCGGCGTCGCGGGTCCCGCCGAGGTAGGTGGACTCCACCAGTGCCGATCCGCCGGGGCTCACCCGGGCCACGAAGGCGGCGCGGTCTCCCAAGAGGGTTCCCTGGACCGGGTTGAGAACCGGGAAGTCGTCGGAATCGGTCGTGCCGACCACCCACGGGGCTCCGCTCGAGTCCACGGCCACCGCGGCAGCCTCGTCGCCGCCCCTGCCCCCCAGGTAGCGGGCCCAGGCCGGGATCCCCCCGAGCGGCTCGATCTCGGCCACGAAGGCCTCGGCGCACGATTCCCCTTCGCCCCGGCCGCACTCGTTCGAGAAGACGGTCGGGGCGGCGAAGACGGGCGAGGTGGTCGTGCCGGCCAAGAAGACCTGGCCGCCCGGCCCGACAGCGACCGCCGCAGCCCGGTCCTGGCCACTGCCGCCCAGCGAGCGCTCCCAGGCCAAGGAGCCCGACGAGTCGAGAGCGGCCACGTAGGCGTCGCCGTCCCTGGCCCCGGCCAGGTAGAGACGGGTTTCCTCTGGGCTCACGGCGATTCCCGCACCGGCCCCGTCGAGATAGGTGCCGAACTGCTTGAGCCCGGCCGTGTCGAGCTTGACCACGAAACCTGGCGCGCGGCACCCCTCGCACGTGGTGGCGTCGGTCGTTGGGAAATTGGGCCCGGCGGCACTGCTGACATAGGCCGACCCAGAGCTGTCCAGCGCCAGCCCGGCCAGCCCGGCACGGACAAAGCGGCTTGCCTCGTGGGGCATTTGGGCAGCGGCCGGGCCGAGGTAGGTGGACCAGGCCAGATCGGTGCCGTCGGGGGCCAGCTTGACGGTGACCACCATCGGGGTTCGGCCCGTGTCCTCCTCACCGGTGCAGCCGCACGTGGCCGCGAAGGACGAGCCTTTCAGCACCGGGAACTTCGAGGAGGTGGTGAGCGCCACCACGTGAGCGGCTCCCTCGCTGTCCACCGCGACGGCCTTGCCCACGTCGCTGCTGGCGCCTTGGACTTCACCGGTGGGGGAGCCGAGGTAGGTGGCCCACACCAGCTCGGTCCCGTCAAGGCCCATCTTGGCCACGAAGGCGCTTTCTTCTATCGCCTGGTTCATGGACAGCTTGGGGGACCCGTCCTGATAGGCCTGCTCTGGCGGGTGAGTGGGGAAATCGATGGCGGTCGTGGAGCCGGTGAGATAAGCGTGGCCCCCGGCGTCCACGGCCACCGACGTGACACGGTCCTCGCCCTTGTTCGTGCCGAAGCTCAGGCCCGAGCCGCCCAGGTAGCTCGAGTACACAAGCACCGGGTCGATCACCAATTCGCGGGTGTGGTCGTAGGGGCCCAGGCGGAAGCGGGCCGTGCTCCCGCCGTCGAGCCTCCAGGTGCCCCGCACCGGCTCGCGCTCTGAGCCCTTGTGCTGGTAGGCGACAGGCTTGGCTTGGCGCAGGGCGCCGGCGGAGGTGTCGGCCACCAGGTCGCCCCCGCCTTCGACCCGCAGCCCGGTGGCGCCCTCGACCTCGACGGCGATCACGCCGGGATCGGCGCCGGGGGCCACGACGTAGTCGTACTCCAGGCCCTTTTTCCCGGAGTGGTAGACGAGGTCGATGCCCGGATAGACGCTCGGGTAGGTGACGGCGCCGTAGCGGGCGACGTTGCGCTGCCACTTCGACGGGTCGTTCCCGATCAGGTAGTTGACGCTCCCGGGCCGGCGGCGGCCCGCCACCAGTTCGTTGGCGGGCACGGCCCGGCCCCCCGCGGGGCGAATTCGCACCACCGCCGGCTTGGAGTTTCCGCCGGGTGCTCCGCGGAGCGACACCACGGCCTCGGTCGGGGTGAGGAACAGGTCGTGGCCCCCGGCACGGGCCACGAAGGCCACTTCGGGGTCGAACTGGCCCAGGTTGGCCTCGAAGGCCGGAGCGATGCGGGGAGGGCTGAGCCGGTCGGCGGCGGGGGTGGCGAGCGAAGATGACGGGCCGGGCAGCACCCGGGCCAGGTCGGGCGCCCACTGGGGGGCGGTGGAGGCCAACAGGCCGACCGCCGCGGCCACGGCGACGAGCCGCGAAGAGAGCCTGGAGGAGGTGGTTGTGGTGATGGCTGTCATGTCCTAGGCGCTCTGGTCGATGTTCTCGAGCCCTCACCACGGGTGGCCGAGGGCGTGGTGCGATCTGTGGCCCGTTTGAGGTCGCCGCGTGGTCAACCTTTGGGGGAATGGCCGGGCGGGTCACGGTGCATGATCCAGCTGCACGGTGGGCGGAACCCTCGGATCCTTCCCGGCCGGTCCTCATCAGAGGACGGTGAAGGGGGCGAAGATCCCGTCACTGGCGAACTGCGGGTTGACCGCAGGCCCAACGCACAGCACTGACGCGTCGGAAGGGTTGAGCACGGAGTTGCGTATCGGCAGGGACGGCACGGTGATGGTGGTGCTGCCGAAACCGAGGGTGTCGATGGCGAAGGCACTGCCCGGGAACCCGGTGTACTTCTGTGACGGCGAATACCCGGGCGTTGTCGACCAGCAGCCCCACTTGTTCACCGGGAAGCTCTGGGCACTACTGGTGTAGCCACCGGCTGTGTAGGCAGGGCCATTGACCAGAGCCACCTGCCAGTTCGTCACACTGGTAGTACTGCCCAGCCTGCTCGTACCGGTGCTGCAGACGGCCGGGGCTATGTCGACGCGGATCGTCTGGCCGGGAACGCCACCCAGGACGATCGGCCCACCGTCCTGTGGATGTCCCAATGGGCAGTACCCGTGGGAAGTGCCGTCGCCCCGGACGGTGTGAGCCCGAGCCTCAGGTCCGGTGACCGTTATCTGGCCCTTGAAGGTAACGCAGGCAAAGGCGGGGCCGGCCGTGGCGATCGCCGCGCCGGCTATGGCAACGCCTGCAACCAACTTTCGCCGTTGAGCGGCATGCTTCGCTCCTGAGGAGTGGTTACCTCTGGTAGTCCATGACCTCATGTTTCCGACCCCTCTGTCGCGCCCCGAGAACCTCGCAGGCTTGGCTGGCAGTACCCATGGTCGCGCATCGTGGCCCCGATTCCGCCTGAAATCGGCTGAAGATTCCTGAAGATCGGGACCACCCGGCCGGCGTCGAAGTATCGGCAAGGTTCAGGACCGGGGTGGCGAGGCAGCAGGCGCCTCGCCTACGGGGGCGCGGCGCCGGCGGCGAGCAACCAACAAACCGGCCAGCACACCGAGGGCGAGAAGGAGCACTCCTGCTGGCACGAGCGTGCCCGCCCCGAGCCCCTCCGACGAGGGAACGGAGGGGGAAGCCGGGCCCGGGCCAGCTTCCTGCTGACGAGCATCGGGAGGACCGGGGCGACGCGGGCCGATGACCTGGAAGGCGGCCGATGCCGTAGCGGCGACACCCCCGGCCGGGTCACGGGCGACGCCGAACACGACGTAGAGGCCCTCGGGCGTCTCGGGGATCTTGACCATCCGGGAGAAGTCCGGGCCCTCGGCGCTGGCCAGCAATGCGCCATCGTGGCCGTTCCATCGAATATCCACGGGGCCGGGGAACGACGCGCCGATCACAGTGACCTCGCTGCCTGGTGGGCCGGAGGCCCGAGGCTGCACCGACATGAACGGCATCGGCACGCAGGCCCAGGCCAATCCACCCGCACCCACCGCCACGGCGGCTAAAGGAACCAACAGGGCGGTCAACCTCACCTGTAGCTTCGTCATCGGTGCTCCTTTCATCCGGTCGAGGTGGACGGCGCGGGCCCGCTCCCGGAGCGACTGGGGCCGCCGGCGCGGAACTCCGAGCTCATGCCTTTGAGGGCATGGGACGAGCCGTCCTCTTCCTGGGCGTAGCAGATGAGCCCGTAGCGCCGGCCCGGCTCGAGATCGACGGCGAAGCTGCCCTCGGCTCCCGGGGGACGGTTGTAGAGCCCGGCGAAGGGCTGAACTGCCCGCCGGGCGCTCCCCCGTAGCTGCTCGGCCAGCGGCGGGAGATCCTCGGCGAGGGGCACGAGGGACGGGCGGTGCGTGCTGTTCCCCTCGTTGGCGAACTTGAACACCACCCGCCCGGCCGGGACCTCCCTGTTGTGGTCGAACCGGTACTCAGTCATGCGCACGGTCACCACCGGAGCACCCTTGGGCAGGTACGTCGTGCGCCGCTGCGCCCCATGGCCAGTTATTACGAACCCAGCCAAGGCGGTCGCCGCCGCGCCGAAGACGGCGAACACCACTACCCCCGGGCGGCGCCGGGCGGCGCCAACGAGGCGGGCCAGCCCTCGTCGCGCCCCTATGGCACCTATGGCCCCGCCGGCGACCACCAAGGTCCACACCAGGACGTTGGGCCCAGAGCGACCGGAACCGTTGCCGAGACGTACCAGGGCCGACATGACGTCCTGGCCGGTCGTGTTCACCAGAGAGCTTCGTGTGTCAGCCCACGCAGCCACTGCCCCCTGGCGCCGGGACAACAGGCCGAGGCGGCCACCGAACTCGACCTGGCCCTTGGCGGTGGCGTTGGCGTAGCGCTGGCCGATGAGCGACAGCGACGTCTCGGACGTCAGCCGCACGTTCGGCACGAAACGACGCCCACCATCGTCGGAGTAGGTGTAGTACAGGTCGTTGCCGGTGTTGCGGGGGTCGTTCCTGCGGTCGTAGAAGATGGCGTCAAGGCGACCGTTGGGCGAGAAGGAGAGCCGCGGGAGGTACTGGGTGTGGCCGTTGCCCACCTTGTCGTCGTGGAGGCGTCGAACCGGCCCCCAAGCCCCGTCGGGGTCACGGGCGCAACGAGCGAGCACGTCATGGTCGCCGTGGCGACCGTCGGTCCAGGCCAGGCAGGTGAGGCCCTTCCGGGCCACGAGGGCGGGGGGCGGCATGGTGAAGATCAACATCACCCTCTCGGGGGGCGGCGTGACCCGCGGCTCGGCCTCCGATCCTCTTCCGAACCGGCGGCCGCCGTCGCGCGAGGTCGCCACCACCAGCGACCAGGGCTCCTCGTGTACCGGGCCCTCCAGCCCCTGGTAGTCGAGGGCGTCGTCCCTCAGGTCGTAGTAGGCGACGTGCACAGCGTGGTCGTCTCCCAAAGCGAGCGCAGGCGCGACCACCCGCTGGCGCCGCGGGTCGCTCACCTGCACAGGCTCGGAGAAGCTCCTCCCACCGTTGTCGGAGTGTGAAGCCAGGATGGGGTTCGGCGGTGGCCCAAAGCCCCCGAAGGGGGGATCTGAAGTGGCATGCAGCCACACCAGGTGGATGCGGCCGCTCTTCCCGAGGCTGGGGTCGATGGCCATCCGCACGGCGAAGTTGAACGCCCCGAGCACCCGCTGCGGGGCGCTGAAGCTCCTCCCCCGGTCCGGGGAACTGGTCAGGAAGACCCCCATGGGCTCGTTGCCGTTGCCGGCCAGGCCCACGAACAGGTAGTAGAGCCTGCCGGCACCGTCAATGGCGACCTCGGGGGCATAGCACTTCTCCGCGCCTTTCGGCAGCTTCGGCACGGGGGCCGCAGGTGACCAGCTACGGCCCCCATCCCCCGAGACGTGGAGGGCACAGCCGAAGTCGGGGGCGTCGAGGCGGTTGGCCAGCACCACGAACCGGGCATCGTTCGGGTCGGCGATCAGCGTTGGTGAGTTGTTGGCCGGACCTCGACCCCGGTCCATGGCCGTGACCGGCACCTCGGTGCCAACGGTGGGCCGTTGCGCTCCACCCGCGGGCGACGCCAGAGCGCCTCCAATGACGCACCCTGCCACCATGGCCGCCGACACCCCGGCAGCTAGCCGCAGCGTCGCCCTCAAGCGACACGGAGGACGCGTTGCGCGAAACGGATAGGGTGGCCTGGAATCGAGGAGGCCGCGGACAGGCAATCGCTCTAGTCAACGCAGTTCAGCTGATGAGGGCGAGCCGTTGCCCGGCGGATTCAATGGTGGCTCACATCACCACGATCGGCGCCTGATTACCGGCCCTCATCTCCCCGTGGTAGTAGGTGGAGTCCCGATGGGCTCTCACGCAGATGCCGGCGGCGTCCGTCGGGCCGTTGGGGATCAACTCTGCGTCGGTGGGCAGGCTGCCCGTCCAGGTCCCGTACCCGGCGTCGTCCACGTCCATGTGGCCGAGCAGGATGTAGTTGGTCGGCGGGTTCTCGGGCGGCCCGGCACAGGTGAGGTTCGGGTTGCTCTGAACATGGGTGTAGGTGGGGTTGGCGCCCGTTGTGCGGGTGAAGCCGTTGCCGTTCATGAAGCGCACCTCGTAGGCCCCGATGCCAATGTCATCCTGTCGGTCGTAGCCGAACTGGCATGTCCAGCCCTCGGTCTGGGTCACCGCCGCCAGGTTCCCAGAGGTGATGTCCGACTCGCCGGGCAAAAACGACAAGGGGTCCGGCTGGCCTTGACAGTCGTCCGGGTTGGGGGCGTAATGGGTGAGCTCCTCTGAGCCGTTCGACTTGTACAGCTTCGAGGAAGGGCACAGATCGCTGGCGCCTTGGTTGGTGTAGGCCTCAACGGTGACGGTGACGGTGCCGGTCGTGCTGTCGGTGGAGTCGGTGGCCGCCCCACCAGCGATCGAGCAGTGCTTGTGGTCATACGGCGGATCACCGATAACCGTCGAACTGGTCGAGCCGGTCTGGACGGTCATCTTGCCTTCGTAGGAGATGCAGGCGACGGCGGCGCTCGACAGCGCCAGAACGGCGGCTCCGGCCACCGTTGTGAAAACGATTCCCTTGCGGGACTTGCCTCTTGTCATTTTCGCTCTGCCCCTCTTTGTCGTGTTTGTCGTGATGTAGTCCCACCGGGCTACATCGAATGATGTCACTGTTCGATCGGAATATGTTGATAAACAAGCTGAAGATTGCTGAAGATCGACCGCTGAACGGGCCCGCTCGATGTCATGTCGTGCCTTCCTCCGCCTGGCTTCGGGTTGGCGGCTTCAGCACGTATCCCTTGCCACGGTCGGTGTGCACCAGGCGAGGCCCGTGCTCCTCGAGCTTCTTCCGCAGGGAGCTGACGTGTACCTCCACCAAGTTGACGTCGTAGGCGTCGAAGCCCCAGACGTCGTTAAGGATCTGGGTTTTCGAGAGCAGCCTGCCCGGGTGGCGGGCCAGCAGGGCCAGCAGGTCGAACTCGGTCTGGGTGAGGTTCAAGCGCTGCGTCCCTCTGACGGCGATTCGCGCCGCCTCGTCGACGATGAGATCGCCGATGTGGTGCACCTCGCTCGGGATCCGCCCGGAGCGACGGAGCAAGGATCGGACCCGGGCCAGCAGCTCGGCCATGGAGAAGGGCTTGGTGAGGTAGTCGTCGCCGCCGGCCTCGAAGCCGGCGAGGCGTGATTCCACCGCGTCGGAAGAGGTGAGGAAAAGCACTGGCAGGTCGCTGATCCGGCGGAGCCGCCGGGCTACTTCATAGCCATCGGGCCCGTCACCCAGGTGCACGTCGAGAATAGCCAGGTCGGGCACGAACTCGCCGGTTACAGCTTCGATCGCCGATCCCTCCCCCTCGGCGCGCACCTCGTAGCCCTCCTCGCCGAGGGCAAGCTCCAAGGCGGCTCGGATCGGCTTGTCGTCCTCCACGACTAGAAGCCGCGCTGGTGTCGTCCCCATTATGCGGTCATGGTCCCATGGGCATACCGCGCGTGGGCAGTGCAAACGGCTGAAGATTGCTGAAGATTCGCCCGAGTTCGCCCGCAGTGACTAGGAGAGTCGTGCCTTCGGCCTTCTACACCTGCGCTACGAGGGGCATTCGCAGGACGAACTCCCTGTCTTCGTAGGTGAGATCGCCCCCGTGGGCCCGGGCCAGGCCCCTGGCGATGGGTAATCCGAGTCCTGAGCCGCCCTTACCGTCGAGGCTGACGAATCGGTCGAAGATTCGTTCGACCATTTCGGCGCGAACGCCGGGGCCGTCGTCGGCCACCCGGATCTCCAGATCGTGCCCAGTTGTGGCAACTGTGACATCGACGCGGCTGCCGGCGTGGCGACGGGCATTGTCGAGCAGGTTGGCGAGGATCTCCTTGAGGGCGTCCGCATCGACCTCGGGCTTCTCGTCGGAGAGGCCGGCGACGTGAGTATGGATCTCCAGGCCAGGAGCGAGGGAACGGGCTCGTTGCACCTCCTCCCGGCACACGGCGGCAACGTCGCACGGCGCCGGCGCAACGGCTCCTCCCTGGTCGAGACGGGCCATCTGCAACAACGCGCCGATGAGGCGGGCGGCACGGGAGGTCTCGGCCATCATCTCGGCGATGACGCCCTCGGCCTCGGGGGGGAACGAAGGATGGCGCAGGAGAGCCTCGGCGCAAGCGCGGATACCTGCGGTGGGCGTTCGCAGCTGGTGGGCGGCGTCGGCCAGGAAGTCCCGGCCGCGAGCCTCGGCCTCGCGTGCCTCGGCGGCGGCTTCGTCCAGCGCGGCGAGCGTGGCGTTCAGCTCCGCCGACATCCGTCGCTCCTCGGTGACATCGCGAGCGATGACCGAAAAGCCGGTGGGCTCACCGACGTCGGGGTCACGTACCACCGAGAGGCTTACCGCTACATCTACCGGAGAACCGTCCTTGGCGACCCAGGACGTCTCGTGGTGAACGACCCCCTCGTCCCTGGCCGCAGCGAGCAGGCAGAACACCGCGTCGTGAGACTCGGGGGGGACGACAACGACGATCGGCTGTCCCACGGCTTCGGGTGAGGAAAGGCCGAACATGTCCTCCGCCGCGTGGTTCCAGGTGCGGATCGTGCCGTCGAGCTCGGTGCCGATTATCGCCTCGCCGGAGGACTCGATGATCGCCCCCATCTGGCACGACGACTTGCCGGGTGGGTCGGGGGGGACGACCTCGTGGACGAAGGCGTTGTAGGTGTGGGAGACGCCGAACCGGGTGGCCCATACGTGGAGCTCGACGGGAAAGAGCCGCCCCTGTCTATCCCGTGCCGTCGCCTCCCGCCTACGCCCCCGCACCGTCGCATCCTGAGCGCCGAATGGGGGCCGGATGTCGGTCAGATCCGCCGGAGAGAACGGTGGAGGCAACACCGTGTTGAATACGCTGCGCCCGGCCATCGCCTCACGGGGCCATCCGAACAGCCGCTCGGCCTCCTCGTTCCAGTCGATCACGGAGCCGTCGACCTCGAACGCCAGGAAGGGCGTCTTAGCCGTGTCGACGAGCTGGCGGCACCGCTCCTCGAGCCAGCGATTCCGGCGCCCGGACGGCGTCAGTTCACGGAGCCTGGCGAACCCGTCCGATCTCATGGCACCTCCTGAGCTCCGCCGAACTAGCCAGCGGTCACAGAGTCTATCCGCACCTAGGACGGACTACCTTCGGAGACGCCAACCAACGCGCCGGCCCCACGCCTACCCGTCCCGCGGACCACCTCCTGGCGGGCCGTCCCGATCACGGCCGCCCGTCGACATCTGCAGCGCCAGGAGGAGGCCGATGATGGTCTTGGCGTCGACGATGGCTCCCGAGGCGATGAGGGAGGGAACGTCGGCGAGGGCCACGTGCTCGATGGTCATGTGCTGCTCCTCGACGCCGTGGGTGTCGGTGGGGCAGGCCTCGAGGTCGCGGGCGAGGAAGATGCTGGAGCTCTCGTCGCAGAAGCCGGGCGAGTTGAGGAAGTCGCAGAGGTGGTCGAGGCGGCCGGCCCGGATGCCGATCTCCTCCTCCAGCTCCCGGCGGGCGGTGAGGGCCCGGTCCTCGCCGGCCACGTCGCACTTGCCCGCTGGTATCTCCAGGAGCTCGCGGTCGACCGCCGACCGGTACTGGCGGACCAGGATCACCGTGCCGTCGTCGCGGAGGGGCACCACGGACACCGCGCCGGGGTGGCGCACCACCTCCCGCTCGAACTCCGTCCCGTCGGGGCCCACGAAGCGGCCGCGGGCGGCGCTTACGACGTGGCCCTTCCACAGCGTCTCCTCCCCCAGCTGGCGGAAGCCGGCGGGCTCGCTCACACGTCGAGCAGGGTGGGGTTGCGACCCTCGGCCCGCTCCACGGCCGCGCCCACCAGCTCGAAGAACAGCGGGTGGGGCCGGTCGGGGCGGCTCTTGAACTCGGGGTGGGCCTGGGTGCCGATCCAGCACGGGTGGCCCGGCAGCTCGACGAACTCCACGAGGCGGTCGTCGGGTGAGGTGCCCGAGCACACCAACCCCGCGGCCTCCAGCCGGTGGCGGTAGCGGGGGTTGACCTCGTAGCGGTGGCGGTGGCGCTCGTACACCACCGGTTCGCCGTAGGCCTTCTCGATCACCGATCCCGGAAGGAGGCGGGCGACATAGGAGCCGAGGCGCATGGTGCCGCCCATGTCGACCACCTCGCGCTGCTCGTCCATCAGGTCGATTACCAGGAACGACGAGTCGGGATCGAACTCGCGGGAGTTGGCCGCGGCCATGCCGGCGACGTTCCGGGCGTACTCGATGACCATCACCTGCAGGCCGAGGCAGAGCCCGAGGCAGGGGATCTCGCTCTCCCGGGCGTACCCGGCGGCGGCGATCTTGCCCTCGATGCCGCGCTCCCCGAACCCACCGGGGATGACGATGCCGTCGAGGTCCCGGAGCCGGCTCTCGGCGAGGAGGCCGGTGACCTCCTCGGCCTGGATCCACTCGATCTCCACGCGCGCGCCATGGTGGAAGCCGGCGTGGCGCAGGGCCTCCACCACCGAGAGGTAGGCGTCTGGCAGGTTGACGTACTTGCCGATGAGGCCGATGCGCACGGGCCTCGTGGCCGCGTCCACCCGCTCGACGACCCGCTCCCACGCCGTCAGGTCGGGCTGTCCGGGCAGGCGGAGGATCTGGCAGACGACCTCGTCGAGGCCCTCGTGGTGGAGGACGAGCGGAATCTCGTAGATGTTGCGGGCGTCGACGGCGCTGACCACGGCGTTGGTGGGCACGTCGCACAGCAGGGAGATCTTCTGCTTCAGCCCCTCGGAGATCGGCTTGTCGGAGCGGCACACGATGACGTCGGGCTGGATGCCGCGGCTGCGGAGCTCGGTGACGGAGTGCTGGGTGGGCTTGGTCTTCTGCTCCCCGCTGGGGCCGATGTAGGGCACCAGGGTGAGGTGGATGTAGCACACGTTGTCGCGGCCCACGTCCTTGCGGAACTGGCGGAGGGCCTCCAGGAACGGGAGGATCTCGATGTCGCCGACGGTGCCGCCCACCTCGGTGATCACGACGTCGACCTCGTCGGTGGCCAGGCGCTTGATGCGCTCCTTGATCTCGTTGGTGACGTGGGGGATGACCTGGACGGTGCGGCCGAGGAAGTTCCCCCGGCGCTCCTTGGCGATGACCGACTGGTAGATGGACCCGGTGGTGGCGTTCGAATCGCGGTGGAGATTCTCGTCGATGAAGCGCTCGTAGTGCCCGAGGTCGAGGTCGGTCTCGCCGCCGTCCTCGGTGACGAACACCTCGCCGTGCTCGAACGGGTTCATGGTGCCGGGGTCCACGTTGATGTACGGGTCCAGCTTCTGCATGGTGACCCGCAGCCCTCGGCTCTTGAGGAGCCTGCCCAGCGACGAGGCGGTCAGGCCCTTCCCCAACGACGAGGCCACACCCCCCGTTACGAAGATGTGCTTCGCCACGGGGGACCACCCTACCCCTCCCGCCCCTCCCCGCGGCGGAGGCGCCCGGCGCCGTCGAGCGCCCGCAGCGGCGCCACGGTGGTGATGACCCGCCCGAACGAGACCAGTTCGCTGGCCAGGTTCAGGGCGACAACGGCCACGAGCACGGCGTTGCGGGTGGAAGGGGCGCAGGCGGCGACCACGCCGATGCCGAGGACGCCACCGAGGACGTTGGCGCCGGCGTCGCCCAGCATGATCCGTTCGTGGAGGTCGTCGAGGAGCAGGGCCAGCGCGGCGCCGGCGATCACGGCCACGCCGGTCAGGACGGACGCACCACCGGTGGCAACGGCAAGGGCGACGAAGGAGCCGAGCCCAACCTTGGTCGTCCGGCCGGGCGCCCGGTCGAACAGGTTGCCCAGGTTGGCGGCCAGCGCCACCAGTGCGGCGTCGGCCAGGAGCCGCCCGAGGGCGCCGCCGGCAAAGGGCGCCACCGCCACCAGGGCCACCGCGCCCCCGACCAGGATCTTCACCCCGCCGGTGGTCAGCCGGCCCCGCGCCAGGGAGGAGAGATGGCCGCGAAATCCCCGGGCGTCACCCGAGCCGGCCAGGTCGTCGAACAGGCCGGCCAGGCCCATGGCCAGGGCCACCACCGCCACCGAGACGCGAGCAGGAGGAATGGCACCGTTGTCGCCGATGCCGGCGGCGCCGGCGACGGCACGGCCACCTTCGACCAGCAGCAGGGCCAGGGGCAGGACGATGCCGGCGGCGGTGGCGACGAGGCGGCCGCGGTAGTTCTCGCGCTGCAGGGCGGGAGCGGCGAAGGTCGGGCGGAGAAGCAGCCACAGGAGCCGGGCGGCCAGGAACCCTGCGGCGCCGGCAAGGAGAACCGTCACCGGGGGGCGGCGCCGACTCCAGGGGGGCGCAGCGACTCGATGCCGGCGCCGAGGTCGTCGAGGGTCAGCGGCGCCGACTCCCGCTGGAGGGCGAGCAGGGTGAGGAAGGGCCCGATGTAGACGAAGACGAGCGCGGTCACGACCACTCCCGAGTCGTTCACGGCGTAGCCGAGGAGGCCGGCGGCCAGGACGCCGACCACCGCGGCACGTACGGCGGACCGAGGTGGCAGGAGTTGTGACCACCCGCGGGCGAAGCCGAGGACGAAGAGCATGTACAGAGCGACGATGGGGATGGTCCAGGTCCATGGGGAGCGGAAGGTGCGCATGTTGGCGGCGACCTTGCGGTTCACCGTGGTCGTGAGCGGCTCGATCCCCTGCTCGCTGACCCGTGTCACCAGCGTGCCCAGATGCGTCCGCGACTCCACGGGACGAAGGAGGTCGATCCCCGTGGCCACCACCAGGGCGGTCAGTGTCACGGCCACTGCGATGCCGACGGCCCGCCAGCTCACCCGCCGCCCCGAGAGGGCCAGGAGGGTCAACCCGAAGACGGGGACCAGGGTCAGGATGCCGCCCACGTCGGCGCCCAGTGAGGGCGCGCCGTCGGCCACGACGACGAGGGTGAAGATGCAGGCCGCCGTCACCAGCGCCTCCCGCCGCCGCGGCGCGTGGTGGACGTGCAGCGCCACGGCGATGATGGTCGTCGAGGCGAGGGTGGCGAACGCGGTGTTGCCGAAACCGGTGAACCGGGCCGCGGTGTGCAGCGAGTACCCGAGGAGGCTGGAGGTCTGGAGGCGGGCCCCGGTGGCAACGTCCAGCACGAGGAGGAGGACCGTGGCCCCGCACACCCAGGCCAGGGGGGCCAAGGGGCGGCGCCGGGCCCGCAGGGCCAGAGCCACGATGGCCACGTCGATGGCCACCAGCACAGGCACGGCGGCGGCCCCGAGGGCACCGGCATCGGGTACGGCCCGCAGGAGGAAGGTGGCCAGCGGCCAGGCGCTGACGGCCAGGACCGTCCAGCGCAGCGCGTTCGCTCCCCTGCCGGCGCCGCCCAGCCGCGAGAAGGCCAGGGCGGCGAGCAGGTAGACCACCGCCTGGATCACGATGTAGGTGATGGTGAGCCGGAAGTAGATCGCCTCCCGGGCCGCGGCATCGCGGTCGATCCGCCGGAGGTGGGCGAGGTCGAACTGCCCGGGGTGGTAGCGGAGGGCGTGGCCGATCATGCCCTCCGGCACCGGCGCCCCGAGCGACGCCAGGATCGTCGGCGCCAGGTCCGTCAGCGTTACCACCCCGAGGCGCTTCGTCGAGAGCGAGTGGATGTAACCCGGCTGCACACCGGCGCCGCTGGCCACCATCGGGGTGAGGTGCCACCGCTTGCTCGGCGGAGCCACCGACACGACCAGCAGGAGCGTGTCGGGCCCGGCCTCGGAGGCCACCTCCCCCAACAACTCGTCGGTCGCTCGCAGGGCCGCCCGTCTCGCCCGTGCGCCCTGCGCCGGCGTCGACACGGCAACGAACTCCGACGCCCGATCGAGGTCACCGGAGTCGACGACCACCACGTCGGACTTGGGGAGCACCTCTCGCAGAGCCCCGAGGATCGCCCCACGGTCGGAGCGGAGTCCGAAGGGCGCGGCATCGTCGACGGCGAGTGTCTCCGGTCCCACCGAGCCGAAGTTCACCGAGCCGTTGCTGTCCATCACCGCCACCGCGGCGGGACGCAACAGCGGGGGACGCCGGCCCAGGGCCGTCCCCGTATCGGCGTTGCCCACCACCGCCGTGCGCAAACCCGCCTTTCGCAACGCGTCACCCAGGGCTCCGGGAGCACTCGACAGGTGCCGGCCCTCGTTCATCCTGATGGTGGCCGGCGCACCCACGACCACGACTTCGCCCCGCGGCCGGATGCCCGTACGGCGGAAGAGGGCCTCGCCGGCGGTGCCGGTCTCCAGGGGCGCGTCGACGTCGAACGCGGTCCCGGCGTCGGGGCCGGCCCGTACCCGGGTGCCGGCGCCGACGGTGGCGTAGCCCTCGGTGGTAGTGGGGCGCCCGGCAATGGTCCGCACGCTCGTGGCCGCTACCGCCCCCTTGGCCAGGAGGGCGTCGAGGCGAGGCATGGCGCCTGTGCCGATGTCCTCCCAGCCGAGCTTCGGAGCGCCGAACACGACCACCTTGGACGGCCGCTCCGACGCGGCCACGCTCGAGGGCTCCCAGCGGCTCCCCGACCAGACCATGGCGCCGAGGAGCACGCCGAAGGCGACGAGGATCGCCGCCACCCGCTGGCCGGCAGAGGTCAACCGGGGCCACAGGGCACGGGCCACGTCGATGCCCTGCCGGGCCCGGTGACGGAACCCGGCCAGGGACCGGCCGGTGTGCCGGTGGTCCATGTCGAGGTCGACCTCCACGACGTTGGCCCCGGCCCGGCGGGCGTCGATGGTCATGGCCGTCTCGAGGCCGAAGCGCTCGCCGAGAGGGAGCGAACGCAGCAGCGGGGCCAGGACGGCGCGCTGGCCGGAGAGCGGCGCGCGCGTGGGCTGCCCCGTCGCCTGCAGGACGCCGGCGGCGGCCAACCTCTTCACCGCCCCGAACCCACCTCGGCCTCCCGCCGAGGGGAGCACGGCGACGCTGAGGTCGGCCTCGCCGGAGAGCACCGGTGGGAGCAGGGCAGCGGCCAGGGCCGCCGTGCCCCCCACGTCGGCATCGACGAGGAGGTACACCTCGGCCTCGGGAGTGGCTTCCACTCCCGCTCGCACGGCCGCGCCCTTGCCCACGTTGACCGGCAGGCGCAACACCCGGGCGCCGGCGGCACCGGCCGCTGCCGCGGTGTCGTCGACCGACCCGTCGTCGACGACGAGGACGTCGTCCACCTCGGGCAGCTCGATCAGCGCCCGCACCGTGGCGCCCACCGAGTCGGCCCGGTCCTTGGCCGGGACCAGGGCTACGACTCTCACGCGCCCCCCCACATCACCGGAGCGGTACGCCCGCCCCGCATCAGCCACGAGACCCCGGCGCCGGCGTGCGGCGGTGCCGTCCTCACGCGCTCTCCGGGGCCAGGCCGCTTGCCCCCGGACCTACGCCGAAGTGGCCGACCTTGCCGTTGCCGAGGTCCCGCAACGCGTAGACGGCGGCAAAGCGCCCCCTGAAGTCCTCCAGGTTGTCGACGCTGGAGAGCAGGCCGGCGAGGCTCTCGTCGGCCCGCAGTGGGCCCACGAAGACCGCCCGCGACTCGGGCACGTCGCCCCGCGCCTCGCGTCCGGCTTCGACGGCCAGCACCCGCGCCCGGGCGCTGCGGCTCAGCTGCTCGGCGAGGGGGACGGCCAGGTCGCCGTCGGCCACTTCGCCGCCTGGGCCCGACACCACCACGAAGCGGGAACCGGCCACGGGCACGGTGGTCAGGTCCACCGGGGCCCCGAGCGGCTCCTCGAAGTCGACGAACCCGGCGTCCCGGAGGGCGACGAGCAGCCCGCTGGAGGGATCGGCGGCCAGGTCGGCGGTGATCTGGGCCAGGGCGTTGCGCCTGACGGAGGCGGCGCCGCGGGGGGTGACGCCGACGATCTCGGCCAGCTGGGCCACGTCCTCCGGCTTCTCGAGCCTGAACTTCGAGGTGAACCACACCGTGCCACTGAGCTGCGCACCGGCCGCGCCCAGGTCCTGGCGGAGCTCGTCGACGGGGGCCCGGTCGATCCCCCTGACCCCCAGGACCATCACCGGAACGTTCTCCAGCCGCCCCGCCACCGCGGCGTCGCCCCCCTGCTTGGCAAACGCCGCCCAGCGCTCCACGTCCCGCCGCAGGGCCTCGTTCTCCCGGTCGGTGGCGTCCACCCGCCGCTCGACGCCGTCGAGGCGGCTTTGCAGCGCGTCCACGGTCGCCCGGTCCACGACGGTGGCACCGACGGCGATGCCGATGCCGAGGGCGAGGAAGATGCCGGTGAGCGACACCAGGTGGAAGCGAAAGTTGATCATCGTGAGGCAGTCAGTGGCTCAGCGAGCGCCACGACTCACGGACCAGCAGCCAGAAGCTCTCCAGGAACACCCGGGGGAACACGGCCACCACCACCACCACGAAGCAGAGCATGGCGGCGAGCAGGAAGAAGACGAGGTCGCGCTTGCGGATCCGGCTCTCGTAGAGCTTGCTCACGCCCTTTGCGTCCACCAGGATCTGGCCGATCTTCAGGCGGGTGAGGAATGTCGAGGCCATACCGCCCCGCCCCTTGTCGAGGAAGTCGATCATCGAGGCGTGGGACCCCACGGCCACGATGAGCTCGGCGCCGTGCTCGTAGGCCAGCAGCATGGCGACGTCCTCGCTGGTGCCGGATGCCTCCACGGTCCGGTGGGGGACGCCCAGGGCGTCGAGCCGGGCGGCGCCAGGGGCCCTGCCGCCGGGATAGGCGTGCACCACGAGCTCGGCGCCGCAGCGGAGCGCGTCGTCGGAGACGGAGTCGAAGTCGCCCAGGATGAGGTGGGGCTTGAGCCCGAACTCCAGCAGGGCATCGGCTCCCCCGTCCACGCCCACCAGGACCGGGCGGATCTCCCGCACGTAGCTCCGGAGGTGAGCGAGATCATCGCGGTAATCGGCACCCCGTACGACGACCAGCACCTGGTGGCCCTGGAACTTCGTCTCGAGGTCGGGCAGGCTGAGCGAGCCGAGAACGCTCTGGTGTTCCTCCCGCAGGTACTCGAGGGTGTTCTCGGCGAAGCGCTCGAGCTCGGCGCCGACGGCCAGTTTGGCCGCCTCGTAGGCCAGCTCGAGTGACTCGAGGTCCTGGCGCACCCCGGTGGCCACGAGGCTGCCGTCGCTCCAGATCTCGTTGCCCTCCAAGCGGATCTCCTCACCGTCGGCCACGAGATCGAGCACCTCCGGGCCCACCCTGTCGACGATGGGGATACCCGCCGCGGCCAGGAGCAGTGGCCCCACGTTCGGATAGCGCCCGGAGATGGAGGCGGCGGCGTTGATCACTCCTCCCACCCGGCGGTTCACCAGCCCTTCGGCCGCCACCCGGTCCAGGTCCTCGTGGTCGATGACGGCGACGTCCCCGGGCTGGAGATGGCGGGTCAGCTCCTTGGTCCTCCGCCCCACCCGGGCCACGCCGGAGGAGATCGATACGGAGGCGCCCTTGCGGGCGAACATGGAGAACATCAGGGTTGGCGCCCTCGGGTGGCGGCGGCGAGCAGCTCCTGGGCGTGGTCGCGCGCCGCCGCACTGTCGGGTTGACCCGACAGCATCCGCGACAGCTCCACCACCCGCGCCTCGCCCTCGACGTGGTCGACCTGAACGACGGTGCGTCCGTCGACGTCGCTCTTGCGCACGACGAGCTGGTGGTCGGCGAAAGCGGCCACCTGGGGCAGGTGGGTGACGACCAGGACCTGGGCGCCCGGCTTCTCGGGTCCGCCGGCCACCGCGGCCAGTGCCCGGCCGACGGCCAGGGCAGCCTCGCCGCCGACTCCGGCGTCCACCTCGTCGAACACCACGGTTCCCGGACCGGGGTCGCCGCCATCGCCCAGCACCAGGCGCAGGGCCAACATGGTGCGGGCCAGCTCGCCACCCGACGCCACCCGGGACAGCGGGAGGCAGGCCTCACCGGGGTTGGCTCCGAGGAGGAAGGTCACGTCGTCGCCGGCGCCGGCGTCACCCACGCTCACCTCGAAGCGGGCCCCGGCCATGGCCAGCTCGTGCAGGTGCTCGGCCACGGCCTGGCTGAAGCGGGCCGCCGTGGCCCGCCGGGCCGCCCCCATGGCCGCCTCGGCGGCCGCCAGGTCGGAGCGGACGTCGTCCCGCCGCTGCTCGAGCACCGCGACCCGCTCGTTGTGGGACTCCAGCTCCTCGAGCCGCCGCCGGCTCTCGTCGGCGTAGGCGAGCACGTCGGCCAGCGAGTCGCCGTACTTCCGCCGCAGCTCCCGCAGCAGTGCCCGCCGGGCCCTGACCTGGTCGAGGCGTTCGGGGTCGTCCTGGAGCACCTCGCCGGCCCGGCGGAGGTCGGCGGCGGCCTCGGCCACCTCGGCGGCCACCGAGCGGAGCCGGCCGGCCAGCCCGTCCAGGGGCCGGCGGCCGGCGACCGCGGCGATGGCGAGACCGACGGCGTCGGCCGCCCCGCCGTCTGCGCTGAGGTAGTGGTGGGCCGAGGCAGCCGCCTCCCGGTGGGCCGCGGCCTCGGCCAGCTGGTCCTCCTCGACGGCTAGTACGTCGTCCTCCTCCGGGTCGTAGAGACCGGCCGCCTCCAGCTCCCCGATCTGGTAGCGCAGCAGGTCGAGCTCCCTCGCTCGTGACCGCTCGTCTCCTCCGAGGGCGCTCAACTCGAGTTCCAGCTCTGCCAGCCGGCGGAGGGCACCCGCCCGAGCGGTGTGGTCGATGCCACCGAAGGTGTCGAGGGCGTGGCGCTGAACTGCCGGCGCCAGCAGTGACTGGTGGGCGTGCTGGCCGTGGATGTCGACCAGGCGCCGGCCCGTGTCGGCCAACGAGCTGGCCGGCGCCATGCGCCCGTCGACGTAGGCCCGCGACCTTCCGGCCACGGGCACGACCCGGGCCAGTACCACCTCGACGTCGCCGGGCTCGTCGACCTGCGCTTCGGCATCAGCGGTCAGGGCGGCGGCGCCGGCATCACTCGTGGCCGAACCGGCCACGAACCGCCCCTCGACCTCGGCCTGGGAGGTGCCCGCCCGTACGAGGGCGGCCTCCGCCCGGCCGCCCAGCAGCAGGTCGATGGCCTGCACGAGCAGGGTCTTGCCCGCTCCCGTCTCGCCGGTCACTGCCGTCATCCCCGGGCGCAGGAGGAGATCGACACCGGCGATGACACCCAGGTCCCGGATGCGCAGCTCGGCCAGCATCAGCCGTCCGCCAGCTTGAACTTGTCCTTGAGGATCTGGTGGAAGTCCCGCCCGCCGAAGGACACGAAGCGGGCATCGTGGGCCCCTGCCGAGCAGGTGACGCTGTGGCCGGGGCTGAGCGGGCCGAGGTTTGCTCCGTCGACGACCAGCTCGGCCGCGCGGTGCTCGAGGACCTCGAGCCGCACCGAGTCGTCGGAGTTGAGCACGACGGAGCGGTCGAACAGCGTGTGGGGCGACACCGGCGTGAGGACGATGGCGCGGTGGCGCGGGGAGACGACGGGGCCGCGAGCCGAGAAGTTGTAGGCCGTCGACCCGGTGGGCGTGGCGATGATGAACCCGTCCGCCGCGCAGGTGAAGAACGGTTGGCCGTTCACCTCTATGGCCAGGCGGACGGTGTGGCCCGATGCCGTCTTCTGGAGCACGGCCTCGTTGAGAGCCGTGCGGGCGAGGCCGCCGTCGGGGCCCTCTACGGCCACGGCCAGGGTCATGCGGGCCTGAAGCTGGCAGTTCCCGGCGAAGAAGCGATCGAGTGCGCTCTCGAGGTCGGCAGGCTCGACCTCGGTGAGATAGCCGAGGTTGCCGACGTTCACACCCAGCACCGGCACGCCGGCGTCGGCGACCTGGTCGACGGTGTGGAGCATCGTGCCGTCACCCCCCAGGCTGACGGCCAGTTCCAGCCCTTCCACCAGCTTGTCGCGCGGCCAGCAGTACCCGCCGAATCCGAGGAACCGGCCCTCCTCCTCCGGCAGGCGAACCTCGTGGCCCCTGGCCTCCAACCAGGCGATGGCCCGTTCGGCCAGCTCGAGCGCCTGTGGGCGGAACTGATGGGGGAAGATGGCGACGGCGGCCACTTCAGGCCTCAGGACCGCCGGTAGAGGAGTTGGTCGCGGAGTCGACCAGCGCGTCGAGGTCGACAACCGGCCGGCGGGCGCGGCCGGCGTGAGCTTCGAGGTGGGCCAGGAACTCCACGTTCCCGGCCGCCCCGGTGAGGGGCGAGACCATGGCCCCCATCATCGCCGCTCCGCGGGCTTCGAGCGCGGACGACACGTTCTCGAGGGCCCGGCGCCACACTGCCGCGTCCCTGATCACGCCCTTGCCCTTCGACGCCTCCGAGCGACCTGCCTCGAACTGGGGCTTGACGAGAACCACCACATCGGCGTGCGGGGCCGCGTTGGTCGCGACGAGGGATTCGGCGACGCTGGTCAGGGAGATGAAGGACAGATCGGCTACCACCAGCTCCGCCGGCGGGCCCAGGACGAAGCGGCGGATGTCGGTGCGCTCGCGAACGGTGACGCGGGGGTCGGAGCGGAGGTGCTCGTGGATCTGCCCGTGGCCGACGTCCACGGCGGTGACGTGGCGGGCCCCCCGCTGCAGGAGGCAGTCGGTGAACCCGCCGGTCGAGGCGCCGGCATCGAGAGCCCACCGGCCGGTGACGTCGAGACCGAAGAAGTCGAGGGCGGCGGCCAGCTTCTCGCCGCCGCGACCGACGAACCGGGGGGGCGGGCCCAGCACCACCACCGGCTCTCCGGGCGCCACGAGGCGGGACGGCTTCACCGCCGGCGCCCCGCCCACCAGGACGTTGCCCTCACCCACCACGATCCGGGCCTGTTCGCGACTGGACGCCAGTCCTCGGCGCACGAGCTCGGCGTCCAGGCGCCGGCGACCGGTCAGCCGGACCCCGGCTCGTCCACCGGCTTCTCGGGGGCGGACGGCGCCGCGTCGTCCGCCGGAGGGCTGGGTTCGGGCGACGCCGCCAACCGGGCCTCGAGGGCAGCCAGGTCCTGTTTGGTGGCCACGCCCATGGCGGCCAGCTGCTTGGCCACCTCCTTGCGCACCGTCTCGATGAGGGCGTCGCTGCCCTTACGACCGCGCTCGACCAGCTCCTCGACGCGCTCCTGGGCGTGCTCGCGCTGCACCTCGCCCGCCTTGACCAGCTCACGCACGATGGCTTCGGCCCGATCCCTGGTCATCTGGCCCAGGGCCATCCCCGCATCGAGGTACCGCTTGAAGGTATCGCCCTGGGTCACAGCGGCAATCGTACCCCTGCCCGCACACCCCCCCGGTAGCGTCCGAGCCCCGTGATCCCGCTGAAGGACGAGAACCCGACCACGAGGGCGCCGATCGTCACGATCGTGCTCATTGCCGCCTGCGTGGCCATCTTCGCCTTCGTGCAGCCGAGGGACCAGGGCGTCGAGGACGCCACGTTCAGCTTCAAGCATGCCGCCATTCCCTGCGAAGTGGTGAACGGTCGCCCGCTCACCGTGGAGGAGGTGCGCCAGACGGTGCAGGTCGGCGACGGCACCTCGTGCCAGGCGCAGCCGTTCGGCCGTTCGCTGTTCAGCGGCAAGTCGGTGTTTCTCGCCGTGCTCTACTCGATGTTCCTCCACGGCAGCTGGCTCCACCTCGGCGGCAACATGCTGTTCCTGTGGATCTTCGGCAACAACATCGAGGACAAGAAGGGCCACGTCGTCTATCTCGTGTTCTACCTGGCTGCCGGTCTGGCCGCCACCGCCGCCCACATCCTGGTGCAGCCCGACAGCACCCTGCCGGTGGTGGGGGCGTCTGGCGCCATCGCCGGCGTGATGGGCGCGTACCTCGTGCTGTACCCGAACGTGAGGATCCGGTCCTTGATCTTCCTGGGGTTCTTCGTGTTATTCCGGGACGTGGCCGCCAAGTGGCTGCTCGGCATCTGGCTGATATCGCAGTTCTTCATCAGTCCGAGCTCTGGCGTGGCCTGGATGGCCCACGTCGGCGGATTCGTCTTCGGCGTCGCCGTCGGCCTGGTCTGGCGCGCCGCCGGCACCACGGAGCGCCAGCTCGAGACCACCAGCTGGCCCCGCTACTGATCCGGCACTGATCCCCTCTGGGTGAGGACGGTGGCGAGATCGGGGGCCACGGTGTCCGGCTCGGGATCCACCGGAAGATCGGCCTCTTTGGTCACGCCGGAGAGAACCAGGTGGAACCGGGCGCCGAGCCGACCGGCCAGGAGGCCGTCGGTGTCGGGGCGGTCGCCGACCAGGTCGCTCACCGCCCCGACCCGTGATTCGACGAGCGTCACCATGGCCGGGTTGGGCTTTCCCGCGACCTCGGCCACCGAACTGCTGGCGTAGGCAACCGCGGCCAGAAGGGCCCCCCCTCCGGGGATCAGGCCGTTGGGCGTGGGATAGGTGGCGTCGTCGTTGGTGCCCACCAGGCGGGCACCGTTCATCACGGCGGCGGCGGCGGCGTTCAGGCGGTCGTAGTCGAACTCCTCGTGCCAGCCCACGACGACGGCATCCGCCGGCCCGGACGTCACGACCTCGATCTCTCTCTCGGTCAGGGCCTCGACGACCCCGGGGCCGGCACAAACCAGCGCCGTGGTCCCGGGTTCCAGCAGCGACGCGGCAGCCTGGGCGGAGGTAACGACCTCCTCGTCCGAGGTGGCCACGCCCATCCGCTCGAGCTTGGCCACGTAGTCGCCCACCGCCTTGTTGGAGTTGTTGGTTAGGAAGACCACCCTCTCACCCAGGTCACGCAGAGCGGCGACGGCGGCAGCGGAGCCGCGGATCAGGTCGTCTCCGAGCCAGATCACCCCGTCCAGGTCCAGAGCCCACGTCATGTGGCCGCCACCGTGCTACGCATCGTCCATGCCCCGCTTCCACCCCTTTCCCGGCCTGCGCTACGCCGTAGCCGGCGGCCGCCTCGATTCACTGGTGGCCCCACCGTATGACGTGATCTCGCCCTCCGATCGCGAGCGCCTCGCCAAGTCCGACGAGTGCAACGCCGTTCGCGTCGAGGTGCCCCTGCCCGAGGAGGACGCCGATGCCGGCGACAAGTACCGCGCCGCGGCACGGATATGGGCCGAGTGGCAGCGCTCGGGCGTGGTCGCCGCCGATCCCGAGCCGTCGTTCTACGTGTACCGGATGGGCTTCCAGGGCGAGGACGGTCTTCAGCGCCAGACCACCGGGATCATCGGCGCCCTCGAGCTGACGCGTCCGGGCGAGGGTGGGGTGCTCCCCCACGAACAGACCACGGCCAAGGACAAGGCCGACCGCCTCGACCTTCTCCGGGCCTGCCGGGCCAACCTGTCACCGGTGTGGGGGCTGTCCACGGCATCTGGGCTCTCCGCCCTCTGCGAGGTGCCGGGGCCGCCGGACGCCAAGGCCACCGACGAGGAGGGCGTCCACCACCGGCTGTGGCGTACATCCCAGCCGGGGATCGTGCAGGCGATCACCGAGGTGGTGGCCTCGGCGCCGGTGCTGATCGCCGACGGCCATCACCGCTACGAGACGGCCCTCGCCTACCGGGACGAATGCGCCCAGGCGGAGGGCGGCGGCGCGGCCGCTCCCGGAAACGCCGCCGGTGCGGGAACGGGCGCGGGCGCGGTGATGGCCTACGTGGTGGAGCTGGCTGAGGATCAGTTGGACGTGCGCCCCATCCACCGTCTCCTGTCGGGTCTGGCGGACGAGAGGGCGCTGGCGACCGTGCTCGCTTCCCACTTCGAGATGATGGCCACCACGCCCGCCGACGAGACCATGCCGGCGCGCATGAAGCAGGCTGGCGCTCTCGGGCTGGTGACAGGCAAGGGCACCTGGCTCCTTCGCCCTCTCCCGGCCACCGAGGGCGCCGCCGCCCACGACCTCGACTCCAGCCGCCTCGACGTGGCCCTCGCCGACCTGGAGCCCCACGATCTCCGGTTCCAACATGGCGTGGGCAACGTCGTGGACGCGGTGGCGGCGGGAGAAGCCCAGGCCGGTGTTCTCCTTCGCCCGGCCACGGTGGCCCAGATCGCAGCCATCGCAGCAGGCGGCGAGAGAATGCCGCCCAAGACGACCTTCTTCTATCCCAAGCCGCGCACCGGAATGGTGTTCCGCTCCCTCGACTGATCCACCGCCGGCCAGCCGCACGACCGGCGCCGCCTGTCAACCTGGGCATCGCCGTCACCGGTCAACGGCCGATGCTGTCGGGGTCCAAGCGGGCCACGGCTTGAGCGACCACGGTCCGAGCCCGCTTGTTCTTGCGAGCCTGCACCACGACGTCGGCCACCACCTCGGTACGGCTCTGGGTGGCGCCGCCGCTCCGGAAGAACCGCCGGCGGACCCGGCCCACGACCACCACCTTCTCCCCCACGTCGAGGTCGGCCGCCGCCGCCGGCGCATCCGGCCACACCACCGGCACGCTCTCCGCCTTCCCCCCCTCCGCTCGGGGAATGGTCACCTCCAGGCCGACGAGGCTGTCGCCCGACGGCAGCGAACGAAGCTCGGCGGGCCGGGTGAGGCTCCCCTGCAGCACAACGACATTCATCACACACTCCTCCTGCTGTACGGAATCCACGCAGGGGGAAGTGCGTGGGATCAACCTTACCGCCGGGGTGTGACCGGATGGCCGAGCCCGCTAGACAGGGGTGGGCCGCTCTGGTGGGCGGTCCGACAGGCAGCCGGCAGTCGAGGGCGGCGAGACCTGTGTGGTGAGTGGCGGTGGGTCAGTGCAGGGCGCGAGACCTGTGTGGTGAGTGGCCGCGGTTCAGTGGAGGGCGCGGGACCAGTGGCCGCGGTCAGGAATCAGACCGTCGGCGCCCGTCACTCGAGGGCGGCCAGACGTTCGGCGGTGTCGACGAAGCTCGGGTCGTGGCGCAGGATCGTCCGGAACAGCTCACGGGCCCTGGGGATCTCGCCGGCCCGCTCGTAGAGGTCGGCCTGGGCGTACCACAGCCTCAGGTGGTGCAAGGCCGGCCGCTTCACGTTCGAAGGCGCCCGCTCCAGCAACTTCAGGGCCTCCCCGATGTCGCCCCGGTCGGCCAAGGCGCCGGCGGCGACGATGCGGCCCTCGGCCACCACGTCCGGCCCCGGGGACGCGGCGCGGATCTCCTCCCACAGCTCGTCGACCGCCTTCCACCGCTTGAGGGCGCGGTGGCAGTCGGCCAGCACCGGATGCTGGTCGTAGGAGCCGGTCGCCGAGGCGAAGGCCCTCAGCTCGGCGATGGCGTCGGCCCACCTGCCCATGCGGTACAGGGTGAGGCCGTGCAGCTCCCGGACTTCGGGAGAGGGGTCGCCGGCCATCAGCAGGGGCTTCAGGAGCCGGCGGACGTCGGCATAGCGGTCGGCCTCGTACGCCTTGGCCGCCTCGGCGATACGGCGCTGCTGGCGGGCGGCAGCCGTGGCCGTACGCACGTTGGCCGAGGTCTGGCCGGCGGCGGGACCGGTGCGTGCTCCTGCGGAACGGTCACTCCTGCCAGGCTGAGCCACGGATCGGCCGCTGTCGCGGGTGGGCCGGCGGGATCCGGTGGGCCCGTCGGTGTCCCTGGTTCGGCCGCCGGCGCCGCCGACGCGGCTGGGTCGGGACCTTCCGGGGCGGCCGCCGGCGGAGCCGGTCGAACGACGAGCCCGCCTGGCGCTGGAAGGATCACCCTCGGCATCAGCGTCCCGGATCCAAACCTCCGGCTCCCACGGCTCACGATCCAGACTCCCGCCGCGGTCGCGATCTTGGAAGTCCCTGGGGCGGTCCTGGCCGTCACCGGGCTCGAGCACGACCCGCGCTCCCTTGCGGGCCACGCTCCCCCATCCACGACGGCTCGGCGGCTCATCACGCTGGCGCCCCGCTGTCGCCGATCGCTCGCGGTCGGTGCGCCTGGTCGGTCGGTCCCCGGCCGGCGGCCGGCCCCTGGTGCCGATGGTGCCACCGACAGGCGAACGTCCACCACTTCGCCCAGAAGGACGTTCCCCGGTGGCGCCGGCACCGCCGCTGCGGTCAGGAAACCCGCGCCCCGCCCCGCCGCTGGCCCGTCGGTCACCGTCACCGGTGCCGGTGCCGTAAGGAGACCCACGCCCCGCGCCGCCGCTGGGCCGTGGGTCACCGGTGCCGGTGCCGCCGCCGCTGGCCCGTCGGTCACCGGTCCCGCCGCGGTCCGGAAACCCGCGCCCCGCCCCGCCGCTGGCCCGTCGGTCACCGGTGCCGCTGGCGTCAGGAAACCCGCGGCCCACGGTGCCGCTGGGTCGTCGGTCGCCGGCGCCGCCGCGGTCAGGAAACCCGCGGCCAGCGGCACTGTTGGCCCGGCGGTCACCGGTGCCGCTGGCGCCGCCGCTGCGGTCCCGAAACCCGCGCCCCGCCGGACTGTTGGCCCGTCGTGCCGGCGGTTTCGACCTGCCCCGTGGGTCGCTCGCGTCTCGAGACCCCGGTCGCTCGCTGCCACGGCTGCGGTCCCACACCGGCTGCCGTTCCCTGGCCTCCTCGCCAGCAGGTGGCCTTCTGCCGTTGGTGCCCTCTCGCGCATCGAGACGTGCTCCGCCGCGGCCCGTGCCCCGGGCCACGGGTCCTGACGTCGTGCCTTCGCCGCGCCTGTTGTCCCCGCCTGAGCGCCTCCCGGCCATTCCGCCGGCGTCGCGCGGCGGCGGGGGACGCCCCCCGTTGCGAGTGGGTGCCCCAGTCGTTCGTCTCGGCGGCCGTTCGTCGTCACCATCCGGCCTGCCGGTGCCAGCGCGGCCAGAGCGCTGGCCAAGTCCAACTGCCCGAGACTTGGCCGGATCAGTCGTACTACCTCGTCTTACCGCGCCGCGTGCAGCCGAAGCGACGCCCCTTTGTCCCCCAATACTCCCCCTGGGCGCCTTTTCGTCCGTAGGTCCTCGCCGATCCGGATCATCAGGCGAGGCCACGTGAAGAACAATAGCCGGGCGCGACAAAGCCCCCCCTCTCTGGGGGGCTTTGCGCTTCGAAATATCCCCGGCGGCGACCTACTCTCCCAGGGGATCTCCCCCCAAGTACCATCGGCGCTGGCGGTCTTAACTTCCGTGTTCGGGATGGGAACGGGTGTGGCTCCGCCGCTATGGCCACCGGGAAATCTTGCTCGAAAGGGACTACTCCCTTGAGCCTTCCATAGCGAGCACGGGCAAGGTTATCCCCCAAGCCCTCGGCCGATTAGTACCGGTCGGCTGAACACGTTGCCGTGCTTACACCTCCGGCCTATCAACGTGGTCGTCTGGCCACGGGCCTTACCAGGTTAACCCTGTGGGAATCCTAATCTTGGAAAGAGCTTCGCACTTAGATGCTTTCAGCGCTTATCCCTTCCGCAGGTCGCTAAACAGCGGTGCCCTTGGCAGGACAACTGTCACACGAGAGCTGCGTCCGTCCCGGTCCTCTCGTACTAGGGACAGCCTTCCTCAAGATTCCTACGGCTGCATCGGATAGGGACCGACATTTGTTGTTACCAACGAGGCACTGCGCCTCGAAGGGCCAGGTCATTTCTGTTCTGCCTGGCTCTGCATGTCGCCATGCAGATCGGACCATATCTTCACCGGTGGAGCCGGTGTTCGGCATATGGCCTCTGAGGATTCTGGGTTGATGACCCAGCCTTTCCTGCTGATTGTCCGCACCTGGCGCATTGTCACGCTCCATGCTCAAGGCTAACAATCGCCTGTGACACTGAAGTCGTAGCGCAGGATACTCGGAGATTCCAGCATATAGCCGAATTTATAGACAGCGCGTATGTCCACTGTCTCACGACGTTCTAAACCCAGCTCGCGTACCGCTTTAATGGGCGAACAGCCCAACCCTTGGGACCGGCTTCAGCCCCAGGATGCGACGAGCCGACATCGAGGTGCCAAACCTTCCCGTCGATATGGACTCTTG
>DATLOM010000039.1:0-60228 GCA_035536185.1 Acidimicrobiales bacterium | reverse complement strand
GGAGGCCGGGCGCAAGGCCGCACTCGCCGAGATGCTCCCCCGGCAGCGCGAGGACTTCGCCGAGATCCTGGCCGCGATGGACGGGCTGCCGGTGACGATCCGGCTGCTCGACCCGCCGCTGCACGAGTTCCTGCCGTCGACCGAGGAGCTGGCCATCAAAGAGGCCACCACCGGACTGTCGGCCGAGGAGAAGGATCTCTACGCCGCCGCCCGCCAGTGGCACGAGTTCAACCCGATGCTGGGCACCCGCGGCGTCCGCCTCGGCGTCGTGAAGCCGGGCCTCTACGCCATGCAGGTGCGCGCCCTCATGGAGGCGGCGGCCGAGCGGACCAAGGCCAAGGGACGCCCTGTCATCGAGATCATGATCCCTCTCACCGTCACCCGCGAGGAGATGGCGCTGGAACGGTCCTGGGTGGAGGAGGCCGTGGCCGCGGCGACCAAGGGGGTCAAGAAGCCCATCGCCGTTCAGATCGGCACCATGATCGAGACGCCCCGTGCTGCGCTACGGGCTGACGAGATCGCCGAGGAGTCCGACTTCTTCTCCTTCGGCACCAACGACTTGACGCAGATGACGTTCGGCTTCAGCCGTGACGACGTGGAGGGCCGCATGATGAGCACCTACCTGGAGCTCGGCCTGCTCAAGCGCAACCCGTTCGAGACGATCGACCCCAGTGGCGTAGGCGAGCTGGTGAAGCTGGGCGCGGATCGGGGGAGGGCCACCAGGCCCGGTCTCAAGCTCGGCGTGTGCGGCGAGCACGGTGGCGACCCCGAGTCGATCCTGCTGTTCGCCGAAGCCGGCCTCGACTACGTGAGCTGCTCGCCGTTCCGCATCCCCATCGCCCGCCTCGCCTCGGCGCAGGCGATCCTCGCGGCCACCACCTAACAGCGCGGGTACCGTCGCTCCTCGTGGGGATCGTGGAGGAGGACGTGGCCAAGGTGCGCCACGCCGTCGACTTCGTGGAGGTGGCGTCCGAGCACATCGCCCTGAAGAAGGTGGGCCGGCGCTGGGTCGGCCTCTGCCCGTTCCACGCTGAGAAGAGCCCGTCGTTCTCGGTCAACCAGCAGGAGGGCCTGTACTACTGCTTCGGCTGCCAGGCGAAAGGCGACGTCATCACCTTCGTGCGGGAGGTGGAGCATCTCGACTTCGTCGGAGCCGTGGAGCGGCTCGCCTCCCGGGTCGGCATGGAGTTGCGCTACGACGACGTCAAGGAGGGCAAGGACCGCCAGCGCCGGGCCGTGCTCACCGAGGCCATGGAGCGGGCCGTCGAGTGGTACCACCAGCGCCTGCTCACCTCTTCCGACGCCGCCGCCGCCCGCGGCTATCTCCGCTCCCGGGGCTACGACGCCGAGGCGGTCAAGACCTTCCGCCTCGGCTGGGCCCCCGAAGGTTGGGATGCCCTGGCCAAGGCACTGCACGTCGCCGACGACGTCCTCCAGGACACTGGGCTCGGGATCGTCAACCGCCTGGGCCGCCAGCAGGACGCCTTCCGGGCCCGCATCATGTTCCCCATCTTCGACACCGGCGGCGCCCCGGTGGCCTTCGGCGGCCGCAACCTTCCCGGCGCCGACGGCCCGAAGTACAAGAACTCCCACGAGTCGCCGCTGTACTCGAAGAGCCGCACCCTCTACGCCCTGAACTGGGCCAAGAACGAGGTCGTGCGGTCAGGCGAGGTGATCGTCTGCGAGGGCTACACCGACGTCATCGCCTTCTTCCGCTCGGGTATGCCCCGGGCGGTGGCCACCTGCGGGACGGCGCTGGCCGACGAGCACTTCCGCATGCTCAAGAACTTCGCCCGCCGCATCGTGCTGGCTTACGACGCCGACGCCGCCGGCCAGGCCGCGGCCGAGCGCTTCTACGAGTGGGAGCAACGCTACGAGATCGACCTGGCCGTGGCCGCGCTCCCGCCCGGAAGCGACCCCGGCGATGTCGCCCGCAAGGATCCCGCCGCGCTGCGGACGGCGGTGGAGGACGCCAGGCCTTTCCTCGCCTTCCGCCTCGAGCGGGTGCTGCGCAGCGCCGACCTCGCCGCCCCTGAGGGTCGGGCCCGGGCGGCGGAGGCGGGGGTGGCGGTCATCCGGGAGCACCCGAACGAGCTCGTTCGGGACCAGTACGTGATGGAGCTGGCCGATCGGTGCCGCGTCGACCCCGACCGTCTGCGGGCCCGCCTCAGCCGCCCCGCTCCCACCGCCGGGAGCCGGGCGGCGTCGGCTGAGCCACGCCGCTCCACCCGGTCCTCGGCGGCCAGCGCGGAGGTCGAGGCCCTGCTGCTCGCCATCCACCGGCCCGAGGAGGTGGCGGACCGTCTCGAGGAGGTCCTGTTCGCCGACGAGCTCCACCTGGCCGCCTACCGGGCCCTGGCCCGGTCCCGCACCCTTCACGAGGCCATCGACTCCGCCGATCCCGGCGCTGCCGCCCTTCTTCAGCGGCTGGCCGTCGAGGAGCCCGACGTGGACGCCGATGCGGTGGTGGCGAGGCTGGTGCGCCGGGCCGGTGACCGGGCCGTCGCCGCCCTCGACGCTGACGCCCGGGCCCAGCCCGAGCGGGCCCTCGAGCTGTCGGCCACCGTAGGTTGGCTGAAGGTCACCCTCGAGGAACTTCCCGGTGCTGACGCGACAGCCAGGTTGGTACCCTGGCTCGTGAATTGGGGCCGGGAGGACCATTGAGCGATCCCCACACTGTCCCTCTCGCTCCCGAGGGAATTCCGGCGGACGAGTTCGAGAAGCTGCTCGTCGCCGGGAAGCAGGAGGGCATCCTCACCCCTGACGACCTGATGATGGTTCTCGAACCGGTGGAGCTCAGCCGGACGCTCATCGACGAGGTGGTGGCCCGGGTCCAGGCCGAGGGCATCGTCTACGACGCCGCCGAGGACGCCGCCGTGGCCCTGGAGCCCCTGGCCGAGCTGGTCGAGGATCCGGCGACCGCGGCGGCCCCGGCGGAGAACGGGGCCACGGCGGCCGGCGCGCAGAAGGAACAGGCCGGCGCCCGCCGTGACTGGGGGGGTCCGGGCGCCGACGCGGTCCGGATGTACCTGAAGGAGATCGGCAAGGTCCCGCTGCTTACCGCCAGCCAGGAGGTGGCGGTGGCTCAGAGGATCGAGGAGGGCCTCGCCGCTGCCGACCGACTGGCGGCGCTGGAGAAGCGCCATGGTCGGCGCGACCGGATCCCCCCCAAGCGGCTGGCCCGGGAGGAGCGGCTGGTCGCCGACGGGGCCTCGGCCAAGAAGGAGCTGATCAACGCCAACCTCCGCCTGGTCGTGTCGATCGCCAAGCGCTACCGCAACCGCGGCATGGCTTTCCTCGACCTGATCCAGGAGGGCAACGTCGGCCTGATCCGGGCGGTGGAGAAGTTCGACTACACGAGGGGCTTCAAGTTCTCCACCTACGCCACATGGTGGGTGCGCCAGGCCATCACCCGAGCCATAGCCGATCAGGCCCGCACCATCCGGATCCCGGTCCACATGGTGGAGACGATCAACAAGGTGGCCCAGATCCACCGCCAGCTGCTCCAGGAGAACAGCCGGGAGCCGACGGTGGAGGAGCTCTCGGAGCGGGCCGGGATGTCAGTGGATCGTGTGCGCGACATCCTGCGTATCAGCGAGCCCACCGTCTCTCTCGAGCAGTCGGTCGGGGACAACGAGTACAGCCTGCAGGACCTGATCGAGGACCGCTCGGCCATCGTGCCGGCCGACGCCGCGGCCAGGGCCATGCTCAACGACGCCGTGAGGGAGACCCTGGCTCAGCTGACTGTCCGCGAGCAGGAGGTCGTGCGCCTGCGGTTCGGGTTGGACGACGGTCAGGTCCGCACCCTCGAAGAGGTGGGCAAGCACTTCGGCGTCACCAAGGAGCGGGTCCGCCAGATCGAGTCGAAGGTCCTGGTGAAGCTCCGCCAGCCGATCCGCAGCCAGCGGCTCCGGGAGTACCTCGACGGGGAGTGAGCTCGGGTTCTGGTGATCAGAACTCCGTCGGGGGCCGGAGGTAGGGGTTGTCGACGTCGTCGCTCCCGTCGCCCTGGCCGCCGTTGGTCGAGCGGGAGTCCACCAGGTCCTTTGCCCTCTCCACCCCGACGTCCACGGCACTACGGGCCTTTTCCGTGGCCACCTCGAACGTCTCGCTCCGCTTGAGCTTGTCCACCCACTGGTTGATCTGCTCGTAGCGCTCCCGCCCGGCCATCGTGCCGAGGTAGTACCCGGTTCCCATGCCTACGACGAAGCCCAATCGGAATCTCATGCACCCTTCTTACCCCCCGCCGCCCTTCTTGACAATCGAACGTTTGTTCTGTTAGGCTGTAGTCATGGGGTACAGAGGCAAGGTGGTCGAAAAGGAGCAGGCGAGGGAGTTGCGGGCACTGGCTTGGACCATCCCCGACATCGCTGAGAAGTTGGGAGTGTCGAAGAGCTCAGTCTCGCTGTGGGTGAGGGACGTGGAGTTCACGCCCTCGAAGCGCAGAACAGGACCGCGCCACCGGCCACACCCAGGCCAGAGGCGGAAGTCCGAGCAGATCGCGGCGCTTGACCACGAGGGGATCGTCAGGATCGGGGTCTTGAGCGAGCAGGCGTTCCTGGCCGCTGGCGTTGCGCTGTACGCCGGTGAGGGCTCCAAGAGGGATGGAGCGGTCAAGTTCGCCAACAGCGACGCTGGCATCATGGACTTCTTCTGCCAGTGGCTGCGGGAGTTCTTCGCAGTGGATGAGAGCCGCCTTCACGTTCGGCTCTATCTCCATGAAGGCCTCGACCTTGATGCCGCCACAACTTTCTGGTCGGACCTGACGAAGGTGCCGGCTGACCAGTTCAGCAGGCCCTATCGTGCCATCCCTCACGTCGGGATCCGCCACAACAAGCACGAGTTCGGGTGCGCAACCTTGAACTACTCGTGCACGAAGACCCACCGCCAGATCATGGGCCTCGTCCGGGCGCTACTATCGTCGAACCTTCAGTCCGGGGTAGCTCAATTGGCGGAGCAGGGGATTGTTAATCCCAAGGTTCTGGGTTCAAGTCCCAGCCCCGGAGCAAACTTATGAATCGGGTACGGCGCCCGGGCCTGTAGCTCAGTGGTCAGAGCGGGGGACTCATAATCCCTTGGTCGCAGGTTCGATCCCTGCCGGGCCCACCAATCCTGACCTGGGGAAACGTTGGTTTGCAAGGTCCCGCCAAGATGGCCATCCAACATCTATCCAACATCTTGTCGTAGGATCTGGCGGCATGGCGAAGCCCCTGCGGACAGCACCCGGCATGAGAGAGCGCTCCCCCGGTGTGTGGGAGCTGATCGTTGAAGCCGGGCACGATCCGGTGACGGGAAAGCGCCGGCAGGCGAGCCGCATCTTTCGGGGAACGCTGCCCGAGGCGAAGAAGGCACGGGCCGCCCTGCTGGTCGAGGCGAGCAAGGGCCGCCACACCGGCACCGGCGCCACCGTGGAGCACCTCTTCCACGAATGGATCATCGAGCTGGAACGCAAGGGTCGCTCGCCCAACACGATCCACGGATACAAGAAGAGCTACGACCGCAACATCCGCGCGACCCTCGGGTCGAAGTCCGTTTCCAAGGTGTCCACCAAGATGCTCACCGACCTGTACGGGGCCCACCAGGCTCGGGGCCTGGCGCCGGCGACGGTGTACCAGATCCACGCCTGCCTTTCCTCGATGTTCACCCAGGCCTGCCGGTGGGGCTGGCGCGACTCCAACCCCGCGCAATGGGCCGACCCGCCTTCGATTCCCAACCGCTCACCGGTGGTGCCCACGCCGGCAGAGGTCGTCCTCCTGATCGAGGAGGCCGAGAGAACGAGGCGTCCGGAGAAGGCTCGCGCCATCTTCGTGTCGGCCACCACCGGGCTCCGCCGGGGCGAGCTATGCGCGCTCCGGCGAAAGCGCGACATCGACTGGGACAGCGGTATGGCGACCGTTTCCTGGAGCATCCTGGACCTGCCTCGCCAGCCGCTGAGCGAGATCCCCACCAAGAATCGCCGCGAACGCCGGTTGGCCCTCGACGAGCTGACAATGGGCATGCTCCGAGCCCAGGTCGACTTCATGCGTGATCGTGCGGCGTCGGCTGGCGTCGAGTTGCTGGAGGACGGCTACGTCTTCTCCGACGCCATCGACGGGTCGGAACCGTGGCGGCCGGGAAGCATCACGTTGTTCTTCGCAAGGCTGCGTGAGCGGGTCGGCCTCGATCACTTGGACTTCCACTACCTGCGCAAGTTCATGGAGACCTACGGCCAGAACGCGGGGTTCTCGCCGATCCAGGTCGCCATGCGTGCCGGCCATGATCCGTCGGTTGCCGCCAAGCACTACACCGGCAACGTCGAGGAGGTCGACCGTGCATTGGCAACTGCGGTGGCGTCGCTACTGGTGCGCAGTGACTAGAGACAACCACGGCCAAGGCCGGCGTCCATGCTGATGCCGCCTGCCGGCATCCTGCGCGCCGAGCCGCCGCCCGACAACGTTGTGGTCGTCATCCGCGGCGGCGAGCGCAGCCTTGATGACGCGGTGCTGGATCGGACTGTCGGTGACTGCTGGGCCGCCCACGGCTTTTTCGGGCTCTCGGTCTTTGCCGATCCCGCGAATTCCGATATAGGAGAACTTGCTCGGCGGACGCCGCTTGTGCGCCGCCCGGTAGTTCGGACGGCGCTGGTCGGCCGGGTTCGCGAAGCTGGATTCGAAGTCATGCCGACCTTTTCCAGTTCGTATCACTTCTCGATCGTGTTGCCGGACGCCACCGCGCCAACCTTCGAGCAGGTCCGCCTCTGCTTCGGCCCGCCGATGCCAAACCCCGGATTCGACGCTTGGTGAGGGCGGGATTGTGAAGGGCGGGACGGTACGCTGGTGCCCATGGAAGGGTTGATCGTCGAGCTGTGGGTGGACGATCACCAGGAGTACGAGCCTGGTGTAGTCCATGCTCACCTCCGGCACGCTCGCGTCCCGCTTGACCCTCGTCCCGGTGACTACGTGGTCGTCGGCGACGACGAGATCGAGCCGGCGCTTGCCGAGGTGTTGAGCCGTAGCGACGTCGGCAACCTTCGCCTGCGGATGCTGCCCGGTCCTGCCAAGAACCGTCCAGAGCTTCAAAATCGTCGACAGCCGGCCGCGACGTAATTATCTACGCCGCTTGAAGCGGCAACACGCGCGAGCGGAGGTCATGCGGCACGAGCTGAGCGGCACCCATCCCGGCCGCTTGAAAAGCAGCCTTGATGATCCCGACGCCGAACGCCAGCGCCTCGAACTCCTCGTCCTGATCGACGGTGACGCCGACGATGAACTCGACGTGGTCATCGATTCGCCGCGTGCCAACGGACGGCTCAACCGGTGAATGGTCAAGATTGTCCACGAGATCCTCGATCAGATCCGTGATGTCGTCGTCTGTGAGCCGGTGGTCGCTGACGAGCGTCACGTTCACCTCGACGAGCAACATGCCGCGCACGGTACCTGTCTCATGCATTTGCATCATCAGTCCTACGCCCGCCGCGGCCACCGGCTCGCTTGGCTGATGCCGTCTGATCCTCGATGTCGTCTGATGCCGCCTCGTCCCCACCGGAGCCGGAGCGAGCAAAGTCGGCGTCGTTGGTGTGCTCGGCGATGAAACCACGGATGCCGACCTGGCGCAGGTGGTCCACCCAGTGGCCGAGCTCGTCAACGGCGTTGTCCAGTGAATCGGCGTGGTCGTTGAGCAGGGCCAAGAGCAGCTCCTTGCGTCGCTCCTTGTAGCTCCAGCGGCGAGCGCCGCTGGGCGAGCCCGTGATCTTCTCGACAGCTGTCTCGGCTTCGGTGGGCTCGGAGATTCCATACTCACGCAGCCGGTCGTAGAGCGGCTCGAGTTGGTCGGGGCGGCCCAGCAGCCAGGCGTACAGCTCGTCCACGGGGCGGGTCGTGGCCCGCATGAGGCGGTGATCGCCCGGGGGTGGGAGCAGGAACCAGATGATGGGCAGGTCGAAGACCATGGCGAAGATCAACAGCTCATGGGCATCGAACTCTCTGCGCCGCTCCCCGTCCCACGCTCGCTCGATGGCCGATACCGCAGCCTGGGTCAGGCGCTGGCCCAGGTAGGGCTCCAGCCGCCCGGCGAGATCCTCCTGGGTCCAGCCCCGAAGCTCTCGCGCCGCCCGCACGTTGTAGGCCACGACCTGGTTCAGGTCGACTTCAGGTGGCGGGGGAGGGGAGGCAGGGCGTCGGGGCATGAGGACATCCTACATCGGTCAGCAGTTGTGAGGACAGTGTGTAAAAGCTGTGACATGTGGTACAATCGCCGGCCCGTATCGGAACCGGTTGGAGGTTGTGAGTATGCCAGAGGGGCTTCCGGCGTTGCTGACAGTGGAGGAGGCAGCCGAGCTGCTACGCATCGGGCGCACCAAGGCCTACGCCATGGCCAAGCAGTGGCGGGAGTCGGGAGGTGCCTTCGGGCTGCCCGTCATCGATCTCGGTGACGTGCTGCGGGTTCCCCTGGCTCGGCTGGAGTCGATGACCGGGGCCGACTTCGCCGAGACGACCGCCTTGGGGGCAACCACGACAGCCAAGCCAGCCCGCGAGAGCCGAGCCTGTCCAGGTCCAGCGACCAGGCTGCTGTCGCCTCAGTGAAGCAGGACGCTCCAGTACGGAGACGCGCACGCAAAGCAGGTAGCGACCAGCTCGACCTGTTCGTCGCGTCATCGGCGAGCGACTGAGCCCATGACCAAGTTCCATCGGCTGACAACCACGACTGCAACATGGGCAGGCACTTGCCAGCCCTTCGGGCAGGCCTGTCCCGCCCCCGTCCCGTCAACGTCCCGCGGAGGGAGAACACCGTGTTGAGAGTCACCAAGCTCAAGGGCGCCGAGTACCTCATCCACGCCGTGGCCGCCGGCGTGGAGGACTACTACATGGGCATCGGCGAGGCGCCCGGCGTGTGGCGGGGCCGCTGGGCGGCAGAACTCGGCCTCGAGGGTGTGGTCGCCGCCGAGGACCTGCGGGCGCTGGTCGACGGCCACGACCCGGCAACCGGAGAGGACTGGCTGGCCGGCCACCGCGACCGCAAGGTCCGGGCCATCGACGTGACCATGTCGGTGCCCAAGAGCGTGTCGGTGCTGTGGGCTCTCGGCACCGAGGCCACCGCCGGCGAGGTCTCACTGGCCCTGGTGGAGGCCACCGATGTCGCCCTGGGGTTCATGGAGGACCATGCCGCCTTCGCCCGCGAGCAGGCCGACGGTCGGCGCCGGCGAGTGGACACCTCCGGCTTTGCCATCGCCACCTTCGCCCATCGAGTCTCTCGGGACGGAGACCCGCATCTGCACAACCACTGCCTGATCCCGAACGTGATCCGCCGGGAGGGTGGAGACCACGTGGCCTTTGACGCCAACCCCCTCCACATCTGGAACAAGGCGGTGGGCACGGTGTTCCTCAACCACCTGCAGGCCCTGCTCACCGAGCGCCTGGGGGTGGCCTGGGGGCCGGAGCGCAACGGCTCAAGGGAGATGGTGGGCTTCAGCTCCGAGAAACTACGGGCCTTCTCCAAGCGCACCGTGGCCATCGAGACCCGCCTGGAGGCCAACGGGGAGTTGGTCTTCGACTCCAAGGCCGAGCGCATGCGTGCCGACGAGCGGGCATCGCTCGCCACCCGAGCCCGAAAGGACAAGGCGCTGACCCCCGAGCTGCTCCGTCAGCGTTGGGTGACCGAGGCCGAGCAGGTGGGCCTTCATCCCGGCGCCGGCGTGGACGACCTGGTGATCGGGCGCCAGATGGAGCGTGGCGGCCGTGTCTCTGACGCCGAGATCGCCGCGGCTCTGGTCGACCCGAACACCGGGCTGTGCGCCACGGAGTCGAAGTTCTGCGAGGCGCACGTGGTCGAGCGCGTCGCCGCCATCTCCGGGGGGAGGATGAGCCTGGAGGAGGTCGTGGAAGCATCGAAGCGCTTCTTGGCCTCTGATCTCATTGTCCGCCTCACCCCCGACGCCGAGCGCCGGCGTCCGCCGGAGTGGTCGACGGCCGAACTGAGGGCTGTCGAGGATCGACTGCTGGCCCGGCTTTCCAGCCTCACCGCCCGCACCGTTGAGCCGGTCGCCTCAGAGGTGGTCGAAGCCGCCATCGCCGCCGAGGCCAAGCAGCTCGGTGACGACCAGGTCGCTGCGGTTCGGATGCTGTGTGGTGCCGGCTCGTCCGTGCGTGCCCTGGTCGCCCCTGCCGGTTTCGGCAAGACCACCGCACTCCACGCCGCTGCGGTAGCAGCGCAGAACGCCGGCCGGCAGGTGGTGGTCCTGGCGCCGACGCACAAGGCCGTAGCCGAGCTGCGGGCGGTGGGCCTTGAGGCCCAGACCATCGCCCGGTTCCGCCGAAACCTGGGCGAGGTCCGCCTGCCCATCGGAGCCACCGTCATTGTGGACGAGACGTCACAACTTGGTACCCGCGATGCCGCCGCCCTGCTCGACGCCGTGGCCACTACGCCCTGTGCCCAGGTGTGGTTCGTGGGCGACGCCCGCCAAGCCCAATCCGTGGCGGCTGGGGGAATAGCGGTGGAGCTGGAGCGCCTGGGTGCCGAAGGCGTCATCCCCGCAGCGGGCCTGGAGGTCAACCGCCGCCAGCAGCACCCTCGGGAGCGCAAGGCCCTGGCCAAGTACCGGGCCGGCGAGGTGGAGGAGAGCCAGAAGATCAGAACCGACCATGGCTGGGAGCACGAGGCCGCTACCCCCGCCGACACCCGCCATGGCCTGGCTGCCGTCGCGGTGGCCGACGCCGATCGCCAAGGGGCCGAGCACGTGGCCGTGCTGGCTGTCAGCCACACCGACTGCGAGGACCTGGCCGACCGCATCCGGGCCATCCGCTTCGCCAGGGGCGAACTGCGAGGCCCGACCATCGAAGGACCCAGCTGGGGTCCCCAGCGCCGAACGTACGCAGCCGGCGACCGGGTCCTCGTGCACGCCAACATCGGCTCCGGCTCCGAGCCGCAGGTGTTCAACGGCTCCACCGGGACGGTGCTGGCGGTCGCCAACGACGGCATGTCCGTGCTGCTCGATTCGGGCAACCAGGTGATCCTCGACCACGGCCTGGTCACCGGCCGCCGCTCCGATGGCTCGCCCAACCTCTCCCACGCTTGGGCTCGCACCGTCGACGGCAGCCAAGGCGGCACCTGGCGCCAGGTCCACCTGCTCGGCACCCCCGCTCTTGACCGCTACCGGGGATATGTGGGCCAGAGCCGGGGCCAACAGCCGACCCACACCTGGAACACCCGGCCCGACGCCGAGCACCCGCTCGGCCTGCTGGCCGATGAGCGCACACCGGCAGAGGCGGTGCTCGATGCGCTCCGCCGGGACGAGCCCAAGGTGTTCGCCGCCTGGGACGACCCGTCGCTGCTCGACCGCAAGCTGCAAGCCGAACGCGACGAGCACGCCGCAGTCATCGCCACACGGCCACCGGACCGGCGGACGGACCTGGAGCACGCCGTCAAGGAGCGGGAGAAAGCAGTCCAGGAGCGCCACTCGGCGGTCAGGGGGCTCATCCACCGTGAGGACGAACGCGCCCGCCTCAGCCCCCTCACCCGCCTGCGCCGGGGCGGGGGAGGAGACATCGCTCGCGCCGAGGAGGCCCTGGCCGGCGCCCACCGTCGACTGGAGCGCGCCGAGCACGACGTCACCGAGGCGAGCCACACCGCCGCCGGTCTGGAGAGGGCCGTGGCCGAGCGAGCCGCGTGGGACCGCAATAACGGCTGGCGCCTGGATCGGGTGGCCGAGATCGACGACACCTTGGCTCACCATTGGGCCGAGGTGTCCCTGACTGCCGTGCGGGCCGATGATCCGTTGGCCTTCGGTATCGAGCGACTCCGCGCCGCTCGCGCCACCTACCGTAAGGATCTCGACCGGCTCGTCAAGGGACTTCCGCCCGACCGCCGTGACGCTTTGGCCACCGCCGAGGCCGACCTGCACCGCCAAGAGGAGATGCTGCGCCACGCCGAGCGGAGGATGAGGGCGGCGGGAGCCGCTCTTGACCATGCCGGCGAACGTCGGTGGGGACGGCGAGACAAGGAGGTCATCGGGCAGGCCGAGCGAGAGCTACTGGACGCGAAGGAATCCCGCGAGCGATGCATGGCCGGGGTCGCCACGGCGCAGCAGCGGGTCGGCGAAGAGGGCGAGGCCGTTCGCACCTGGGCGGACGCCACCAAGAAGAGCGCGGAGGAGCGCGACCGTCTCACCCGCGCCGTCGGCGACCTCGAAGGTGCCCTCGTCAGCACCCGGGCGCAGCGGGTGGCAGCAGCGGCCATCGATCCGACCAGCGAGCTGTGGCAGTCGCTCGGTGCGCCGCCAGAGACCCGGGGTGGACTCGCGGCATGGTGCGGGATCGCAGAACGACTGGATGCCTGGAGGGACAGCAGACATCCCACCACGACGAGTCAACTCGACCGATTCGCCCCTCGTTTCCATCCGCTCCTCGGTCCACGACCGAGTGTGTCCGAAGATCGTGAGTGGGATGCAGTCTCGACCCTCCTCGACCACAGCGCTGAACTCGTCCAAAGCGCCAGTCGCCGCGACCCCGGTCCTCCGGGCAGGCTTCTCGACGACCAGGCCCTGTGGCAGCCCGTAGTGATGGCGGCCGCAGAATCTATCCAGGTGGAACACCGCACGCGAGCGATCACGCATGGTTCCGGCATCGAGCGGTAGCGGAGTCCCGCAGAGCGAAAAGAAACTCTATATATGGAGTTCCGCTGATTAGACACAAGCCCACCAATGTCGGCCGGGGTCCACCGGCGTACCTTGGCGAAACGCATGCCCGCGGGTACTCCTGACAACACCCTTCGCGTCAACAGTCTTTGTAGGCGATCTTGGCTCCACAAAGGCCTACTGATTTCGGAAATCGAGCGACTCGCTGAAGTCCCTGGTAACGGTAGTGAACCTCAACCGCGTCCGCCGTCGCCCTGGTGTCCGACTCCATCCGAAGCCCGATTAGGATCTGGAAGTCCGGATCCAAGTCCCCGGCTGGGGACCGCTGCGACGGGGGAATCGGATGATCGAGACGCTCAAACGTGAAGCCGGGTGGTGGATAGCCGCGATCCATCAAAGGACCACTTCCGGGTCTCTGTCCCGGTCGGTTCAAGGGGTACAGGACAGCCCCAACGAACGAAAGCCCTTGCGGGTTGACTAGTCTTACGCGGGTAATTTCGACCGGACCACCGCCTCGGTTTAATAGGAACACGATTCCCATTGTGGCGGTCGACCCCTTCTCGATCGGACCGCTGACGGAGGATGGATCGCCAGCGTCTAGGGGCGCGGCATCACGTATTCTATCTCTTGGCGCTTTCTGCGTCGGGCGGTCGATGAACAAGTAAGCACCGAGCAACAGGAAAATGAGGGCCGAGAAGACGCCGGTTCGCCGCCCCCGACGCCACCGTGACCTAGCGGCGAATCCATCTGCGGCTTCGCCGCCTACACCCGCTGATGGCGGTGCGCTTACATCCACGATTCAAGCCCTCGAGTCGGAGACGCACTCGCCAGGACCAAGGGCAACCTTCTTTGTACAGCAAGGCGCGCTCAACAGTCCTCGTAGGCGATATTGGCTCCACACAGCCTTACAGACTTTGGAAAGCGCGCCACTTGCTCTTCGCCCTGGTAACGGAAGTGAACCTCAACCGCGTCGGCGGTCGCCATGGCATCCGACTCCATCCGTAGACCGATCAGAATCTGAAAGTCGGGATCCAGGTTCCCGGCAGGTGACCGTCGTGACGGAGGAATGGGATGATCGAGACGTTCCACCGCAAAGCCGGCTGGTGGATAACCGAGCACAATCAAGGGCCCACTTCCAGGTCGTTGCCCGACCCGCCCTAAAAGGTACGTGACAGCGCCTGCAAACGACAGCCCGCGGGGGTTGACGAGTTCTACGCTTCTGATTTCGACAGGACCGCGCCCTCGGTTCAAGAGGAAAACGCTCCCCATTGTGGCCGTCATGCCTCGCTGGACGGGAATCCCCACCCTAAATGGCCCGCCGGCGTCAAGGGGCGAAGCATGAGGTACGGGCGCCCTTCGCACAGGACGGTCGACGAGCAAGTAAGCGGCTAGCAGCAAGACGACGGCGAGGGCGCAGAAGATACCCAGGTGTCGTCTGGGCCATCGCCATCGCCATAAACTGCAAGCGGAATCGTCTGTCGCTTCCGCGCGCGCTGACTCTGGAGATGTGGCGTGGCCCGTCATCAAGTATGCCCATCGGGCAGGTCGACGCAAGACGCCTGCAGCTGCTTCCCCGCGGCGACCAAGACCCGCTCCAGCATCGTGAAGGGTGGATCCATGTCACCCTCCTCTATGCGAGAGATCGTCGAGGTGGCACACCTGTCCGATCGGCAAGAGATCGCCGAAACACGCCCGCTCCAGAGCGGGCTGTTGCGACGAGCGATGCTGGCTTGCTCATCGCCGTAGCTTACGGAAGGTGGAGCTGATCCGAAATCACGCACCGTGGCAGTGGTGTGCTGGGGTCCCGGTGGGCCTGAGCTGCTGGTCCATCCCGCGTGCATCCCGCGGACGAAAGAACCCTCGATCTCGCTCGATCCGTAGCTCCTGAAGCGGGCGGATGTGCGGACATCGAATGACCAGGAGGTGGATGCCTAGTGCGCCATCAACCGTCGAATGGCCCGCTCGTCCTCTGCAGTCACTACGGTCCTCCCATGATCGACTTCAGCACTGGTTCCGTCTTCAAGCTGAAGCAGGCGGACAAGGAAGGGATGGGGAAGACAGTCGAGCCGCTGCTGGTAGCAGGAGAAGAGGTGGTAGCGAGCTTCAAGGCGGTGCGGGACTACGTGATCTTCACCAACAAGCGGATAATCGCCGTCAACGTCCAAGGCATCACGGGCAAGAAGAAGGACTTCACCTCTCTGCCTTTCAGCAAAGTCCAGGCGTTTTCGATCGAGACCGCTGGCGTATTCGACCTTGATGCCGAGCTGGACCTGTGGTTCTCCGGCCTCGGAAAGGTGCGTCTGGAGTTCTCAGGCCAGTACGACGTCCAAGGCCTCAGCCGCACCATCGCGGGCTTCGTGTTGTAATCGGCTGTCGGTGGACCGGTGTGAGCAAGGGACTATGGATTTCGTCCAACATTTCATCCAACATTCTGGGCGACACGAGGCGTCATCCAACATCATCTGGCGAAATGGCCGACGGATGAAACCCCAGGTCAACGGCATGAAACGGAACCTGCCGGACGCGCTCAGCTCGACTCATAATCCCTTGGTCGCAGGTTCGATCCCTGCCGGGCCCACATCTCGTGTTTGACTGCGGGGCTTCCGACAGCGGAGGAGGCGTACCCTTGTGCTTCCCGCGATAGGGGCGATGGAGGGCATCTGACGTGGGTTCGGTCCACAGCGAGAAGCGGGCACCGGTAGGCGGCATCACCTATGCCAGCCCGGTGGCCTTCTGGGCCGGGATCGCCACGGTTACGGCAGGCGTCCTCCTTCATCTGCCCATGTACCTCGACGCCAAGGACATGGGATATCGCCTGGACGGCATGGGCATCGACGCGCCGATGGCCGTGGGCATGGTGCTCATCCTGGTCGGGTTGGCCGCCACCACTTATGGGCTGTTCCCCAGGCGGGCGCCGGCCGCCGCGGAACAGGTCTCGCGGATCCGGGTGAAGGCCCTGGACGACGCCCCCATCCGGCCTGCCCACGTCGGCCTCCTGCTGGTGATGGCGGCGGCGGTGACCATCGACGTGATGAAACCGACCACCCTCGGGTTCGTGCTGCCTGGGATGACGAAGGAGTACGGGCTCAAGTCGGCGCTCAACCCCGCCGGCAGCCCGCCGGCAGCCCTGCTCCCGCTGCTCGGCATCACCGGCACGGTGATCGGGTCGTTCGTGTGGGGGTGGCTCGGCGACCGCATCGGCCGGCGGGCGTCCATCCTGCTGGCCGGCGTGCTCTTCGTCGCCACCGCGGTGTGTGGCTCGATGCCGTCGTTCAACCTCAACCTGTTCATGTGCTTCGTCATGGGCCTGGGCGTGGGCGGGATGCTGCCCATCACGTTCGCCCTCATGGCCGAAACCGTCCCGGCCCGCCACCGGGGCTGGGTGATGGTGCTGATCGGCGGCGACGTCGCCGGCGCCTACATCCTCACCAGCTGGCTCTCGACAGCCCTGGTGCCCGACTACGGCTGGCGCATCCTGTGGCTACTGGGCCTGCCTACCGGGCTGGCGCTGTTGCTGCTCAACCGCTGGATCCCCGAGTCGCCGCGGTTCCTGCTGGCCCGCGGTCGTGAGCACGAGGCCCGGGCGGTCATGGAGCGCTACGGGGCCGTCGTTGTCGAGGACGAGAAGTCGGAGCTGGCTGTCGAGTCGGAGGTGAAGAGCCGCTACGCCCAGCTCCTCCAGCCGCCGTTCCTCGGGCTCAGCGCCGTGGTGGTGCTGCTCGGCCTGGGCGTCGGGCTGGTCACCTTCGGGTTCCAGCTCTGGATCCCGTCGAACCTGCAGCGGCTCGGCTACACCGAGGTCACGGCCAACCGGATCCTGCGGGACTCCGCCCTGATCGGGTTCCCCCTCAACTTCGGCGTCGCCTGGCTCTACGGCGTGTGGAGCAGCAAGAAGACCATCATCCTGCTGGGCGCCCTGACCGGCGCCGCCCTGGTCGGCTTCGTCATCGCCGGCGACAACGTGGCCGAGGACCGGGGCCTGCTCCAAGCCCTGTTGGTGGTGCCCATCTGGGGCATCAGCTCCATCGTGGCCGTCCTCTTCGCCTACAGCTCCGAGGTGTTCCCCACCCGCATTCGCTCCCGGGGAACCGGGCTGGCGGCGGCGGCCAGCAAGGCGGGCGGGGTGGCGATCATCGCCTTGGTCGCGGCGGCGATCACGCCGCCGAGCATCGCCTGGACGGCGCTGATGGGCGCGATCCCCATGGTCCTGGCCGTGGTGGCGGTCGCCTTCTTCGGGGTGGAGACCCGCCGGCGCCGGCTGGAGGAGATCACTGCCGAGGAGCTGCGGACGGAACCGGCAAGGGTGGGATGAGCAGTATGCTCTTGACTATTCCACGGGCATGGGGCCTGCCGTTGGTGCCCATGGCTCGAACTCGCATCCAGAGGACCGATGAGCACGACGGAACCGCCGGCCACCTTCGACAGGCCGGACGTACCATCCCAGCCGGAGCCGCTGCCGGAGCCTGAGCGGCCAGGTCAACCGGCCCAGAGCGGGGGTCGTCATCTGCTGGCGTGGCTGGGCCTGTTGGCGCTGCTCGTCAGCGCCGGCGTCGGCGGGAACCTGTTCGGCTTGCGGGACCGCCTGTCGGGCTCGGAGCGCCGCGCCCCCAAGGCGCCGGCGGCGAGCCGGGCTGCGGGCGGGGCGGCGTCTGCCACCACAGTTCCACGTCCGGCCACTCTCGTGCGATCACAACCGTGGTGGCAGGCGGTGACCACCCTGCAGGGCCAGGCTGCCGGCACGCCCGCGCTGACCATCGACGAAGGCGCCATTCAGTGGCGGGTGCGCGGCGTGTGTGGGACGGGCCGGCTGCTGGTCACCGTGACGGGACGGCCCAAGCCGTTGCTGGAGGCACCGTGCACAGGCACCGACACCCCCTTCGGGTACGCCACCAAGGCGGGGGCCATGAACCTGAAGGTGGCGGCCGACGGGCCGTGGAAGCTGCACGTGGAGCAGCAGGTCGACGTGCCCCTGGAGGAGGAGCCGCTGCCGGTCATGTCGGCTCCGGGCACGAAGGTGGTCTTCACCGGGGACTTCTACCGGATGGACCAGACCGGCACAGGAACCATCACCGTCTACCGCCTCGCCGACGGCTCCCATGCCCTTCGACTGGACGACTTCTTCGTCTCGCCCAACGTCGACCTGGAGATCACCTTCAGCCCGCTGGACGCTCCCAAGACCACACCCGAGTTCATGGCGGCGCCCTGGGTCAAGGCCGCCCCGCTCGACATCACCGCCGGGTCGCTCAACTTCACCGTTCCCAGGGACGTGGACCCCGCCCAGTTCAAGTCCGTGGTCATCTGGTGCCCGCTGATCAACAGCGCCTACGCGGCGGCCACGCTGGAACCCTCCTAGTGCACCGTCGCCGATATCACCTGCTGCCTCGCCGGCCAGCGATGCCCCTGGCTGCGTTTCTCCTCCTCGAAAGCCGGCAAGAGGATTCCTTCGTCGTCGCGCCTCGCCAGATGACACCGCTGACTCGCCGATGCACCCAGGCCATATCGGCGACGGAGCACTAGCCATGTCCTCGTCCATCGGCACCATCCCCGGGTCACCGGCGCCCGAGGGGCCCAGCATCGTGGTGCGGGGCCGGCGCATCCCGGTGGTCCTGCCCAACCGCAAAGACCCCCGTCTGAAGCTGTCGGTCGTCATCATGACGCTTCAGCTGCTCGGCCAGACGGTGCTCGACTTCAAGGTGTCGATCGCCCAGATCATCGTCACGATCGCCTTCAGTGCACTGGTGGAGGTGGTCATCACCTTCCGCCGGGAGGCGATGCTGGTGTGGCCGGCCAGCGCCATGCTCACCGGCAGCAGCGTCGCTTTCATCCTGAGGGCCTCAGGCACGCGCCATGGCGACTGGTGGAGCCTCAACGGGATCCAGTACTTCCTGCTCGCCGCCCTGCTGTCCTTGCTGTCGAAGTACCTCATCCGCCCCGGCGACCGCCACCTGTTCAACCCGTCGAACGTCGGCCTGGTCTGGTGCCTGCTCGTGATCGGGCCCCGCCACGTGTTCCCGCAGTACCTGTGGTGGGGGCCTAGCCAGCTGGGCCAGGCGCTGGCCTACGTGGTCATCTTCGCCGGCGCCTGGTGGATCCTGCGCAAAGTGCGCATGGTCGGCATGGCCGTCTCCTTCCTCGCCACCTTCGCCGTGCTCGTCGGGGTCCTGGCCCTGGCCGGTCGGGACTTCGTGGCCATCTGGCACGACGGGACCATCAGCGGGCTCTCGTACTGGGCCAACCTAGCCCTCTCGCCCGAAGTGCTGATCTTCGTGTTCTTCATGATCTCCGATCCGCAGACCGCACCCAAGGCGGCGCTGGGCCGGATCATCTACGGCGCCTCCACCGCCGCGGTGGCCGCCGGCCTCCTGTCGTTCCAGACGACGGAGTTCGCCATCAAGCTGTCGATCCTGTCCAGCCTCACCGTGATCTGCGCGCTGGTGCCACTTATCGAGAACGTCGTCCGGCGCCTCCAGGCACTTCCGGATCACGACCCCGCTGCCGCAGTGTCAGGCGCCCTTCCCCGATGGCGCCAGGTGGCAGCCGGGGCGCGCAATCCTGTCCTGGTCGCCGCCGCCGTCATCACCCTCGCCGCGCCGATCAACACGGCGGCGCTGGCCGGCGACGAGGAGATCCTCCTGATCGAGCGGGGGCTGGCCGGGAAGAACGCCCAGTAGCGGGCTCCAATTTCAATCTTAGGGTTCAGGCGCAGCAGGTGTCGGCCAGCGACTCGGCCCGCCATGTCCGCGCCGCCTCGCCGGCAGCCAGCACGCCGATGAGCAACGCCGCTACGGGGTCGGCCCACCACCAGCCGAGGGTGAGGTTGAGGGCCAACCCGACCAGCACCACGCCCGACAGCACCCCGCACAACATCGTCTGGTTCGCCTCCGACACCGCCGCACTCGATCCCAAGGGCAGCGCGAGGCGGCGCTTGGCCCGGGCCAGCGGGGGCATGACGATGCCCGAGGTGGCGGCCAGGACCACTCCGACGGCACTCGAGTCGGGTTCCGAGTGGCCGATGAGGTCGCCCAGCCCGGTGATCCAGACGTAGATGGCGAGAGCGGCGAAGCTGACGGCGATCAACCGGGTGGCGAGCCGGTCGTTCTCCGCCATGCAGCCGCCTCGGTGCTCCTGATGGAGTCGCCACGCCAGAATGGCCGACGCCGAGACCTCGATGACGGAGTCGAGGCCGAAGCCGATGAGGCTGACCGAGCTGGCGGCGATGCCGGCGGCGATGGCCACCAGGGCCTCCACCACGTTCCACCCGAGCGTGACGCGGTTGAGCAGGCGGGCCCGGCTCAGGGCGACCTCTCGAACCTCCAGCACCCCTCAAGGGTACCCGCCCTATCGGTTGAAAATGAGCGGCTTACGAGGGATCAGTCGGCCTTGTCGAGCCACTTCGGAGCGGCATCGAGCAGGTGGCGGCTGACGGCCAGGCAGCCCTCCAGCGTCTCGCAGAGCAGCTCCTCGCCCACCAGGATCTTGGCCAACGAGACCTGCTGCCGGGCGACGATGGTGAGGCTCCGCTCCGGGGCGTCGGTGGCCGAGGGGAAGGAGTCGATGGCCGACACCTCCAGCGGAAGGTCGACCCCCGCCACCCCGGCCAGCTCGAGGTGCAGCTGGAGAAGGTCGGGGCCCGCCGGCAGAGGCGGCAGGGCCCAGGTGAAGGTGATGGGGAAGTGGAAGTCGTCGGGAGGCTCATTGTCCTCGGGCAGGTCGACCACCAGGTCCTCGAAGGAAAGCAGGACCCGGGGATCCACCTCCAGGGCGAGGTGGAGGTCGACGGGCACACCGCACCCCTCCTCCGGGTGCAGGTCGACCTCCCATGCCTGGCGCAGTGAGTAGCTCTCCACGAAGTGGCGCTCGTCGTGCACGTGGAAGCCGTGCTCCACCGCGTGCCCCTTGAGGTCGGCGACGAAGCCGGCCACGTCGATGACGGCCACGAGGGTGAGCCTACGGCCACGGCGCCAGGGACCTCTAGCCTGGCGGCGCGGTGGACGACGACGACCTGCTCGAGGTGCTGAACAAGGCCAGTGACGCCATCGCCGGCGTGCTCGGCCCCCTCGAGGACTGGGGGCTGGCCGGCACCCGCGCCGGCCAGTACCACAGCGACCTGGCCGCCGACGCGGCCGCCGTGACCGTCCTCACCGGTGCCGGACTGGGGGTGCTCAGCGAGGAGAGCGGCCTCCATGACGGCGACCGTCCCCTGCTCGTGGTGCTCGACCCCGTCGACGGATCGACCAACGCCGCCCATCGGCTGCCCTGGTACGCCACCAGCCTCTGTGCCCTGGACGCCGATGGTGCCCGCGCCGCGGTGGTGGTGAACCAGTCGAGCGGTGCCCGCTACCAGGCGGTCCGGGGCGGTGGTGCCACCCGTGACGGCCATCCCATCGCTCCGTCGTCCTGCGCCCGGTTGGCGACAGCCCTGGTGGGTCTGTCCGGGCTGCCTCCGCGCCACCTCGGATGGGGGCAGTTCCGCGCGCTGGGCGCCGTCGCCCTCGATCTGTGCGCCGTAGCCGAGGGCCTGCTCGACGGCTATGTCGACTGCAGCGCCCACGCCCATGCACCCTGGGACTACCTGGGCGCCATGCTCATCTGCCAGGAGGCCGGAGCGGGGGTCGTGGACGCCTACGGCGCCGACCTCGTCGCCCGGGGCTGGGAGGAACGTCGCACGCCCGTGGCCGCGGGTACCCAGGAACTCCTGACCGAGCTGCTCGCCGCCCGCTCGACCTTTACCTGAGAGGCCGGCGCAGAAAATCGGTTGACGGCACCGCTGGTGCTGTGTTCCCATGGGTCCGGGCCATTCCGGTCCGACGCTCGTAGGCGCAGGAGAACCGCAGTGCAATCGAGGATTCGGTACGAGGCGAAGCTCATGGTCACCGCTGAAGTCACCGCGTCCGATGTGCGCCGGCCGATGGCGACGAAGCGAACGGCCGGGTGTGTCGCCAGCTGGAGCGTGGAGGGCAATTGCGACCATGCCGGCGCAGGTACCGACCACTTGCGGCTGAGGGACCTCCATCGAGGTGGGCCTGGGTAAGTCCCAGCAACCATCGAGGAAGGGCCTGAGGCCGCCGGGATGTCCCGGCGGCCTCGTTGTGTCTCAGGGCATACCGAAGATCGAGAACGAAAGGCAGAAGAGGATGAAGTACGCAGCGGATGCAGTCGACTGGGACCTGGCGAGCTGCCGCGCGGGCGAGTCGACCATGGTCGAGCTGTTCTTCTCCGAGGAGCTGCCCGACATCGCCAGAGCCAAGGAGATCTGCGCCGGCTGCGTCGTCCGCGTGGAGTGCCTGGCCGCGGCCGAGGCCCGCCGGGAGCCCTGCGGCGTCTGGGGCGGCGAGCTCTTCTGCCAGGGCAAGGTGCTTGCCTTCAAGAGGGGACGGGGCCGCCCCCCGAAGAGCGAGCAGTCGAAGCTGACCGCCTGAACAAGCCCCGGGCGAGGTGCCCTCGGGCGGACTGCCTTACAGTGGCTCTCCGCTCGAGGGCGCTTAGCTCAGCTGGCTAGAGCACCTCCCTTACAAGGAGGGGGTCGGGGGTTCGAGTCCCTCAGCGCCCACCGGTATGACGAGTCACGGTCGTCGTCCGACAGCTTCGATCTCCCCCACCGCACCTCTCCATCGGGAGGCATGTGAGTTGGTCCTGGTATAGGTCGAATAGCCAGATTTGGTCAGGCGGCGGCAGTTGGGGCCGGTTGGGGGTTGTTCGCCCGTGTTGGCCCAAACGTGAGGTCTTCGCCTACGGCGTCGATGATTCAGCTCGGCGCCGACGAAGGACGACTAGCGCGCTGCCGACGAGGACGAGGCCGACCGCAGTGGACACGAGCGAGACCGTGGACGACGAACCGGTTCGGGGCAGATCGCCGCCCCCCCTCTGGTTGGCCGATCTGGTGGCCAGCGTGCCGATCTCCCCACCCGCACGAGGTGGTGGCTGCCGGTCGAGCGTGTTGCCTTGGACCTGAACATCGGCTTGCCGGTCGGCCTGCGCCTGCTGGCAGTTCGTCGGCGGGTAGGCCGGGCCACACGGGGCGTTCTGCTGCGCCTGGGCCGAGGGCACCACCACCACCGCGACCAGCAGGGCGCCGCACGCCGCCAGGATCCCGAAGCTGAACCGTCTCATCCGCATCTCACATACCTCCATCAAAGCCATCGACAGTGTGACAGAGACCTTCGGGCCACGCAGCTTCGGCGCTCGCCGCACGCCAGAGCGAGCCCGCCCGACCCCACTGGCACCGCGTCGCACCCGGATACAGCGCGCTACCGCCTTCGACCGTCGTGGCCACGGTTCGCATCAGCACCGACACGTTGAGGCGTACTCCGGCATTGGCCACATGGTACATGTCGTTCCCCCGGGGTCTCGCCGATAACCTCGTGGCAACATGAGCGCCCTTCGGCGCAAACTCGAGGCGGAGGGACCAAGGTTGGTGCACACCGTGCGCGGCGCGGGGTACGTCCTGTGTAGCTGAGACGGCGCAGGCGTGCCGGCGCAGTAGGCTCGGCGCCCCGTGACCGCACCAGCGCTGGGCGTCGCCGCGGCCGGCGGCTTCGCCGGACTCGGGCTGCTGGCGGTGGTGCTGGCGCCGGCCCGTCGAACCGGGCGCCGGCTGGTTCTATTCGTCGCCTTGGTCGTGGCCGCCGGGGCCGCCGCCGGGGCCATGGCGACCGCCGCACCGACTGGCACGGATGCCTTCGACGCTTTCTGGCGTGGCGTGGCCGGTGGGGGAGTGGTCGTGCTGGCCACCGCCGCCTCGCCGCTGGCGTGCCTGGTGGCTGCCGCGGCCGGCTTGGCGGTGGCGACGGCGGTCGGCTCGGACGTGCAGTGGCTGGCTGCCGCCGCCGCCGGTGGCTCTGTCGCCGTGGTTGTGGGCGCGCCCGGGGATCGCCAGCTGCTGGCGCCGGTGATCGGAGCCGCCATCGGCGCCAGCCTGTTCCACCTCGATGCTTTCGACGGCGGCGTGGCGGGTGCGGGTTTGGCCGCCTTCCCCCTGGTCCCCCTGGCCGCGTCTGCCGTCGCTCGGGCCTCCGGCGAAGCCCGGCACAGGGTGGCACGCCTCGCCCTGCTGGCCGGCACCGCCGTCGTGCTGGTCGTGGCCGGCTGGGGTGTGGCCGCCGCACAGGCCCGGGGCAGGCTTCTCGATGCGGTGGAGTCGACGAGATCGGCGCTGGCCGCCGCCCGGGGCGGCGAGCGCGATCGTGCCGCCGCGGGTTTCGCCGCTGCCGCTGAGGAGTTCGACGAGGCCCGGCGGGATCTGTCGTCGTGGTGGGCCCGGCCCGTGCTCGGCCTCCCCGTCGCCGGCCGGAACGCCAAAGCTCTCCACGCCATGGCCACAGCCGGTGCCCGCCTCACCAGGACTGCGACCGACACTGTGGCCTCTGCCGATCCGGCCAGCGTGCGCATGACCGGCGGCGTCGTCCCCCTCGAGAAGATTCGTGCGCTCGAGGTCCCGATCCAGGCCTCGCTCGCCGCTCTCGAGCGAGCCGGGGAAACGCTGCGCCCGGCCCGTTCGCCGCTGCTCCTGCCGGCGGTGGCCGATCGGTTGGAGTCCCTGTTGGCGCACGTGGCCAACGCCCGCCGGGACGCCGAGGTCGCCCTCGACGCGGTGCGTGCCGTGCCGGGGCTGCTGGGCGAGTCGGGGCCGCGGCGGTACTTCCTGGCCATACAGACCCCCTCGGAGCTGCGGGGGACGGGTGGTTTGATCGGCAACTTCGGCGAGCTGGTGGCCGAAGGCGGCCGAATCAGCCTGACACGGGTCGGGCGGTCGGCGGACCTCAACCAGGGGGGCGACCCCGCCAGCCGACGGGTCCACGGGGAGCCAGCGTACGTGGCGCGCTACGGCGGTTTTCGCCCGCAGCAGGATTGGCGCAACGTGAACATGGCGCCCGACTTTCCGACAGTGGCCAGGGTCATCGCCGATCTGTACCCCCAGTCGGGAGGCCAGCACCTCGACGGGGTCATCGCCGTGGATCCCATCGGCCTGGCCGCGCTGCTGAGGGTGACCGGGCCGGTCAGCGTGCCGGGGCTTCCTGGGCCGCTCACTGCCGACAACGCCGCAAAGGAGCTGCTCTTCGACCAGTACCTGCGCTTCCAGGCGCCGACGGAGTCGACCCGGGTGGAGTTCCTCGGCGCCGCCACTGTGGCGATCTGGGAGCGGCTCACCAGCTCCACCCTGCCGGGGCCGCCGGACCTGGCCGCGGCCCTGGGCCCGGCAGTGACCGGCAAGCACCTGTTGCTGCACAGCAGGCACCGGGGCGAGAAGCGGTTCTTGAGCCTGGCCGGCGTAGGCGGCGCGCTGCCCGAGGCGCCGGGCGACATGATCGCCGTCATCAACCAGAACGCGGGGGGCAACAAGCTGGACTGGTTCCTGGACCGTTCCATCCGCTACCGGGCCATGGTCGATCCCGCCTCGGGTGAGCTGAGGGCCAGCGTCGTGGTCCGCCTCACGAACAGCGCGCCGGCATCGGGGCTGCCGCCGATCGTGATCGACAACCTGCGGGGCGCCCCCCCTGGTCACAACCACACCTATCTCTCGGTTCTCACCCCTTGGGCACTGGAGGGAGCGACGGTAGACGGCCGAGAGGTGCCAATGGAGAGCCAGGAGGAACCCGCTGGCCGCTACGCGTACTCCCGGGAGCTGCAGATCCCCCCCGGCACCACGGTCGAGGTCGTGCTGCGGCTCCAAGGAGTGCTGGCCGGCGCCCGCAATTACAACCTGGCGGTCTGGCGCCAGCCCACGGTGAGGCCGGACCGCCTGGATCTGGACGTGGAGCTCGCTCCCGGGTGGGCCGCTACGGAGCTGCGCGGTTTGGTGCCGACTGGCGGGGCGAGCCGTTTCGGCATGTCAAATGCGCTTGATCGCGACATCGTCGTAGGTGTCGGTGCCGAGCGGGACGGCTGACGCCGCGGCTGCGACGGTCGAAGAAGAGCACCAGTTCTCCGGTCTGACCAGATGGTGTGGAACGAGCAGTCCGTCCGCAACCGCGTCGAAGCTGAAGATTCCGCCCGGCGCCGCCGGCTAGATCCGCTGGTAGCGGCAGACGAGCACGCCTGTGGTCGCCGGGGTGGAGGACACCAGCTCGAAGGGTCGAGCGGAGCCGTCGGTCGGGAAGATGGTCTTGCCGCCGCCCAGGAGGATGGGCTCGATCATGAGGCTAAGCTCGTCCACCAGGTCGTTGGCCAGGAGGGTTTTGACGAGCTGGGCGCTGCCCATGATGTTGACGTCGCCGCCGGGCCGCTCACGTATGGCGGCGACGGAGCTGAGCACGTCGTCCCCGTTGATGAGGGTGGTCGGTGACCATGTCAGGTCCTCAGCGGCGAGCGTGTTCGACACCACGTACTTCTCGACACCGTTGATCCAGTCGGCGAACGGATCGCCGGCACGCTCGGGCCAGGCGCCGGCCATCACCTGCCAGGTCCGGCGCCCGTAGAGGAGGGCATCTGTCCGTTCGGCCATCTGGTCGAAGGCCGGGCCCATGACCTCGGGATCGAAGAACGGCATCGACCACCCGCCGTGCCGGAAACCACCGTCCCGATCCTCGTCGGGCCCTCCCGGTGCCTGGACAACTCCGTCGAGACTTATGAACTCGCTGGCCACGATTCGCATGTTGGTAACGATGGCACAGGGTCGGCGGCCGGTGACGGTGGCAGTGTGTACCGTGGCCCCGACGCAGAGCAAGCGCTTCCGTTCCGCAGCAGAGTCGGACAAGAGCGGGGCTGCGGCCTGGGGTGGGCTCGCTGGCCCTGCTGCATTCGCCGGCGCATGGCTCGCCGGGAGCATTGTGCGGAAGGGCTATGACCCGGTCCAGCAGGCCATCAGCCGCCTGGCCGAGGATGGCGCTTCGACCCAGGGCCTGATGACGGCGGGGTTCGTCGGGTTCAGCGCCGGCGTGATGGCGGCGGCGCCGGCACTGGCCCGCTGCCTCGGTCGGCCCGCAGGTGTCGCCGCCGCGGCCACGGCTCTCGCCACCGCGGGGGTGGCCCTCACACCGCTTCGAGGAGACGCGGCCAACAGCGCCCACAACCTGTTCGCCGTCACCGGCTACGCCACCCTGGCGGCCACGCCACTCTTGGCGGCGAGGTCGCTGGCCCGCAGGGGCCTCGGCGCCGCCGCCATGGCGTCAGTGGGGACCGGTGTCGTCACGGCAGCCCTACTTGCCTCGACGGCGACCGGGTGGTCACCGGGCCTGTTCCAACGCCTCGGTCTCACTTGCGGCCACGCCTGGGTGGCGTGGGCCAGCGCGGCCGTGGCCACCCGCCGGATCGGCCACTGGAACGCCCGGGGGTGACCGACGGGCCCGGCGCGACAACGGGCTCCTGGCAGCCGCGGTAAGCCGCGATGACCACTTCCAGTGGATATAGGATCGAAACGAATGCCGTCGCCTCCGGAGGAGAACGAGCCTCCCACCCGCGCCTACGGCACCTGCGACGCGGGATCGGAACCGGTGTTCAGGCGGCTCGTGGCCGTGGCGGCCGGCCACTTCACCGCGCCGATCGCCGGACTGTGGTTGATCGACGCCGGGCGTGAGTGCTGCCGGTCCTGGCTGGGCCTCGATCTGGGGGAGATCGCGCCAAGTTCGGTGTTCGGGAGCCAGGCCTTCGCAGGCCCTGAGCCCGTCGTGGTGCCCGACACTGCCGCCGACCCGAGGTTCGAGGACGAACCCCTGGTCGCCGGCGATCCAGCTGTCCGCTTCTACGCCGCCACGCCACTCGTCATGTCGGACGGCCGAGTTCTCGGATCGCTGTACGTCATGGATACCGAGGCGCGCCAGCGGCCTTCGCCGGCAGAGCTGAAGACGCTCACCGAGCTCGCCGCCGCTGTGACCGAAGTGCTCGTCCTCCAGGTTCAGAGCCGCAGGGCCTCGGAGAAGAGCGCACTCGGGCTTCATCTCGCGGCCATCGTCGACTCCTCCGACGACGCCATCAGCTCCACGAACCTCGACGGCACGATCACCAGTTGGAACGTGGGGGCCCAGGCTCTCTACGGGTACACCGCCGAGGAGATGGTCGGCCAGCACTTCTCGATGCTGCTTCCCGACGACCGGCCGCAGGAGGCCGGCCACATCCTGCGCCGCATCCGGGAGGGGCAGCCGGTGCGGCATCTGGAGACGGTGCGGGTGGGCAAGAACGGGACCGCCGTCCCGGTGTCGCTGACCATCTCACCCATCAAGGACGACGACGGGAAGGTGGTGGGAGCCTCCTCCATCGCCCGCAACATGAGCGAGCGGCGGGCGGCGGGCAAGCTGAAAGCGGCTCACGACCGGGCGATGGCTGCGAACAGGCTCAAGTCCCAGTTCCTCGCCACCATGAGCCACGAGATCCGGACACCGATGAACGGCGTGATCGGAATGACGGGCCTTCTCCTGGACAGCGACCTCGACCCCGAGCAACGGGATTACGCCGAGACGGTGAGGAGCTCGGCCGAGGCTCTGCTCACCATCATCAACGACATCCTCGATTTCTCGAAGATCGAGGCGGGGAAGCTGGATCTAGAAGTCATCGACTTCAGCCTCGGCGCCGTCGTCGAGGACGTGGCCGACCTGCTGGCCGAGAAGGCCCATCTCAAGGGAATAGAGCTGAGCACGCTCATCCACCCGCAGGTCCCGACCGATGTGCGTGGTGACCCCGGCCGGCTGCGCCAGATCCTCACCAACCTCCTGAGCAACGCCGTGAAGTTCACCGGTGCCGGTGAGATCGTCGTCAAGGCCTGTCTGGCCGAGGACGGGCCCGATGACGTGGTCATACGCATGGAGGTCAGCGATACCGGGATCGGCCTCACCGAAGAGGCGCAGGAGCGCCTCTTCCTGCCCTTCTCCCAGGCCGACTCCTCGACCACCAGGCTCCACGGAGGCACGGGTCTCGGCCTTGCCATCTCCAAGCAGCTGGTGGAGCTGATGGGCGGCAAGATCTGGTGCGAGAGTGAGCCCGGCGCAGGGACGACCTTCAGGTTCACGGTGCCTCTGGCCAGGCAGGCTCCGGGTGCGCAGCCTCAGCTCCGCCCCCGACGGGACATGAGCGGGTTGAGGGTGTTGATCGTCGACGACAACCTCACCAACCGCAGGATCCTCGAGCACCAGGTGCGATCCTGGGCCATGCCGAGCGCGACGGCGCCGGGGGCGACGAAGGCGCTGGAGATGATGCGTGAGGCGGTACGTCTTGGTCATCCCTACGACGTGGCGCTGGTCGACATGGAGATGCCGGTGATGGACGGCTTCAGCCTGGCCCATGCCGTGCTGGCGGACAGCGAGCTGTCGTCGACGCGCCTGGTGCTGCTGACGTCCCGCGGCGTCCGCGGCACGGCCGCCTCGGCGCGGGAGGTCGGGTTCTCGGCCTACCTCAGCAAGCCCGTGCGCCAGTCCCAGCTCTACGACTGTCTCACGACGGTGGTCGAGGGTGATCCCGGGCCCACAGATCGCCTCGTTACCCGCCACACCATCTCGGAGGATCGAGCCCGGAGCCGTCCTCGCCTGTTGGTGGCCGACGACAACGTCGTCAACCAGAGCGTGGCCGTGGCCATGCTGGCCAAGCTGGGGTACCGGGCAGATGCGGTGGCCAACGGCGCCGAAGCCGTCGAAGCACGGTCGAGGATCTCCTACGGGGCCATCCTGATGGACTGCCAGATGCCGGAGATGGACGGCTACGAAGCGACGGCCGAGATCCGCCGGCGCGAAGCCGGGTCGAGCCGGGTCCCCATCATCGCCATGACGGCGTCGGCCATGAAGGGCGACCGCCAGCGCTGCCTCGACTCGGGAATGGACGACTACGTCACCAAGCCGGTGAAGCTCGACATCCTGGAGGCCGCCCTCGGCCGCTGGGTACGGGCGGAGGCCACCTCGGCCGGCGACACCGGCTGACGGCCGCCCGGTTCTGTCACCGGTGGCCTCCTAGGATCGGCCCCTGCCGACGAGGAGACCCTTTGACATGAAGATGATGGCGCGCCTGGCGGCCCTGGCGATCGTGGTGTCGATCGGCGCCTGTGGTGGGGATTCCGACGATGAGGCTGAACCGGGTGAGCAGCCCGGGCCCCGGACCGTCGTTCTCAGGGACATCGCCTTCAAGCCCCGCACCCTCTCGGTGAAGGCCGGCGACACCGTGACCTGGAAGTTCGATGACAAGGGGATTCCGCACGACGTCGTGGCCAACGACCAGTCGTTCAAGAGCGACAGGAAGGACTCCGGCACCTTCGAGCACACCTTCGCCACGGCCGGCACCTTCGAGTACAGCTGCACCGTCCATCCCGGCATGAACGGCACCGTCAAGGTGACCTGAGAGGCCGGCGCAGAACTACTTGCGCGTTTGCAGTGACCCTCATCGGCTGGTTCGCATGTCTTCTGGCGCAAGTTGCTCTGCGCCGGCCTCTCGAGCGCCACGAGGTCATTCAACGGCGCGAAGTAGAGGCGCGGCCCCTCCAGTACCGTTGGAGCCGACGTGCGCCCCCTGAACCCGTTGGCTCGCTTCTTCGTGACCGTCATGGTCGCGGGTACCGGCTTGGCTCTCGGGCTGGTGCTGCTCGCCCCTCAGGTGTGGGGCGTCCTGTCGGCCGGCGACGTCGGAGACGCGGAGGAGCTGGCGGCCCTGGGTGAGATCTCGCAGAACTCCCTCGTATATGCCCGGGACGGCCATCTCCTGGCCGTCCTGCACGCCGAGGAGAACCGCTCGCCCGTCACCCTCGAGAAGGTCCCCGATCATGTCGTCAACGCCATCCTCGACGTGGAGGACGACCGCTTCTGGGTGCACAGCGGTGTCAACCTGCGATCGGCGCTCCGAGCCCTGATGACGAACGTGGAGTCCGGTGGGGTCCGCCAGGGTGGCTCGACGATCACCCAGCAGCTGGTGAAGAACGCCCTCCTGACGCCGGAGAAGAGCGTGGACCGCAAGGTCAAGGAGGCGGTGCTGGCCGTGCGCCTGGAGGACAAGCTCTCCAAGCGGGAGATCCTGGAGCGCTATCTCAACATCGTCTACTTCGGCAACGGTGCCTATGGCATCCAGGCCGCGGCGGAGACCTACTTCAACACCGACGTCGCCGGCTTGAAGCCGGTGGAGGCGGCCCTCCTGGCCGGGATCCTGCGCAACCCGGTCGGTTACGACCCGGTGAAGCAGCCGCGGTCGGCCCGGGCCCGCCGGGACCTCGCCCTGGAGCGCATGGTCGCCCACGGCCACCTGGAACGGTCCGAGGCGGACGAGCTACGGCAGGTACCGGTCCCGACCAAGGTCTTCACACCCCTGCCACCCCCCAACGACTACTTCGTCGAGGAGGTCAAGCAGCGCCTGCTCGACGACAAGAGGCTCGGCGACACGGCACAGGAGCGGTACAACGCCGTGTTCAAGGGCGGATTGAAGATAACCACCACGCTCGACCGCTCGTACCAGCAGCTGGCCGAGGACCACCGGGACCGGGTCCTGCCCCCCGGCGTGACCCGCGGGAAGTTCACCAGCGCCCTGGTATCGGTCGAGCCGTCGACCGGTTACGTGCGGGCCATGGTGGCCGGCGACGACTTCGCCAACGCCAGGTACAACCTGGCCACCCAGGGCAAGCGCCAGCCCGGTTCGTCCTTCAAGGCATTCGTTCTGCTCGCCGCCCTCGAGGAGGGCCACGGCCCCGACGACACCATCGACGGCAGCTCGCCCTGCACCCTGAAGATCCCCGGGTTCTCTCCCTACACGCCCGGGAACTACGAGGGCTCCAGCGGTGGCGTGATGTCGGTCACTCGGGCCACGGCCAACTCCGTCAACTGCGCCTATGCCAGGCTCGGCGCCGACGTGGGGCTCGGAAAGGTGGTGGCCATGGCGGCCAAGCTGGGGCTGCCCAAGGACCGGCTCGACGCCTTCCCGTCGATCTCCCTGGGGGCCGAAGAAGCCACCCCGCTCGAGATGGCCAGCGCCTACGCGGCCATCGCCAACGACGGCATCTACCACCCGCCGTCATTCGTCGAGAAGGTCGCCGACCGGAACGGCAAGGTCCTGTTCGAGGGCCCGCTGAAGGGCACGCGGGCGGTGTCGGCCCAGACGGCACGGGTGGCCACCCAGGTGCTCAGGGCCGTGGTCGACAAGGGAACCGGGACCGCCGCCCGCCAGCGGAGCCGGCAGGTGGCGGGGAAGACTGGTACCTCCCAGGAGTGGGAGAACGCGTGGTTCGTGGGCTACACGCCCCAGCTGTCCACCGCGGTGTGGATGGGTTCACCGGTGGGGAACGTGCCCATGAAGAACGTGGGAGGCAGGAACGTCACCGGTGGCTCGTTTCCCGCCCGGATCTGGGGCGCCTACACCGCGGCCGCCCTGGCCGACGTGCCGGCCGTGAGCTTTCCGGCGCCCAACCCGAAGCTCATCCCGAAGTCGAAGTTCATCAAGGACAAGTACTCCTCCTCGTCCTCCCGGCCGAAGCGCCGTCGTTCGGCGCCACGGGTCACGGTTGTCCCCACGGACACGTCGTCACCGGCGCCGGGGGAGCAGACCCCGCCGCCCACGTTCAACAACGACCCTCCGCCGCCCACGACCGCTGCTCCGCCGCCGACGCCCCCGCCCACCGCGAGCGTGCAGTGAGCGACCTCGAGCGCCTGCTCGAGGTCCAGGAGCACGACACCGCCATCGACCGCCTGCGCCACCAACGGGCCCGGCTTCCCGAGCGGGCCGACCTGGTCGCCCTGCTGAAGCGGGGTGCCGAGCTGGACGCCAGGCTGGCCGGCACGAGGGCTCGCCTCCAGGCCGTAGAGGAGCGTCAGGCGACATCGGAATCCGACGCCGGCCTCATCGCCCAGCGGATCCGGGAGATAGAGAAGCGCATGTACTCCGGGGAGGTCTCGGCCACCCGCGATCTCCTCGCCATGACGGCCGAGATCGCCGCCCTGAAGGACCGCTGCTCATCGGTCGAGGACGAGGCGCTCGCGGCCATGGAGGAGGCCGAGCCCCTGGCCGAGGCCATAGCCGCCATGGAGGGCGAGAAGTCGGCGATGGCCTTCGAGGCGGACGGGCTCCGCTCGGCCATCGCCGCGGCCGAGGCCGAGATCGATGCCCAGGTGCTTGCTGAGGAGGAGCGCCGCCGGGAGGCCGCGGGCCAGGTGCCGGCGGACCTTCTCCAGACCTACGAGAAGCTGCGGTCCGGCCTCGGCGGGATCGGGGCGGCACGGCTGGTCGGGACCTCCTGCTCGGGTTGCCACTTGACGCTGCCGGCCTCGGAGCTCGCCCGGCTCAAGCGCGAGCCCCCTGGCGCGCTGATCCTCTGCGACCAGTGCGGGCGCATCCTCGTTCGCTGACCGTGTTCCTCTGGTTCGCCGGGCTGGCCCTGGTCATCGTGTGGCAGGTCTTCCGCGACACGGCCATCGACTACCGGCTGGTCGTCGCCGGGGTGCTCCTACCCGACCTCGTCGACGTGTTGTTCGGTGGGGCACGCATCCTGCACACCCTGGTCGCCAACGTCGTCCTCCTGACTCTCGTCATGGTGGCGACGCGGGGCCGCCGTGGTCTCCGCCGGCGACTGTTGGCCCTCCCCATCGGGACCTTCCTGCACCTCGTCCTCGACGGGATGTGGTCGTCCACCGAGGTCTTCTGGTGGCCCCTTTTCGGGCTCTCCTTCGAGAGCACGGAGCTGCCGAGCCTGGCCCGGCCCCTCGCCGTCGTCCTGGTGCAGGAGCTAGTGGGGCTGGGCGCGCTGGGCTGGTGGTGGACGCGGTTCCGCCTGGGCCACGCCGACCGGCGGCGGGCCTTCGTGCGCACCGGCCGGGTGGGCCGGGACCTGGCCGCATGAGCCCGCAACCGGCGGTGCCGAGCCTGGGCCGGATGCTGGGGCGGGCGATGCTGCGCCGGTGCCCCCGCTGTGGCTCCGGGCGGCTGTTCACCCGCTGGTTCCAGATGGCCGAGCGTTGCCCGCGGTGCCGCTTCCGCTTCGAGCGGCGGGCGGAGGAAGGCTCCTTTCTCGGCGCCTACGTGCTGAACCTGGCCGTCACCGAAGGGGCTCTCGCCGCGGTGTTGTTCGGCTACATCATCGTGAGAGCCAACAGCGACTCCGGCGGCCGGCTGTGGCCCGTGCTCGTCCTGGGCGGGCTGGTGGCGGTGGTGCTCCCCCTCGCCTTCTACCCCTTCTCCCGCACCCTGTGGGCGGCCATCGACCTGGCCGCCCGCCCGCTGGGCGACGACGAGATATAGCGACTCTCGGCCTGTCGGTCCGCTCAGAGAAGGGCGGCCACGACCTTGTAGCAGTGGCCCGCCCGGGGCGGGGTGAGGGCCACCAGGAGCCGGCGGGGCCGGGGTGGGCAGTCGACCAGAGCGCCGGGGAGGACCGGCAGGGCGTGGTCGGTGTTGCGCCACCGGAACCGACATTCGCCCCCTGACACGACGGGACGCGAGGCCGGCGCCACGACCGCCACCGAGGCCCGCTCGCCGGTGAGGGTCCAGTAGGGGACCGCAGCCCCGGCCACGCCGAGCAGGTGCTCGTTGCTCGGGTGCAGGAGGGGGCGCAGCCACCGGTCCGCTCGGCGCCGGCTCATCTGGCCGACGGCCCGTGGAGGCTCGGCCAGGATCACCGCCTCCGGTCGCATGGGGTCGGTCGCGGGCTCGGCGTCCTCGTCGACGAGGCGGCTGGCCACGATGCTCAGCCGGGACGGCGCGGTGGGCGCCGGCGTGTCCCATTCCGCACTCACCAGGCCGCCGGAGCCGAGGTCGATGGCCGCACACCACTGTCGTCCAGCGGCGAGGACGAGCAATTGCACGTCCGCGCCGACGAGGGAAGTTCGACGGGCAGTGGTGACGGCCACGCCTCCATGGTGACGCTGACGGCCATCCAGGTGGTGGATACCCCGGTCCGGCCGGTGCTCTCAGCCGCTCAGCTGCGCGACCAGGTCCTCCGCCGTGGACACCGGGGCCTGGCAGGCGAAGTCCCGGCAGACGTAGGCCAGCCCCTCCTGGCGCCCCTCCCATAGGGGCGACTCGTAGTGCTCCCCCCACGCCAGCACAGCGTTCGGGAGGTAGCGCCGGTGGACCTCGCCGACGAGGTCCTTCCTGTCTCCCACCACAGCGATCTCGGTGATGCCGGAGATGAGCAGGTCGGCGGCGGCGACCGAGTGGGTGAAGGCGCCAGGGTGGCGGGCCATGGGCTCGGCCAGGAGCTGGAGAAGGGAGTGGGCGGCCTCGGCGTAGGCGCGGGCGCCGGTGAGCGCGCTCAGGCGGAGAAGGACGTTGGCGGCCACCGAGTTGGCCGACGGCGTGGCTCCGTCGTACAGGTCCTTCTGGCGCACGATGAGCTGCTCGGCGTCGTGGCCGGTGGTGAAGAACCCGGCACCGTCGGGATCCCCGAACAGCTCCAGGAGGGCATCGGCTGCGTTCCGGGCCTGCTCGATCCAGCGGGCCCTGCCGCTGACCTCGGCCAGCCGGGTGAAGGCGTCGACCACCCAGGCGTGGTCGACGGCGTAGGCCAGGTGCCGGGCTCCTCCGTCTCGCTGCCACGACCGCATCCAGCGCCCGTCCTCGCGCCGGAGGTTGGCCAGGAGGAAGTCGCCGGTCGCCTCGGCGGCGGCCAGCCAGTCGTCGCGGGCGAAGGCGCCCGCCGCCTCGGCCAGGGCCGATACGAACATGGCGTTCCACTCGGTCAGCACCTTGTCGTCCAGCCCCGGCCGGACCCGCGACTCCCGCTCCTCGAACAGCGCCTTACGTGCCGCCTCCACCTCCGGCGGGCGGAGCAGGTCGCCCCGTTCGGGGCGGTGGAGGATGTTGGACCCCTCGAAGTTGCCGCCCTTGGTGACCCCGTACCAGGCCACGGCCTCGGGGCCGCCGATGCGGAGGACGCCGTCGTGCCGCCACACGTAGAACTTGCCCTCTTCGCCCTCTGAATCGGCGTCCTCGGCCGAGCAGATGCCGCCCTCGGACTGGGCCAGGTCACGAAGGACGTAGCCCACCGTCTCCTCCACCACCTGGCGGTAACGGGGCTCGCCGGTGACCTGCCAGGCGTGCAGGTAGGCCCGCGCCAGCCCGGCCTGGTCGTAGAGCATCTTCTCGAAGTGCGGCACCATCCAGAAGGAGTCGACGGAGTAGCGGGAGAACCCGCCGCCGAGGTGGTCGTAGATGCCGCCCGACGCCATGGCGTCGAGGGTGGTGCGGACCATCTCCAGAGCCGCGGGGTCGCCCGACCGGGAGTGCTCACGCAGCACCAGCTCGATGTTGGTGGGCATCGGGAACTTGGGGGCCCGCCCGAAGCCACCCCACTCCGGGTCGAAGGTCGAGCGCAGGAGGTCGTAGGCCCCCCGGAGCACCTCTGCCGGAATGGTGGCGTCGGGCGCCGTGGTGCCGGGAATGGTGGTCCGGGCGGCGATGGCCGACGACACCTGCTCGGCTTGGCCGACCAGCTCGGCCCGGCGATGGCGCCAGGCGTCGTCGACTCCGCGCATCAGGTCGACGAACCCGGGGCGGCCGCCCCAGCTGGTCTTGGGGTAGTAGGTGCCGGCGAAGAAGGGCCGGCCCTCGGGGGTCATGAAGACCGTCATGGGCCAGCCCCCCTGGCCGGATATCGCCTGCACCGCCTCCATGTACACGGCGTCGACGTCCGGGCGCTCCTCCCGATCGACCTTGACGTTGACGAAGAGACTGTTCATCACCTCGGCCACCGCCCGGTCCTCGAACGACTCGTGGGCCATGACGTGGCACCAGTGACAGGCCGAGTACCCGACCGAGAGCAGGACGGGCTTGTCCTCCTTCCGCGCCCGCTCGAAGGCCTCCTCGCCCCATGGGTACCAGTCCACCGGGTTGTCGGCGTGCTGGCGCAGGTAGGGACTGGTCTCCTCGGCTAACCGGTTCACCGGTGCAGCGTACGGGCGGCTATCAGTCCCACCTGACCTGACGAAGGAACCGAATGAGCGTCAACTCCCGGTAGGCCGCCGCCTCCCGCTCGAAAGACCGCACCCGCCACTGCGCCTCGGCCACGTCCTTGCGGGCCTTCGCCAGTTGGGAATCGAGCTCGACCCGCTTCCGCACGGCGCCCGCCTCCAGCGCCTTCAGAACGCTCGCCAGCTCCTCGTGGCGAACGGCGAAACGGTCGGCTACGGCGGCGGCGGCCGCTCCCGCCGCGGCCCGGACCGGCGCCTCCTGGGCGTTCAGCGCCTCACGCAGGGAGTCGAACTGGGCCCGCACCTCCCGCTCCTTCTCGGGGGGGAGCTTGTTCGGGTGGAGCAGCGTGACGGCGTCGACGACGCTGCGGCGCCACGCCATGATCGACTGTGCCTCCCGGGGCCCCACAGCCCCGACACGGACCTCCCGCCCGTCGGCGGCGATCACCACCGCCCTGTTGTCACGGATCTCGACGTCGACGAAGTCCGCGGCCGTGCGGATGCCGTCCAAGGCCAACCCGTAGAGGACATGATCGGTGACCCCACGCACCGATGCCGTCGCCAGCGGCCGCCGGCTCAGCTCCTCCGCCATCCGGGCGTCCCGAAGATCCGTCAGGGCGCCGACGAGGGCATCTCGCTCGGCCTTGTACGAGGCCTGCTCCCGGGTGGTCAGGGAGGCGAGCGTGTTCCTCAGCTCCTCCTCGACGGCCCGGACCTCGGCCGCCTCGAACCGCTTCAGCTCTTCGGCCTGCCGGGCCGTCCGCTCCCGGGCCGCCGCCTCGTCGGCGTCCACGGCCGCCCGCCGGGCCTCCAGTTCGTCCAGGACGGCCTGGGCGGCACCAGCCGCGGCCTGCCGCCGGCCGAGCTCGGCCTCGGCGCCTCGGGCCGCCTCCACCTCCGGCAATGCCTTGTACGCCTTGTCGGCCACGACCAGGAACCCGGCTCCGACCACCATGAGGGCGACGACGCCGACCGCCGGCGGCACCACTCCCAGGCCGGTGACCAGGACGACCACCACCACGAGACCCAGCACCGACCAGAGAGCCCTGCGGGGAAGAGTGAGCTTTCCCTCGAACCGACGGGCCTCCGGGGCCGGCCGGTCCTCGTGGGCCCTCACCGCTTCCGCTGATGCCTGCGCCTCGGGACCGGCAGGGGCCACCGCCGGCGCCGTTCCCCGCAGGGCGGTGTAGAGCGCCTGCTTCTCGGCCATCTCCTGGGGCTCCACCAGGTCCACCTCGCCCCGGGCCAGGGCCGGCTGGGGGGCCCGGCCCGGCGTGAGCGGAGGGACGGCGGCAATGTCGCCGGCCAGGAACGACCGCAGCAGGGCGGACAGAGCCGTCAGCGCGGAGTCGCCACTGGCTTCCAGAGCGGCCAGCGCCGGCGAGGTGCCCGGTGCCTCCAGGTCCTCCTGGCGGAACAGGAGGCACTCGTCACCTCCGTCGAGGCGACCCCACAGGAGCGGGTCCGTCGCCACCGCGACCAGCGAGGTGTAGATGACCCAGCTCGGGAAGCGATCGAGATGGGGCCCGAAGTCCTTCTGCCTACGGCCCGGGTGCTGATAGTTGCGATGGCCACGCTCGTTGCTGGACAGGCCCTGGAGGCCGGGGACGTACATCCCGTCGTAGTCGATGAGGCGAAGCGTCCCGCCCGGCAGCACGAGGATGTTGCCGTGCTGGAGATCCCCGTGGGCGACACCGGAACCGGTCAGCTCCTGGGCCAGCTCCGCCACCCGATGGGCCAGGTAGGCGATGGCCGATGAGCTCCACAGGTTGCGTTCCAGGTAGGACGTGAGCGACTCACCCGACGACCACTCCATCTTGAGGATGGGCCACCATCCGCCCTCCACCAGGATGCCCTGGGGCTGGAGCTCGAAGCCCACCAGCCAGCTCGGCGCCAGCGCCTGGAGGCGGGCGGCGATGGCCCCGTACCGCTGCTCCTCGTCGCCGAAGGACCGGATGAAGCAGCGGACGGCGTAGCTGCGACCGGTCTGGCAGTCGACCCGGAACACGGTGGCGACGTTGCCGCTCAGGGCCCGGGGCAGCCCTATGGCTGTCAACGCCGCCGTACCCGCGGCCAGCTCGGGGTCCGAGAAGCAGGAGGCGGGGTCCTGGAGGGCCTCCATGTAGGCGGTGGCGCTGGGGAACCTCATCCGCCGGCGATCTCCACCCGCAGCATGGTCACGTCGTCGTTGCGGATGAGCCCGAGACCCCGCTGCTCACCGACCCAGGCGGCGAACAGCTCCGGTGTATGCGGCTCGAAGTCGGCGAGCCTCGACCACGGGGCCGATCCCTCCTCGGCCCCGGCCAGGAACCAGGCGGCGATGGCATCGGTCGTGAGGAAGAACACGTCGCCGGGGCACCAGTCGCCCTCTGCCTCGTCGAGGTTGGCCAGCGCCCGCCCCAGCAGGTGCGGGCGGGAAGGAACCAGCTTCGGGCTCGTCCCGAACTCAGCCGACGTCTTCATCGGGAAGGAGGTGATCAGGCGCCCCTCCCGCACCTGGAACATGCAGGAGTCGCCCAGTGCGACCGCGGTCCACCGTCCGGGAGCCGGTGACGGGGTGGTGAGGTCGAGCCCCACCAGGGTGGCGTGGGCGCCCTTGGCCAGGCCGGGTTCCTCGAACCACTGGATCGGGCGCTCGTGGCGCTCCCGCCCCTCGAGGTAGGCGGTCATCTCGCCCTGCCACCCGGACATGGCCGTGGCGATGACCTCTCCCGGTCCGAGCCTCCTCGACCGGCACCAGGTGCGGACGAGCAGGTCGGCCCACATGCCGCTGAGCAGGCTCTCGCTGGCGCCGTCGGCCACGGCGAAGCGCATGCGCCTGGACGACCTGGTGCCGTTGCGCTTCGGGCAGTAGGCGTCCTCGTACTCCTCGACACCGCTGCCGGCGCGGGGCAGCCAGAAGGAGGCGACGACAGCCTTCATCGCCGCCGTTAAGTGAGCTCGAGAACCTGGGTGCCGACGTCTAGGAACTGCACGATGGCGCTGATGTCGGCATTGAAGGCGAAGCCGCGGGCCTGCTCGTCGAGCATGAGACCCTGACGGTTGGCCGCCTCACGCATCTGGGCGGGAAGCACGCTGGACATCCGGTGCAGCCTCCGCGCGAAGTCGTCGGGAAGGTTCGTTTCCTCGGCGGGGAAGATGATGGGCTCGTTCTTGTCCGCCGAGAGGTGCAGGTTGAACAGCAGGACGGCACCGTCGGCGCTCGTGAGGGACTGAAGGGACTGGGCGACTGGCGCCGCGTCGCCGTCGGTCGACTCGCCGTCGGTGATGTTGACCACGATCGGCGGAAAGCTCCGGGGATGGTCGGCCAGCCAACCCTCCAGAACGGAACGGGCCCGGGTGAAGGCTCCGCACATGGGGGTGTCGCCGTAGGCGACGGGCGAGAACCAGGTCGGGAACATCACCTTTCGTCCCGGCCCGGCGGCCGGCAGGTCGCCTCCGACGCTGGCCGGGAGCGAGCGCGAACGCTCCTCCAGGCGGGCGGGATGGGCGGCGACGTCGCTGAGGGGGACAAGGTCCCTCCCGGCCAGCTCGCCCTCGAAGAGCGGAGAGACCGACGCGCCGTAGCCGAGCACGCCGACGTGGAAGTAGTTCCGGACGCCGTCCTCCTTGGCGCACTTGATCGACAGCTCGGACAGAAGGCGGTTTACGGCGTCGGCGACCGCCTCCGCCTTCTGCATGGGCTTGTCCCCACCGCCGATGTTGTTCTTCATCGACTCCGACTGGTCGATGAGGAAGAGGAAGCAGGTGGGGTTGGCGCGGCTGATCTCCGCCGTATAGGGCATCAGGTGAAGGTACCGGCCGCAAGGGCGGCCGAGTTACTCCTTCATCCTTCGAGCGTCTCGCCGACGTCGAGGTTCCGGAAGATGGGGGGGCCGTCGCACAGCTTGGCCATCTGCTCGGCCATGGCCGACGTCTCGGGCATCTGCGAGTTCTGCATGGCCGCCTCGTAGGACGGGAACTCCACGATGTTGACGTAGGTGTTGGGCTTGTCGCGGTCGGTGCACCGCATGGCGCGTGTGGCGGTCCGCCGTCCCTCGGTTGCCGCCAAGGTCTCCTTCAACAACGCATCCACCTCGTCCTGGCGGGTGGTGCTGTACTCGATGATCTGCACGAAGCTCATGTCTGTGTTTCCCCCTGTCAGCTCGGTTACGCGGAAGCCATCATTCTGCTCCACCTCCGGGCGTTTCGCCACTGGTTCGCCCTCCGTGGCACCATTCGGTCTTGTCCACGAGGCCGCCAGTCGCCAAAGTCCTTGTCGTCCTTCTCGCCCTGGGGGTCCTCGGGATGATTCCGGCGCCGCCGGCGTCGGCCCAGGTGGCCGCCCCGCCCACCGGCGACGGCACCGTCTTCGGCTTCGGCGCCGCCCCCCTCCTCGGCTCGACGGAGGGAACCGCGCTCCGTAGCCCCGTGGTGGCCATGGCTGCCACCGCCACCGGGCTCGGGTACTGGCTCGTCGCCGCCGATGGGGGAGTGTTCGCCTTCGGTGACGCCGTCTTCGCCGGGTCCACCGGCAGCCTGCCCCTGCGCCAGCCCATCGTGTCCCTGGTACCGACGGCGTCGGGGAAGGGGTACTGGCTCGTCGCCTCCGACGGCGGGGCCTTCGCCTTCGGTGACGCGGTGTTCGCCGGCTCGACCGGTGGGATGCCTCTCAACCAGCCGATCGTGGGCGGCGCCAGGGCCAAGGACGGCTACCTCATGGTCGCCCGCGACGGCGGCGTCTTCGCCTTCGGGGCCGCTCCCTTCCTGGGCTCCGCCGGCGGCATCCCGCTCCGGCGGCCCGTCGTGGGCATGGCCACTACGCCCACCGGCCTCGGTTACTGGCTGGTCGCGGCCGACGGCGGGATCTTCGCCTACGGCGATGCGGGCTTCCACGGCTCCACCGCCGCGCTACCCCTCAGCCGCCCCATCGTCGGAATGGCAGCGACACCGTCGGGGGCCGGCTACTGGCTCGTCGGCGCCGACGGCGGCGTCTTCGCCTTCGGCGACGCGCCGAGCACGGGGTCCGCCGTCGGAGCCATACCCTCGGGCCGCCAGGCGCTGGGCATCACCCGGGCCGCCGGCGCCGGCTTCTGGCTGGTGGCCGGGCGGCCGCCGCTCACCCTCGGCGCGGTGGGGCCGGGGGTCGAGAACCTGCAGCGCCGCCTGTTCGACCTCGGCTACTGGGGCCCCGTCGACGGGCGCTTCGGCTCTCTCACCACCCAGCAGGTGTACGCCTTCCAGAAGGTGAACGGGCTGCCCCGCGACGGCGTCCTCGACGCGGCCGAGATGACCGTCCTCGAGCAGGCCGGCCGCCCCATCGCGAGGGGCGGCACCGGGGGCCTCTCCGTCGAGGTCGACAAGACCCGCCAGGTGCTGTTCGTGCTACGGGACGGGCAGGTGGAGTGGACCTTCAACACCTCCACCGGCAACAACCGCCCGTACGGCAGCGGCGCCGTGGCCGTGACACCCGAAGGCCGCTTCACCTTCACCCGCCAGATCAACGCCCTGCGCATCTCGCCACTCGGCGCCCTCTTCCGCCCCAAGTACTTCGTCGGCGGCTACGCCATCCACGGCTCCCCCAGCGTCCCCCCCTTCCCCGCCTCCCACGGCTGCGTCCGCCTCACCAACGCCGCCATCAACTTCATCTGGGACCAAAACGTCGTCCCCCTAGGTACCCCCCTCTGGGTCTACTCCTGAGCCCCCGCCGGCGGGCGAAGGGCGTTCCTCCGCAGCTTGCCGCCAGCCGTTCGCGGCAGAGCGTCCACCAGCACCAGCTCACGAGGTGCGCTGTAGGCCGGTAGCCGATCCTTGACCAGCGACCGCAAGTCCGCCAGCGCCGGCGGCTCACCGGGATCACGCGGTACCACCACGGCCACGACCCGCTCCCCCCACTCCTCGTCGGCCCGCCCGCACACGGCCACGTCGGCCACGGCGGGGTGGCACCGGAGCACCTCCTCCACCGGCGTCGGCCACACGTTCTCGCCGCCGGTGACGATCAGGTCGTCGGCGCGGCCGTGCACCGTCACCCGCCCGTCCACCACCTCGCCGATGTCACCGGTGGGCAACCAGCCTTCTGTGTCCTTCGGGTCCGTCCCGTCCCGGTAGCAGCGCAGAACGCTGGGTCCTCGAACATGGAGGCGGCCGATGGAGTCGGCGCGGACCTCTGTTCCGTCGAGGGGCACGCAGTCGTAGACGACGCCGCCGGCCGTCTCGGTCAGGCCGTAGGTGCGCACGACGTTGGGGGATCTTGGGCGCCCGTCTGGCGCCCCTCCCACCAGTACGACGCGGAAGCCGGACGTGTCCATGCGGTCCAGGAGCGTGGGCACCACCGAAACAAGGGTGGCGCCGGTGCCAGCGGCCACACCGGTATCGGTACCCGTACCGAACGTGAGCGGCGTGGCCGTCAGGAGCGACCGGATCACCACCATCAGGCCACCCACGTGTGACAGCGGCAGGCACACCAGCCAGCCGTCGGATCGGGGGTCGACCTCGAGCCGCCGGTGGACGGCGACGGTGGCGGCGTACAGCGCAAAATGGGTGAGAACCACTCCCCGGGGCGCTCCTGTGGTCCCGCTGGTGGCGACGACGAGGGCGTCGCCCTCCTGCACCTCCTCGCCCGGTCGCATCGCCTCCAGCAGGCGCGCCCGGGCCGGCGCCGGCAGCCTCGGGTCGACCGGAAGGATTGCGTCACCCTGGTCCCAGATCCGCCGCAGCTCGTCCACGAACGCCGGCCCGGGAACGGCATCGACGGCGACCAGGACGGGCACCACCGGTAGGGTAGCCAGCCCGATGGGTGACCTTCCTGCCTGGGCCCCGGCCGCCGACTATCGCGATATCCGGTATGAGACAGCCCTCGCATTCGGCGATGGCGACGGCGACGGTGCCGGTGCCGAGAAGCCAGTCCGGATGGCCAAGATCACCATCAACCGGCCCGAGGTCCGCAACGCCTTCCGACCCCAGACGGTGGCCGAGCTGTCCGACGCCTTCCGCCGGGCCCAGGACGATCCCGCCGTGGGAGTCGTGATCCTCACCGGCGAGGGGCCGCTGGCCTTCTGCTCGGGCGGGGATCAGAAGATCCGCGGCGACGACGGGTACATGGGCGACGACGACGTGGCCCGACAGGGCATCGGGCGGCTCAACATCCTCGATGTGCAGATCCAGATCCGCCGGTGCCCCAAGCCCGTCATAGCCATGGTGGCGGGATACGCCATCGGAGGGGGCCACGTACTGCACGTGGTGTGCGACCTCACCATCGCCGCCGACAACGCCCGGTTCGGCCAGACCGGTCCGCGCGTCGGCTCGTTCGACGGGGGCTACGGCGCCGGCCTCCTGGCCCGCAGCGTTGGCCAGAAGAAGGCGCGGGAGATCTGGTTCCTGTGCCGCCAGTACGACGCGGCCGAGGCGCTGGACATGGGGCTCGTGAACGCCGTCGTGCCCCTGGAGCGGCTGGAGGAGGAGACGGTGGCGTGGTGTCGCGAGATGCTCGCTCTCTCGCCCCTCGCCCTGCGCCTGATCAAGGCGTCCCTCAACGCGGCCGACGACGGCATGGCCGGTATCCAGCAACTGGCCGGCGACGCCACGCTGCTCTTCTACATGAGCGAGGAGGCCCAGGAGGGCCGGGACGCCTTCGTGGAGAAGCGGCCTCCCGACTTCGGCCGGTTCCCACGCCGGCCGTGAAGTCGCCCACCCGCTCGCTGTGGTGGGCGGGGGCGCGCCCGCGAACTTTGCCGGCGGCGGTGGTCCCTGTCGTGGTCGGAACGGCCGTCGCCGCGGCGCAGGGCGAGGTCGTGTGGTGGCGGGCACTGGCCGCCCTGACGGTGGCGCTGGCCATCCAGGTCGGCACCAACTACGCCAACGACTACTCCGACGGGGTACGTGGCACCGACGACGTCCGAGTCGGGCCGGTACGACTCGTCGCCAGCGGGCTGGCCGCGCCGGCCGCGGTGAAGAGGGCGGCGCTGTTGGCCTTCACCGTGGCCATCGTTCCCGGCCTCGCCCTCGCCGCCGCCGTTGGCCCGGAGCTGCTGGTGGTTGGCGCCGCCTCCCTCGCCGCCGGCTGGCTGTACACCGGGGGCCCCCGGCCCTACGGGTATGCAGGTCTCGGCGAGCTCTTCGTCTTCATCTTTTTCGGGTTGGTGGCCACGGCCGGTTCGGCCTACGTCCACCTCGAACAGCTGACCGGCCTGGCCGTCGCCGTATCGGTGCCGGTGGGCCTGCTCGCTACCTCGCTGCTGGTGGTCAACAACCTGCGTGACATCCCGAGCGACACCATTGCCGGCAAGCGCACCCTCGCCGTCCGCCTCGGCGGCCCCGCCACCCGTCTCACCTACCTGTCCTGCATCGGTGGCGCCTTCGCCTGCCTTCCCCTCATCGCCCTGTCCCGCCCCCCGGTGCTGCTGGCCTTCCTCGCCCTCGTTGCCGCCCGCCGGCCGGGACTGGCGGTCGCCCGGGGTGCCGGCGGCGCCCACCTGATCCCCGTCCTGGTGGCCACCGGCCAGCTCCAGCTCGCCTTTGGCGCCCTCTTCGCCCTGGGCCTCGTCCTTTGATCGTCCGCCTCGGGCACCCTTGGGGAGGAGGCGGCAGGTTCTGGTGGCAAGATCCGTCGCTATTCGACGGTTTCTGCCAGCAAGACGCTGCTGCGGGGCTACTTGCCCCCGTTGAGAAAGCGCACGACCAGGTCGAGGAAGGCGTCGGGCGCCTCGAGGTGGCAGGCGTGGCCGGCGCCGGGGACCATGGCCAGCGTGGCGTTCTCGCCCAGCCATGCGCCCAGGCGCAGGGCCTGTTCGCAGTAGGTGTCGTCACGCTCGCCGGCGATCACCAGCACCGGCATGCTCAGGCCGAGGAGGCGGTCCCACACCGGCTCGAACGAGCCTTGGCCGAGGAGACGAAGGGCGCCGGCCAGGCCGGCGGCGGTGTTCTCCCTGCGGGCGTCGAGGCCGGCGGCCTCCGGGGAAAGGCCGGCGAACATGGGCTGGGCCAGCCAGCGCTGGAGGAACGCATCGAGCCGCTCGGCGTCGGCAGGAGCACCGGTGGCGCTGGCCGGCGCTTCCAGCGACTTCGCCAGCGCTTCGTCCGCCTGCTGCCGGGCCGACCGTTCGTCGGCATCCTCGATGCCGGCCGTTCCGCTCACGAGGACAAGGCGTTCGACGAGCTCGGGGTGGTCGAGGGCCAGCCGCAGGGCGACACGGGCCCCCATCGAGTAGCCGAGCCAGTACCCACGGCCACCCTCCTCGGCCAAGAGGCGGACCGTCTCTTCGACCGCTGCCGGCGCCGACGAGCGTGTGCCGTGACCCGGCAGGTCCGGCGCCACCACGTCGAAGTGACGCGAGAGTGCGGGCAACAGCGGGGCGAACGAGCGCCCCGTCTGGGTGAAGCCGTGCAGCAGCGTGAGGCGCGGGCGGGTCACCGCGGGTGACGGTACCGGACGTCTTGGCCAACATCCCCTGCATCTGGGTGAGTCACCGGAGGTCCCGGGGCCGGTGACGGTACAGGACACATTTGCCGCGACTCTGGTCGACGAATGGGTACGCGCCGGTGTCACCGATGCGGTGGTGGCACCGGGCTCCCGGTCCACGCCGATGGCAGTCGCCCTGGCCGGCGACGGTCGCCTGCGCCTCCACGTGGTGGTGGACGAGCGTTCCGCCGCTTTCTTCGCCCTCGGTCTCGGCCTGTCCAGCGGGCGTCCGGCTGTGGTCCTCACCACCAGCGGTACGGCGGCGGTCGAGCTCCACCCGGCGATCGTGGAGGCTCACCACGCCGGCGTTCCTCTCCTGGCCTGCACCGCCGACCGCCCCCCGGAGCTGCACGGGGTGGGAGCGCCGCAAACGGTCGAGCAGGAGCGGCTCTTCCAGGGGGTGGTGCGGGCCGCGCTGGCGCCCGGAGTGCCCGACGCGGCCACATCGGGGGCTTGGCGCTCCCTGGCCGCCCGCGCCTTTCTCGCAGCGACCGCCGGCCCCGCCGGCCCCGGCCCCGTCCACCTCAACCTGGCCTTCCGTGACCCCCTGACCGGCAGCGACGGACCGGCGGCCCTGCCCACCGGACGCCCCGGCAACGCACCATGGCACCAACGCTTTCCGGCCGTGGCCGCGCCACCGGCGGAACTGGTCGCGGAGCTGGCTCAGGGGGGCAAACGAGGAGTGATCGTCGCCGGCGCCGGGGCGGGCGCTCCCGCCGCTGTCCACGCCGTGGCCGCCGCCCTGGGTTGGCCACTGCTGGCCGACCCCCGCTCCGGCTGCCGCCTGCCGGAGCCGGCCACCGTGGCTACCGCGGACGCCCTCCTGAGGGTGCGTTTCGCCACCGAGATGAGACCCGACGTGGTCCTCCGTCTGGGGGCTCCATGGGCATCGCGGGTGGTGGGGGACTGGCTGGCGGGGCTTGACGCCCCGCAGTACCTGGTCGACCCGCACGGCACCTGGCTCGACCCCTCCCGCACCGCTGCCGTTTCGGTCGCCGCCGACCCCACGACGTTCGTTCTTGGCGTGGCCGAAGCTGCGAACCTGCGGCCGGCGCCGGCGGATTGGGCGGCGCGTTGGCTGGAGGCCGAGAGAGCCGCTCAAGCTGCCATCGACGCCCAGCTGTCCGACCTGCTCGCTGACGGCGGCGTCAACGAGCCGGCCATTGCCCGGAGCCTCGTCGACTGCCTTCCCACGGGATCGGCGCTGGTCGTGTCGTCCTCCATGCCGATCCGAGATGTGGAGTGGTACGGCAGGCCCAGGCCAGGACTGCGGGTCCTGTCCAATCGTGGGGCCAACGGCATCGACGGCGTCGTCTCCACCGCGTTGGGTGTCGCTGCCGCGGGCCCAAGTCCGACGTTCGCCCTGGTGGGCGACCTCGCCTTCCTCCACGACGCCAGCGGTCTCCGTGCCGGCGCCGCGTCAGACCGCCCGGCGGCCTGCACCGTCGTGGTCGTGGACAACGGAGGCGGCGGCATCTTCTCCTTCCTGCCCCAGGCGGGGACACTCGCCCCCGATGCTTTCGAGCGCCTCCTCGGCACACCCCACGGCCTCGACCTGCTCGCCGTGGCCAGGGCCTACGGCGCCTCAGCTGAAGAGGCCCACTCGATCAAGGACCTGGTCGCCGCCCTCGAGCCTCCTGGCAAGCCGGACGGAGCTCATGTGGTGGTGGTACGCACCGACCGGCAGTCCAACGTCGAAGTGCACGACCGCCTCCACGACGCCGTAGCCGCGTCCCTGAACGAACTGGCCGCCAGAGCGAGCAAGGAAAAGGGGGCTGGCTCTCCTGACCCATCCGTGGATGCCTGACTAGCCCTGGCCGTGACCGCTGAGTGGGCCGGCGCGGGTCAGAGCACTGCCGCCGGCAGAGAACTCCCTCCGCCAATCGCCACTCCGTTACCCGCCGGCCTCATCGGGAGGCGGTGGTGGTGGTCGCTTCTGGCGGAGGCGGCATCGGTGATCCAGTGGCGAATGGCCCCCGGGGACACGACCTGGCCGTCCTTCAGCTCGTCATGACGGCCACCGCCGCCCGAGGCCGGAGCAGCTCAGACAGCGGTCGGGTCAGGGCCGGACGACGGCGGCCAAGAGGGCCTGGAGCTTGAGCTGGGTCTCGGCCAGCTCGGCCTCGGGGGTGGAATCGGCGACCACGCCGGCGCCGGCGTAGAGCCGGGCCTGGTGACCGTCGAGCTCGGCGCAGCGGATGGCCACGGCCCAGTCGCCGTCGCCCCGGGCGTCCATCCAGCCGACCGGCCCGGTGTAGTGACCGCGGTCGCCGGGCTCGATCCGGTCGAGGAAGGCCAGTGCTTCGCCCGTCGGGGTGCCGGCCACCGCCGGCGTGGGGTGGAGAAGCAGGGCGAGGTCAAGAGCGGAGGGTGCCCCGGCGGCCAGCCGTCCCGAGATGCGGGTGCCGAGGTGGGAGACGTTGCGCAACGGGACGATGGCGGGAGCGTCGGGCACGGAGATCGTCGTGCAGTAGGGGCGGAGCCGGTCGGCCACCTCGTCGACGACCAGAGCGTGCTCCTGCCGTTCTTTCGCCGAAGCGAGCAGGCCCTCAGCAAGCCGCCGGTCCACCTCCGGCTCGCCGCTGCGGGGGATGGTCCCGGCGAGGGGCTGTGACGACACGGCGTCGCCACGGCGGGACACCAGCAGCTCGGGGCTGGCGCCGACGAAGCCGTCGATCGAGAAGATCATGCACGAGGGGTACAGCAACACGAGACGGGCGGCGACGTGGGCGGGGGTGATGGGTCGGTTGGCCTCCACCACCACCTGGCGGGCCAGCACCACCTTCAGCAGGGCCTGCCCGCTGTTCTTTATGGCGGCGACGGCCGCGGCCACCGCTTCACACCAGTCCTCATGGGGCGGGAAAGGTCGGAGGGTGAACTCGTCCGGGGCACGGACCCTGGACGGGATCGGCGCGGCGCTCGGTGAATCGTCAGGTTGCCCCTCGCCGCCGCTGACGGTCGTCCTCCACGTCTTCCCGCCCGCTTCACGCCCGAGCACGGTCCGGGGGATGACCAGCTCCCCGCCGGACGTGCCCATGAAGGGGAGGGTGCCGATCACCACCGCTCCGCACCCCGGGCGGCCCACGGCATCGTCTACCTCGACGGCGGCCAACGCATCGGCCGCCCCGCCGGCGGCAAGCCGCACCGCGACACCCCTGGCCGCGAGGCTCGTCCCCCCGTCATGGCTGAAAAGCAGGCCGTCGTCGCCGGCGAAGGCAACCAGATCAGGGGTGTCGTTGTCGTCCACCCATACCGTCCGCGCCACCAGCCCTGCCGCGGCCCCCGCGACCGTCACCGGCGGCCGCACGTCGCCGTCAGGAGCTGGGCGATGCCGCCGGACAGGGCCCGCCGGTGGACGGCCGAGAACCCGGCTTCGCGGAGCTGGGCCACCAGACCGGCCGGGTCGGGGAGATAGGCGACGGAGCGGGGCAGGTAGCGGTAGGCGGCGGCGTCGGAGAGCCAACCGCCTATCAGCGGGACGACCTTGGTGAAGTACAGGTTGTGGCCTCGCCGCATGAGGGGCATGGTGGGCTCGGCCACCTCGAGGAGACCGATACGCCCGCCGGGCCGCACCACTCGGGCCAGCTCTGCGAAGAAGAGGGGTAGGTCGGCCAGGTTGCGCAGGGCGAACCCGCACGTGGCCCCGTCCACCGAGCCCGCTGGCAACGGCAGCCTCAGGGCATCGGCCTGCACGAGCGGTGCGCCCGTGCGGGCGTGGGCCAGCATCTCCCACGACAAGTCGATCCCCAACGGGGTGTGGCCGGACGCCGACAGCTCCCGGCACAGGTCACCGGTGCCGGCGGCGATGTCGATCACCACACCTCCAGGGGCCAGCCCCAGGCCGGCGACGGTGGCCCGGCGCCAGCCCACGTCCATGCCGAAGGTCATGACCCGGTTCACCAGGTCGTACCGCGGGGCGATGGCGTCGAACATGGCCCGCACGGCCTTCACCTTGGCCTCGCCCTGCGGGAGGTCGCCGGCCTCGCTCGGTTTCAGGTCGTGGTCGGGCGACACCGATACCTTCTAGCCCAGCGTGGTCCCCGACGAAAAGCTCCGCCGGCCGATCTCAATGGTCGTCTCGTCCCGGCGCCGGCGCGGGCAAAGTGACGCCGCAGTGCCGGCAGTCGGGGTAGGCACGCGAGGTGGGCCGGCCGCAGGCATGACAGCGGTAGACGTCGACCTCGCCGGCCCGGAGGCGGCGGACGGCCGACCACAGCATGCCGCCGAGGGCGACGATCATGGCTATCTCGAGTGCGTCGCGGACAAGCTGGTCGCCCGGCATGGACGCATCTTGGCATCCTGCACACCGGCCACGATGGCTGGTAGCGGAAGGCCCGACGCCAAGGAAGTTCACAGCACCACGGCAATCGAGGGGAACACGCTCACGGAGGAACAGGTCCGTGAGCACCTCCTCGGCGAGCTACGGCCGCCGTCTCGCTGCCGGCGCTTCCTCACGGTCGTGGCGCTGTCGGTGGCGGCCCTGCTGGCCAGCGCCGCCTGCTCGGATGCCCCTGACGGCGAGCGCTCGGCGACCCCGTCCAGCGCCCCCGGTGCCCCGTCGAGCAGGCCGGCGCTCGCCGCCGACGGCACCCCCACCTCGGTGGCTCCTACGTCCCACCCCACAACGCCCAGCCCCACGTCCACGTCCCTTCAAGTAAGGCCGGCCCCGGCAAGGTCCAGCCCGAGAGCTACGCCCTCACCTCCACCGACACCCGATGTAGTCGAGGTCGCCTACCGCCTGGAACGACGCACCAGCGATGCGCAGACGGCGAGCTTCGAGGAGGTCGTGGAGGCGACGCTCACCGATGCCCGCGGTTGGTCACGGGCCGGGTTCCGCCTGGTGAGGCGGGACGATGCCGCCTTCCTGGTGGTCCTGGCCGAGGGACCGGAGGTCGACCAGCTGTGCCTGCCGCGGGACACCTACGGGTTGTACTCCTGCCAGCGAGGGCCGGTGGTGGCCCTCAACGCCGACCGGTGGCGGCAGGCGACGCCGAAGTGGACCGGGGACCTGGCCACCTATCGGCAGATGCTGGTGAACCACGAGGTCGGCCATCTCCTGGGCCAGCACCACCCTGCCCGCCAGTGCCCGGCACGGGGCCGGCCGGCGCCGGTCATGGCCCAGCAGAGCACCGAGCTGAACGGGTGCCTGCCCAACCCGCGGCCACTCGAGCACGAGATCGCCTACGCCGCCCGCCACGAGGAGCCCCTGGCCCCGCCCTGACCCTCGCGCCCGCAGGAGGACGCATACCATTGGGCGTGGTGCGGAAACTCGGGGGGATGATGATCGTGGCGCTGGTGCTGGCCGGCTGTTCCGGCGAGCGGGCCAAGCCCTCCGTGGTGGTCGGCAGCACCACTACCAGCCAGACGACGGCGCTGCCGGTGGCCACCATCGCCCTGCCCCCGCCGGTGGAGCCCGCCCCTGGCCCCGGCGGCCCCGCGCCGGAGCCCGTCTCCCGGCCCGGGCTCAAGCCGGCCGACGGCCGGCCCTACCCCGGTGCCATCGCCTTTCGCACCAGTGTCCCTGTTCCCTCGGAGCTGCAGTTCGTGCTCGTGCTCGGCTCCGACGCCCGGCCCGGCCAGGACATCCGCCGTACCAACGCCGACTCCATCCACCTCCTGGCCGTGAACCCCCGTACCCAGCAGGGCACGATCCTCGGGATCCCCAGGGACGCGTGGGTCGACATACCGGGTCGTGGCAACGGGAAGATCAACAGCACACTTCCCCAGGGGGGGCCGGGCCTGGCCGTCGAGACGGTGCGCCGGCTCACCGGGCTGCCCATCCAGTACTACGTCCTCACCGGTTTCAGCGGGTTCATCTCGATGGTCGACGAGCTGGGCGGCGTGGAGGTGCCGGTCGACCGGCGTATGGACGACTCCGCTTCCGGCGCCCGGTTCGAGCGCGGGCTGCACCACTTCAGCGGTGATCAGGCCCTCGCCTTCACCCGCAATCGCAAGGACGTGGCCAACGGCGACTTCAGCCGTTCGGAGAACCAGGGCACCCTCATGCTCGCCGCTCTGGCCAAGATGAGGGCGGAGATCGGCGACGACGCCGGCCTGCGGCGCTGGACCGGGGTGCTGTTGCGCCACGGCGCCCTCGACGTCGCGCCGGATCGCCTCGTCAGCCTGGCTGCTCTGGCCCGCGGCATCGACCCGGGCCGGCTCCGCAACGTGGTGGCGCCGGGGCGGATCGGCTTCGCCGGTCGCCAGTCGGTGGTCTTCCTCGATCAGGAGGCGACCCGGATCTTCTTCGACCTGCGGGACGACGCCGTCATCAGCGGCTCCTCGCCGCCGCCGCCGCCCCCGCCGCCGCCCGGACCTGGTGGCTCACCCGCCCCCGGCCCGGCACCCGCGCCGTCACCGCAACCTGCACCTCCGCCGACCCCACCGACCACCTCGGCGCCGGCGCCCCTCCCGATCCCCCCGCTGCTCCGTTAGCGGGCGTTCACGGCGTCAGCGGCCGGCGGGTTCAGTCGTCTCGGTCACCGCGACACACGACACCACCGGCTCCTCCTCGTCGTCCACCCAGACCACCTCGCACTCCAGGCGGCAGTGGTTCCCGGCGTCGCGGCCGCGGAGGCGGCGGGCAGCGGTCGTGACGACGTCGGCCAGGTTGTGGCCGACGACGCGCACGAAGGAGTCGCGGGTGCGCTCCTCGGCCTCGCAGTCGAGCGGGCAGATGCGATCGACGTGGGCCGAGATGTGGTTGCCGTCGACGATCACGTGGAGGCTGTCGCTGCTATCCGAATCAGAGGAGACCGCGGACAGCGACCCACCCACGCCGATTGACGGCACGAGCGTCGCGATCTGTCGGGAACGGACTGCAGCGCATCTGTCACCTCCGACCAGCGGTGGTGACGAGTACACCACAGGCGGATGACGAGCCCAAGGGTGCTGGGACGAGCCTGGATGGGGTGCTGGTACGAGTGCAGTTCAGGCGGTTCTGCTACGCGGCCCTTCTCATGGCGGCCACCGGCACGGCTCGCCGCTCCCTATGCGGAAGCCCAGCGCCTACTTGAACCAGATGCGCTGGTACTCGCGGCTCTGGGGGTGGAGGAGGAGCACGACGAGGGCGATGTCGAACATGAGGGAGATGACGTCGCTGTTGAAGGGGCTGATCTGGTTGAACACCAGCACGATGAACCGGGCCGAGAGGGGGGCAATGGCCGCGGCCAGAGCCAGGTAGTAGCCCCAGCGCTTCTCGTTGGCGATGCCGTAGGCGCCTGCGGCGCTGGCGACGATGGTCAGGCCCCACAGCAGGCGGCCGAGGTTCAGTGCGGAGCTCGAGTTGATCAGCTCGAAGATGGCAGCCTGGAACCAGATTCGGTTGTCGCCGAAGATCAGCCCGAAGACGGCGCCGGCGTAGAGCAGGAAGACTGCGATCTGCAGCGTCTGCGGCTGACTCGGGTTGGTCCAGCGTTTCGGTTCCATGGCGGCGCAGTCTGGCCCAGCCGGCGGGGATCAGCGAGCTTCGGCGGCGGCGGCCGGCTCGGGCCCGGCCACCGCGGCAGCCAGCTGCCCGCAGGCGGCGGCGATGTCGGTACCGCGGTTGTGGCGCACGGTCACGTTCACGCCCCTGTCGGCGAGGCGGTCGCGGAAAGCCCGTACGCCTTCGGGAGGCGTACCCCTGGTGGCGAAGCCCGGGGTCGGGTTGAGGGGGATGAGGTTGACGTGGGCGGCCAGCGACCGGGCCAGCTCGGCCAGCTCCACCACGTCCGACCGCCGGTCGTTGACGCCGTGGATGAGGGCCCACTCCAGCGACAGCCGCCGCCCCTTGGCGATCTGCCACACCCGGCACGCCTCGGTGAGTGCAGCCAGCGGGTAACGGCGGTTGACGGGAACCAGCCGGCTGCGCAGCTCGTCGTTGGCCGCATGGAGCGAAACGGCGAGGCTCACGGGGAGGTCCTCGTGGGCGAGCCGGCGGATGCCGGGAACGATGCCGATGGTGGAGATGGTGAGGTGGCGGGCCGAGAGCCCGACGTCGTCGTGGAGGCGCCGCACCGCCGGCCACACGCGGTCGTAGTTGGCGAGCGGCTCGCCCATTCCCAGGAAGACGACGTTGGTGAGCCGCCATCCCCGCCGGGTGGCCTCGGTCCGGGCCCGGACCACCTGCTCCACGATCTCGCCGGTGGTGAGGTTGCGGTCGAAGCCGGCCTGGCCGGTGGCGCAGAACCCGCACGCCATGGCGCAGCCGGCCTGGGACGACACGCAGACGGTGGCCCGGGGATTGGCCCGGTCAGGGGCCGCCGGCCTCTCACTCGACATCCGCATGAGCACCGTCTCGATCCGCCGCCCGTCGGACAGGGCCCAGCGCCATTTGACCGTCGCTCCCCGGTCGGCCTCCAACTGGGCATCGGCCTGAAGCGAGGGCGCCAGTGCCCCGTTGCCGGCGAGGCGCGCCCGGAGTTGGAGGGGCAGGACCGTGAGATCGCCGGGCGCAGTGCCGTGGCGGTACAGGCCGTCCCAGATCTGAGTCACCCGGTAGGAAGCCTGGTCGGCGAGCAGATCGGCGAGCTCGTCCCTTGTCACGTCGTAGAGGCCCAAGGGCAAATAGCGTAGGGCGCCATGGCGGAGGCTCAATCGGTGCCCGCATCGTCGGATTCGGAGCCCACCCACGAGCACCACCACCGCAAGATCCAGGGTGGTGCGGCCCGTGCCGCGGTGTTCGGTGTCAGCGACGGTCTCGTCTCCAATGTGTCGCTCATTCTCGGCGTGGCCGGGGCCAATCCCGGCCCCGGCGTGGTCCGCCTCGCCGGTCTCGCCGGCCTGGTGGGCGGCGCGTTCTCGATGGCGGCCGGCGAGTACGTCTCGATGAGGGCGCAGACCGAGCTGCTGGAGCGGGAGCTGGAGCTGGAGCGCATCGAGATCCGCCGCAGCCCCGAGCTCGAGCGACGTGAGCTGGCCGCCATCTACGAGAGCCGCGGTGTCAACCCGGAAACCGCCGAGGAGCTGGCCACCGAGATGCATCGCGACCCGGACCTCGCCCTGGAGACACACGCCCGGGAGGAGCTGGGGATCGACCCCTCGGAGCTGGGCTCGCCCGTCCAGGCGTCGATCTCCTCCTTCCTCGCATTCGCCGCCGGCGCCCTCCTCCCGCTCATCCCCTGGTTCTTCACCCGCGGCACGGCGGCGGTGACCGCCTCGATGGTCGTCGGGGCCGTGGCTGCGGTGGCAGTGGGGGTAGGGCTCTCGACCTTCACCGGACGGCCGGCGCTGCGCTCCGCCCTCCGTCAGCTGCTCATGGCCGGCGCCGCCGCCGGTGTCACCTTTGCCGTCGGCAGCATCGTCGGCGTCGGCGTCACCTGACCGGAGGTCGCGCCTCCACCTCGATGACGTAGGCCCGGTCCACGTGGTCCACCATGAACCCGGTCTGCTCGTACAGGCGGACAGCCGACCGATGGGCGGCCTCCACGTACAGCATGGCCGTGGCCAGTCCCCGGTCCGTCAGGTGGTCCAGCCCGGCCAGCAGCAGGCGCCGGCCCAGGCCGTGAGCCTGGAAGTCGGGGTGCACGGCGAGCACGTAGATCTCGCCCAGCGAAGCGCCGTCGTGGTGGTGATCGGAGTGCACCTTGGTCCAGCAGAATCCGGCCAGGCGGCCGTCGCGCTCATGGAGCAGGAAGCCGTCGGGATCGAACCAGGGCTCCTTCTCCCGCTGGCGCAGAGTGTCGAGGTCCCAGCCCCCCTGTTCGGGATGCTGGGCGAAGGCGGCGTTGTTGACCTCGAGCCACCGCTCCTCGTCCTCGCCGATGCGGAAGGGCCGGGTGCCGAGGTCGCTCCGGTCGGCAATGGGAAGAGGCAGGCGCATCTGGTAGAGGTCCCGCCCGGGCCGGAACCCGACACTGCGTACGAGCTCGTCGACCTCATCGGTCGGCTTGGGCACCCAGAGGTGAATGCGCCCGCCGCCCTCGTCGCGAACCACGTCGAGGGCGGATCCGACGAGGTCGGGGGCGATGACGCCGGCGGCGTGGCGGTGATGGGGGTCGACCACGAACTCCAGGGCCCAGCTGGTGTCGCCCCGGGTCACCTGGGCGTAGCCGACCGGGTGGTCGTGACCAGGCTCCCACGCCACCAGCCCGGCGAAGCCCTGGCGCCCTCCTTCGACCAGGTCGAGCCACTGGTGCTCACCGAGAGGTCGGTGACCGTCGGCCTCGGCGGCCACGTCCAGGAGCTCCGCGACGGCCGCGATGTCACCCTGGCCCATCTGGCGCTTCACCTCGAGGTGGTGCACGGTGCCAAGGTACTGGGCGTATGGGCCGACCCCGGACACCCAAAGGACGTGCGCGCGAGACGGCCGAGCGGCTGGCCCTGGAATACCCGGGAACGGCGAGGGAGCTGTGTGCCCTCGTCCACGACGGCCCGTTCCAGCTCCTGGTGGCGACGATCCTGTCCGCGCAGACGACCGATGCCCGGGTGAACTCCGTGACGCCGGTGCTTTTCGCCCGCTACCCAACGGCTGCCGATTTGGCCGCGGCCGACCCCGCTGACGTGGAGGAGATCATCCACTCCACCGGGTTCTTCCGGGCCAAGGCCCGCTCGATAATCGGGATGGCCGAGGCACTGGAGGAGCGGTTCGGTGGGCAGGTGCCGTCGGCCATGAAGGATCTCGTCACCCTGCCGGGCGTGGGCCGCAAGACGGCCAACGTGGTCAGGGGCGTGGGCTTCGGCCTGCCCGGGCTACCTGTCGACACCCACGTGGGAAGGCTGAGCCGGCGGCTCGGGTTGACGACCAACACCGACCCCGAGAAGGTCGAAGCGGACCTCAACTCCGTCGTTCCCGCCTCCGCCCGGGGCATGTTCAGCCTCCGCCTCATCCTCCACGGCCGGGCCGTCTGCACCTCCCAGCGGCCGCGGTGCCCGGACTGCATCTTGAACGACTTCTGCCCGTCCTCGACGGCACCGGCGAGGTCGGTCGGGTCGCCTCTGCCGGCCGGGAACAATCCGGGCCGTCCCGTCGTTCCGTAATAACCGAGGGGCGAGAATCCCGCCTCTTGCCCCCAGAGCGGTCCGCCGCCGCTCGGCCGACGGCGCCTCCCCGGGCGCCGTCGGTCTCTTTCCGTTCTCAGGTGGACGGATGGTGCGTACCCAGGCTGGCCGCTAACGCAGGGTCTCGGCGACGATCAGGTCCATCACGTCCTCGAACTTGCCGGCGCGCTGATGGGCCTGTCGCTGCCGGGAGGAGCCCGTGCCGCGGCCGAGGGTCCCGTGCACCAGCCCGGAGACCTCATCCCACTCGGAGGCATCCTCGAGGGTCGGGCGGAGGAAGCGGAGAAGGGCGTCCACTTGTTCGGCCGCCGGGCGGGCCTGGCCACAGAGCACGTCCACCAGGTCCGCCTCCACGCCGTACCGGGCCGCCCGCCAGGTGGCGGCCCGCAGCAGCTCGGGCCGGGGACGGGGCAGCGGGGTGCCGGCCCGCGCCTCGGCCGAGCAGGCGCCGGCCAGGCCGCGAACCAGGCCGGCGACCATCACGGCCTCGTCGACGCTGAGACAGACGTCGGTGACGCGGAACTCGAGGGTGGAGAACCGGTGCGAGGGTCGGATGTCCCAGTAGATCCGTGCCGGTGCGTCGATGCTGCCGGTGGCGGTGAGGGTCTCCACCAGCCGATCGAACTCCGCGCGGTCCTCGAAGATATCGGGGGTGCCGGCCGTGGGCCACCGGCGCCACACCTCGGTCCGGAAGCTGGCGTAGCCGGTGTCGACTCCACCCCAGAAAGGGGAGTTGGCGGCCAGTGCCAGGACGACGGAGAGCCACGGCCGGGCCCGGTTCATCACCTGGATGGCCAGCTCCGGGTCGCAGATCCCGACGTGGACATGGCACCCGCAGATGAGCTGCTCGCGGGCCAGCTGCTGGTAGTCCCGCTCGATCCTCTGGTACGTGTCGTCGTCGGTGATGCGCCCGTGCTCGCGCCAGGAGGCGAACGGGTGCGTGCCGCTGGCCGCGATCACCGACCCTGCAGAGGCGGCCACGACGGACACCTCGCGACGGAGGCGGCGCAGCTCGCCCCGCACCTCGTCCAGAGTGCCGCAGACCGGGGTGTTCACCTCGACCTGCGCCCGCTGGAGCTCGGTGTGGATGGCGTCGCCCAGGCGTTCGGCGGCCAGCCCCACCAGTAGCTCTCCTTGGAGGGCCGGCGCCATCGTGGCAGGGTCGAGCACGAGGTACTCCTCCTCGACCCCGATCGTGAGGTCGCCGTTCCTCGCCGCCGCCGCCTGCGGCCGTGGGCCCCCCGTCGCCTCCTCGGTCATCTCCTGCGGGGTACCCCGCGGCGGCGCCCCCGGAAACCGGGCGACTGCTCGTCGACGCGGCAGCGTCTTCGCCACCCCGCCCGTGGGTAGGAAGACGGGATGTACGGAGTCATCCTCCTCCTGACGGTGGCGCTGCTGTCCCTGCTCATCACCCGGATCGCCACCATCGCCCTCACCGCGACCGGGATGCCCCAGCCCTCGGCCCGCTTCCAGGCCCGCTCGGCCCTGAGCGGCGTCGGGTTCACCACCAGCGAGTCCGAGGCGGTGGTGTCCCACCCCGCCCGGCGCCGGATCATCATGGCCCTGATGCTGGTCGGCAGCGTGGGGCTGGCCACCAGCATCGCCGGCGTGCTCGCCGGACTGGCTGGGGGCACGCCGGACGCCGGCGACCGGATCAGCCGTGCCGTCGTGCTGTTCGCCGGGCTCGTCGCCGTGTACGCAGTCTCGACCTCCAAGTGGGTGGACCGGCGCCTCTCCAAGTTGATCGGCCGCGGCCTGGCCCGGTTCACCGACCTCGACGTGCGGGACTACGCCGCCCTCCTCCACATCTACGGGGAGTACGAGGTGAAGGAGATGCTGGCCACACCCGACTCCTGGATCACCGGCCGCACCCTCGGGGAGCTGCGCCTCCGTGACGAAGGCGTTCTCGTCCTGGGGATCGTGAGGGCCGACGGCTCCTATCTCGGCGTGCCCACGCGGCACACGCGAATCGAGCCCGGCGACACCGCCATCCTCTACGGGAGCGACGACACCTTCGCCGAGCTCACCTGCCGCAGGGCTGGACCGGCCGGTGACGAGAGCCACCGCCGAGCGGTGGAGGAGAGACAGAGCGAGGTGGCGGCGGGGGAGACGCCGCTCTCCTGATTTCCGCTGGGTCCGCCACGGCCCCGGCCACACCCGAAGCCTTCGGCGACCAGGTGGCGTGGCTGGCCACCCCACTCCAAGACGGTGGATCCGTGGCCGTCGGCCGTTGCCTCCCGTTCGGCATGGAGCCGAGCCTGCGCCAGCGCCTCGTCGACGTGCCGCAGCTCGTCAGCGGCACCCTTCGCTCCCTGGCTCAGCGCAAGCGCCAGTCGGTCGCGCTCGTCCTCCAGTACCTCGATCAAGCCTCTCCTCCAGGGAGTTACTACTTCGATCCTTGGTAAACGATCAATCAAGCTAGAAGTCGCTCTGTTACGGCGTGCACGGCCATCATGATCGAGGAGCTGGCAGAATGGGCTGGTGAAGGAACCGGTGGGGGAACACGGGGGGAAGGACATGAGCGGGCGGAGGTTCGTGGCCCTGGCCGCCTTGTTCGCCTTTGCCTTCTACGCAGTTGTTGCCGCTGTGGTGGTTCTGGCTATCGCTCTACCGCTTGTTGCCGGGGTGACGGTTGCGGTGGCGATGGTTGGGGCACTCGCAGGACTCTGGAGGCTAGAACAGGTACTTCAGCGCCCGTCTCTGCACAAGACGCTCAGCTTTGGAGGGCGGCGGTTTCGAGTATCCGTCGTCGTCGCTGCTTTTTTTCTAGCGATGCTTCTGCTCGAGGTCTGGCTGATTTCAGAGTTCGTAACCGAAGGGGACTGGTCCTTCGTTTGGGGGGCGTTAATACTCTGGCTTCTTCTAGACGGCGAACGCAGGCCAGGCGGGCACCGTTGCCCCGATCCGGCTAAGGGAGACCTCAGTTCTCGTCGGCCAGCCTGAACTGAACATTTCCTGATCGGAGATGGAGTGAGGTAGCGCCGGCGGTCGACGGCCATGGGGACAAGGGTGAGGGTCAAGCCATCGTCCCCACCCGACCTCAGTGCTCTGCTCAGCCTCGGTTCTGCCACCCGTGACCGTGCCGAAGGAGCAGGGCGCAGACGCATGTAGCGGTCGTTGGTGTGAACCAGGCGACTACAGCGACGACGAAAGAAGAAAAGTTTGCTGAATCGCTTGACGGGGAACACTTGTTCGTGTAGAGTAGTCAGTGACGCCTCGAGGTGCCGGCGATACGGCCCTCCTCTTTGGAACCAGTTACAAGAGGAAGAGGAGTGTCATGTTCGAGGGCCCGACGATGAAAGAGATCCGCACCGCGGTCTCGATCTACGCCGCCTCCTTCGATCCTGGCGCGATCTCTGCGGTGGTTGCCCAAGGTGTCGTCGACGACGCCATCGCCACCGAGAACATGCTGG
>DATLOM010000038.1:0-2204 GCA_035536185.1 Acidimicrobiales bacterium | reverse complement strand
CCCGGCCCCGTGATTGCTCATCAGTGGCCAACTGCGGCGGGACGGCGACCTGGGCCAGCAGCTCCGCGCACCGTTGCGCACCGACGATCCTGGTGAGCAGCTCGTTCATGCTGGGTCCCGCCGTCCGAACTCGATGCCTTGTGCCAGCGGCAGGCCGGTCAAGAAGTTGATCGTGGCCGTTGATCGTCGCATGTACGAGCGCCAGGAGTCAGACCCCGACTCCCGACCGCCACCGGTCTCCTTCTCGCCGCCGAAGGCCCCCCCGACCTCGGCACCGGAGGGCCCGATGTTGACGTTGGCGATGCCGCAGTCCGACCCGGCGGCGGCCAGGAACTGCTCGGCTTCCCGCAGGTCGTTGGTGACGATGCAGGACGACAGGCCCTGGGTGACGTCGTTGTGGACGGCTATCGCCTTATCGAGCTCGTCATAGCGCAACACGTAGAGGATCGGGGCGAAGGTCTCGCGCCGCACGATCTCGGTCTGGGCCGGCATCTCCACCAGGGCTGGTCGGGCGTAGCAGGCCTGCGGGTACTCGTCGGCCAGCACCCGCCCCCCGCCGTGCACGATGCCGCCGTCGGCCCGGGCGGCCGCCAGGGCCTTGTCCATCCCGTCCAGCGCCGTCGCGTCGATCAGGGGACCGACCAGGGTGGCGGGATCGAACGGGTCACCGATGGGCAGGGTGTCGTAGAGCCGCGCCAGGGAGGCGAGGAGATCGTCGGCGATCGACTCGTGGACGATCAGCCGGCGCAGGGTGGTGCAGCGCTGGCCCGCGGTGCCGACCGCGGCGAACAGGATGGCCCGGACCGCGAGGTCGAGATCGGCTGACGGGGCCACGATCATGGCGTTGTTGCCGCCCAGCTCGAGCAGCAGGCGCCCGAACCGCTCGGCCACGACCGGTCCGACTGCTCGGCCCATCGGTACTGACCCGGTCGCCGAGACCAGGGCCACCCGGTGGTCCTCGACCAATACCTGGCCAGTGTCCCGCCCGCCGAGCAGGACAGCGGACAACCCGCTCCAGTCCTCGCCGCTGTAGGCGCGCAGGGCACGCTCGAAGAGGGACTGGCAGGCTAGCGCCGACAACGGCGCCTTCTCCGACGGCTTCCACACCACCGGATCGCCGCAGACCAGCGCCACCGCGGTGTTCCAGGACCACACCGCCACCGGGAAGTTGAACGCCGAGATGACGCCCACCACGCCGAGCGGATGCCAGGTCTCCATCATGCGGTGCCCCGGCCGCTCCGAGGCGATGGTCTTGCCGTAGAGCTGGCGGGACAGGCCGACGGCGAGGTCGCAGACGTCGATCATCTCCTGCACCTCGCCACGGGCCTCGGCCAGGATCTTGCCGGTCTCCAGCGTGACCACTGCAGCCAGTGCGTCCTGGTGGGCCCGCAGCTCCTCGCCGAACAGGCGGACCAGCTCGCCCCGCTTGGGTGCCGGCACCGAACGCCACCGGGCGAACGTGCTGGCCGCCCGGTCGAGGGCGGCGTCGACCTCCTGGCGCGAGGTGGGCACCAACCGGCCGATCACCGCGCCGTCGATGGGGCTGCGGGCGGTCAGGTCGCCGCCGGACAGCTCGGCCGGGTCGAGCCCGACCGCACGGAGGATGTCCTGGGGGCTCATGTCTGGGCCACATCCTTGCCTTGCAGGTAGAGCGAGCCGAACCGGTTTGCCAGGAACTCCGTCAACGCGCACTGCTCCTGCCGGACGAACCCGGACGTCGGCAGTTTCTCCTCCCGGACCAGGTCGGCCATGGCGCAGATGCCCGCCGCGGTGGTGAGCTGGATGGCCGAGAGCCGCCGGCCGCCCACGTCCGCGGGATAGATCTTGCGCGCGAAGGCCTGCTGGGTGAGTACCCCGGCACGGGTACCTGACACGCTCACGAAGACCACCACGGCGTCCTGGTCGGTCACCGGGATGGCGGTCTCGAGGACGTCCTTGAGCACGTCCCGCCGGCGAGCCAGGCGCAGGTCTCGTACCAGGAGCTTCACGATCTCGCAGTGGCCGGGGTAGCGCACGGTCTTGTAGTTGAGGGTCTCGACCCGACCGAGGAGGCTCTCGCCCAACGTGCCCAGCCCGCCCGAGGTGTTGAACGCCTCGTAGGCCACGCCGTCCAGGGAGAACGCCTCCAGCTCTTCGAGCGGCGGCACCTCGCGCAGCTCACCGTCGACGATGGCCTCGCAGGGGTTGCAGTACTCGTTGATGAG
>DATLOM010000037.1:0-8220 GCA_035536185.1 Acidimicrobiales bacterium | reverse complement strand
TGGCGAAGTCCATATCGGCGCGTACTTGAGGTGCTGCGGGCCACGAGCCGGCGTGCGCCTCCCGGTATGGCATTCGGCGCACCGCTCACCGACGTCGTCGTACACGGCGCCGATGTCTTGCGTCCCCTCGGACGGTCACGCCCCATCGCCCCCGACGCCCTCCGCAGCGCGCTGACCTTCGTCACCAGCTGGAAAGCTGTCAAGGGCTTCGGTGCGCGCCCGATCGGCGGCCTTACCCTTGAGGCCACTGACCTCGACGTCCGGCTCGGCTCCGGCGGGGCAATTGTGTCCGGCCCCGCCTTGGCCCTCTGCGGAGCCCTCCTTGGTCGAAGTGACTTCCTGTCCGAGCTCTCTGGCGACGGCGTAGTGCTTCTCGGCGGCCAGTCTTGAGCCACGAGCGTCGACCACCGAGGATGCGACTTGGCAGGTAGCCCCGCCTGTTAGTCGCTTGCGGGCGCGTTGGTGCCGACGATCGCAGTCACCGTCTTGCGATCTAGGCCAGACACCTCGGCGAGCTGGCGGAGCGAGGCACCGGCTCGGTGTGCCACTCGGATCATGTCGTCGCGGATCTGGGTTTCCTTGGCGGCTCTGTCTGCGCTCAGACCAACAACAGCCAGCGCAGCACCAAGCTCTCCAGTCTCGCCACCTCGATACTTCTCGACGGCGGCAACGGCGGCGGCGACTTGTGCGTCGCTGTAGGTCATGGCTCCTCCAGGAGGGCGAGAGCAATCTTGTCTCGGATGGCCATCAGCAGAGCGACGCGAGGTGAGATCTCCGCTCTCGCCTCGGCGTCGTTCAGATGAGCCAAGGTCATGGCGAGCAGTTCGAGCACCTCGACTCGTTCGAACTGGACGCTGACCATCGGTCCAATTGTATCCGGCTGCGGACCGCATCGGACCACCGACAGGTGGGCGGGATTTGATGCGGGAGGCGCTGTCGCCAGACGCTTTCACGACGCTGGAACGAGAGGTGGTTCCGCCGGACAGCGCCACCGTCTGCTCCGACTGCGGTGAGCACGTCTCGAACGGGGCTTGCCGACCCACCCGGCCACCAAGGGCGCCTGCCGCGGCGTCGGGCCGCAGCGGAGGTCAGAGAGGCTGGTCGGCAGGGGCACGCCCCCCTATAGCTGGAGGGGGCGCCCGTCGAGGGCGGCACCGGCACGGCTGTCGTGTACCCGCCGCCAGCACCCTGCGTGACGAGATGGCCTTGTGTGGGCAGCGTCCGCTGGCTGCCAGCGGGCAGATTGCGATGGCCGCGCGCCGAGACGGCACCACCTCGTGCGGGGGGGTTACCACGAGGATCATTGGGCGGTCGGCACGGTGGCCGGACAGGCGTCCCCAGGCAAGACTTGTACTCGAAGTTCAACTGCTATCTGAGGAGGTCAAATGGAGTTCGACTACAACAAGCTGCGGCTGGCGGCGGTGAAAGACATGGCGACGACTCTCGGGGACGTAGGTGGCTCCGATTGGGAGGAGCCGTCACTGTGCGACGGGTGGCAGGTCCGTCACGTCCCGGCCCACATCATCACCGGCTACCTCTTCTCTCCCGAGGAGGTTGCAGAGGTCGTGGCCGAGGTGGGCTCGGTACCTGAGGCGGTGAAGCGAGGGGCGATCCAGTTCGCTTCCGCCCTCGACGCGGCGACCATCGTCGACGAGTTCGAGCGTCACGTCGGACAGCCGGAGCCCACTGGGGTCGCGGCCATCATGTCCCCACCCGAGCTGTTCGTCGACCAGGTGGTTCATCGCTTCGACGTCGCCATTCCACTGGGGCTGCGGGCGGACGTATCGGAGGAGCTGCTCTTCGCCGCCCTCAGTACCGCGCCGTCCGTCGAGGGCTTCATCGGGAGCAAGGACCGAGCGAGCGGCCTCAGGCTCGAGGCGACCGACGTGGACTGGATGTGGGGAGAGGGCCCGGTTGTCCGCGGCTCCGCCGAGGCGCTGCTCCTGGCGCTGAGCGGTCGGCCCTGCGGCGTCGAGAGGTGCGAAGGAGCGGGCGTGGAGCTTCTCGCCGCGAAGCAAGGCGTCGACGGACGATCTCGTGACCGTGGTCTCGCCATGCAGTAGCTCGCCGGCGTCGTTTGGGTACGAGTGCGGGATCGGCCTGCTCTGCTGCGGTCGGGTCGATCGAGACGTGTGCGGGCGGCGGTTTCGATTCTCTCGAAGGTCAGGGAGCTCCCACGCCAGGACCTGCGCAACGCGACCCGAAACTTCTCCGAAGTCTCCGCTTCCCGTTCTCGATCCGGCGCACGCGTGATCCGTCATCGGACAAGAAGGCTTCAAGGCGACCAGCGGCCACAGCGCCCATGTCCTGTTCACCAGATGCCCTGCACCGGGGCCCCGGCCGGCCCGCACCGAACCTTCCGACGTGGACTAGTCCGATCTAGCGACTTGCGAAATGAGCATCCGTTGCAGGTGTGGCGGGTCCCCCCCGACGGTACGCCTTTGAGCAGCAAGGAAAATCCCCCCAACCTGAGAGGAGACGTCATGGGCGTCGTCGTTCTGCTTCTGCTGCTGGCCCTGTTGTTCGGAGGGCTCGGCCTGTTCATCGAGGGACTGAAGTGGGCGCTCATCATCGCCCTGGTGCTCGTGATCGCCGGCGCCTTCTCCGGTTACCGCGGCCGGCGGGTCGTGTAAGGATCATGACCGCCGGACGAGTACGGGTGTTCCGCCAGGACCGCGGCTTCGGTTTCATCGCCCCGGACGACGGTTCGTACGACGTGTTCGTGGAGGCGGCAGACATCGATCAGGGCACGAGCCCCGCTCTGGCCAATGGCGAGCCGGTGGAGTACAGCCCGGCCGTCGGCCAGGACGGTCAGCTCCACGCCGTGGCCGTTCACGCCCTGCGAAAGTCCGAGTAGAAACGGTTGTGATGGCCGAGGCTGCAGAAGGCTGGTACTGGTGCGTGCACCACGGCCGGGTGGAGCACGGTGCCGACCGCTGCCCGGCCGGCGAGATGATGGGCCCCTATCCGACTGAAGAGGCGGCCAGGAACTGGCGCCAGCTCGTCGAGTCCCGCAACGAGAAGTGGGACGCCGAAGACCGAGCCTGGAGCGGCGACGACGACTGAACGGGATTAGACCTGGGGGGCGGCGAAGGTGTCGCAGGCGGCGCGGGCGGCGCCGCGGTAGCCGGCGAGGAACCAGCGCTGGCGCTGCTCGGAAGAGCCGTGGGTCCACGACTCCGGCGTGACCCGGCCCTGGGCCGTTTCCTGGATCCGGTCGTCGCCTATGGCGGCGGCGGCGTCGAGGCCGTCGGCGATGTCGGCATCGGTGAGCTCTTCGATGTAGCCGGTGGCCACCGCGCCCTTGGCCCACATGCCGGCGAAGCAGTCGGCCATCAGCTCCACCCGAACGGCGCTGCTCTGGGGGCCGGTGTCGGCGCCGCCGGCGCGGGCCCGCTCCAGCACGCCGAGCAGGTTCTCCACGTGGTGGCCGTACTCGTGGGCGATGACGTAGGCCTCGGCGAAGGGCCCGCCCTGGGCCCCGAATCGGGTGCGGAGCTGCTCGTAGAAGCCGAGGTCGATGTAGATGGTCGAGTCCGCCGGGCAGTAGAACGGCCCAACGGCAGAGGTGGCGGAGCCGCAGCCGGTGTTGGTCCCGCCCGCGAAGAAGACGGTCTTGGCTTCCCGGTACCCGTCGAGGTTGTCGGTCCAGTAGTCCTGCACGCTGTTGACGACGCCGACGATCCGGCAGTCGTCACGCTGGTTGGCATCCTCTCCGGTACGGCACTGAGCCGACAGGTCCGACTCCGGCTCGCCCAGGTTCAACTCGGGCGCGCCCCCCGAGCCGCCGGAGAGGAGCGAGATCACCAGCACGACAAGGCCGATGATGCCGCCGCCTCCCACCGCCATGCCCGGGCCCATGCGGCGCCGATCGGAGACCTGGGAGACGTCCAGCTCTGCACCACGGCGGAACCGCATGGGTCAGCTTCCTTTGTTCGAGACCTCGGATGGACGAGACAGCCGCAGCCGCCTCCCTCGACCTCGACACCGTATGCCGACCGGGAGCGATGGCCCCGGTCGGATCCCAAAGCTCAGGCGCCGGGGGGAAGCACGCCGAGCTGGCCGAGCAGCTCCATCTGGTCGTAGTAGAAGCGGTGGCTCGTGATCCGGCCGCCCTCGACGGTGACGATGTCGCACTCCCGGAGGCGGAGCTGGCGGCCGGTGGGGGCGAGGGTCTCGCCGTTGGGCATGACCAGCGGCTGGGTGTGGGTACCTACGACGAAGCCTTCGTCAACGGCGGTGTTGCCGCTCTCGTGGGTGTACAAAGGCTCCCAGTGAAGGTCGGGGAAGGCGTCCACGAACTGCTTCAGGTAGGCGACGATCTGCTCGTTGCCCCTGATCTCGCCTTCCGGGGTGCTGGCGACTGCGTCGGCGGCGTAGAGGCCGGCCAGATCCTCCAGCTTCCCGCCCATCACCGCTTCGGTCATGCGATCGAACACGACCCTTGCCTCACTCGTCTCCACCTGCTGTGTGGTCATCTCATGTACCTCCCGTTCTCGGCCTCGCCGATCGAAAGCCGATGGGGGCAACGGTAAGGAAATGTGGGGCCGCCGGCATCGCCGGAATCGGCCATTTCTGCGCGAGTGGCAGTGGTCAGTTCTTTGTAGGCGGCAGCGACCTCAGACGAGATCGTGGCCGAAGGCGAAGGCGCCGGCGGCGGCACGGGAGGACACGCCCAGCTTGGCGAAGATGTTGTGGACGTGACGAGCCACCGTGTGCTCGCTGATGAACAGCGACGCGGCGATGTCACGGTTGCTGCGGCCCTGCGCCACCAGGCGCAGCACGGCCAGCTCACGGGCCGTCAACCCGAAGCGGTCGGTAGGCGCGGCGGCCGGCGCCTCCGGTGTCAGGATGGAATCGACCCGGGCGATGTCCGGCTCCGCCCCCAGCCGCTCGAAGGCACCACGGGCCGATTCGAGCTCCAGCTGCGCGGTGTCCTGGTCGCCCAGCGCCCGGCAGGTGAGGCCCATGAGGACCCGCACCCGGGCCGCCTCGTACGGAGTCCCGAGGTCCTGCCAGACGTGGGAAGCCGTCCGTAGAGCGGCAAGGGCCGCAGGGGCGTCCCCCTCGGCCAGGTGAACGGCCGCTCTCGCCTGGGCGGCGATCGCCTCCAGCATCTCGCTCGGATGTCCCGCCGACATCTCGTCGAGCTCTGCCGAGGCACGACGGGCGGCCTCCAAGTCGCCAACGGCCAGCATGATCTCCACGTGGGCAGGGAGGAACTTCGCCCGCACCGCGGGCCCCGCGGCCTCGCCCACCAGCCGGCGACTGGTGGCCGCGGCGGCCTCCCCGTTCCCCTGGGCCAGCCGGAGCAGGGCGAGGCCGGGCTGTGGCTCGAAGCCGCCACGGCTGGCGTCCCGGTAGGCCTCCTCGGCGCCGGCGTAGTCGCCCTGGAGGCGGTGGATCTCCCCCTGCCGGTACAGAGCCTCGGCCGCGGCCAGCTCGTTCATGCCCAGGCCGAAGCGCTCGCAGGCCCGCCGCGCCTCCTGCAGGGCGTCACGCCAGGTGCCGTGGAGCTGGAGGATCTCGGCCCGGTGGATCAGGCACTGGCCTGAGAAGGCCACCATGTCGGGCTGGTCGGCGCACCACCGGGACAGGGCCATTGTCCATTCGTGGGCCCGCCGCAATGCGAACGCCTCGTGGCAGCCGCCGATCACACTGCAGTAGATCAGCCCGGTGAGCACCGGCGACACCTCGCCGGCGGCAACGGAGACCATCGCCTCGTCGAGCAGGCGGAGCCCCTCCGCCACCCGGCCTTGCTGTATGCGGGCGTGCCCCTGCATGTGCACGGCGAACACGTGGAGGTCGGTGTCGTGGAAGCGGGCTCCAAGGTCGGCGGCGGTGCCGGCGGCGTCGTAGGCGGCGTCGAAGTCACCGGTTCCCTCGAGGTTCTCGAAGGCGACGGGCACCTGCAGCCAACCGTGCTCGAGGCAGTCCTGCTCCTGGCCGGCGACCAACCGGTGGGAACGGCTGATCCACCCGTCGGCGGCACCCATCTCGCCTCGCAGGGCCAGGTTGATGTAGAGCGAGAAGTGGCACTTCACCGCCCCGAGTGGCACGCCCCGCTCCACGTGGAGGCGCTGGGCCCGCTCGAGGGCGCTCACCACGTCGTCGTCGCGCCCGACCATCCACGCCGCCGTGGCCAGCAACTCGAGGTCTTCGGCCCCCAGGGCATCGACCTGGTCCAGGGACGTCAGCACCTTGTAGGCGTCGGCCCAGGCCCGCTTGGCGCAGAGGCGGCGGCCCTTCTCGAGCTCGTCGCTCAAACCCTTGGCCACTGCCCTCGGCGGCACCCCTAAAGCCAACCACACGCGGCCCGGCCGAGGTGTGGGCGGTGCGGTAATGGGAGAGGTAGGAGCCATGAGCGACCAGCCGACCGGCACCTCCGACCCCACCTACAACGTCATCAGCGTCGTCTACCACGCTCTCCAGGGGGCGGAGACGATCCAGATGTACATCGACGACCCCGAGACCGACGACGAGCTGCGGACCTTCTTCGGGCAGGTCCAGCAGGGCTACCGGCGTGCCGCCGACATGGGCAAGGGCCTCCTGGTGCAGCGCATCGAACACGAGCACTGATCCCGGCGCCGGCCTTGCCTCTACCTCGGCCGGGTTGGGTTGCTGGTGATCCAGGTGCTGAACGTCTACAAGCCACGTGGCCTGGGCGCCTACGGTTGCCGGGAGCAGGCGGAGATGATGGCGGCCGCGTGGCCGGCGAATCCCGAACAGTGCAAGCATATTAGCATCACGGCCAGCGCGTTCCGCGGAGTTGCACCACGCAACGGCAACCGCTTGTACCGGTAGCAACAACGAGGCGGCGACGGCCGATAAGTGTTCAGGGTGCACTCCCCCTGGCCGCGGGGCTACGCGTCTCACGGCGTCCGCCTCCGCTCCGTCTGAGCCCCTTAGCCAGCCGGGGCCATATCCGATTGCCGCGGTACAGTCATTGGAAAGGGGGTGTGGACGTGACCGCAGCGGGCAGCACGGTAGGGCGGCGGCGGTGGTGAACGGCCTGAGCGGTTGCGCCGCCGGCGCTCTGCTGATGTTGAGCGTGTTCTTCGTCACCCATGTCCCAGCGCAGGCTCAGGCGCCCACGCCAGAAAGCTTTCCGCCGTTCTCTGCGCCGGTGGTCGACCAGGCCGGTGTCGTGCCCGACGATGTCGAGACCCGGGTGAACGAGGCGTTGCTCGACTACCAGGCGCGAAGCACGAACCAGGTGGCAGTAGCCGTCGTGCGGACAACGGGTCAGAAGCCGATCGAGGAGTACTCGCTCGAACTGGCCCGCACATGGGCCCTCGGCACGAAGGAGAGGAACAACGGCGTCCTTCTGCTGATCGCCCACGAGGACCGCCGGCTGCGCATCGAGGTGGGCGTCGGGCTGGAGACAGTGCTTCCCGACGCCGAGGCCCAGCGAATCATCGACATTCACGTCGTCCCACTCCTTCAGCAGGGCGACGTGGGTGCGGCGCTGATTGCCGGGACCAATGCGATCCGGCGTGCTCTCGGCGATCCCGAGGTGGGTGAGCCGCGCCAGGAGGCAGCGCCACCGTTCACTCCTGAACCTGTCGACGGTGAGTTTACGCCGGAGCTCGGGAACGGCGACTTCGGGTTCGACGGGGGCCGGGATGACAACCCGTTCTCCTGGTTCGTGCCGCTCTTCATCCTGGTAGCGGTCATCGGAGTTGTGAGCAGTTTCTTCCGCGGCGGGTCCGGATGGGGTGGCGGCCGGAGCCCGATGTTCTTCGGCACGGGCTGGGGCAACGACCACTCTGAGCACAGCTCACATCACGGCCGAGGATTCTTCGGAGGCGGTTTCTCTGGAGGCGGTTTCTCTGGAGGCGGTTTCTCCGGAGGCGGTTCGGGCCGGGGCGGTGGCAGCTCGAGCAGTGGCGGCAGTTCCAGCGGCGGAGGTGGCGGCAGCTTCGGTGGCGGGGGCGCGAGCGGCAGTTGGTGACCCGTGCAAAAAAGTTTCCGATCGACTGACTTGGGAACACTTGTTCGTGTAGAGTAGTCAGTGACGCCTCGAGGTGCCGGCGATACGGCCCTCCTCTTTGGAACCAGTTACAAGAGGAAGAGGAGGTGTCATGTTCGAGGGCCCGACGATGAAAGAGATCCGCACCGCGGTCTCGATCTACGCCGCCTCCTTCGATCCTGGCGCGATCTCTGCGGTGGTTGCCCAAGGTGTCGTCGACGACGCCATCGCCACCGAGAACATGCTGG
>DATLOM010000036.1:0-9089 GCA_035536185.1 Acidimicrobiales bacterium | reverse complement strand
CGGCCGACGGCGGCATCTTCGCCTTCGACGCCCCGTTCTCCGGCTCCACCGGCGCCATGCGCCTCAACTCGCCCATCGTGGGCATGGCTCCGGATCCCGACGGCAAGGGCTACTGGCTGGTGGCGGCCGACGGCGGCATCTTCGCCTACGGCGACGCCGCCTTCCGCGGCTCCACCGGTGGCGTGCGCCTGAACCAGGCCGTGGTCGGCATGGCCGCCACCCGCAGCGGGCTGGGCTACTGGCTGGTGGCCAGCGACGGCGGCATATTCGCCTTTGGTGACGCCCGCTTCCAGGGGTCCACCGGCGCCATCAAGCTCAACCAGCCCATCGTCGGGATGAGCCGTACGGCAGCCGGCGAGGGCTACCGGCTGGTCGCCGCCGACGGCGGCGTGTTCGCCTTCGGCGACGCCAAGTTCGTCGGCTCCACCGGCGCCATCAAGCTCAACCAGCCCATGGTCGCCATGGACGGCTTCTGAGCGGCCGGCGCTCTCGGCCGCCCCGGTACTCTCGCCGGGAGCAACTCGTGACCTCCGACCCGTCCTTCGACATGCTGGTGGAACTGGGATGGGACGAGCGGGTCTCGACTCTCTACCGCTCGGTGGCCGAGCCGTTCCACGTTCCCGCCCGGGTCAGCCGGGTCGACCGCGACCGCTGCAGCGCCCACACCGCGACCGGGAAGCTTCGGGCAACGGCGGATGTCCTGCCGGCCACCGGCGACTGGGTGGTGATCAGTCTCGATCCCGGGCCGGCGGTGCAGCACATCCTGCCCCGACGCTCCACCCTCGAGCGGGCGGGCCAGGTGCTGGCCGCCAACGTCGACCTCGTGTTGGTCGTCGCGTCCCTCGACCGCCCCCTCAACCTCAATCGGGTGGAACGGGAGCTGGTGCTGGCGTGGGACAGCGGCGCTGTTCCTGTCGTGGTGCTGACCAAGGCCGATGCGTCGGACGAAGCCGCGGTGCTGGCCGAAACGGTCTCGGCCAGGGCCGTCGGCGTCGAGGTGCTCCTCACCAGCGCGGCCACCGGCCTGGGCGTGGACGCAGTGTCGGCCCTGCTCCGCCCCAACCGCTCGGCGGTGTTCCTCGGCCCTTCGGGATCGGGAAAGTCGACCCTCGTCAACCGGCTCCTGAAGGAGAACAGGCAGGCCATCGGCGAGGTCCGGGCGGGGGATCACAAGGGACGTCACACCACCTCGTCCCGGCACCTGCTCGTGGTCCCCGGCGGCGGCGTGCTCATCGACACGCCGGGCCTGCGGTCGGTGGGGCTGGACGGCGCCGAGGGTGGCGTGGCCATGACCTTCCCCGACGTCGAGGAGATGGCCGAGCAGTGCCGCTTCCGTGACTGTGTCCATACCAACGAGCCGGGGTGCGCGGTGGTGGCCGCGGTGGCGGACGGGCGGCTCGACAGGGACCGGGTGGCCAGCTACCGCAAGCTCCAGGCCGAGCTGGAGGAGTCGGGCCGGGAGCCTTGGGCCAGAGCGGCGGAGAACCAGCAGGGCCGTATCGTCCACCGGGCCATTAAGAAGATGCCCAAGAAGCGCTAGACGGGGCGCTAGAGGCGGGCAAGGGTGGCGGGAAGCGACGCCGCCTCCCGCCGGCGGAAAGCCACGGCGATGTCCAGGCGCTCGAGGAGCTGAGCCACGGTGCGCTGCCGGGACGGCGCCGGGTGCGCCTCCAGGAACGACCGCACGTCGGCCGCCACCTCCGGCACCGACAGCGCCGTCACACCCTCGAGCATGCGGTCGACGAGCTTGTCCGGGATGCGCTCGATCAGCTCGTCCCACTGCTCCTTCACCGCCGCCCACGCCAGTGCCCCGCCCCGGCGGTTGGCGATGAGCTGGGAGATGAGGAACGGGGCGTTCTGGGTGCGCACCTCGTCGCCCATGGCCAAATCGAGGGTCCGCTTCACGAGAGCCTCGTCCTCGAAGGAAGCGAGGCTGTAGAGATAGCGGACCTCCTCCTGGGGTGTCGCCGCCGCCTTGTATCGGTCCAGGTGGACGGCGTAGTCGGCTTCGTCACCGTGGACGGCGACGATGGTGACCACGGCCGCGGCCACGTCGGCGTCGACCGAGCCGGGCTCGGCCAGCTCCCTGGCGTGCAGCTCCCGTGCTTGCGCCACCACGGCGGCGTCGGCACCGAGGATACCTAGGGTCGACAGGACGGTGGCGCGGAGGGTCCCGGTGCGCTCGGTCTCGCCGGGGGCCGGTGACCACCCCAGCTCCTCGGCGAGTGGCGAGAGCAGCGCCTTCACCATCTCCTGCAGTGGCGCCCTGTTCTCCAGGGGCAACATGCGGTCGAGGAAGCTCAGGGCGCCGGCGATGGCCGACCACACACTGGGGTCGGTCTCCCCCGACTCGCTCGCCGTCGTGGCCAGCGCCAGGAAATCCTCCACGGGTGAGGCGCCGGCCAGCACCGCGGCCCAGGTGTCGCTCACGAGGTTGAACCGCTCGAGGGCGTCGAGGGAGGTGAAGGCCCCGGTGAGACCGGCCAGGAGGTCCTTGTCGTAGCGGGCCCGGTAGAAGCCCCAGCCTCCCTCGTTCACCACGACCCAGTCGGCCGGGCCACCGAGGTCGACGGTGGTCGTATCGGGCCCGAGGAGGACCCGCTGCTGGAGGGTCTCGCCCTTGACCGAGGCCCGCAGCATCACGGGTACCTGCCAGGCGGCGGCGGCGCTTGTGTCACCGTTGTCGCCACCGGAGTCACCGTCGTCGAGGTAGCGGAACCGGCGCTGGCTCAGCGCGATCTCGCGGCCGCCGGCACCGGAGGCCACCGACACCAACGGGTAGCCGGGCTGGTATATCCAGGAGTCCATCGTGCTCCGTACCGGCTCGCCGGTGGACGCTTCGAGGGCGTCCCACAGGTCACTGGTGTCGGTGTTGTCGTAGCTGTGCTCGGCGATGTAGGCGGCGATGCCGTTGCGGAACGGCTCGGCGCCCACGTACATCTCCAGCATGCGGAGCACGCCGGCGCCCTTCTGGTAGGTGAGCACGTCGAACATCTGCTCCGCCTCGTCGGGGCTGTCCACCGGGAACTCGATGGCCCGGGTGGAGGCCAGGCCGTCCACGAGCATGGCGTGGCCGCGGCTGAGGGCGAAGGTGACCCACCGCTGCCAGTCGGGTCGGAAGTCGTCGATGCACAGCAGCTCCATGAACGTGGCGAAGGCCTCGTTCAACCAGATGCCGTTCCACCAGCGCATGGTGACGAGGTCGCCGAACCACATGTGGGCCAGCTCGTGGGCGACGACGTCGGCCACCCGCTCCAGCTCGGATCGGGTGGCCCGGTCGGGGTCGACGAGGAGGAGGGCCTCGCGGAAGGTCACGGCGCCCAGGTTCTCCATGGCGCCCATGGCGAAGTCGGGGAGGGCGATGAGGTCGAGCTTGCCGGCCGGGTAGGGGACGCCGAAGTAGCGGCTGAAGTAGCGCAGGGCGTGGGCGCCGATCTCCAGGGAGAAGCCGCTCAGCTCGAGCTTGCCGGGCACGCAGGCCACCCGCAGCGGCACGCCGTCGACAGCCACGGGGACAGTGGTCTCCAGTGGTCCCACCACGAAGGCCACGAGGTAGCTCGACATGCGCATGGTCGGGGCGAAGCGAACCTGCTTCCTGCCGTTGCCCAGCTCCGTCTCCTCGGACACCTCGGAGTTGGAGATGGCGGCCAGCGCCTTGTCGCAGATGAGGGTGACGGCGAAGGTGGCCTTGAAGTCGGGTTCGTCCCAGCACGGGAAGGCGCGGCGGGCGTCGGCCGGCTCGAACTGGGTGGCGGCCAGTGCCTGGGGCCGCCCGTCCTCGTCGGTGAAGTTGCTTCGGTAGATGCCCTGGAGCTTCTCGGAGAAGCGCCCGGCGAAGGTGAGGTGCAGGGTGTGGGCGCCGGTGCCGGCGGTGCCGTCGAGCTCGATGACCACCTGCTCGTGCTCCGGGTCCACGGTGGGCCGGCCGGCGAGAACCGTTCCGTCGTCTGCTACCAGCTCGGCATCGAGGATGTCCAGGTCGGCGGCGTTGAGAACCAGCCTGGGGGTGGGCTCGTGCACCTGCACCTGGACCCGTTCCTCGCCGGCGAAGGACGAGCCCTCGATGTCGAGAGTGAAGGTGAGGTCGTAGTGCTCGGGGGCAACGCCGCGGGGGAGTCGGTGCGTGTTCAAGGTCCGTCTTTCTAGCGCGCCCGGGGCCAGTGCTCCTGACGGGGCACTAGGTTCGCCGAGCGTGCCGGGAGATGCCCTCGACGTGACGGCGGTGGGACATGCGATCGTCGACGTGATCGCCCCCGCCACCGAGGAGGACCTCGAGCTGCACGGGCTGGTGAAGGGGAGCATGATCCTGGTGGACGCCGACCAGGTGGAGGCGACCTATGCGGCCATGGGGCCGGCCGTCGAGTCGTCGGGGGGATCGGCGGCCAACACGGTCGCCGGGGTGGCCTCCTTCGGTGGGGCCGCCGCCTTCGTCGGCAAGGTGCGGGACGACCAGCTCGGCCGGGTGTTCACCCACGACATCCGCTCGATCGGCGTGGAGTTCTCCACGCCGCCGGCCACCGAAGGCGAGGCGACTGCGCTGTGCCTCGTGATGGTCACAACCGACGCGCAACGCACGATGACCACCTACCTGGGAGCGGCCCGGCGGCTGGCGGCCGAGGACATCGATCGGGACCTCGTGACCCGGTCCCAGATCACCTACCTCGAGGGGTACCTGTGGGACCCGCCCGACGCCATCTCTGCCCTGGTGCAGGCCATGGCCTGGGCCCACGACGCCGGCCAGCGGGTGGCCTTCACCCTCTCCGACCCCTTCTGCGTGGACCGCCACCGCCAGGAGTTCCTGGGCCTGCTGGCCGCCGGGTCGATCGACGTGCTGTTCGCCAACGAGGTGGAGGCGCTGTCGCTGTTCGATGTGACCTCGCTGGACGAGGTCTTGTCGGCAGCTAGGGGGACCTGCGAGATCGTGGCCATCACACGGGGGCCGGCGGGGTCGGTGGTGGTGGCCGACGGCGACGTGGTGGAGGTGCCGGCGGAGCCGGTGGACGAGGTCGTCGACACCACCGGCGCCGGCGACCTCTACGCCGCCGGCTTCCTGTTCGGACTCACCCACGCCGCCGACCTGGAGATGTGCGCCCGGCTGGGGAGCGTGGCGGCCGCCGAGGTCATCAGCCATGTGGGCGCCCGCCCCCAGACCTCCCTGGCCGCCCTGGCCGTCCCCATCTTCCGCCACCCCTAGAGGAGCGTCGGCGCGCCACCGGCGCCGGCTAGTCGGCCGGCGGCTTGCGAGCCCGGCTGGGGGCCACCCGGGGGGGTTCACCCGGCATCTTGGGGTACACGGGGGGCCAGGGGGCGTCGGGGAGGCCGGCGGCCTGATCACGCTCGTGGAGGGCCAGCAACGGCTCCAGAGACTGTGCGCCGGCGCCGCCCCAAGGGTCTCCCAGGCGGTCCACTCGGGCGGGGACCGTGGCCACCGTGAAGGCGTCGGGGTCCACCGCGTCGAGCTCGTCCCAGGTGAACGGGGTCGACACCTGCGCGCCGGGCCGGGCCCGCACCGACCACGCCCCGAAGATCGTCTTGTGGGGTGCGTTCTGGTTGAAGTCCACGAACACCCGCGTTCCCCGCTCCTCCTTCCACCAGGCCGCGGTCACCAGATCGGGGCGCCGGCGCTCCAGCTCCCGGGCCACGGCCACGGCGGCTGACCGCACCTCGTAGGAGGTCCAGCGGGGCAGTAGGCGCAGGTAGACGTGGATGCCCCGGTTGCCGGTCGTCTTGGGCAGGCCGGACAACCCCACCTCCTCCAGCAGCGATCGCACCTCCCGGGCCGCCTCCTGGACCATCGGGAAGGTGACGCCCGGCGTCGGGTCGAGGTCGATCCGCAGCTCGTCGGCGTGCTCGGGGTCCGCCGCCCGCGAGGGCCACACGTGGAACCCGAGGCAGCCGATGTTGACGGCCCACAGCACATGGGCCAGGTCGGCGGCGACCAGGGCGTCCGACGTGGTGCCGTTGGGCGTGCTGACGATGGCCGTCTCCAGCCACTCCGGCCGGCTCGACGGCACCCGCTTCTGGAAGAACGACGACCCCTCGGCCCCGTTGGGGAACCGTTGCAGCAGAACCGGGCGGCCTCCCATGGCCTCCATCAACGGCTCCTCGACCGACTGGTAGTAACGCACCAGGTCGAGCTTGGTCTCGCCCCGCTCGGAGAAGAACACCTTGTCCGGGTGGGTGATCACCAGCTCGCGGCCGGCGGCGACCACGGGAACGCCTTCCGCGCCCACCGCTATCGACGACCGCCCTCTTCCATCTCCGGGGGCAAAAAGGCGATGTCGAGGTCGGCCAGGCGCACCAGGGTCGATGCCACCCACCCCCCGATCCCCCCGAGGAGCTGGTCGAGCCGGGTGTTGTCCTCCAGAACGTCCTCCTCGAGGCGCAGGACGCCCGAGTAGGAGACCTCCAAGGCGAAGTGGACGACGTCGGAGCCGGCCTCGCTGTGCTGCTCGATGCTCGGCCCGCTGCGCTCGGCGCCGTCCCCCAGCACCGACGGGCCGTTCTCGGGAAGGACGGCCAGCACCGTGGCCGGCTCCGGCGCCGCGGCCATGCGCTGGATGCGCACGGCGATCTCCACGTCTATCTCGGGGGGGTCGCCCAGACCCTCACCCATGGACCAGGAGCGGTAGGCGGTCTGGCTCCAGGTGGGCCAGTCGAAGGCGATCTCGGACTGGACCCGGGGCGGCACGCCCTCCCCCGGCAGCGTGTAGGAGGTCTCCCAGGAGAGGTCGCCCAGCAGGACGTCGATCTGGAGCCGCTCCTCGAAGGTGTGACGCTCCAGCAGCGCCCCCTCCACCGACCGCCGGAGGGCCCCGATGGCCTGCAGGAAGGCGTGGTCGAACACGCGGCGAGGCTACCGTTCGCCGTGGACAATCCCTGGCTCAGCCGGCGGGTGCTCAACTACGCCCACCAGGGCGGCGCCAAGGAGAACCCGTCCTCCACGATGTACGCGATGCGCCGGGCCGTGGCGGGTGCCGGCGCCCACGGTCTGGAGCTGGACGTCCACGCCACCCTCGATCGCCAGCTCGTCGTGTGCCACGACCCCACCGTCGACCGGACCACGAACAGCTCCGGGCGGATCGCCCAGCTCACGCTGGCCGAGGTGCAGTCGCTGGACAACGCCTACTGGTGGGTGCCGGGCACCGTGGTGGACCACGAGGCTCCCGAGGACGCCTACATCCTGCGGGGACGGGCCCCAGCTGATCCCGACCTGCGCATCGCGACCTTGGTCGAGGTGCTCGAGAACTTCCCGGGCACCTACCTCAACCTCGACATAAAGCTCACAGCTCCCGACGTGGAGCCCTACGAGGAGCTGCTGGCGCAGCTGCTTGGTGAGTTCGGCCGAACCGACGACGTGATCGTGGCGTCGTTCCTCGACCACGCCGTCGCCACCTTCTCCTCCTGTGCGCCAGCGGTGAGCACCGCCGCCGGCACCGGTGACACGGCCGCCTTCTTCCTCGCCGTCCGGGGCGGATCGCCACCACCGCCGACGCGCCACCACGCCCTGCAGGTCCCGGCCGAGCTCTACGGCCAGACGGTGGTGGACGAGGCTTTCGTGGCCGCCGCCCATGACCATGGTCTGGCCGTCCACGTGTGGACCATCGACGAGGAGGAGGAGATGCGCCGGCTGCTGGCCCTGGGAGTGGACGGGATCATGACCGACCGCCCCAGCGTCATGGCCACGGTGCTCGACGCGGGCACCTCTCCATAACCGGTCCATAACCGGTCCGGGGACGCCTCTCCTCAAGGAGACCGCTCCGGCGGCCGAAGATGTTGGCAGCAGTACATCCAACCCACGAAACGGCAAAAGCGGGGAAACCCGCCGACGCAAAGCCACGGGCCTGACGGAGCGAAAGCTCACAAGGCAGCCGAGCTACCGAATGGGGGCCTCGCCCTCCGTGGGATCTAACACGTGGAGGGCATTCGCATGGGCAAGCTGTACCGCGGTCTAGTTCTGGTTACCGTCGCGCTGGCACTGGTGGTAGGGAGCCCCATAGGGCTTCGTGCCGCAACGGCCGACCCGAACCGGGAGGCGGGGTTCCTCGCCAAGCTGAACGAGCTGCGCCTCCAGCGGGGGCTTCGCCCCCTGGCCGTGAGAGAAGACCTGGCGGCCGTGGCCCGCTCGTGGTCCCAGCAGATGCTGCGGGCCAACGACATATCCCACAACCCGAACCTGTCGGCCCAGGCCCCCTCGGACTGGACCCGGCTCGGCGAGAACGTAGGCGTGGGCGGGAGCGTGCAGCAGATCCACGACGCCTTCGTCGCCAGCCCCACCCATCTCCGCCAGATGGTCGACGGAGCCTTCGACTCCGTGGGCATCGGCGTCTCCCTGGCCCCTGACGCCACCATCTTCGTGACCGTGAACTTCATGACCGGTGCGGCCATCCCCTCCGCCAACCTGGCGTCACCGGTCCCGGCATCGCCGGCACCGCCGTCGGCCCCCGGCTCCGGCGGCTATCGCCTGGCCTCCGCCAACGGCGGCATCTTCGGCTTCGGCGACGCCGTGTTCCACGGCTCGGCAGGGGCGCTGGGCCTCACCCGCCCCATCGTGGGCACGGACACCACGCCCTCCCGCAACGGGTACTGGCTGGTGGCCTCCGACGGCGGCATCTTCGGGTTCGGCGACGCCCGCTTCTTCGGCTCCACCGGCGCCATCAAGCTCAACCAGCCCATCGTGGGCATGGCCTCGACCCCCTCGGGCAACGGCTACTGGCTGGTGGCCTCCGACGGCGGCATCTTCGCCTACGGAGACGCCAAGTTCTTCGGCTCGACCGGCGCGATCGCCCTGAACAAGCCGATCGTCGGCATGGCCGCCACCCCGTCCGGCAAGGGCTACTGGCTCGTCGCCACCGACGGAGGCATGGTCGCCTTTGGTGACGCCGGGTTCTACGGCTCCACCGGCGCCATCACCCTCAACAAGCCGATTGTCGGGATGACCCCGACCCCGTCGGGCAAGGGCTACTGGCTGGTGGCGTCCGACGGCGGGATCTTCGCCTTCGGTGACGCCCCGTTCTACGGGTCGACCGGCAACGTCAAGCTGAACCAGCCGATCGTCGGCATGGCCGCCACGCCGACCGGCAAGGGCT
>DATLOM010000035.1:0-2374 GCA_035536185.1 Acidimicrobiales bacterium | reverse complement strand
GCCGACCTCGGTCAATCCGATTGCGAAGGGTGGATGGCCAGCCGGTCGACCCGGGCACAGGCCACTCTCCGCCATGACCATAGTTTCCTGAACCTCTTCTGCCGGTGGCTCGTATCGGAGGGCCACCTCCAGCAGAACCCGTCGCCGGCACCGATCGATCCGACGCCGAACCTCCCATCCCGGGCGAATGGGTCGAGTCCCATGGCGAAGGTCCGCAACGAAGCCAGACGCTCCGGTGTCGAGGCCCGGCGGCGAGCCAAGGCTGAGGCCAGCATCGCCGCCGGAGCCCGCTCGTCTACCGCCGTCGAGCGGGTGGCCTTCGTGAAGCAGCGCCTGCGCGAAGAAGGCTTCGCCGAGCGTTCCATCCTGGCCTACGCCGCCGAGCAGCGCCGGGCGGAGTGGTGGTGCGAGGAGCGCGGCAAGACGCTGCTCACCGTCCCCGGCGATCTGCTTTTGGACTACGTCGAGATCCGACCGAGCACCCAGCCCACCCGCAAGCTCATCCGCAACGCGCTGGGGCATTACTGGCGCATCCTCGAACGGGCGGACCCACCACTGTGGGCGATCCGCCAGTTTCGCAAGCCCCGGATGGTTTGCAGGGCGCTGGACGATGAGGATGCCCAAGCCCTCTCCGAGCACGCTCGCCGGCGGGGTGGGATCGAAGCCTTTGCCGTCCTGTTAGGGCTCTACCAGGCGCTGCGCCGGTTCGAGATCGCTCGGGTCCGGTGGGAGGACTTCACCGACGACGGCTGGTTCCAGGTCATCGGTAAGGGGGACAAGCCGGCGAAGTTGCCCGTCCACCCGTTAGTGGCCGAGGCCCTGTCGAAGCTCGACCGGAGCAGTTCACCGTGGGTGTTCCCTGGCCGGTTCAGGAACAGCAGGAGGAGCCACGTCTGTGAAGCCACGATCTGGCAATGGGTCAGCGATATCGCCGTGGAGGCTGGCATCGGTCACGTGGCGCCACACGTTCTCCGGCACACGGCCCTGGCTACGGCCAACGACAGCACGGGCGACCTCCGGGCCGTTCAGGATCTTGCCCGGCACTCCGACATCGGCACGACAGCCGGCTACACCCGCACCACCACCCGCCGGCTCATCGCCGCAACGGTGGCGATCAACTACGGGGAGCCGCCGCCCGACCGTGGAGAGGCCCCGCCCGCCAGACCTGACCTCCAGATTGTCCGAGAAGCCTGAGCGTTCAGGAGAGAGCGAAGAACGCTCTTTGGTCGTTGAGCACCCCTGCGTCGGCATAGAGAACCAGTGAGTCCGTCGCAACCGAAGGAACGGCGAAGCAGATGTTCCCGGAGAGCGAGCCGCCGGCGAAGACCTCAGCGTAGAAGTCGAACTTGTCAGGCGTCACGCCGCAGCCTTCCCGGATTTGCGTATTGCCGCTGCCGACGACACTGAAGCTGAAGTCGCCAAGGGGCAGCGCCGAGTCCTCTCGGCCGGCGTAGGTCGCGCTCACGTTTACGATGAAGAACTGGTGGCCCTCCTCTGGAGGATCGTTGAACCGGTTCTCGGCCATGACCTCGTCGGTCGCATCCGGGGTGACACCTTGCACACTGAGTCTCCACCCGTTACTTAGAACCGCCTCGGAGCCGAGGGCGAGCGGGGCCGAGCGGGTCCCGAGAATAGGACCCGACCTCGTGGACGGAGTGGACGCGGGCCTCGGCGCCGGTGGCGTCGTCGTGGCCGACAGTCTCTCGGCCTCTGCAGTTAGGACCGGAGCGTGTCCCGGACAGAGATGGGTCGCTGCGGCGGTGAGGATCTTCCCGTAGGCCACCAAGCCGGCGGCGTCGGAGGCGGGTTCGATTGACTCGACAATGTAGGAGTGGAGTCGGCCCTTGTCCCCGGCCAGGTCGCAGGCGTTGGTCCCGATTGGCACCAAATCTTTCGGCAACAACTGAACGCCAAGGTCCTTGGCCTTGTCCACGAATTGCTGCTCGTCCTCGGTTAGCGAGAACGGCGCCGTTGTAGGCCTGGTGATTGGCTGCGTCGTAGCGGACTGATCGGCGGTTGTCGTGCTGCTCGAACTACCGCCGCCGTCGCACCCGCTGAAGATCATCAAGGTCACCGCCAGGGCGTTCAACCGCCGCATGATCTCCTCGTCTCCGTTCACTGGCCGCCGATGTCTGACGTCGGCTTCCGAACTAATCACCCCGCCCTAGTCCGCCGGGCATCGAATGGCAAGCTACCCATCGCAGTTGCCTCGTCGCCTCGTCGTCTCGTCGCATCACCGAGGCCGAGGACGCCTACTGACCGAGAGCCCGAATCCGTGCATGAGCGGTGGGCGCAGCCGACCGACGAGCAGAGCGCCGAGCTGCGCTCGCGCCCTCGCACGAGAGGTCGTGCAGGTTTGATTCAGCCGCCGGCG
>DATLOM010000034.1:0-2988 GCA_035536185.1 Acidimicrobiales bacterium | reverse complement strand
CGCCGTCGCCAACCGCATGCGCAAGGCGGGGGTGGCCGGTCGGACGGTCACGCTCAAGGTGCGCTTCCACGACTTCCGGACGATCACCCGGTCGCGCACGGCGCCGGCCCCGATGGAGACCGGGATCGACCTGGCCCGGGTCGCGGGTGAGCTGCTGGCCGCGGTCGACTGCTCGGACGGCGTTCGCCTCCTGGGTCTGAGCGCCTCCAACCTGGTCGATCGGCAGGCCGAGCAACTCACCTTCGACGAGCCGGATGGGGGCGGGAGCACTCGCGGCGACGGGCCCGCCCCGGCGCCGGTGGCCCAGGCGATCGACGACGTGCGGCGGCGGTTCGGCGACGGCGCCGTCGGCCCGGCGGCGCTGATTCGGGGCGGCCGGCTCGCCCTCAAACGCCCAGGTGACCAGCAGTGGGGACCCTCGGCTCCGCAGCCGGCGGAGCCCCCGCCGTGAACCGGCGCGTTGTTGACGGCGCGTCGCTGTGCGAAGATGGCAGGGCCAGTGCTGGGTGCTTTTGAAGGGGTTCTGAGTGCCGCTGAACGAGGACGAGCAGCGAATCCTCTCGGAGATCGAGCAGCAGTTCTACGAGAGCGACCCTGCTTTCGCGCGCGGGGTGGGCCAGACCACCCTCTACCGCCACGCCGGCCGCAACCTCAAGTGGGCCAGCCTGGGCTTCTTCCTGGGCTTCGTCCTGCTGGTCACCGCCTTCGCCTCATCCCTGGTGCTCGGGTTCGTCGGCTTCCTGGTGATGCTGTCCTGCGCCTTCGTGTTCGAGCGCAACCTGCGCAAGATGGGGAAGGCGGGCTGGGCCCAGGTCACCGGCAACCTCCGGGCCGGCAACCTCAAGGACTCCGTGGGCGACGCCGGGAAGCGCCTACGCAAGCGCTTCAAGCGCGACGAGCAGTAGTCACCTCCTCACCCTCTAAGGGTTGACGAAGTTCGGACGTTAGGGTAGCCTAATTATCCCGGTGGAACCGATCGAGGGGGAACGTCCATGGTGGTGCGCGCCTGCGGGGCGACGTCTGGTGAGTGCCTGCGGGACCGGCTACTGCTGATGGTGGGGGAGCAACCCGGGCACGGTTACGACCTCTGCGACCGGCTCGGATGTGTGGCCGTGGGCACGAAGGACACGGTGGCCGTCTACCGGGCCCTGCGGGCCATGGAGCGCGAGGGCCTGGTGGAATCGCGCTGGGACGAGCCGGTGTCGGGGCCCGCCCGACGGGTCTACTCCCTCGCCGCTCGTTGACCGCTGGCAGCGAATGGCACAAGTGGTCCCTCTGAGGGACCACCAGTGGCGATGGCTCATCTAGGGCCGGTCGCCGGTCCGAGCGAGTGGCACACGTGGACCCTCGGAGGGACCACCAATGGCGATCGCTCGCCTCGACCAGCGGAGTTAGGAACTCCTAAGATCTTGTGTTGCAGGGTCCAAGAGATGGGGTTAGGGTACACCTCGTGGCCGCTCAGGCAGCTCCCGCCCAAGCAACTCCTGCCCGGACCGACACGTCGGCGACGGTGCCGGCGGGCATTGTTCCCGAGCTGGGGATGCGCCGGGTGCGGTGGGTGCGGATCTCGGTGTCCGACACCGGCGTGAAGGCCGAGGTTGCGGGGATCGCCCATCGGTTCCCGATCATCCGGCAGGTGCCCCTGCATTGGGCCAACACCCTGATCCGGTCCGGTTGCCCCTTTGTCGTCCACGACCGCCGTCCGGCGCCGGAACAGGGCTGAGCAGTCGCATGTATGCCTGCCTCTGCCGGGCTGTCCCCGAGAGGTCGGTGCGGGACGCGGTGGCCGCGGGGGCGTCCACCGTGTCCGCGGTGCGGGCCACCTGCGGTGCCGGCACCGGGTGCGGCGGCTGCCTCCCCTCGCTGAAGCGGCTGCTGCGAGAGTGCCTCGGGGCGGAGCCCGTCTGCACCGCGGCCGCCACCCTCGACCCCGGTAGGGGGTTGCTCGAACCCACCTGCTCGGCCAGTTGCGCCCAATCGGTGGGGGCGACCGGGGAGCCGATGTGCGTGGCCGGTCTCGCCGAGGGTGCCTGCGCGCCGTGTGACACTGCTGTGGTGCTCATCGGGCCTCCGACGCTCGCCTGACCGCACAAACCCACGTCCAGGCATCCCACACCCGACGGCATCCATCCCACGCCTGGCGTCATCCAATTGGAGGTAGAAGTGCAGGGCAAGCCCGCAGTCCTCGAAGTGCTCAACGACGTCCTCACCGCCGAGCTCACGGCCATCAACCAGTACTTCATCGACGCCAAGATGTGCGCCAACTGGGGCTACAGCCACCTTGCCGAGCACATCAAGGCCGATTCCATCGACGAGATGAAGGACGCTGACGAGCTCATCGAGCGCATCCTGTACCTCGACGGCGTGCCCAACCTCCAGCGCCTAAGCACGGTGCAGGTGGGGGAGACGGTGGTGGAGAAGCTCACGCTGGCCCTCGCTCTCGAAACGGCCGCCATCGCCCGCCTGCAGGCCGGGGTCGACCTGTGCGAGCGGGAGAGCGACAACGGCAGCCGCCAGTTGCTGGAGAAGATCCTGTCCGGCGAGGAAGAGCATGCCGACTGGCTGGAGACCCAACTCGAGCTGGTGCGCCAGCTGGGAGAGCCGTTGTACCTCTCGCAGCAGGTCAGGGACTAACGGCGCGGCGGGAGGCGTTTTCTCCGGCGGAGCAGGGGACGAGGATCGAGGGCCCACGTGGCCCGGCGGAGGGGCGTGGCGTCGGCCCGCAGGGCGGACCCGAGGGCGGCGGCCGTCTCCTCGGCCCGGATGGCGACCTCGGGCGCAACGCCTCCGCCCGACCATGCGGCCGCCTCGGCGTCGGCGGTGAGCACCCCCAGGCCGTGGGCGACCGCCTCCCCGCCCACGGGTCCGACCCGTCTCGTGAACTCGGCCGCCGTCTCCCAGCGCTGCTGACCCAGTCCGGTGGCGGCCAGGTCCTCCTCCGCCTGGTCCCAGGCCACGAGCACCCGTTGGGCGGGCGTGGTGGCGGCC
>DATLOM010000033.1:0-60631 GCA_035536185.1 Acidimicrobiales bacterium | reverse complement strand
GGGCGGAATCGGCCCGCTATGTACTCGCAACGGAGGGGGGTAGGGGTCAGCCGGCGTCGAGGGCGGCGCGGATCTCGGCCACGGCGGCGCCTATCTCGTCCGGGTCGGCGCCGTCGAGCATCCGCCGCATGAGGGCGGAGGCGACGATCACCCCATCGGCCTCGGCACAGGCTTCGACGGCCTGGGCCGGCGTGGAGACGCCGAAACCGATGAGCACGGGCTTGTCGGTGAGCGCCTTGATCCTCTTTCCCATTAGGGCGGCGGAAGCCGAGAGAGCGCTGCGCTCACCGGTGATCCCCATCACGCTCACGCCGTAGACGAAGCCGCGGGAGCGCCCGCAGATGGCGGCGAGGCGGTCGTCGGGAGTGACTGGTGCGGCGAGTAGCACCGTCTCCACGCCCTCCGAAAGGGCGGCCTTCGACCACGGTTCGAGCTCCTCCAGCGGGAGGTCGGGGACGATGGCGCCGGCCACACCGCTGTTGTCGAGGCCGGCGGCGAAGCGACGGTGGCCGGTGCGGAAGACGACGTTGTAGTAGGTCATGGCCACGAGAGGAACGTCGACATCGGCGTCGCGCAGGGCGGTGAGGATGGCGCTCGGCGTGGCGCCCTCGTCCAGGGCCCGTTGGGAAGCGGCCTGGATGGTGGTGCCGTCCATGGCGGGGTCGGAGAAGGGGATGCCGACCTCGACGGCGTCGGCGCCGGCCGCGGCCATCGCCTCCAGCACCTCCACCCAACGCGGCCCGAGCCCACCCGTGACGTAGGGAACCAGGAGCTTGTGGCCGGCATCCCGCCGGGCCCTCAGGCTCGACTCCAGAGGTCCCGGACGGGGGCCGCTCCCCGGAGGACGGGCCGCTTTGGGCGTCACCCCAGGATCTCCATCACCTGCTGGACGTCCTTGTCGCCCCGACCGGACATGGTGATCATCACGGTGGAACCGGCCGGCAGTTCGGTGGTGCCGGCGGCCCTGGCCACCCAGGCCACGGCGTGGGCCGGCTCGAGGGCGGGGATGATTCCTTCGGTGGTGGCCAGCAGGCGGAGGGCCTCGAGCACTTCGGCATCGTCGGCGGCCACGTAGCGGGCCCGGCCGGTGGCGGCCAGGTGGGCGTGCTCGGGGCCGACACCCGGATAGTCGAGGCCGGCCGATATCGAATGGGCCTCGACGACCTGCCCCTCCTCGTCCTGCAGGAGGTGCGACATCGACCCGTGGAGCACGCCGGGGATCCCGCGGCCGATGGCGGCGCCGCCGGCCGGCTCCACGCCCACCAGCTGGGCCTCGGTGTCGACGAAGCCGGCGAAGGTGCCGGCTGCGTTGGAGCCTCCGCCCACACAGGCCACGACGTAATCGGGATCGGCCCCACCCAGAAAGGCCCGGCACTGCTCGCGTGCCTCCTCCCCCACCACCCGCTGCAGCTCCCTCACCAGCCACGGATAGGGGTGGGGGCCTGTCACCGAGCCGAGGCAGTAGTACGTGTTCTCGACCGTCGCCACCCAGTCCCGAAGCGCCTCGTTGATGGCGTCTTTCAGCGTGCGGCTCCCGGAGGTGACCGTGCGCACCTCGGCTCCCAGCAACGTCATGCGGAACACGTTGAGAGCCTGGCGGGCCACGTCCACCTCGCCCATGTAGACGACGCACTCCAGGCCGAACATGGCACAGGCGGTGGCCGTGGCCACACCGTGCTGGCCGGCACCGGTCTCGGCTATCACCCGGGACTTGCCCATCCGCCGGGCCAGCAGGGCCTGGCCCACCACGTTGTTGATCTTGTGCGAACCGGTGTGAGCCAGGTCCTCGCGCTTGAGCAGCACTCGCACACCGAGGCGCTCCGAAAGCCGCGGGCAGTCGGTCACGGGAGTGGGGCGGCCGCCGTACTCCCGCAGGATGCGCTCGTACTCGGCATGGAACGCCGGGTCCGCCCACGCCGCCCGGAACTCCTGATCGAGCTGCCGGCACGCCGGGACCAGCGACTCCGGCATGAAGCATCCGCCGAAGTCGCCGAACCGCCCGTCGGCTCCCGGTTCGGGCATGAGGCTGATCTCGTCGGTGGTCATCTCAACTCTCCTCCTGCCAGTCGAACGGGCCGTTGCCCTCGCCCTCGTAGACGGGAGGGGCGGCGGCGCGCGCCGCGGCCACGAAGGCCCGCAGCTTGACCGGGTCCTTGTGGCCCGGCTCCGACTCCACCCCGGTGACCACGTCCACGCCCCACGGCCGGACCTGGGCGATGGCGTCGGCCACGTTGTCGGGGTCGAGGCCACCGGCCATCAACAGCCGCGTGCCAGGCGGCACCCCGTCGGCTAGGCGCCAGTCGAACACCTGCCCGGAGCCGGGTGAGGGGGCATCGATCATCAGGACCTGGGCCCCGGACTCCTTCGCCGTGGGAATGGCGGGATCACCGGCCACGAAGGCCTTGATGACCATGGGGACGCGCTCCACCACGAAGCGCACGCCCTCCACCGGCTCCCGTCCGTGCAGCTGCGCGGCCCGCAGGCCGATGCCGTTCACCACCTTCACCACCTGCTCGGGGGACTGGTTGCGGAACACGCCGACGGTGACCACCTCGGGAGGAAGGCGACGGACGATGTCGCGCACCGCCGGCACCGCCACCTGGCGGGGCGACGGGGCGAAGATGAAGCCGATGGCGTCGGCGCCCATGGCCACCGCCAGCAGGGCATCCTCCTCGCTCGTGGTCCCGCAGATCTTTACGAACATGCGGAGACAAGGGCGTTGACGGCCGCCGCGGGGTCATCGCTGGTGATCAAGCTCTCCCCCACCAGCACGGCGTGGTAACCGCCTTCGAACAGGCGCAGCGCCTGCTCCGGCCCCTTGATGCCCGACTCGGCCACCCTGGTAAGGCCTTCGGGGATCTCCTTGGCCACTCTCATGGCCCGGTCGGCATCCACCTCGAAGGTCTGCAGGTCGCGCTGGTTCACCCCGATCAGGGTCGCCCCGACATCGAGCGCCCTCTCCAGCTCGGCTTCGTCGTGCACCTCCACCAGGGCGTCGAGGGACAGCTCGCCGGCCAGCTGGAGGAAGCCTTCCAGCTCGCCGCCGGCCAAGGCGGCCACGATCAGCAGGATGGCGTCGGCACCCATCAGGCGGGCGTCGCACACGTCACACCCCGAGACGGTGAAGTCCTTGCGCAGGATGGGAATGCCGACGGCGGAGCGTGCTTCGACAAGGTCCAGCGCAGATCCCCCGAAGTACTGCTCGTCGGTGAGCACCGAGATGGCCCGGGCGCCACCGTCGGCATAGGCGCCCGCCAGCTTTCCCGCCGCCACCCCAGGCTCCGCCAGGTCACCCTTGGAGGGTGACCGGCGCTTGATCTCGGCGATTACGGCCAGGCCTTCACCATCCCGCAACGCGGCGGCGAAGCCGAGGGGCGCCGGCGTGTCCAGCGCGGCGTCCATGAGCTTGTCGAGCTTGCGGTAGTCCTCGGCGGCGGCGGCCCGGTGGGTGGAGACGATCGGGTCGAGATAGGTGCCCATGGACGAGCCAGCCTACGGCGACCGAAGCAGGCGGCCCCGTCTGTATAGCGTGACTGGGCCGAAGGCGAAGGGGTCCGGGTGATGACAAGCAGATTGATGGTGGGTCTGGCGTCGATCGCTCTGCTGGGCGCGATGGTCTCCTGCAGCGACGACAAGGACCCGGCGGACGGCAGGTCCGGTGCAGGCCGGCTCAGCGGGCCCGAACTACGTGAGTACTGCAGCAAGGTCCTCGAGGTCGAGACCTTCCCCTTCCCCCAGATCGGTGATCTGCCCGAGGCGGACAGGCCGGCCCGCCTCATCGAGTACGCCAGGGGGCTTCGCCGCCTGGTTGACGAGGCGGCCGGCGCCGCGCCGGCCGAGACGAAGGGCGATCTTCGCACCGTGGCCACGGCCCTCGGCGAGGTGGTGAAAGCCGATGGTGACCTGACCAAGCGGGGAACGCCGCCCGTGCGCGCCGCCGCGGCCCGGGCCCACAGCTTCGATCTGGCCAACTGCGGGTGGGACCGCATGGACGCCACCGCGGTGGAGTTCGCCTTCGAGGGGATTCCCGCAAACATCCCCGCCGGCACCGTGAGCTTCGAGCTCGTCAACAAGGGCGCCTTCGACCACGTCCTCGAGCTCTACCAGGTCGAGGACGAAGCCCTCTCTGGCCGGGACATCCTGTCGAGCGGCGCTCCCACGAAGGAGGACCTGGCCAAGCTCACCGACCTCGGCTCGGCCTTCGCCGGTGAAGGCGAGCAGGGTCACGTGGTCAGGGACCTGAAGCCGGGTCGCTACGTAGCCGCCTGCCTCATCCCCCTCAACACCTCGCCGCCGTCCACCCACGCCACCAGGGGCATGTTGGCCGAGTTCACCGTTACGTAGCCTGGCTGACCTCGCGCAGCTCGCGCTTGAGGTCGTTCACCTCGTCCCGCAGCCGAGCGGCGTACTCGAAGCGAAGCTCGGCGGCCGCTTCGTGCATCTCCTCCTCGAGCGTGCGCACCAGACGGGCCAGCTCCTCGCGAGGCAGCTCGGCGAAATCGCTGCGGTCACGGCGCCGCGACCGGCGGTCCGAGCCCGGCCGGGGCGCCCCTTCGGCGGGGCGAAGGGTGGCGAGGATGTCGGTGACCGCCTTGCGGATGGTCTGCGGATCGATGCCGTGCTCGGCGTTGTAGGCCTGCTGGAGGGCGCGCCGGCGGTGGGTTTCGGAGATGGCGCGCTGCATCGAGTCGGTGACGTTGTCGGCGTACATGAGCACCTGGCCGTCGACGTTGCGCGCCGCTCTGCCGATGGTCTGGATGAGTGAGGTCTCGCTGCGCAGGAAGCCCTCCTTGTCGGCGTCGAGGATGGCCACCAGCGACACCTCGGGAAGGTCGAGGCCCTCCCGCAGCAGGTTGATCCCGACGAGCACGTCGAACTCGCCGAGGCGGAGGTCCCTGAGGATCTCGATCCGCTCGATGGTGTCGATGTTGGAGTGCAGGTAACGGACCTTCAGCCCCATCTCCAGCAGGTAATCCGTCAGGTCCTCGGCCATCTTCTTGGTGAGCGTGGTGACGAGGACCCGTGCGCCCACGGCGACGCGGGCGTTGATGTTCTCGATGAGGTCGTCGATCTGGCCCTTGGTCGGCTTGATGACCACGTCGGGGTCGACCAGGCCCGTGGGACGGACGATCTGCTCGACGACCTGGGACGACTGGCTGATCTCGTACTTGGACGGCGTGGCCGACAGGAAGATGCACTGATCGATCCGCTGGAAGAACTCGTCGAAGCGGAGCGGACGGTTGTCCGCCGCCGAAGGGAGGCGGAAGCCGTGCTCGATGAGAGTTTCCTTGCGGGAGCGGTCGCCCTCGTACTGCCCGTGGAGCTGGGGCACGGTCACGTGTGACTCGTCCACCACCAGCAGCCAGTCCTTTCCGAAGAAGTCCATCAGGGTGTGGGGCGGCTGCCCCGGCGCCCGCCCGTCGATGTGGCGGCTGTAGTTCTCGATGCCGTTGCAGGCGCCGATCTCGGCCATCATCTCCAGGTCGTACTGGGTCCGCATGCGGAGGCGCTGGGCCTCCAGCAGCTTTCCCTCCTTCTCGAACTGGGCCAGGCGTTGCTGCAGCTCCACCTCGATCTGGCCGATGGCCCGGCGCATGCGCTCGTCGCCGGCCACGTAATGGGTGGCCGGGAACACGGCCAGCTCCTCCACGTCGCCCAACAGCTCGCCGGTGAGGGTGTCGACCTGAGTGATCCGCTCCACCTCGTCGCCGAACAGCTCGATGCGCACGGCGAACTCCTCGTAGGCGGGATGCACCTCGATGGTGTCGCCCCGGACCCGGAACTTCCCGCGGACGAGGTTGTGGTCGTTGCGCTCGTACTGAAGCTCGACGAGCTGCTTGAGGATCGACCGCTGGTCCCGCTCGACTCCGGGCGACAGGAGCAGGACCTGGCGGGCGTACTCCTCGGGTGACCCGAGGCCGTAGATGCACGAGACCGAGGCCACCACGATGACGTCCTTGCGGGCCAGCAGCGCCGCCGTGGTGGAGTGGCGGAGGCGGTCGACCTCGTCGTTGATGGAGCTGTCCTTCTCGATGTAGGTGTCGCTGGAGGGAAGGTAGGCCTCCGGTTGGTAGTAGTCGTAGTAGCTGACGAAGTACTCGACGCGGTTGTGGGGGAAGAACTCCCTGAACTCGTTGGCCAGCTGGGCGGCCAGCGACTTGTTCGGGGCGATCACCAACGTCGGCTTCTGCACGTGCTCGATGGTCCAGGCGATGGTCGCCGACTTCCCCGAGCCCGTGATGCCCAACAGCGTCTGGAACCGGTCCCCCCGCTGCACGCCCTCGCTCAGGGCGGCTATGGCCGCCGGCTGATCGCCGGCAGGGTCGAAGTCCGAGACGACCTTGAACGGCGGCACCAGCAAATCGTACCGGTGCCGGCCGCTCCCCCGATCAGCCCCCCGGTGTCCCGAAGTCGACCGCGGGCGGGCCGGCGAGGCTCCCGATCCAGAGCCAGCAGCGCTCCACCTCCGACACCAGCTCCTCTCTATCGCCGGCGTTGTCGATCACGAAGTCGGCCAGCGCCAGGCGCTCGCTCCTCGTGGCCTGTGCGTCCATGCGGGAGCGGACGTCGGCCTCGACCATGGCCCGCTGTTCCACCAACCGGCGCACGGCCACGTCCTCGGGACAGTCGACCACCACCACGGCGGCGCACCGGGAGCGGGCCCGATCGGTTTCCACCAGCAGCGGGACGTCGAGGATCACGACGTTGTCGGTTCCCGCCTCGGCCCGTAACCGTGCGTCGACCACCTCGGCGATGACGGGGTGGGTGAGCGCGTTCAGGTCGGCCAGAGCGCCGGCATCGCCGAAGACCTTGGCGGCCAGAGCCGGACGGTCCAGGCTGCCGTCACCGGCCACTACTCCCGCGCCGAATCGGTCGACCACCCCCTGGTACGCCGGCCCCCCCGGGGCGACCACCTCTCGGGCGATGACATCGGCGTCCACCACCACCGCGCCCCGCTCCGCCAGCATGGAGGCGACCGTCGACTTGCCGGACCCGATGCCCCCCGTCAGCCCGAGGACGAGCACTCAGGAGCTTCTGTCGGCAAGAAGCGTCGCTGTCCGACGGTTCTTGCCGACAGAACCGTTCATCCGATCGGGGAGGTTGCCTCGCCGGGGACGGTTTCGTCGGGAGCAGCCTCGGCCCGGGCCTCGGGGACTGCGTCCGGAGCGGCAGCCGGCGGGAGGACCTCGCTGGTGGCCTCGGCCTCGGCCAGCGCCTCGGCCTCCGGCTCGGATACGTGGTCATCGGCGGGGGCACCCTTAGCCGGGGGGGCAGCCTCGGCGGCGGGCTCGGCGGCGGGGACCTGATCCCCAACCTCGGCGGCGGGCTCGGCGGCGGGGGCCTGGCCCCCAACCTCGGCGCCGGGCTCGCCGGCGGGGACCTGGTCTCCGAGCTCGGCGGCGTAATCGGCCCACGCCGCCTGGGCCTCGGTCTCGGGCTCGAAGACGATCGGGCCGATGTAGTTGCCGGATTCGTCGTAGGCATGCTCGCCGAAGTGCTCGCGGTACTCCGCCGCCACCTCGCCGCCCTCGGCCGCCTGCTTGATCGACAGGCTGATGCGACGGCGCTGCAGGTCGATGTCGATGATCTTGACCCACAGCTCCTCGCCCGGGGTGACGACCTGCTCGGGCAGGTCCACGTGGTGGGCGGCCATCTCCGAGATGTGCACCAGGCCCTCGATGCCCTCGCCCACCTGGACGAAGGCGCCGAAGGGAACGAGCTTGTTGACCCGCCCGTAGACCAGCTCGCCGACCCGATGGGCGTTGGCGAACTCCTGCCACGGGTCCTGTTGAGTGGCCTTGAGCGACAGGCTGATGCGCTCCTTGTCGAGGTCGACGTCGAGCACCTGCACGAGGATCTCGTCGCCCACGGCCACAACCGAGCCGGGATGGTCGACGTGCTTCCACGACAGCTCCGAGACGTGCACGAGCCCGTCCATGCCGCCGAGGTCGACGAAGGCGCCGAAGTTGACCACCGAGGACACGACGCCCTTGCGGGTCTCGCCCGGCTTCAGGTTGTCGAGGAACTCCTCGCGCTGCTCCTTCTGGGTCTCCTCCAGCCAGGCCCGGCGGGAGAGCACCACGTTGTTGCGGTTCTTGTCCAGCTCGATGATCTTGGCCTCGAGGGTGCGGCCCACGTAGGGCAGGAGGTCACGAACCCGGCGCAACTCCACGAGGGATGCGGGCAGGAACCCACGCAGGCCGATGTCGAGGATGAGACCGCCCTTGACGACCTCGATCACCGGGCCGGAGACCATGCCGTCGGCCTCCTTGATCCTCTCGATGGTGCCCCACGCCCGCTCGTACTGGGCCCGCTTCTTGGACAGGACCAGGCGGCCTTCCTTGTCCTCCTTCTGGAGGACCAGCGCCTCGATCTCCTCGCCCAACGACACGATCTCGCTGGGGTCGACGTCGTGGCGGATGGACAGCTCCCGAGCCGGGATGACGCCCTCGGACTTGAACCCGATGTCGAGGAGGACCTCGTCCCGGTCGACCTTCACCACGGTTCCCTTGACGATGTCGCCGTCGTCGAACTCCACGATGGTCCCGGCGATGGCATCCTCGAAGGACATGCCACCGAGGTCGTCGGCCACGATCTGCTTGGGCGTGTAGGTGCCCATCTCGTCGAAGGTGCCCGGGGTGCCCTCTAGGGCCGGGGCCGGCGGGGCCGGATCCACATCGGTGGCGGGGGCCACCGGAGCGGCAGCTTCAGTAGGGGCCACTTCCGGAGCGGAGGCTTCGGCCGGGGCTGCGACCGGAGCGGAGGCTTCGGCCGGGGCTGCTTCCGTGGGTTCGACAGGAGGCGCCTCGTCGGGGGGGGAGGCCTCGGGTACAGCGGGGGAATCGGTGGACGGGTCGGACATGCGGTCGGTAGCTCTCTTTCCGGACAGGGGCAGCAACGAGCGTACTACTCAGCCCTTGGCGTCGGCCCAGGTGTCCCCCCAGGAGAGGTTCACCTCCAGAGGGACGCGCAACTCGCAGGCGGAGCGCATGGCCTCCAAGGTGATCCCGGCGGCCACCTCGTGCTCGTCGGGTGGGGCCTCCAGGATCACCTCGTCGTGGACCTGGAGCACGAGGCGGCTGCGAAGGCCCTCTGCCAGCAGCGCCCGATCGAGGCGCACCAGAGCCACCTTGAATATGTCGGCCGCCAGGCCTTGGATACCGGCGTTCATGGCCTGGCGCTCACCGGCCTGGCGTATACGGAAGTTCGAGGAGGAAAGCTCCGGGATCATGCGCCGGCGCCCGAACAGTGTCTCGGTGTAGCCGCGCTGGCGGGCCTCGGCGACCGTGCGCTCCATGTAGGCCCGGACGCTGGGAAACGCGGCGAAGTAGGCGTCGAGGATCTGCGACGCCTCCTCCACCGGGATGCTCAGCCGCTGGGCCAAGCCGAACGACTCCATGCCGTAAGCCAACCCGTAGGACACCATCTTGGCCTTCGAGCGTTGGGCGCGGGTCACGTCGTCGGTATCGACGCCGAAAACCCGCGCCGCGGTGACGGTGTGGATGTCGGTGCCGGCGGCGAACGCCTCCACCAGGCCGGGGTCCTCGGCCAGATGGGCGATGACCCGCAGCTCGATCTGGTTGTAGTCGGCGATCAGCAGCTGCCAGCTCTCCTCGGGGATGAACGCCCGGCGAAACCGCCGCCCCTCCTCGGTCCGGATGGGGATGTTGTGCAGGTTCGGCCGGTCGGAGGAGAGCCGGCCCGTGCGGGCGACGGTCTGCTGGAAGGTGGCATGGATACGGCCGTCGGCCGAGATCTCGGCCAGCAGGCTCAGCCCGTAGGTCGACCGCAGCTTCTCGACCTCCCGGTAACGCAGCAGCTTGTCCACGATCGGGTGCTGGCCCTTCAGCTTCTCGAGCGAAGAGGCGTCGGTGGAGAATCCGGTCTTCGTCTTCTTCTGGGGCTGCAGGCCCAGCTCGTCGAACAGCACCGCCCTCAGCTGCTTCGTGGAGTTGACCAGGAAGGGGTGGCCGGCCAGCTCCTGCACCTCCCGATCGAGCTGGTGGACCTCCTCGGTCAGGCCCGCCACCAGGTCCCGCAGGTACGCCTCGTCCACCCGGACACCGACCTTCTCCATACGGGCCAGCACGGGCACCAGGGGCCGCTCGATGTCGTCGTACAGCGGGCGCAGGCCTCGGGCGTCGAGGGCGGCGCAGAGGGGCGGCGCCAGCCGGGCCACGGCGGCGGCGCGGCGGGCGGTATCCACGGCGATGTCGGGTGCCGAGCCGTCGAGGTCGAGCTGACCGGGCGGAGGGGCATCGGGGGCACGCAGCTCGAGCTGTGCGTAGCGGGCGCACAGGTCCTCGAGGAGATAGGCCGATTCCGCAGGGTCCACCAGATAGGCGGCCAGCGCGGTGTCGAGGTCGAGGGTGGCCACCTCAACCCCGTGGCGGTCGAGGCCCCTGATGAGCTCCTTGGCCCGGTGGGCCTGGAGGGACGGCCCACCGGCGGCGAACAGCCGGTTGAGAGCCGAGACCACGGCGGCGTCGTCGAGCAGGCTCCCGATCCACCAGGCGACCTCGCCACCATCGGTGAGGGCGAGGCCGGCGAGATCGGACGCCACCTCCGGTCCCGTCCAGGCCACCGCGGCGGAGACAGCCGTTCCCGCGCCGGCCAGAGCATCGATCACGGCGACGGCCTCGTCGCCAGACTCGAGCCGCCTGACTTCCACCTCGAAGGACTTGGCGCCACCACCGTCGCTGCCTGTGCCGGCGCCCGCCTCGGTTCCCGTGCCCGTCGCCTCCAGGAGCCGGTCCCAGAGCGTGCGGAACTCCAGGAAGTTGAACAGGGCCCGCACCTCGTCGATGTCCCATCCGCCCATCTTGAGCTCGGCCACGTCGCACTCGATGGGCATGTCCCGGACCAGCGGCGTGGCCTGCGCGTTCTTCCGCACCTGAGCCTCGTGGGCGGCGAGGTTCTCCCTGAGCTTGGGGCTCAGCTTGACCAGGTTGGCGAACACCCCGTCAAGGTTGCCGTAGTCGTTGATGAGCTTGGCCGCCGTCTTCTCCCCGACGCCAGGCACACCCGGGAGGTTGTCCGACGGGTCCCCTCGTAACGCCGCGTACTGCGGGTAATCGACGGGGTCTACGCCGGTGCGGGCCTTGATGCCGGCCTCGTCGTAGAGGACGTAGTCGCTGACCCCCCGCCGGTTGTAGAGGACGCGTATGTGAGGGTCCTCGACCAGCTGGTACTCGTCGCGGTCGCCGGTGACGATGATGACGTCGTCCCCCCGGTCGCGGGCCTGGGTGGCGAGGGTGGCCACGATGTCGTCGGCCTCGTAGCCAGGCACCTCGAGGAGGGGGATCTTGAGGACCTCCACGACTTGGCGGACCAGGCCCAGCTGCTGGCGGAGGATGTCGGGCGCCTCGCTGCGGCCGGCCTTGTAGTCGTCGACGATGGCGTGACGGAAGGTGGGCTCGGGGCGGTCGAAGGCGACGGCGATGCCGTCAGGCTTGTGGTCCTTCAGGAGGTTCACGAGCATGGAGGTGAAACCGAAGACGGCGTTGGTCACCTGGCCCGACGCTGTTGCCATGTCGGTCGGGAGGGCAAAGAAGGCCCTGTACGCCAGGCTGTTGCCGTCCAGTAACAGGATCTTCGCCATCTCTCTTTGATGCTACGGCTCTCTCACTCCTGCCCGGGCCGGGCGGGTCCTGTCGCTCACGGGTCCCCTCCCCGTCATCCTCGCTTCGCTGCGGTGCCGGGGCCCCTCCCCGGCGCCGTCGTAGTCGACTACCTCAGGTCCACCTATTTCCCGGTCCTTGAAACGTCTCGCCCCCGCGACTGGCTTTGCGCAGTGGACCTGAGGTAGTCGACTTCGAAGTCGCCGACGCGCCACCCCCCCGGCCCTCGTCTGCTCCACCAGACCGCGCCTGCAAGAGCTGCAGCCCAGGCAAGGGACAGCAACATCTGGCGTATTCCGAAGGAGCGGAAGTCGGGGAAGAGACTGCTTGGTGGTAGCGGGATGCCCACTCGCCATGGGTCCACCGCCAGTCTCACTTCGCCTGTTCTTGCTGCTACTACCAGGGCCACTGCGATCGCTAGTGACCACGCCGACAGCGTTATTGCCGTCTTTGGTAGGCGCTGGGCTCCTTTGGCGATGAGGACTACCAGGGCGGGGAGGGTGGCTATGAGCATTCTTCCGGGGAACCACCAGCCCATCATGGTTATGGAGACGAAGGTGCCCATGAGCATGCCGATGCCTATGACCGTGCCGTGCAGGATCGTGCTTCGTCTCAGGCCCCACGCGGCCAGGAGGGTGGCGGGGAGCCAGCGGATCAGGCCGAACCTGGCGTCTATGAAGAGGCCGTAGAGGCGGTAGCCGCGGCCGGTGAAGGTGACGTGTTGGTCGACGATGGAGGCGGTGCCCTCGCCCGAGTAGACGACGTTGGTGGAGTAGGGGGTGAGGCCGCCGAAGGTGTGGAGGTGCCACCAGGCGAAGTGGAGCGCTGCCACTGCCGTTAGGGCTGCGGCGATGGTCAGTGCTCTTCTTTCGGTGCGGAAGCGCCAGGCCCAGGTGGCGGCGATGAGAACCGCGAAAGGGGCGTATTTGACGCCGAGCCAGGCCAGCGCCACCAGAGCTGTGGCGAGCAGGAAGGCGTGCGGTCTGGCCTTTTCTGGGGGGGCGGTGGCCAGGAGGAGGCCTATGGCTACGCACAGGGCGGCGGGGCCCTCCGGGTAGACCTGGGAGGCGTAGACGACGCCGGGTGTGCCGGCGCCGACGACGACGCCGGCGACGGCGGCCGCCCAGTTCGGGGCGCCGGCGCGGCGGGCGAGGACGGCGGCGAAGGCCATGGCGCCGGCCCACAGGACCACCAGGAAGCGCTGGGCCCCCCGCAGTCCTCCCAACGCGTAGGCCGGCAGGATCAACAGGGACAGGCCGGGATCGTGAGGGGACAGCAGCCGTCCGTCGTCGGTCGGCTCCATCTGGCGCCACAGCGGGACCGACCCGTCCCAGAACTTCCGCTCCTCGTTGTTGCGGTACTCGTCCCGGAGATCGAGGTCGCCGTCCGAGGCCAGGGACTGGGCGGTGAGCAGGTAGAACGGCTCGTCACCCGTCACCGACGCGGTACGGGAAGCCCTCATGCCCACCGCGAGTTGACCGGCGGCCAGCACCACCAGGAAGACCGCCAGCCAGGTACGCCGCACCACCACGACGTTACGGGTGACCGGCGCTCAGCCCCCGGCGGACAGTGTGCGGTGAGATCGCTGATACCCTTTGTCCGAGTCCAATCCGGTTCTTCAGCCCATGTGGGACGTGAACAGGCTCCCCAATCGACGGAGCATCACGTGCCCAACCAACCGGATCACCTGGCGCAGAGCGTTGCCGCCCTCTCCCGCTTCTTCGTCGGCGACGGCACCCTCGCCGAAACCTTGACCCGTGTCGCCGAGCTCTCACAGCAGGCAGTGCCCAATGCGGATTTCGCCGGCATCACCATGCTCGTCGAGGGCAGGCCCCGCACGGGTGTGTTCACCGACGAGACGTCGCCCGACATCGACGCCACTCAGTACGAGACCGGGAGCGGCCCGTGCCTCGACGCCTTCCGCAACCAGATCGTCTACCGCATCGACTCGACCGACAAGGAAACGCGGTGGCCGGCGTTCAGCGAGGCGGCGGCGGCGCGGGGTGTGAAGAGCACGTTGTCGCTCCCCCTGGTGGCCAATCACGAGGGTGTCGGTGCCCTCAACCTCTACTCACATGTCGAAGCCGCCTTCTCCGAGGAGGACGAGCATGTTGCCATGCAGTTCGCCAACCAGGCGGGCATCGTGCTGGCCAACGCCCAGGCATACTGGGACGCCCACCAGCTGAGCCAGGACCTCAACGAGGCGATGAAGTCCCGTGCCGTGATCGAGCAGGCCAAGGGGATCCTCATGGCCCAGGGACGCACGGCGGACGAGGCTTTCCAGATCCTCGTGCGAGCTTCGCAGCGGGAGAACACCAAGCTGCGGGAGGTGGCGGGCGAGCTGGTGCGCCGGGCCGAGCAGCGCCGGCCGTCCACCCAGAGGTCCGACAGCTCCCGCTGAGGGGCATGGCCGGCGGTCGGCGGAACGAGAGCGCGCAGGCTGAGCTACACTGGGGCGGCGCCGCCGTTATTGGCGCGCCCCGTCCACCTCCCGGAGTTTGTCTTTCTCATGCCCACGCGCGCCGATATCCGTAATGTCGCCATAGTCGCACACGTCGACCATGGCAAGACCACGCTGGTCGACGCCATGCTCTGGCAGTCCGGTGCCTTCCGAACCAACCAGGACGTCAACGTGCGGGTCATGGACTCCATGGACCTGGAGCGGGAGAAGGGCATCACCATCCTGGCCAAGAACACCTCGGTGCGGTACAAGGACGTGAAGATCAACATCATCGACACGCCCGGCCACGCCGACTTCGGCGGCGAGGTCGAGCGGGGGCTCACGATGGTGGACGGCGTCCTCCTGCTGGTCGACGCCAGCGAGGGCCCGCTGCCCCAGACCCGCTTCGTGCTGCGCAAGGCCCTGGCGGCCAAGCTTCCCGTCGTGCTGGTGGTCAACAAGGTGGACCGCCCCGACGCCCGCATCGCCGAGGTGCTCGACGAGGTGTACCAGCTGTTCATGGACCTCGGCGCCCACGACCACCAGATCGAGTTCCCGATCGTGTACTGCAACGCCCGGGCGGGCCAGGCCTCCCTGGACCCCGAAGAGCTGGCGCCCGACCTGGCCCCCCTGCTCGACCTGCTCCTCGAGCACGTGCCGGCGCCGGTGTACGAGGAGGACCATCCCCTCCAGGCTCTGGTCACCAACCTCGACGCCTCTCCCTACGTGGGTCGCCTTGCCCTGTGCCGGATCCAGCAAGGCAACATCGCCAAGGGCCAGCCGGTGGCGTGGTGCCGGGCCGACGGCACGGTCGAGCGGGTCAAGATCACCGAGCTGTACGTAGCCGAGGCCCTCGAGCGGGTGTCGGCCGATGCAGCCGGTCCCGGGGACATCATCGCCGTGGCCGGACTGCCCGAAGTGACGATCGGCGAGACGCTGTCGGACCCGGACGACCCCCGACCCCTGCCCATCATCCACGTGGACGAGCCCAGCCTGGGTATGACCATCGGCGTCAACACCTCGCCGCTGGCCGGCCAGGAGGGATCCAAGCTCACCGCCCGCCAGATCAAGACCCGCCTCGACAACGAGCTGATCGGCAACGTCTCGCTGGCCGTGCTGCCCACCGAGCGCCCCGACACCTGGGAGGTCCAGGGCCGCGGCGAGCTGCAGCTGGCCGTGCTGGTGGAGATCATGCGCCGGGAGGGCTTCGAGCTCACCGTGGGCAAGCCCCAGGTCATCACCCGCGTCGTGGACGGCAAGGTCCACGAGCCTGTGGAGCGGGTGTCGGTCGACATCCCCGACGAGTTCGTCGGCACCGTCACCCAGCTGCTGGCCCTGCGCAAGGGCCGCATGGAGCACATGGGCAACCACGGCAGCGGTTGGGTCCGCATGGAGTACCTGGTACCGGCCCGCGGCCTCATCGGGTTCCGCACGGAGTTCCTCACCGAGACCAGGGGCACCGGCCTTCTGCACCACGTCTTCGAGGCCTTCGAGCCCTGGCACGGCACCATCCGGACGCGGGCCAGCGGCTCACTGGTGGCCGACCGTCGCGCCCCCACCACGGGCTACGCCCTGGCCAGCCTCCAGGACAGGGGGTCGCTGTTCGTCGGCCCCGGCGTGGAGGTCTACGAGGGGATGATCGTCGGTGAGAACGCCCGCACCGAGGACATGGACGTGAACCCCACCAAGGAGAAGCAGCTCACCAACCACCGGGCGTCCAGCGCCGAGGTGCTGGAGCGCCTGGCCCCCCACCGCCAGCTGTCGCTGGAGCAGGCTTTGGAGTTCCTCACCGACGAGGAGTGCGCCGAGGTGACACCGACATCGGTGAGGCTGCGCAAGGTTGTCCTCGACCAGACCGAGCGCGGTCGCCGGGCCAGTCGCGACAAGCGGGCCCGCCTCCGTGACCAGGAGGCCGGGACCTCGGTACGCTGAGCCTCGTGTCCGACGGATTCCACCCTCCCCTCGAGGAGTACCTGGAGGCCATCCACGAGCTGGAGGAGGAGGGCACGCTGGTGATCCAGGCCCGCCTGGCCGAGCGCCTCGGGCACTCGGCGCCATCGGTGTCGGAGATGATCCGCCGGCTGAAGGGCGAGGGCTACGTCGCCGTGGCGGACCGGGCCGTGAGCCTCACCACGAAGGGCCGGGCCCGGGCGGAGAGCGTGGTGCGCAAGCACCGCCTGGCCGAGAGGCTGCTCACCGACGTGATCGGCCTTCCCTGGCACAAGGCCCACGTCGAGGCGTGCCGGTGGGAGCACGTCATCTCCGACGAAGTCGAGGAGCGGTTGGTGGTGCTGCTCGACAACCCCACCACCTGTCCCCACGGCAACCCCATCCCCGGCAGCAACGCGCCGGAGATGGACCTGGTGGCGCTGGCTTCGTTCGGCCCCGGCGACCAGGTGCGCCTGGAGCGGGTGACCGAGCAGGTGGAGATCGACACCGAAGCCTTGACCTACCTGAGCGTTCACGGCTTCGTGCCCGGCACCGCGGCCACCGTGCGGGAGAAGGCGCCGGACGGCACCCTCACGCTGGAGCTGGGCGACGACACCATCGCCCTCGGCCCGGCGCTGGCCGGCCAGCTCTACGTCGTCGCCTCCTGACCGGCGGGATCAGCGCAGGGCCCGGCGCAGTGAGGCGCCGGCCAGGTCGACCACGAAGGTGAGCACCACCAGGGCGGCGAGGGTTACCACCACGGAGCGGTAGTCGAAGCTCGCCAGCTGGGTCTGGAGCAGGCGGCCGAGGCCGCCGGCGCCGACCAGCCCCACCACCACCGTTTCCCTGATCGTCACCTCCCAGCGGTAGAGGCCGTAGGCGGCAAAGCGGGGAAGGGCGACGGGAAGGGCGCCGTAGACAAAGGCGTGGGCGGGGCCGGCGCCCTGGGCCATGAGGGCCCGGACCGGGCGGGGGTCGAGGTTCTCGACCACCTCGGCCATGAGCCGCCCCAGGATCCCGAAGTTGTAGACGGCCAGGGCCAGCGCTCCGGGCAGCGGGCCGGGGAAGAGCACGAAGACGAAGAGCAGGGCCCACACCGGCGGTGGGACGGCGCGGCAGGCGAGGAGTACGGCTCGGGCCAAGAGCGAGGTGGCACCCCGGCGGGCGGCGACGAAGGCGACCACCACGGCGCCGGCGGTCGCCAGAGCGGTGGCCAACACGGCCATGGCCAGTGTCTCCAGGCTGAGCCGAGCCAGCTCGGTCAGCGCCTCGCCGTCGAGGCGGGGCGGGAACGCCGACGAGGCCACGTCGGCCAGCAATGTCCTCGTCCGGCCCGCCCACAGCCTGGCGACGTCGATCCCCAGGTGCCAGACGCTGATCACGACGAGGGCGCCGGCGAGGATGAGGGAGCCGGTGAGCAACCGGTCACGACGTGGCCGCGCCTGTCCCACCACTGTCCCTCCCGCTTGCGAGTACATAGCGGGCGGAATCCGCCCGCTATGTCCTCGCAACGCAGGTTTGGGGGAGGTGAGGCGGGACCGGAGGCGGCGGCTCCACAGGTCGGCCAAGCCGCTGACGAGGATGAGGACGTACAGCAGCGTCCACATCTCGCCGTAACGCAGGGACTGGAAGCTGAGGGAGAGCTGGAAGCCGAGCCCGCCGGCGCCGATGAAGCCCAGGATGGTGGCCGCCCGGATGCTGCACTCGAAGCGGTAGAAGGCGTAGGAGACGAGGTCAGGGAGGGCCTGTGGGCCGAGGCTGTAGAAGAGCGCCTTCAGCCGGCCGGCGCCCCCGGCCCGTAGGGCGCGGAAGGCGGCGGCCGGTGCCTCGTCCAGCAGCTCCGAATAGACCTTGGCGGTGACCGCCCCGTAGGGGACGGCGATGGCGAGCACGCCGACCAGCGGGTCCCTCCCGAGCACGTTGACCAGGAACAGCGCCCAGATCGCCTCGTGGACGGCGCGGGGGACGCCGAGGGCGCCCCGAGCGGCCAGCCACCCTCCGCCCACCTGCGCCCGTCCTGGCCGCCGTGGTGCCTGGCGGCTGGAGCGCCACCACGTCTGGGACACGAGGACGCCGCCGACGATCCCGATGGCCACGCTGAGGGCGGTGCCGAGAACCGCATAGGAGAGGGTGGTGAGGGTGGAGTCCCATGTCAGCCTCAGGAACTCGGTGCCCAGTTCCGGACGGACGGCGGCGCCGAAGAAGCGCCGGACCATCTCCCACCCGCCCGGGTTCACCAGGTCCCGGCGGCCGACGCCGGCCGACAGCAGGGAGGCTACGAAGGCAGCGGCCAGGACAACCAGCCACAGCCGGCGGGGCGACAGGCGGGAACGTTGGCCGTACCCCCGGCCCCGGCCGTCGCCGGGATCGGGACCAGGACCAGGATCGTGAGCGGTGTCGGGGACATTGGCCAGGCCCTCGCGTTCGAGGACGTCGAGGTCGGGGGCGCCGGCCTGGGCGAGCGGAGTCACACCTCCGCATCCTCGAGCCGGTACAACGAGGCGACCATGGCCTCGGTCACCGCCGCCGTCGCGGCGTCGAACACGATCCGCCCACCCCGCATCCCCACGATCCGCTGGCAATGGCTACGGGCGTAGGCCAGGGCGTGCAGGCTTACCACCAGCGTCATCCCCGTCTCGTCGCTGAGGCGCCGGAGCAGGTCCATGACCTCGAGGCTGCGGCCGGGGTCGAGGCTGGCGATGGGCTCGTCGGCCAGCAGGATCTCCGGTTGCTGCACCAGTGCCCGGGCGACCGCCACCCGCTGCTGCTGGCCCCCGGAGAGACGGTCGGTGCGCTCGTAGAGCTTCTCGGCGATCCCCACCCGGGCCAGGGCCGCCTCGGCGCCGGAGGCCTCCTGCGGCGACACCAGGGACCACATCGCCTTCGGCAGCGACCACGCCGGCAGCCGCCCGGCGTTGACGTTGTGCACCACCCTCAAGGGACCGACGAGATCGAAGTGCTGGTGGACCGTGCCCACCCGGCCCTGGACCCGGCGAAGGTCCCGCGGCCGGAGTCGCGACAGGTCCCCACCGAGCACCTCCACCGTGCCGGTGGTGGGCGACAGCGACCCGTTGAGAAGGGACAGCAACGTCGTCTTGCCCGCGCCACTGGGACCGGCCAGGGCGACCCTCTCCCCCTGGCGCAGCACGAGGTCGATGCCCTCCAGCGCATGGTTGGCTCCGAAGCGGACCGATACCCCACGCAGCGTCACCGCCACGTTCTCAGATTCCTCCATCTCCGAGACCGGTCAGAGGATGAGGCCGGTGCTCCGCCCGACCTCCTCGATCTGTCGGTACTGGGAGTTGTCGGTTGGGATGAACTTCCTAGCCCCGAACAGCTCGAGCACGGTCCTCGCAGTGGGATCGGTGGCGTCGAGGCGCTCGAAGGCCTTCTGGATGCGCTCGGCCATGTCTGGGCCGTAGCGCTTCTTCACCTGAGGGTGAACTACCCAGTGGTAGTCGTGGTAGGCGGGGGTGCGGTAGATGGTGTCGACCTTGCTGAGGTCCACCGTGCCCTTGGCCACCCGGTCCTTCCACACCTGTTCGTTGACCACCCCCGCCTCGTAGGTTCCCGCCGCGACGAGGTCGATGGTCTTGTCGTGCGAGCCGGAGAAACCGGGTGGGCCCTGGAAGTCGGTGATCTTCACGCCCGCCTTCCCCAGGAAGAACTCGGGCATCAGGCGCCCGGAGGTGGACGACTCGCTGCCGAAGGTGAAGCGCCGGCCCTTCAGCTGACCGAGCCCCTCGGCGTTCATCACCGCCTTGATGCCGGAGGCTGGATTGGCGATGAAGAGGCTGTGGAAGGCGGCGTCGATGTCACGTTGCACGATGGCCTCAGCCCCGTCCACCTGGAGCCGGGCCTGTACGCCGCTCAGTCCGCCGAACCACACCAGGTCGAGGTCCCCGACCTTGAAGAGCGTGACGGCTGCCGTGTAGTCCGTCACCGGGACGTACTCCACAGGGACGCCCAGCTCCTTCTCCAGGTAGCCGGCCACGGTGCTGTAGAGCCGCTGCAGCTTTTCGGGGTCCTGATCGGGAATGGCACCGATCTTGAGCGGGACCGAGCTCTTGGAACCGGCACTGGTGGTGGAGGAGTCGCCGGGGGCCCCGACGGTGGGCGGATCGCTGTCGCCACAGGCTGCGGACGAGAGGGCCAGCAGGAACAGCAGGAACAGGGTGAGCAGGGATCTGCTCAGGTGCCGCCCGCTGGTGGGGCCCGCCCGGAGGCTTGACCCGCTAGACCCGCCTGTGAGTGTCCCGGGCACGCCGGGACGAAGAGGATCATTCACCTGAGTCTCCTCGCCGGGAGGTACCTCGTGAGTTGACGGCAGTTGGTCATTCGTGTCCTTTCGCTTGTATTGGCGGGGCCGAGTGGTTCAAAGTTACCGGAGCCCGCAGAGATCGAGGATGGCTTCGGCCACTTCCTCGGGATCCACGACCGTGTGGAAATGGCCGGCGTCCATGCGGCGCACGGGCCAGCCCTGGGCCTCGGCCCGCGCCGCCGCGCCCTCGTAGGCCGAGCTGAGGCGGAGATAGGCGCAGGGCGCGTCCGGCCAGCCGGCGGGCACCGGAAAGGGCTCGAGGAAGAAGTCCCGGCCCCGGGGCTTGAGCTCGGCCAGCACGGCGGCCCGACCCCGGGGTTCGGGGATCAGCGCCTTCAGCCCATCGTCGGTCCACTCCGGATGTCTTCCCCCCGCCCGCAGTCTCTGGTCCACCTCGGCGCCCAGGTGGAGGTCGGCCGTGCGCAACAGATCCATGCGCGTGGCGCCCTGAGCGGGTAGGTCGGCATCGACGAACAGGTAGGTGGCGACCACGCACCGAGCGGCGTCGGCGATGGCCGGGAGCAGGGGCCCCGCTCCCCCGTGACCGGCCAGCACGAGGTTCTCGACGTGGGGAACGGCGATGGCCGCGGCGGCCGCATGTTGCGGCCAGTAGGGAGGCACACCGGCGTCCACCGGGGTGGGGATGAGCACGGGGTTCCCCCGGGAGCTCAGCTCGCTGGCCACCGGCGCCCAGCACGACGGGCCGAGAAAGGGGCTGGGAACGAGGGCGAAGCAGGCCACGTGCAGCGCGAGCTACTGCTACTTGGCCCGTGCTGCCCTGGCCATGGCGGGAAGCACCCGGCGAAGGTAGCCGCCCAGCTTGACGAAGGAACGCCCCGCGGTGCGACGGCGGTACCGGATGGGGACCTCGGCGTAGCGGAAGCCCTTGCTCAGCAGCTCCAGCGTGAGCACCTGCGCGTAGTTGTAATCGTGGCCGATCTCGGCCACGGCCAGGGCGTCACGTCCGAGGGCGCGGAACCCGGACTGGCCGTCGGTGAGCCGGCGCCCGGCCAGTACCGACGTGAGGGCGGTCAGCACCACGTTGCCGACCCGCCGGTGCAGGAGCATCGACTCGATGGTGCCGGCGAAGCGGCTGCCGACCACGTAGTCGGCATCGCCGGCCAGGATCGGCCCGAGCAGTGGGGCAATCTCGGACGGGTCGTACTCCCCGTCGGCGTCGAGAAAGGCGGCGGCCACCGCGCCGCTGCCGTGGGCGTAACGAAGGCCGGTGCGCACGGCGGCGCCGAGGCCCAGCTTCGACGGGTGGCCGAGCACCTTGGCGCCGGCAGCCACGGCGGCATCGGCGGTGCCGTCGGTGGAACCGTCGTCTACGACCACGACCTCCACGTGATGAGCGCCGATCCGCTCGGGCACGGCGCCGACCACGCCGGCCACCGTCGCCACCTCGTCGTGGGCCGGCAGGATGACCACGACGGGCCCGGCCGGGGCTTCGGCGGCGCGAGCTGCCTCGGCGGCGCCGTCACAGAGCAGGCATCGCCCGACGGATCGTGCCGGCGCCGGCACCCCGCAGCGATGGGCCAGTGTGGGAGCGACGTCGAGAATGGACACCCCGTCCCGCAACGGCTCTGCGGGAACACCGTGCCCCCACCAGATGCAGGGCACCAGCCGCTCGGTCGGTGACCAGTGGCCATGCCCACCGATCCCTCGGCCCTGGCCGTGGTCGGCCAGCACGCCGATGGTGACCCCGTCGAGCCCTCCCCATCGTTCGCTGAGGGCGGCGACCAGGCGCTCCAGCTCGGCGTCGGTGCTCTCGATCTGCTCCAGGTACTCCGAGTGGTAGGAGCCCCGGAAATGGCCCGTCTGGTCCACCGAGAGCGTCTGCACCACCAGCAGGTCGGGATCCTCGTCGTCGACGACCTGAAGGGCCCTTCCGCAGAGGGCGGAATCGATCTGGTCGTTGGGCATGACGGCGGTGACGGTGCGGACCCGGTCGCCGAAGGCGTCCACCAGGTGGGCGATGCCGACCAGCCGTGCGGACGGCACTGCGTCGAAGATGGAGGGACACTTGACGCCGAGCGACGGGACGAAGTTCGACCGCATCCCGTGCACCGCGGGCGGCGCGCCCGTGAGCATCGACGAGAAGCAGGTGACCGTCCGGGCCGGGTAGACGGTCAGGCAGTCCTCGTAGTGCAGGCCCTCGGCGGCCAGGCCGTCGAGGAAGGGCGTCCGCGCCTCGGCCAGGCGGTCGAGGCGGCAGCCGTCTACGACGACCAGCAGCATCTTCCGGCTGGGCGGCCCGCACAGGGCAGGGCCGGCGTCACAGGGGCGACGATCGGCGCGGTGGTCGCCGCTGGCGAACCCCGGTACCCAGGTGACTAGCCGGCGATGCACGACCTCCCCGACGACAGCGGCGGCGGCGATGGCAACCAGGAGAGTGCCGGCAGGGCGGCCGGAATGGCCCACGGCGAGGAGGGCCGCGACCTTGGGGACCTGCTCGAGCAGATTGCCCGAGGTCGGATCGGGGTTCTCCACGACCAACCACCAGAACCGGGTGACGTTGGTCCAGCGGGCGCCGAGCCGCAGGTGGTAGTAGACGCTCCCCCACAGCACCATGGTGAAGGTCAGGTAGAGCGCCAGCGCCAGCAGGGCGGCCCCGACCGGGAGCCCGCCGGCCACGGCGACGACACCGGCGGCGACGGCGCAAAGGATCGCCCGCAGGTGCAGGGGGTAGGCGTGCCGCCACCACACCAGGCTGAGGGGTGTGGCCAGGAGGGCCCCGGCCAACGGGGCCCCGGTGATCACCAGTAGGAAGGCGGCGAAGAGCGGGGTGAAGGGCTTGCCCTCGTTGAGCACGTTCCAGGCTCTGGAGGCCACCTGCTCGAGCGGACCGGCCGGGCGGCTGGTGCCTGCCGTGTGGCGGTGCAGGACGCTGTGGGATGTGGTCATGGGCTCACGGGCTCACCGGGTGCTCGCCCGCCGGCCGGATCACTCGACGGTGAAGTCGGTCTGCATCCCCAGATCGGCGTGGGTCTGGTCGCCGAGCTTGACGAGGCACCTCGCCGTGTAGGCACCCGGCTTCAGCTCGACGGCCAGCATCTGTGTCTTGCTCCTGGCGAACGGCCTGATCCCGCGGACGGCGTCGGCGCCGCTGTCTTCGAACACGACGAACTCATGCTCGCTGGGCCCGTCGTTGGTGACCTCGAAGAGCACCTGCTCGCCCTTTATGGCCGGCGGGAGACCCGCGAAGGCGAAGTCCTTCATGGACACCTTCACCGTGATGTCGGCCTCGTCCAGCGGGAACGCCGCCTCCTCGTCGCTGCCATGATCGGCGTGCTCGTCGTGCGCCGCCTCCTTGCTCTCGCTGCCGCTCCCGGTCCCGGAAGCAGAAGTGCTTCCAGCTGACGGTGTGTCGTCATCGCCGCCGCACGCCCCCTGGGCCATGAGCGCCATCAGCCCTAGGGCGGCGAGACACCGTGTCGATCTCCTCATGGCACCATCCTCCTGTCGTACGGCAAAGTTCTCAGGGGCTCAGCTCGCCGTCCACGATGCGCTTGGCGACGACCCGCATGGTCTGGCGCTCCCGCATGGCGGCCTGCTGGATGAACCGGAAGGCATCCGCCTCGGTCATCTTGTGGCGGTCCATCAACATGCCCTTGGCCCGATCCACCCACCGGCGGGTCTCGAGCTGCTCCTCGAGGTTCTTGTTCTCCTGCTCCAGCGCCTTCATCTCGGCGAAGCGTCCAAGCGCCACTTCGATGGCCGGAATGAGCTCGTTGGTCTGGAACGGCTTGACCAGGTAGGCGAGGGCGCCGGCGTCGCGCGCCTCTTCGATCAGGTTGCGCTGGCTGAAGGCGGTGAGGATCAGGACAGCGGCCCGGCGCTCACCGGTGATCTCGCGAGCCGCGGCCAGTCCGTCCATGCCGGGCATCCTGATGTCGAGGATGGCCAGGTCGGGCTGTGTCGACTTGACCAGGTCGACGACCTCGTCACCCCGGCCCGTCTCCCCGACCACCTCGTAGCCCTCCTCCTCCAAGATCTCCTTGAGATCCAGGCGGATGATGGTCTCGTCCTCGGCGATGACCACCCGGGTGCCCACTAGCGAGAATCCACCACGAGCCGCTCGAGCAGCTCGTCGAGGGTGCGCTCGTGGGCGGCGATCGCCGCCACGATGGCGGCGCGGCTGCGGACCATGGCGTCGGCGTGCTTCTGCGCCTCACGGTGCTCGCGCTGGGCCAGCGGCGAGTCGGAGACCAGGGCCCGGAGGCGGGCATCGTCGGCCTCTTCGGCCAGCGCCGCCAGCTGGTGATCGAGCACGACGAGCTCCTCACGAGCCTTCTTGAGCCGGCGGTTCACCTCCACGAGCCTGCGCTCGACGACAGACCTGGACATGGCCCGCCAGTGTATGCCGCAGCCGGAGAGGAGCCTTCAGGGGCCCGCCGCCGTTCGCTACCTACTCTGGCCCATGGCCAGGCTGCCCCTGCACCACCGTTTCGTGGTCCTGGTCGTGAGCGTCGTCATCCTCCCCTCGTGCGGGGACGACGGCGACGACTCGGGCCGCCCAAGCGGCTCGACCACCACCGTCGCCGCCGCCGCAAGCTGTGACCCGGTGGCCGTCGACCCGCTGGACCCCGGGAGCACCCAGCACCTGCTCCCGGGCGCGCCGGCGCCGAGCTACCCCACCGACCCCCCCACATCCGGCCCGCACGACGCCGGCGATCCCGTGACCGGCCTTCAGTCCACTCCGCTCGAGAAGCCCCTCCAGGTGACGGTGCTGGAGGTCGGGGGCATCGTCGTGCAGTTCCGTCCCGACCTGGGCGAGGAGGATCGGCGGCTCCTGACCGCTCTGGCCGACGAAAAAGTCGTCGTGGCGCCCAACCCTTCGCTACCCGCGCCGGTTGTCGCCACCGCTTGGCGGCGACGGCTGGTGTGCCGGGAGTTCGACGTTGCCGCCGTCCAGAACTTCATCACCGACCGAAAAGGCAAAGGCCCCGGCTGAGAGCCGGGGCCTCTGCCCTTTACCCCTCCGTAAATCTCAGGTGGTGTGGGCGGCCGCGCCGCGAATGGGCTGGTTGAGCTTCAGTGCTCCGGTGCTGCCGCTGAAGAGGGCGTCGCCGAAGGAGAACACCCCGCCGTCGGCGGCGATCAGCCAGTACCCGTCACCCGTGGGTGTTGGAGCCATGGCGACGATGGGCTGGTTCAGCTTGATGTCACCCGTGCTGCCCTTGAACACGGCGTCGCCGAAGGCGAAGATGCCGCCGTCCGAGGCCACCAGCCAGTAGCCGTCACCGCTGGGCGTGGGAGCCATGCCCACGATGGGCTGGTTCAGCGTGATGGCACCGGTGCTGCCCCTGAACACGGCGTCGCCGAAGGCGAAGATCCCGCCGTCCGAGGCCACCAACCAGTAGCCGTCACCGGAGGGCGTGGCCGCCATACCGTTGATCGGCTTGTTGAGGGTGAGGGCGCCGGTGGACCCGAAGAACTTCGAGTCACCGAAGGCGAACACTCCACCGTCGTTGGCGACCAACCAATAGCCGTTACCGGCCCGTCGGACCACTCCACAGCGCTGGCGGGCACCAGAGTCTCCGGTGGCGAGCGTGGCGGCGTCGGGACCGCCGGCTGGAGCGCCCGGGGTGGTCGACGCGTAGCGGGACGGGATGTTGGCGTAGTTGTCGGCAGCAGCATGGACGACGACGGCGCTGCCGTCGGCGTCCAGCAACTGGGCGATGGTGAAGTTGTCCGTGCGGAAGGTGGCTGAGGCGACGCCGTCCTCGTTGGCGTACAGAAGAGGCATGTCGCCGTCGTGGCTGGGGTGACTCTGTGCGGGTGAGGCCGCGGAGCCCAGGTGTCCACCGGAGGCGATGAACGGGTTGGCGGGATCTCCCACGGTGCAGTTGCCCGTGGTGTGGACATGGAAGCCGTGCCAGCCGGGGGTGAGGCCCTTGGCCGTGACATTGACGCGCACGTCGCCCGCTTCCTGGGTGAAGCTCACACTCCCGAGGGCCCTGTCGGTGACGTCACGCAGCACGGCGGTGACATCGCCGGGGGGGCCGGCCATGCCGACGACGGGCCTGTTGAGGGTGAGGGCACCAGTCGAGCCGAAGAACTTGGCGTCACCGAAGGCGAAGATCCCGCCGTCGGAAGCGGTCAGCCAGTAGCCGTTACGGCTGGGGGAGGCGGCCATCCCGACCACTGGGCGGTTCAGCTTCATGGCGCCGGTGGAGCCGTGGAACTTGGCGTCACCGAAGGCGAACACACCGCCGTCAGAGGCGACGAACCAGTAGCCGGAACCGAAGCTGACGGCGCCGGGTTCGATCAACCCGCAGCGCTGGCGAGCGCCCGAGTCGCCGGTAGCCAAAGTGGTGGCGTCGGGGCCGGCTGCAGGAGCACCCACGGCAGTGGAGACGTAGCGGCTGGGGATGTTGGCGTAGTTGTCCGCGGCCGCGTGCACGATGACGGCGCTGCCATCGGCATCGGTGAGCGCGGGAATGGTGAAGTTGTCGGTGCGGAACGTGGCCCGGGCCACACCGGCGGCGTTGGCGTACAGGAGAGGCATGTCGCCGTCATGGTTGCTGTGGCTCTGTGCGGGTGTGGCCGCAGAGCCCAGGTGTCCACCGGAGGCGGTGAACGGGTTGGCGGGGTCCCCCACCGTGCAGTTGCCCGTGGTGTGGACATGGAAGCCGTGCCAACCCTCGGTGAGGCCGGTGGCCAGCACCTGTACACGCACCCGGTTGCCTTCCTGGGTGAAGGCTACGGCCCCCTTCTCGGCGCCGGTGGCGTCCTTGAGAACGGCCCGGACGCGCGGCGGCGCCGGTACCTCGAGGCTGCCTGCCGGCAGCTGAGGAAGTGTGGTACCCGCGACCATAGTGGTGGCAGCAGCAGCCAGTCCCAAGGTGCGGCGCAGCTTTATCCTTCTTGCCATGTCTCTCTCCCCTGCTCAGAAATTGAGTTCGGGCGCACCGTAGGTACCGGCACCGCCGTCTGTCAATTGTCCCTAACGCCCCCTTGTCGCCACTGACCGCCGACTGGTTCACCAGCTGGCTGGCTTCGAGCGCCAGCTACCTTGATTCATGCTCGTCGACGGCTTGCCGCTCTGGCTGGTGGACACCAACGCCTGGATCGTGGCGGCGAGCGGCCCCGGCGGCGAATGTGTGCTGGTCGACGCACCTCCCGACCCGGCGGCCATCCTCGCCCGCTTGGCCCAGCACGACCTCCGGCTCGTGGCGATCCTGGCCACCCACGGGCACGTCGACCACATCGGGGGGATCCCCACGGTTGTTCGCGACAGCGGACGGCCAGGCGCCGGCGAGGCTCTTCCGGTGCACCTTCACGACGACGACCGCCACATGGTCCTCCACCCCGTGCAGACAGGTGGCGCCTTGGGCCAGGCCCTGGAGGAGTCGGGGCTCGACGTCCGCCCGCCCGAGCTCATCCACGGTCTCGACGACGGCCAGCGCGTTTCGGGAGCGGGCATGACCTTCACCGCCCTGCACACCCCCGGTCACACCAGAGGCTCCACGTGCTTCCTCCTGGAGGTGGACGGCGAGGAACCCATCCTCTTCAGCGGCGACCATCTCTTCCGCAACGGCATCGGGCGCACCGACCTGCCCGGCGGTGACCCCGACCAGCTGATGGAGTCGATGGCCGAGAAGATCCTGCCGCTGCCCGACCACGTGAAGGTCAATCCGGGGCACGGCCCGGTCACCACCATCGGGCGGGAGCGTCTCCGCAACCCGTTCCTCGCCCGGTTCCGGGAAGCCCTCAGCCCGTAGGGATCCGGCCCGGCAGTGCGAGGTGCAGCCGGTCGGCCAGGTACGCACCGGTATCCACCGACAGCTCCACTGTCCTGCTCACTGAGCGAGAACCGTGACCCACCTTCTGTTCCCGCCGGTACAGCACGGGCCGCTCCTCGAAGGACGCCGACGTGGCCCACTGCAGAGCGGCGCAGAGCTTGCGGGCGTGCAGAGGGTCCACCCGGGTGTCGGAGTCGAAGACGGTGAAGAGCACCGACGGGTACCGGGTGCCCTCGATCACCCGGTGGTACGGGGAGTAGCCCAGCAACCAGTCGAGCTCCTCCGGGTCGTCGGCGGTGCCGTACTCGTCGTTCCAGGTCGCACCCAGGCCGAACTGCTCGTAGCGCACCATGTCCAGCAGGGGGGCGCTGCAGACCACGGCGGTGAAGAGCTCCGGCCGCTGGGTGAGCGCCGCCCCCACGAGCAGTCCGCCGTTGCTGCCGCCGGAGATGCCGAGGTGTTCCGGGGAGCTGACACCGCTCTCGATCAGCCACTCGGCGGCGGCGATGAAGTCGTCGAAGACGTTCTGCTTCTGGCCCCGCATCCCCGCCCGGTGCCAGTCCTCGCCCTCCTCGCTCCCGCCGCGGAGGTTGGCTATGGCGTAGGCGCCGCCCTGCTCCACCCAGGCGAGTATGCCGGCGCTGTAACTCGGCGTGAGAGGGACGCCGAACCCGCCGTACCCGTACAGGAGGGTGGGCGTCTCGCCCGCGACCGGCTCGGTCGCCGCACCGTCACCGGTCAAGAGGAACATACGGATCTCAGTCCCGTCCTTGGAAGGGAACACGAGCTGGCGGGCAGTCACGCCGGCGATGGCCACCCGCCCCGGAGCGTCCTGCCACAGCTCGACGACGTTGCTCTGGACCTCGGCCCGGTGGACGTGTGGCGGCGTGACGAAATCGGTGTACCCGATCCACACTTCGTCGCCCCCCTCGGGCCGGCTGGACAGGCCGGCCACCGTCCCCAGCCCCGGCAGGGGAATCTCTGCTCTGGAGATGCCGGTGGCGCGGTCGTGGACGTGGACGTGGCCCACGGCGTGCTCGGTTGTCGCCACCACGACGGCGTCGTGGGTCAAGGCGAAGGCTTCGATGACCGCGTCCGACTCGGCGACGAGGTCGTGCCAGTCCCCTGGCTGCTCGGGGTCCGCAGTGGCTATCCGCCCGCGGGGGGCGTCGCGGTCTGTCAGCAGGAACAGAACGCCATCGCGGACGGTGGCGTGGGTCTGGGCGTCGACCCCCTCCTGAACCGGTGTCAAGGTGGCGTCGCCGGCGAGGTCGGCCAGATAGACATCGTTGCGAGGGGCGGTCCCCTGCGACGCCGACACCACCAGCCAGCGGCCGTCCCTGGATACGTGGACCGAGTAGTACTCGGTCTTCTCCCGCCCGTCGCCGAAGACGACCTCGTCCTGAGTATCGGCGTCGGTGCCGACTCGATGGCGGTACACCCGCCGGTGGTACTGCTCCTCCCCCTCGGGCACCTGTGACGGTGGCAGGCGGCGCACGTAGTACAGCTCCTCACCGCCGGGCATCCAGGCGATGGCGCTGTAGCGGGCCCGGTCGATGGGCCCCTCGACGTTCTCACCGGTGGCCACGTCCATCACGTACAACGAGGCTTCCTCGTCGCCCCCCTCGGAGAGGAGGTAGGCGAGCCGATCGCCCTCGTGGGACACGGCCCAACCGTCGAGGGTGACGCTGTCGTCGTCCGACAGCCCGCTCGGATCTATCAGCACCCGCTCGGTGGCGTCGGCCTCCCGCACGAGGAGCACGGAGTGCTCCTGCCCAGGGCTGCGGCGGGAGAAGAAGGCCCGGTCGCCGCGCACCGCCGGTACGCCCACGGAGCCGGCCGAGAGCAGCTCGTGCAGGCGGCCGCGGAGGTGGTCACGTCCCGGGAGGGCGTCCAGGTGGGCCCGGGCCAGCGTGTTCTGAGCCTCAGTCCAAGCAACCGTCTCGGGGGACTTCGGGTCCTCCAGCCAGCGGTACGGATCGGCAACCTTGCGGCCGTGCAGATCCTCGACCAGGTCCAACCGCGGCGCCGGGGGGTAGGGCATCGGGGGACGCTACCGGCCGTCGCCCTCCTCGCCTTTCCGCCGGCTGGCAGGGATCCTGGCCGTGGAAGCCTCCGGGTGATCGGGGTCGAGATCGAGCTCCAGCGCGTCGGGGTCAGGCGGCTCGCCCGCGGCAGAGGCGACGATCACCACCTCGTCCTCCTTGGGCTTGTAGAAGATCTCGTGCAGGGCGATCATGGCTCCGCCCATGCCGCGGGCCGCCGGTGAGGACCGAACCCGGTCCCCCATCGTGCGCCGAGCTTCGGCGGCGTCGATGTCGCCCTGCTCCGCCGCCTCGTGGTCCGTCTCGTCGAGCCACGCCAGCCACTGCTCGTCGGTCCAGTCCTGCGGATCGACCGGCGGCTGATCCATCACCCCAGGATACGGACACCGCGGCCTCTAGGTGACCCAGGCTCCTCCGGAGCTCCTACCGGTTCAGTGGGACCGCCGCTCGCCGGCCTCGGCGATCTCACACGTTGGCGCGGAGCCAATCGCCGAGGGCCAGGGCACTGGCGTCGACCGCTTCGGCCCAGTCCCGCCGGGCACCGTCGCCGGCATCGTCGCTCACGTGCTTTACCAATCGGACGGTGGCTCCCGCTCGTGATGCCGCATAGGCCACGGCGAAGCCCTCCATGTCGACGAGCTGGCCCGCCGCGCCAGCTCGACCCGAGCGGTGCCCGACTCGATGAACGAGTCCCCGGTGGCGAGAACGACATCGTCGCCTCCATCCAGCTCGATCTCGTCCACCGCCTCGATGCCGAGGGCCCTCAGCGGTTCCACCGACAGGTCGTGGTTGAGGACACGCATGGGAAGGAACAACCCCGACAGCCCGTCCCGCAGCGCGCCGGCGCTGCCCACGTTGAGCACGAGCACCGACGACGGATCGTCCTCACGGGCCAGCGCCGCCGCGGTCGCCGCCGCCGCCGCCGTCTTCCCCGGCCCCGTCACGATGGCCGGCAGCGACCTCGGCACGTACCTCGCCTCCAGCTCGGTCGCGGCAACCACCAGCACCCGCACCCTTTCCCTCCCTCCGTCAAACGCACCTGTCCGGCCCCCAGAACCCAGCAAGAAGACGTGCCCGAGGTGGGAGTCGAACCCACACGCCGCTAGGACAATGGGACTTGAATCCATCGCGTCTGCCAATTCCGCCACTCGGGCGAGCGAGTCAGGGTAGCGCCGCCGGCAGGGATGCTTCAGCCGGCGAGGGCGGCGAGGAGCTTCTTCGGGGTGTCCTTGGGTGAGATCTTCGGCCAGGCTTCGGCGACACGGCCCTTGTCGTCGATCAGGAAGGCCGATCGGATCACGCCGAGGTACTTCTTTCCGTACAGGCTTTTTTCGCCCCAGGCGCCGTAGGACTCGGCGACGGCGTGGTCCTCGTCGGCCAGGAGCGGGAAGCCGAGGTTGTACTTCTGGTCGAACTTGGCCTGCGCACCGGGCCCGTCGGGGCTGATCCCGACGACGACGGTGTCGCCCACGTCGGCGGCGACGTCACGCAGGCCACAGGCCTGAGCGGTGCAGCCTGGCGTGTCGGCCCTGGGGTAGAAGAAGATCAAATGCCAAGCCTTCCGCTGCTTCAGCGACTTGCTGAGCGTGAAGGACTCACCACGCTGATCGAGCAGCGTGAAGTCCGGGGCCTTGTCACCTGGCTTGAGCGGCATGGCCTCGACGGTAGTCAGTGCGATGGTGCCGGCACCTCCTCAGGGGTGGACCAGCCGCACAGCGAAGCACTCGCTAGCTCGTACGCCTCGACGGCGTCCTGATACGAGACCGTCGACGTTCACCTCCACCTCCGCCACGGATCAGAAGCGATCCCGCACGGCGCGCTCGAACTCCAGTAGCTCACCGCCGAACTCGGCCATCCACGACGGCGGAGCGTCTGCGCGAAAGCGCAACCACCTCGTGTCGCTGCCGCGGGCGCCGCCGTGCTGCGGTACCGAATGCTCGATCACGACGGCCTTCGGTAAAACCCAACCGTGCGCGGAGGTTGGGCTTACACCGAGCAGGACTACCAACTCATAGTCCTGGTCTCGGAGCTGTTGAAAAACGTAGTCGCCCTGCTCCCACAGAGTCGAGAACTTGATCTCGATCTTGCGGCCGTTGACCATCCGGTCGTGATCGCCGCTGAGCGGCCGACCGACGGTCAAGCCAAGCCGGCGAAGCCACGCTTCGACAAGAACCTCACCGGCCTTGCCGCGCCGGCGAGATGCAAGCCTCATGATCCACTCGAAGGGACTGCCCGCCCTTGGGTCCTCTCTGCTGGCCGTGCCCATGGCCTCCTGGGCATCGCGGTTCGCTTCGAGAAAGCCGCTGAACGCCTCGTCGGGGGTCACGGCGCTCCATCTTGCTCAGAAGAGTTGTCGAGTGCTGGATTCCTCAGCGGCGAGTCGCGCCTCCGCTATGGCGACCGCCTCCGGGTTGCTGTCGGTGAGGAGAAGCCGTCGACCCAATCTCTTTGCCGCGACACCGGTAGTCCCGCTTCCGCAGAAGAAGTCGGCGACGAGATCGCCCGGGCAGCTCGATGCTCGGAGGATTCGCTCGAGCAGCTTCACTGGCTTCTGCGTCGGATACCCGGTGCGTTCGCGACTGTTGGTCGGCACGATGGTCATCCACCAGGTATCGGTAGGCAGCTTCCCGCGAGCAGCCTTCTCCGCGCCCGCAAGGCCGGGAGCCATGTACGGGATCCGATCGATCTCCTCGCGGTTGAAGGTCCAGCGATCGGACTTCGAGTACCAAAGGATGTTGTCGTGCTTCCGAGGCCACTTGTCGCGCGGACGACCGCCGTAGTCGTACGCCCAGATGACTTCATTCAAGAAGCGATCGGGACCGAACACTTCGTCGAGGATCAGACGTGCGTAGTGCACCGTGTGAAAGTCGAGATGGAGGTAGAACGACCCCGTCGACCGCAGGACGCGATGGATCTCGACAAGCCGTGTCTCAAGGAACCCGAGGTACTCCTCGAGCGGCATGTCATCCCTGTACCGACGATCCGAGACCACGTCATATCGATATGTGCGCCCAGCGAAGCCGGACCGGGTCTTATCGCCCGCGCCGGTCCGGATCGCCTGCAGGCGGCGCGTTTGCCCGGTGCCGAACGGCGGGTCGATGTAGACGAGGTCGACCGACTCATCTGGCACACGTCGGAGGAACTCGAGGTTCTCAGCGAGGTACAGGCCCTCAGGCGCCAGGTCGGTCGGCTGTTCGGCTGTGCTCACGGCGTGCTCCTTGAACAAGGCTTCTTCGGATCGGCGTCCGGCGAGACTCCGAAGGCGCAGCGAGGCTACGCCGGTGGTGTGACGAGAGCGCGGACCACCCTCAGCGAAGGGCGGCACCAACGTGCTGGTCGCGTCGGCGACGGTGCGAGGTCGGGAGCCTGGCTCGCCGAGGCCGGGCACGTCCGCGGGGAGAAGAAGACCAGTGAGCCGCCTTCCGCAGGCGCACCGACTCGGACAGGGTGAAGGGCTGCCCCGTCCTGATCGAGCAGCGTGAGGTCCGGGGCTCGTCTCCAGGGTTGACCAGGGGAACGGGTTACCTGGTCAGCCGTCCTCGGACTCCGTGGCCGGGTCCCGCTCCGGAGTGCTGGGTGACGCACCCGTGGGCCGCTCCGTGATCACCCACTCGGCGACCGTGCGCATCGGCTCGCCGCTGGCCAGCGCCAGCTCTCGCAGGCGGCCCAGAGCCTCCTCGCTCGTCCGCTGCTCGGTCGCCATGAGCGGGCCGGTCGCCTGGCCTATGAGCGATTGACTCTCCATCGTCTCCATCAGCCCCTCCACCATCTCCAGGGAGTAGGCGTACAGGGGGGAGGTGCTGACGGCCTCAGCGGCGTAGTCCGCCAGCGGCTGCGCGATCCTCTCGGCCTCGGGGTCGAAGCCGCTCGGCAGGCGCGAGTACAGGTTCATGGCGCCGACGGTGCGGTCGGCCGCTTGCAACGGGAGTGAGAGAAAGCTGTTCACCTCGAGGTCCAGGGCTCCCGGAGTGAAGCGGGAGAAGCGGCTGTCCTGCCCAAGGACGTCGATCCTGATGACCTTGGACTCCTTGATGGCGGACAGGCACGGCCCCTCGCCGGTCTCGATCGACCTCCACGGCGAGGCGGTCGTACACCGCGCTGGTCGTGGGCTGGCCGTCGATGAGCAGGCTGACCCCGGCGGCGTGGCAGTTCGGGATCGTCCGGGTGGCGATGGCGACGATCGTCTCGAGCTTGGCCGGGAGCGTCCACTGCGTGCGGAGCAACTTCGTCACCCGAGCCAGTCTCTCGATCGACTCGGTGGGGAGGTCTTGGATCAGAACCCCTCTTCCAGAAGGGACGACATGTGCCTCGGTGTTGAAGCGATCGAAGAAGTCCTACCCACGGCTCCGGCGATCGAGTCCCGCCGCGGCGCGGTCCCCGGGGCTGCACTCACCCAGCAGTCAGGTTTTGGCCCCCACGTCCTCGAGGACCTTCTCGACCAGCTCCCGCTCGTCCGCGGTGACCGGCTGGCCCGAGAATGCGTCCCTCGTGACGATGGCCGCGACCTCGTCCAGGCGCGCGTCGCCCACCCCCTGACGGCGCAAGGACGCCGCGTACTCGCGCACCGTCTCGCTCGGCCTGCGCTGGCGCCCCTTGGCCGCCCCCGCCGCTTCCATACGCGCCAGGCACATTTCGGCCCAGGACTTGGGCCGTCGCCCACGGCGGCGCCCCAGCACGGCCTGCAGCCGGATGACTCCGGCCGCCGCCACTCCGACCACGACGAGCAGGGCGAAGGCGGCAACCGCCCACTCCGGCGGGCGGGGGAGGCGGGCGGAGAGATAGGAGGCGATACCGGAGCTGGCCCGGCTGAGACCGCCGTCGCCGGCGAGCGGCACCTCGGCGGTGGGATCGAAGGCCTGCCATCCGATGCCGGGGAACCAGACCTCGGCCCATGCATGGGCGTCGCTGGCCCGTACCTCGAACAGACCCGTGAAGGGGTTGCGCTGACCCGGGGTGTACCCCACGGCGAGACGGGCAGGGACCCCGAGGTGGCGCATCATCACCACGAGACTTGTGGCGATCTGCTCGCAGAACCCCGTGCGGTCCTCGAAGAGGTACTGCTCCACCGCGTCGGCACCTTTCGGCAGCGGTGGGATGTCGAGCGAGTACCGGGTGTTCCGGCCCATCCAGGCCTCCAAGGCCCTCACCTTGTCGTAGGTGGTCGGCGCCGATGCGGTGACCCGCCGGGCCAGCTCGGACACCCGTTCCGGCAGCGTGGGCAGAGCCAGATAGCGCTCGGCGATGGCGGGGGGGAGGCCGGAAGCGTCGCCGTCGGCGGCGCGGAGGATGTCCTCGGTGACCGGAGCCCGGTCGCTCACCACCGTGTATGCCGACTTTTCCATGAGGGCGACCCCGGCCCGCAGGGTGCCGTCGGAGAGTTGGAACACCCGCCGGTCCGGGAAGTACACACGGCTGATCCGGTGGGCGCCGAAGACGACATTCGGGCCGGCCTTGTCGAGGTAGAAGGTCTGTACGAGCTCTGGGCCCGAGATCGTGTTCTCCTCCCCGGGCACCGCCGGCACCGGCAGGGGTGAGCTGCCCGCCAGCACCCGCGACCGTTCTGTCGACAGCGTCCAGTTGCGACCATCCCAGACGTCGAAGGTCTGGCCCCGCCAGAAGTCCGGCTTCGAGGCTCGGACCCGCATCACCAGGGTGTTGTCCGGCCGGCCGCGGACGGCGGTGTCCAGGGAGTTGCTGAACCCGAAGTAGCCAAAGGACGCCGCCCCCTCGCCGGTGCGGTCCCCACCACGGCCGGGATCGCCGTCGCCGAGGGTGGGGTTGGAGAGACCGCCCTCGTCCGGCACGGGCAGGACCCTGGCCAGCTCGCTGGGGAAGGTGAGGGCTCGAGCCTGGCCTGCCGGCGGCAGGAGGTAGAACGCGCCGGTGGCCACCACCAGCACGATGATGACGGTGACGGCGACCCCGCGCAGGACTCGTGGCATGCCGCCACGCGTGCTCGACTTCTGGCCGTCGGCCGCATCGGCACCGACCGACGCTCCGGTACGGGCCAGGACCGGCAGGGTCGACAGCTCGCTGCGATACGCGAGAACGAGGCTGGCGGCCGCCGCCACCGCCCACACGATCAGGTACCACACCAGGTTCATCGAGATGGACAGCACGCCGGCCACGGCCATGAGGACCAGGCTGGAGACGACCGAGAACATCAGGTCGCGGCGGGCAGGCACGTCGAGGGCGTGCAGCAACTGCACCCACAGGAACAGCTCGGCCAGCGGGAGCTGGACGGCGGCCAGGCTGCCCGTCTCGACGCCGCCGATCGAACCGAGGAACCAGGCAAAGGCCAGCAGGACCGCGATGGCCAGGCCGATCTTCAGCCAGAACCCGCTGCGGTACCGGGCATGGTGGGAGAACCAGAAGGCGCCGGGGATGCCTGCCACCGCCAGCTTCAATGCCGGCCCCCCGACTCCCTGGGTGACCACGGCCAGGGCCGAAGCCATCACGGCGACCAGGACGGCGACCCTCAGGGCCACCGACTGCTCGGGCTCGGCCCGGGTGTTCACCTCCTTCAACCGCTCCAGCATTCTCATCGGGCACCGACCCTGACGAGGAACGAGCCTTGCGGCACCGGTCCCTGGGGAGGCTCGCCGGCGACGGCTCGGGCCAGGCGCCGGCCTGCCTCCACCGGTGAGGTCACCGGACCGACCACGGGACCGCCCCGCTCCATGGTTAGAAGGGTGACCGGAACGCCGTCCCGCAGCGCGGCCCCGGCCAGCCCTGCCGCCCTGGACGCCGCCGCCTCGGCCGCCGCACCGCTCCCCCGGAGGTCGACCACGATGGCCAGCCGGGGCAGCTCGGGGTCCTCCAGCTCCTTTACGATCAGCCCCCCGGCACGGGCGCTGGCCGGCCAGTGCACCAGGCGGAGCGGGTCGCCGGCGACGTACTCGCGGACGCTGCGGACCAGCTCGTGACCGGGACGACCCCGAAAGGCCGCGTCAGGGCCGGAACCGCCGGCCCGGGCCACCTCGGACACCGACATCTCCATGGGCCGTGGGCCCACCTCGAGAGGCATGCCCAAGTGGGCCCGCACCCGGCGGCGCCACCAGATGAGCCCGAGTGGCCCGGCCGAGCGCACCTCTGCGATCACGCTGTCGAACACCCCCCGCTGCTCGGGAGTCACCAGCACCTCACCGCTAGTCGGCGGATCCGCCGCCACCCACTCCCCCTGGGGCTCGACGAGACGGACCTTGAGGCCGCTGCCGCCGGACGGCACCGACAGCACGACGGCCAGCGGGCGGCCGACGGTGGCGTCCCGAGGGCTCTCGACCGTCACCGCGGCACGGGCGAGAGCCGCGGCCGGCGCCACCAGCGCCACGACCAGGGTCCCGGCGACGCCACACATCAGCACCACGACCCAGCCCGACCCGGTCGATCGGGCGATGCCGTAGAAGGCGGCGGCGAGGCCCACGAGAATGAGGGCCTGCCGGGGCACGCCCAGCGGCTGCGGCCAGCGGCGGGCCGGGGCGGTCATCCCCGGGGAACGGGAACCCGCTCGACGACGCCACGCACGAGGGTCGCCGCGGCATGCAGGTCGGGGCCACCGCTGAGCACCAGGCGGTGCGAGAGGACAGCGGCAGCCATCCCCTTCACGTCGTCGGGACTGACGAAGGCGCGCCCCGACATGACGGCCTGGGCCTGAGCGGCGTGCATCAAGGTGATGCTGGCCCTCGGGCTGGCCCCGAGGCGGACCTCGGGATGGGAGCGCACGGCGGCGGCCAGATCGACGATGTAGTCGGCGACCGACGGCTCGCAGTGGGTCGAGCGGACCTCGGCGATGGCCGCCTGGAGCCGGGCTGGGTCACACACCGGGACCATCTCGGCCAGCGAGTCGACTCCGCCGTGGCCGAGCAGCAGCTCCCGCTCGGTATCGCGTCCTGGCAGGCCCATCTCCACCACCACGGCGAAGCGGTCGCGCTGGCCCTCCACGAGAGGGAAGGTGCCGGCGTGCTCGAACGGGTTCTGGGTGGCAACGAGGAAGAACGGCTCCGGAAGCCCGTAGGTGACCCCGTCCACCGTGACCTGGCGCTCCTCCATGGCCTCGAGGAGGGCGGACTGGGTGCGGGGGGTGGTCCGGTTGATCTCGTCGACCAGCACCACGTTGGCAAAGAGCGGGCCCGGGCGGAACTCCCACTCCTCGCGCTGTGACGAGAAGATCGACACGCCGGTGAGCTCGGCCGGCAGCAGGTCGGGCGTGGCCTGGATGCGGCGGAAGCTCCCGCCCACGGCCCGGGCCAGGGCCTTGGCCAGGAGCGTCTTGCCCACGCCCGGTACGTCCTCCACCAGGAGGTGGCCGCCGGACAGGAGGGCCACGAGAGCCTGGCGGATCGGCTGGGGCTTGCCCCGCACGACCAGGGAGAGGGCACGGGTCAGATCGGCGGCCAGCCCATGGGCCGCGCCGCGGTCGGCGGGACGCGCCACCGGGGGCGCCGCAGGAGTTTGCACCCGTATCTATCGACCTTCGGGCGGCACCACTGGAGAGGAGCCGCCGGGCGTCAGGCGGAGACTTTGTCGGCGGAAGGGTCCCACGCCGTCAGGTCGGCCAGCCGCTTGTCGTTGGAGAAGACCTCGACGAGGGGCTGGTCGACGCCGATGCGCTTGCGCAGCCGCTCCACCTCGAGCTCCTGATCCCACAGGACAAGGGTTACCACCACGCCGGCCACTCCGGCGCGCGCCGTGCGGCCCGAGCGGTGGAGGTAGGACTTGTGGTCGGCCGGCGGGTCGTAATGGACGACGACGTCGATCGCGTCCACGTGGATACCACGTGCGGCCACGTCGGTGGCCACCAGGACCGGGAGCTTGCCTCCGGTGAAGTCCTTCAGCGCCTTGTCCCTCTGGGTCTGGCGCAGGTCGCCGTGAATGGCGGCCACCTTCAAACCCTCACGCTCGAGTTGCTCCACGAGGCGGTCGGCCCCCCGCTTCGTGCGCACGAACACCAGCGTGCGCTCACGGGCCCGGGCGATCGAGGCGGCCACTTTGGCCTTGTCGACCTGGTGGACCTTCAAGAACCGGTGCTCCATCTCGTCGACCGTCGGCTGGTCGGACTCGACCTCGTGGCGCACGGGGTCACGGAGGTAGGTGCGCACGAGGTGGTCCACGTCGCCGTCGAGGGTGGCCGAGAACAGCAGCGTCTGGTGGTCGCTCTTGATGCGGCGCAGGAACCACTCGACCTGGGGCAGGAAACCCATGTCGGCCATGCGGTCGGCCTCGTCGAGCACCACGTGACGCACCTCCGAGACGTCGACGGCCCCACGCTCGCCGAGGTCGATGAGGCGGCCCGGCGTGGCCACGACGATGTCGGCCTTCTTCACGTCCTGGGTCTGGCGCTCCATGTTGGCACCGCCGTAGACGGCGACCACGTTCAGGTTGCGGGCCTTGCCGAGGGGAACGAGCACGGTGGCCACCTGTTGGGCCAGCTCACGGGTAGGCACGAGGACCAGGGCCTGGGGCCGGCCGGGCGCGGCCTTGACCGTGCGATCCAGCAGCGGGACGCCGAAGGCGAGGGTCTTGCCCGATCCCGTCTTGGCCTTTCCGCAGACGTCGCGGCCGGCCAGGGCGTCGGCGATGGTGAGCGCCTGGATGGCGAACGGCTCGTTGATGCCGGCGGCGGCGAGGGCCTCGACGAGGTCCGGGGACACGCCAAGCGCGGCAAAGGTGGTGGTCATTCGGGGTGATGCTCCTGTCTGCAGTGAATGCTCTGGGTGGGCCTGCCTCGCACCCAAGACAACAGAAGGAGCTGATGAGGTGACCCGCGACCGCGCACCATGCGCTGCTCGCACGTGCAAGCATAGCGGATTAATCGGCTGCTGAAGCTCAATAGGGTCCTAAGCCCTGCCGATATAACCCATACTGAATTGCGGCCGCGAAGGCGGCTGACTGAGAGGGGATTTCTATCGTGTCCAGCCGCGGCCGTCGCGACGACAAGCGCCCGGGGGGGCCTGCTCGATCCGCAGAGGGCAAGCGCCCCTTCCCGTCCACCCGGGCTCACGTGGTGGGCATCTTCGTCACCACCCTGGGGCTGCTCGTCGCGCTCTTCTTCCTGATGCAGACCATGCAGAGCGGCAGCGAGAAGAAGGTGCTGCCCACGGTCACCCTCACCGGCGCGGTGGGCGCCATCGAGCAGGGCAAGGTCCTGCAGCTTCACCTCGACGACCGCTCCCGCCAGGCCACGCTGCTTCTCACCAGCGGCGTCAAGGTGGTCACGGCCTACCCGGTGGGCTCCGGGCCCGAGATCTCACAGAAGGCCATCGACGCCAACGTGAAGGTCACGGCCGCGCCCGAGAAAGGCCGGTCGATCTGGCCGAGCCTCATCCTCAGCCTGCTCCCCGTCGCCCTGCTGATCGGGTTCCTGCTGTTCTTCATGGGGCCGAAGATGGGCATGGGCATCGGGCGCCTGGGCAAGAGCAAGGGGCGTCCGGCCGAAGTGCCCACGACGCGGTTCACTGACGTCGCCGGCGCCGACGAGGCGGTTGCGGAGCTGACCGAAGTCGTGGACTTCCTCCACTCCCCCGAGAGGTTCATCACCGCCGGCGCCACCGTCCCCCACGGCTTCCTGCTCGTGGGGCCGCCCGGCACAGGCAAGACGCTGCTGGCTCGGGCCGTGGCCGGCGAGGCCGGCGTACCCTTCTTCTCCCTCTCCGGCTCCGACTTCGTGGAGACCTTCGTGGGCGTGGGCGCCTCCCGGGTCCGCCAGGTCTTCTCCGCCGCCCGCCGGCTGGGCCGGGCCATCATCTTCATCGACGAGATCGACGCCGTCGGCAAGGCCCGCACCTCCAACCCGAGCGGCAGTGGCGGTGAGGAGCGCGAGAACACCCTCAACCAGCTCCTGGTGGAGATGGACGGCTTCACCCAGTCGGGCGTCATCGTGCTGGCGGCCACCAACCGGTCCGACGTGCTCGACCCGGCCCTCACCCGCCCCGGCCGCTTCGACCGCCGCATCTCAGTGCCGGCGCCCGACCGGGTGGGGCGCACCCAGATCCTCGAGCTGTACGCCCGCAACCGGCGCTTCGCCGAGGACGTCGATTTCGTGGCTCTCGGCCGGCGCACCCCCGGCCTCACGGGCGCCGACCTGGCCTGCCTCGTCAACGAGGCTGCCCTCGAGGCCGCCCGCAGCGGCTCGGACGTCATCACCGCCGCCCACCTGAGCGCGTCGCTGGCCACCTCGGTCATGGGCCGCGAGCGCCGCACGGCGGTCATCACCGACCGCGACCGCAACATCACCGCCTGGCACGAGGCCGGCCACGCCGTGGCCGCCTTCATGCTCCCCCACGCCGAGAACCCGGTGTCGGTGACGATCGTCCCCCGTGGCGAGGCCGGCGGCGTCACGTGGATGGGCGGCAACGACAACGCCTTCGTCACCCGGTCCGAGGCCAAGGCCCGGCTCGTGGTGGCCATGGGAGGGCGGGTCGGCGAGGAGATGCACCTCGACGGCGACTTCACCCAGGGCGCGGCCAGCGACTTCGCCTCGGCCACTGCGCTGGCCACCTCGATGGTCACCGAGTACGGGATGAGCGAGCTGGGCGTGGCCTGGCGGGCCCGCGCCGGCCACCGTGGTGAGGACCACGTGGGGGTAGCGGTCGACGCGCTCCTACAGTCCGCTCTCGAAGAGGCTCGCGCCCTGCTGGCCGGCAGCGCCGACCTGCTCCAGGCAGTGGTCGACGAGCTCCTCACCGAGGAGACGGTGGAAGGCGACACCTTGGCCGCGCTGGCCCGCCTGTTCGAGGCTCGCCCGCCGCGGCGCCTCGCCGTCTGAGGGCACCTCCGGGTTTTCGCAGTAACGGCTCAGGCCGAGAGCCAGCTGTGGACGCGGCCTCGCAGGCCGGTGATGCCCGTCCCCTTGGCCGCGCTGACCCACACGACGTCGCCGGCCTCGAGGGCGCAGCCGGCGGCCAGCTCCTTCTCCCGGCGCACCCGGTGTGACGGCTTCACCTTGTCGTGCTTGGTAGCGACGATCGAGTGGTCTATGCCGTGGTGGCGAAGCCAGGCGAGCATCTTCAGGTCCAGCGGAGTGGGGCCGATCTCCCCGTCGACGAGCACCATCACCATGACGAGACCGTCCCGGGAGAGCAGGTAGGTCTCGATCATCTTGGGCCAGGCTGACTTGGTGGCCTTGGAGACGGCGGCGTAGCCGTAACCGGGCAGGTCGACGAGGCTGCCGCCGCGTGCCACTTCGTAGAGGTTCAGCAGCCTGGTGCGACCAGGCGTCTTGCTCACCTGGGCCAGGCTCGTCCGGTTGGCCAGGGCGTTGATGAGCGACGACTTGCCCACGTTCGAGCGGCCCATGACGGCGACCTCGGCCGCGGTGCCAGGCAGGGCTTGGACACCAGGAGCGGACATGACGAAGGTGAGCTGCAGCGGCCCGGCCGTCGTCATGACGTCGGAGCGATCGGATTCTGAGGGCGGCGCAGAACTTGCACGTATGCAGTGACCCTCGTCGGCCGGTCCGCATGCTCTCCCGGTTTTTCTGCGCGGACTCTCAGCACGCCATCACCGCGCTCATGGCGGAGCAGAACTCCGGCCACCGTTCGGTGGAGATGACACCCGCCCGGCGGAGCAGGCGGTCGACAGGCACCAGCTGCACGTTGTCGAAGTTGGCGACCGAGCCCTCTCGAACCCCTTCGGCCCCACCCACGGCGACTTCGGTGGCGATCCCCCGTGCCGTCGTGGTGATCGGCGCGACGAGCACCCGGCGCAGCCTGGGAGCTATCCGTGCCCGCGTGATGACCACCACCGGGCGCACCTCGTCCAGATCGGCCCACCACACCTGGGCATGGCCCAGAGCCGTCAACGGTCTGCCCGTCGCCGGCGGGCGGCCGCGAGCCGGCGGACGCCGTCGGGCACTTCACCGTCGTATGGGAGGTCTGGGCCAAGCGGCGCTTCCCAGGACAAGTCGGGGTCGTCCTCGTACGGCAAGCGCTCCAGCGCGGCCACCTCCCGCTCACGCTCGAGCTCGTCAGCCAGCACCCGAAGAGCGCGGTCGACAAGCCTGCTCGTGGTCAGGCCGGCCAAGCGGCGGCACCTCGCCAGCTGCTCCGCATCAACCGTGGTCGATATCCGAACACGAGCCATGCCATGAACTGTAGCATTCCATCACCCGGATCGGAGCTGGCCCGACGGGCGAAGGTGGGCCATGTCGGCGGCCACACGGCCGGCGGCCCAGCCGGCCGAGTCAATGGTGATCGTCCCCGACTTCTTCAGGTTTGGGAAGGCCTCGTCCCGGGCGGCCTTGACGGCTTTGTCGTGGGCTACCAGCACAGGAAGGAGGCGGTCGCCGTACTCCTCGCGAGCATCGTCGATGGCGTCTTCGGTCACTTCCCGCAGCCGCTCGCCGATGCGCTGGGCGAAGGACAGTATGAAAGACCCTCGGAACGACCGGGTACGGAGCCGGGCATCGGATCTCCCGGCGGCGAGCATGGCCGCGGTGGCCTGGGTGAGCAGCGAGTTGTGGAGCAGCTCGACGGAATCCACGTCGCCTGGGTGCCCGAACACGGTGCTGAACCCGAGGTCCCCGCACCACACGGCCTGACAGCGGTTCGCCCGGGCGATGGCCGCAACCAGGTTCGCCTTCGAGGACGCATATGGATCGTCGAGCAGTATCCGGCGACCGACCACATCGGTGGTAGCGCCCGCGTCGGCGCCGTCCTCGAGCAGGGCGCGGTCGATGGCGTGCTTGGAGATCAGTTCCTGAGCCTTGGCTGCAAGGGCCTCGGCTTCGGCGACGAAGGTGGTGGACTCGGCTTTGGCCAGCAGGGCCCGCACCCGCGCCGTCATCTTCGGATCGCCTCCGGCGCGGGTGGTCCGTCCTCGGCGCTCGCGGCCCCACTCTGCCGGCGGAGGGCGCAGCTTCGTGAGCGTCGGCAGGTGGAGCAGCTCGGCCAGCACCTCCAACACCGCCTGCAGTGCTGTCACCACTCCCACGGCTCCTCGGGCGCCGGCCCAGCGCCCGAGGATGTTGAGGTCATTCACGCCGTCAACACCAGGGACCGCGGACGGAAGCTGGTCAAGCCACTCCGGGTCCGCCCCCGGGGACGTGCGGTAGAAGCGCGACTCCAGGGCGACCGCGTCCTCGATCACGCTTCGATGGATCTTTCCGAGGCGGCGGCTGCAGGTGTGCATGAGATCAGCAGGCTGCCACCCGTCGTCCCAGCACCCTCTCAGTGCGCGCTGAAGCGTTCCGGCCACGGCACACGACAGCTCGTCGGCCGTGTGCCCGTGTACGAGCCGGTCCATCAGGACATCGAAACCCATCGGATCTCCGTGCCAAACCGCCTCGGCCGCGCCGCGCATCAGGTCGTCCAACGACACCGGTGGCACACGGCCTCGGCCGGAATCGGGCCTCGGTGCCGACGGTCCAGGCCTCGATGAACCCGGTCGCCGCCGCGCGGCGCGGGCCTCTGCCCTGCGCTTCTCAGCCCGTCGTTCCCGATTTCTCTTCCCCATGGCCGCTTCTCCCTCCACTCGTGGTCAGCGGCCGGAGAATAGAAATCGACTGTGACAAGTGCGCAGGCTTCAGGTGACGGGACGTCTGGCCCCTGGTGACAGAGCGCCGAACCAGACGCCGAGGATGACGAGGCCGGCACCGGTGACCGCCTCGAACGTCACGGGCTCGTCGAGCAGCCATGCCGCTAGGGCCAGGGTCACCACCGGGAAGAGCACGAACATGTACGACGTGGCCGACACCGTCCACCGGCGCACCACGAGCAGGACGAGGATGAACAGCCCGACGGACCCGAGGGTCACCAGATAGACCACAGCCCAGGCGGCATCGGCCCGCCGGGGAATCGACCAGGTCTCGCCGGAGGCCGCCGACAGGACGACGAGGAGCACGGCGCCCGCCGTCATGCCCACGGCGTTGGTCATGGCCGGGTGATTGCCGGAGAGCCGCTTGCTCAACACGATGCTCTCGCCAATGGCGAGCGCCGCGGCCAGCATGGCCACGAGGGCGGCAAGAGGGACGGCGACGTGTTGTGGCCCGAAGGTCATCCAGGCAATCCCGGCCAGTGCGAGAAGCGCACCGCCGACGGTGCGCAGGCGGAGCTGCTCCAATCCCTGCGCCGCGGCCAGCAACAGCGTCACCACGGGCACGATGGCCAGGACGATCACCGCTGCCCCCGCGGTCACACGTTCGAGAGCCCAGTACAAGAGGGCGTAGGAGATGGCGAAGGCCAGCGACCCGTACACAACGGTGAGCGCGAGCTGGCGCCCACGCGGCCAGCGCAGGTGCAGCACGAGCGCGATCCCGACGAACAGCAAAGCGGCCAGCGTGAACCGGAGGCCGGCACCCCAAAAGGGCGGGAGCTCACGGTTGCTGTATCTGACGGCGAGGAAGTTGGCGCCGCCCAGGATGACAGCGACGGCAAAAGCTCCAAGAGTCAGAGCGTCCGGCGATCGGCCCCCACCGTCCATGACGGAAGCATTCCACAGCGAGTTCCAGCGGGCCGTTTGAGCATGAGGACACTCATACGTCGACAATGAGGCCGTTCAGGAGGAGCGGAGTCTTCAGGGGCCTACGAGCTCGAGCAGCTCTGGGGTGACCCACCAGCGCCTGGGCCGCCCTCTGCCGTTGGGCACCTGGTCGACCTCGGCCAGAACACGCACCGCGGCCAGTTCAGCCAGGGCGTTGCGGGCGGCTTGCAGGCTGACGCCGAGCAACGAAGCCACCGTGCCGGCGCTCAAAACAGGATGTGCCGGCAGGAGGGGCAGTAACCGCCGTGCCGCGCTGTCGGCCCGCAACCTCTGGGCGGCCTGCTCCCAACGCTCTTGCACCTCACCAACGGCTTCGAGAACCTCGGCAGCGCGCCGTGCGGAGCGGCTCACGGCGTCGGCGAACCACGCCACCCATGTGTCGATCTCACCTTGGCGGTAGAGGGTAAGACCCGACTGGTAGCCGCCGATGTCCCTGGCGAACTCCAGCGACACCGGCGGGGTGACCCGCACGCCGATCCGGCGCGAGAGGATCCAGCTGATCAGGACACGACCGATGCGGCCGTTGCCGTCGGCGAAGGGATGGATGGTCTCGAATTGGGCGTGAGCGACGGCCGCCTGGGTGACTGCGTCCAGGTCGTCTCGGCGAATGAAGACGAAGAGATCCTCCATGAGGGCGTCGATGGCACCTGGGGGCACGGCAACATGAACAGCGGTCAATGGACTGGATCCGCCGACCCAGCCGAGCCGGTCCCGCCATGCGCCAACGTGTACGGGATCGATGGCTGGAGCGTGGCGCATGAGGCGCTCGTGCCAGGCGAACAGCCGGGCTGCATCGACCGTTCCCTCTTCGGCAAGCGCATCGGTTACAACGGCCAGGTTGTCCGCCACCCAGGAAGCGACGTCGTCGTCGTCGTCGCTGCGTAATCCTTCGGCGGCAGCGGCCTCTGCTAGGGCCACGTCGGCCGCGCTGGCCCGCAGTCCTTCTATGGCACTCGAGGCCAGACCTTCCGACCGCAGCAGCAGTCGGGCCACAACCTCCAGTGGGCCAGCAGCACGCTCACCGGCCGCACGCACCGCGGCAACAGCCTGCTCGGTTCGTCGGACAGTGCCCGCGTGCAGATCGAACGTCACACCGGTGATCGGTGCTGGGTCGGCCGCCTCCACTGCTCGACCGTTCCAGCGGACTGTGACGTTGGGCGGTATGTCTATGGCAAGAACCTTTCCTAATGAACCCACTTTCGCAAGGTTAGCTCGTTATCCTTGCGAAAGGTTGTGGGTAGCAGGTATCGGTTCCTGGGCCGAAGGGCTCGGGCGCATCGCCTGCAGATCTCGTTGTACCACACTGTCGTGGTACTTTGAGGTGTGACGGCCCACGACGTTCTCGACCTAATCACCGATCTCCTGGACGCGCAGGACGACCCGACGATCAACACCTCGATGCGGCTCCCCGCCGCCTTGCGTGACGCCGCGTCACTGGCGGTCGAGCACCTGGGGATCGCCTCTTCGACGACCACCCTCACCGCTGCAGCCCTGCGCTCGGCACTGGAGACTGCGGTGATGGAGGCGGCGCTCGAATCTCACTACGCGCAGCACCCGAACAGTCGACCTTCGCTGGCAGAGGTCGCGCTGGCGCTGGCGGCCCAGGATGGGTCACCGCTAGCGGATCGGCCCGACATCATCAACCGGGCCGCCGCCGAGGTCACCAGTCGTCATCCCGATGCCGATGCCGACGATGTCCTTCTATGGGCAGAAGCACAGCTCGCCGTTGGCTCATGAGGACGCTCATCCTCGACAACGAGGCGGTCCAGGCTCTCTCGCAGCCGGGCCACGACAAACATCGGTCGGTGGTCGCCCATCTCGCCGGCGTGGTCACCCGCCGGCGGAAGGGCTCCGCCGTGAGCGTCGTGGTTCCGACCGCAGTTCGCGTAGAGGCCGCCTGGGATCGTTCCGATCCTCGTGTTCCTTACGTGAACCGGTTCAGGGTGCTCGATCGCCGTTTGGACACACCAGCGGCCAACCTCGCAGCGGGGATCCTCGGGCGAACCGGAGTCAGTGTCGCTGATGCGCATATCGGCGCCGTCGCTCAGACCCTCACTGGAGATGTCGTCATCCTCACCAGCGACCCCCGTGACATGCTCCGCGTCTCAGCTCCGAGGTCGATCAGGGCGGTCAGGATCTAATGACGCCTCAGGGACCGATCACGACAGCGGCATGAATTTCGCGCCGGCAAGACCTCCCGATCTCGCTCAAGTTGCTCGATACGTTGAGCATGTAGAGCGGAATCTCGTGGAAGGTGAGGAGCCTCATCGCATTCAGGTGTGGATCCGCGTGGAGTTCGTTGGTCTTCGCCTCGACATCCCAGGTGCCTCAGTTCTCGCAGGGATCTCGTCCCGCAGGGAGCGCGTTGCCCGCGTACCGGATCAAGCGCGACATGGCACCGACTGTCTCGGCTGATCCTCAAGACGCCTGAGACTTGCCATCGCGGCCGCGATGCGGCGAGAGCCTGAGCAGAATGGGCAGATGCCCGACCAACGCCTCGAGGGTGAATCTGGCCGTTCCTCGACGAGCATGCACCACACTCATCGCCCGCCACTTCGACATGAGCCCCTTCACCGAGAGCTCCTTCACCGGCGGGCGCTTCGGCACCCTCGGCACCAATGACCCGCACCGCTTCGGTGGTGACGACATCGTCGCCGTCTCGTGCCTAAGCGTCGACATCCCCGCCCGTGCCGCGCTGCACATCATCGACGACGTCGACGGTCAGGTCGGCGCCAATCTTCCGTTCCGGCGACTTCGGCCCTGACCTCGATCTGTGGAGCGTGCCGCGAGAGACGATTGCCGAGGGATCGCCGGCGGCTCGGCTGTGGACGCTGCTCGAGGCGGTGCCGGGGATTGGGTGGGTGACGGGCGCGAAGCTGTTGGCCCGGAAGCGCCCGCACCTCCTCCCCGTCTACGACCAGGTTGTGAAGGCCGCGCTGCAACCTCGCAGCGGCCGCTTCTGGGAACCGCTGTGGGAGGAGTTACAGGACGTGCGAATCGTCGGCCGGCTCGAAGAGGTGCGCTCCGGAGCCGGCGTTGACGGCGCCGTCTCGCTGCTACGAATCCTCGACGTCGCGATCTGGATGCGCAACCGCGGGATCGGCGCGGGCGGCAACCGCAGTGTCGGTGTAGCGCGGCTCCCGTTCCGGCGGGCCGAGCGCTGACACGCACACCGCTCCAACGAGGTGAGCGGTCGCAGTCAGCGCTTCGTGAGGGGTGGCTTCCATTCGTTCTTCAAGTCGATCTCGAGCTGGGTCGCCTCGGCCTCCGTCGCGCAGGAGATCCAGCGGACTTCGCAGCCGCCGATCCAGTCATTGACCGGCGCCACCTGTTCTTCGGTCAGCTGCGGTGGGCGCTGCTTCGTGACAGTCGATGGCGCGATCCCGAGATGTTCGGCGACGTTGCGGCGGAACGCCGACCACGACAGGTCGTTGCCCGTCTTGAGGTGCTGGGTCTTCATCCGCCGTTGCAGGCCGCCGGAGGCGATCGCCCGGCCGACGTAGACGGGCTCGCCGTCCCGGTAGAAGGCGTAGACGCCCGGCTGCGTGGGGACGACGTCCGGGTCGAAGCCCGTCACCCGATGGCCGGGCTGGGCGTGCATACGATCGCACCCCCCGTTTGATGCTGCGGCGCTGTCGAGCGGAGCCTTGGCGAACGATGCTGCCTGGGCACGCTTGGAGATGGCGGCGTTCAGATCGGTGTTGGTCGGCGCTCGTGGTGGCGGCGCCTGTCCTCCCGGTCCGAGTTGGACGAGCCGCATGCCGAGGGCAGTGAAGACCATCGTCGCTGTCTTTGAGCGGGTCTCGGCTCGCGGCACCCCGGACGCCGCCTCCAGGGCCTGGATGACCGGGTAGAGCCGGCCTTCGACTTCGACGCCGTGCTTCTGGATCGGTTCGGGGGCCACGCTGCGGAGTGCGGTGGCGACGTCATCCACGGTCAGCGTTACGCTTCGGCCGGCGACAGTGAAGGTAGCCACAGCCATAGAGTACGCGGCCTCTCGGAGTGGCGCGGAGGTCAGAGGATCTGGATGATCACCGCAAGGATGGCGACGAGTGCGCCCCAACGGATGCGCTCGCGGCGAGCGAGATCGATGATCGACCAGCTGGCGCACGTGATCGCCGACGCCGCCCCGACGTACAGGCCTGCCCTGTTGTCGTGATGCAGGAGCCAGCTGAAGTGCGTGACCCATGGGATCAGGACGACAGCGGCCATGCCAAGGGTGAACACCAATGCAGCGATCGCGGGACGGGTCCGAGTATTTGCTCGATCCACTGCGGCGACTGATTCGGCGCGCATCCATTTTTCGCTGCTGCGAGCTCCAAATCTGCGGCCGCATCCGCTGCGGCGAGCTCCTCTTGGCGCCGTGCATCAGCGGCAGCCGCCGCATCCTTCACGTCCTGGAGCTCCCTCTCGGTATGGGCCAGCCTCTCCTCAAACCCGGCTGAGGCCTCGACTCGCAGGCGGTCGGCTCGCTCTCGCTCGTTTTGCAGCTCGGCGTTCTTACGGAAGACCGCGCTCTCGATCTTCTCCCGGAGGAGGTCGTTGTCGTCCGGCATGGCCTCGAGCTCGGCGACTAGGACGAGATCGGTGAGCAACTCGACGGCGACGCGCTCAGGCACATCCTTGTACGTGGCGAGGATCGACAACATCTTCGACGTCGTCGGGCCATAGTCGGAGTATGCCGTACGCAGCTCGTTGACGCCGAAGCTTGCGACGAAACGAGCGTCGAAGTCACCTGAAGGCGTCGCGTACGGGCGGAGCACCTGCAGGAGCTGATTCGGCAGCGCGATCGACTGCGGACCGCCGGAGTGCGCCGCGAGGAACTGCCGGTCGAAGTTGAAGAGGACGTAGTCCACCGTCAAGAACAGCGCGCCTCCCTCAAGGGTCGTGCGCGCCGCCCGCCGCTTCTGCTGCACAGCCATCCAGACGGTCACGTCATGGTCGAGGGCGTCGTACTTCTTCGCAGGACGCCGTTCCTCGACGAACGTCTTGTACTCGGCCACGAGCAGACCCTTCTCGTTCGAATCCTTCGGCGACTCGTTGAAGGGTTCGCGGTACAACGTGATCCCAAACTCCTTGAGCAGCGGCTCGACGTTGCGGTACTTGTCGAGGAACGTTTTCGGCTCGACCTGGGTCTCCGCGTTGAGCTGGTGGTAGGCCACCTCCAACCCGGACAGCGCACCGAGGAGCCGCTGCGGCGAGATCGCCGCCCGACTGATCTCCTGCGGGAACCTCCGACCCTCAAGAGCGTTGCGCCCGATCGAGCCGATGGTCCGCTCGACCTCCGTCAACGTCTCAGAGTGCATGTACAGCTTGAACGGGAAGGCGTTGTTCTTGATGAAGGAGATCAGCTCGCGCGCCGTGTCTCCAGACCCCGGGCTCCTGCTGAGGCCCAACAGCTCGAAGATGAAGTTCGTGTCGAGGAAGATCGACAGCTCCGGGATGGTCGGCCGGAGGTACTGCGCCGTCGCCTCGTGGATCGACAAGGCGAAGAAGGTGAACGTGCCGTCGAGGAGCTGCGCGACGTACTTGGCCCGAGCTGCCGTCTGTTCAGCGAAGAACATCTGGATGGCCTGCCGTGCGAGGGCGGGGTCCGGGCAACGTTCTTCGGACAGTGCGGCGTCGAGTGCCCCATCGAGCGTGCCGAACTCACGATCGTCTCGAGCCCCGGTGTACGCGAGAAGTTCGACGCTGAGAGCGCCATGTTCACGGAAGACTTTTGCCATGTACTTCCGGAGGGAGGCCCACAGCACTGCCTCGACGCCGTCGACGGGCAAGCCCACCGCGGCCAACGAGTCAAGCCACTCACGACGGACGAGGTCTTCCAGTTGCTGACCCGCTTCAGTCCGTTCGAGCACCATCGCCTTCGCTGCCGGCGAGAGACGGAAGCGTGAGCCGTCCCGGGTGGGCAGCAGCTCGCCTGTGCCGCGAAGGTACTCGAGCGCCTCGGCGACAGCAGACTCCCCCACCTTGAGTCCGAACACTGCCTCCAGCGCTTCGATGACGCCGGCGTGCCCCTCGAGTTCGCCTCCGGCGACTTCGCACGCCGTCAGGATGATCCCGGCGAGCGCCGCCTTCGGCTTCCCCGTCTGCGACAACGACAGCACGTGGCAGAGGTGGTTGAACGCCCGGGCGTAGTTGATGTCGGGGCGACGACCCCTGGCGCCGCCGCCTTCGACTTCCCCGGCTTTTCCTTCCGGCCACGGCCCTTCGTCTCACGTACGGGTGCAGTCATCGAGTTGGTCCTTCGGGTCGCAGCCGGGGGATGCGCATCGTGTTGTGCCGCGAGGCGGCCCCACACCGGAGCCCGGAGCCGCGCTGCTTGGAGCTGTAGATGTCCGATTCGCACCGGGACATTCCTGATGACACCGGTGGCAAACGTGTCACCAGCTGCCATTGTTCGGCCATGTCACCGTGACGTTTCACATCACGAACAGCCGCTGGTGGCGCCGCAGCTGGAGCAGACGTAGCAGCTGCCGGCTCGCTGCATCTCGTTGCCGCAGGAGTAGCAGAAGGGGGCGTCCTTGTTGACCGGCTGTGACGGCGGCCGGACGTCGATGACCTTCACGCCAGGCTCGACCTCAGCCACCGGCACCTCGACGGTGCCGAATGATGGCGTCGTGGCCTCGTCCACTCCCGGCAGGGTGGGCTGGGTGCGCTCGTGGCTGGTGAGGATGCCGAGCTCGGCCCGCTCGTCGTAGGGCAGGTAGTCAACAGCCAGCCGCCTGAAGATGTAGTCCACGAGAGACGAGGCGATGCGGAGCTCCTCGTCGTCGGTCATGCCTGCCGGCTCGAAGCGCATGTTGGTGTACTTCTGGACGTAGGTCTTGAGCGGCACGCCGTGCTGGAGGCCCAGTGACACCGAGATGGAGAAGGCGTCCATGACCCCGGCCAGGGTCGAGCCCTGCTTCGACACCTTCATGAAGACCTCGCCGGGGCGTCCGTCCTCGTACTCCCCCACCGTCACGTAGCCCTCGCAGTCGGCGACGCGGAAGGCGAAGGTGTAGGACCGGCGGCGGCGGGGCAGGCGCTCACGGATCGGCCGCTTGACGACGACAGTCGTCTGGCCCGCCAGCGCCTTCTCCAGCTCGGCCAGCTTTATGGCCAGTTCCTGGTCGTGGGCCTGCGCCTCCGACAGCGGCTTCTCCTTCTTCACCGTGGACAGCGGCTGCGCCACCTTGCAGTTGTCCCGATAGACGGCGACAGCCTTGAGCCCGAGCTTCCAGGCGTCGATGTGGAGCTGCTCCACCTCGTCGACCGTGGCACTTTCTGGCAAATTGACGGTCTTGCTCAGGGCGCCCGAAATAAATGGCTGAATAGCACCCATCATGCGGATATGGCCGCTGTGGTGGATGGTGTGGTCGCCCATGGAGCAGGCGAAGACGCTGAGGTGTTCGGCCGCCAGATGGGGGGCGCCGAGGATCGACTTGTTGGAGTCGATGTAGGCGATGATGTCGTCGACCTGGTCCTTGGAGTATCCGAGACGGGTCAGAGCCCTCGGGACCGTGTGATTGACGATCGACATCGTGCCGCCACCGACCAGCTTCTTGATCTTCAGCAGTCCGAGCTCCGGCTCGAGGCCGGTAGTGTCACAATCCATTAGAAGCGCAATAGTGCCAGTGGGAGCGATGACCGAACATTGGGAGTTGCGCACTCCGTAGGCCTCCCCCAGCTCCACGGCAGTGTCCCACGCCTCCTGGGCGGCCGATAGCAGCTCCGTTGGAACGGCCTCCTCGTCGATCTTCGCCACCTCGTCACGGTGCATGCGCAGCACCTTCAGCATGTGCTCGGCGTTCTCGTGGTATCCGGCGAAGGGGCCCATTCGGGCAGCGGTACGAGCCGACGTGGCATAGCCGTGGCCGGTCATCAGCGCCGTTACGGCGGACGCCAACTGCCTACCTTCATCGGAGTCGTAGGCCATGCCCTGGGCCATCAGAAGGGCACCGAGGTTGGCGTAGCCGATCCCCAGCTGGCGGAACCGGCGGGTGGTTTCGGCGATCTTCTCGGTCGGGTAGTCAGCGTTGCCCACGAGGATCTCCTGGGCGGTGAACATCACCTCGACGCCAACCTTGAACCCCTCGGCGTCGAAGCTCCCGTCGTCGTTGAGGAATCGCAGCAGGTTGAGGCTGGCCAGATTGCAGGCGCTGTTGTCCAGGTGCATGTACTCCGAGCAGTTAGAAACGACGATGCCGTCCACCACGTAGGAATGGTTGCGCGGCTCGCTGAGGTTGTAGGTCAGCTCCACGCCGTCGTCCGTGCGCTCTGCCAGCCGGACGACGGGCTGCTTGTCGTAAAACGCGTGATTGGCGACCAGCACACCTAGCTTCTCTGCCTTGCTCGGAACGCTGAAGCCGATCCGCTCGGCGAACCGGGAAACCGACGGACCAGCAATGCGCAGGTCGTACATCGGGCTGCTTAGCGAGATCACGAACGTTCCGTCTTTCCGGACGTGGGTGAAGGCCTCTTTCTCGTCCTTCTTCGTCGTGTAGATGCGGCTGAAGATGCCGAAGGTGGACAACAGCCGTTGAACCCCGCGCAACAACTCTGGCGACGCCGACCCCAAACCGACGTAGCGCGATTTCGCACCGTCGTAGACGCAGCCATCGGCGTCGAACAGCCCCTGGAGGAACGAAGCCGCGATCTCTGGCGGCGCCTGCTCGACCGCCCATGGCAAGCTCTTCTCAGGTGCTTTGGCATGTCGCACGCCGAGGGCCTGGAGAAAGCGCACCCCGAGCCCCCTGGTGAGCCGCAGCTGCTCGGTCCCATTGGGCTGAACACTCGCCTTGGGCGGAGCTCCCAGGCACATCTCCGAGAGCAGCTCGAGGTGCCGCGGCATCACAAAGGTACGGTCATCAGCAGTGCCGTAGATAGTGCTGGCCACGTTAATGGAGGAGATGCAACCGTCACCGATCAGCCAGCCGAGGTAGTGGGCGAACTCGTCACTCCACTTCTCTGGCAGGCGCACCATCGCCTTGTCGCCCTTCCGGTGATAATCCGCCACATCGGTCGATACGGGAAAGCTCAGATCGGCATTGACGGCCGGAGCCGGCACGTCCAGAACCTGGACGGAATCGCTTTGTGTCAGGTCCTTCGCCTCGACCCAACCGCGATTGCTTGTGAAGATCCGGTGATTCGGCGTACAACGCAGCTGTGCCCCGTTGTCGAAGCGCAGACGAACGATCTCGTTGACACCGGTGATCATGAAGGCCTCCGGAGAGGTGACCTCCACCCGCTTCGCAGTCAACTCCTTGTTGGTGGCGTCGTGGGTGTACACGCCAAAGCTCTCGCCGTTCTGAACCCGCCGGAACAGTTCGTCGAAGCGAATCAGGCCCCGGTCGGTGTGCACCTTCGAGTCGCCAGGGAAGCAGGGGTTCGAGGCGTTGATGCGGTCGGTGTTGGCGGCGGTGTGCCAGCGGTTGATGGTGGTGTCGAACTGCATGCCGGGGTCGGCGCACTCCCAGGTGGACATGGCGATCTGGCGCATGAGGTCACGGGCACCGATGGTGCGGACCACTTCACCGGTGGTTACTGCCCGCAGGTGCCACTCGCCGTCGTCCACCACGGCCTGCATGAACTCGTCGGTGACTCGCACGGAGTTGTTGGCGTTCTGGTACTGGATGGAGTGGCTGTCCTTGCCGTCGAGGTCCATGTCGAAGCCGGCGTCGGCCAGGGCGCGGGCCTTGCGCTCCTCGATGGCCTTGCACCAGATGAAGTCCTCGATGTCGGGGTGGTCGGCGTTGAGGATGACCATCTTGGCCGCCCGCCGAGTCTTGCCCCCGGACTTGATGGTGCCGGCCGACGCGTCGGCGCCGCGCATGAAGCTCACGGGGCCCGAGGCCGTGCCGCCGCCGTTGAGGTGCTCCTTGGACGAGCGGATCTTGGAGAGGTTGATCCCGGAACCGGAGCCGCCCTTGAAGATCGTGCCCTCCTCCTTGTACCAGTCGAGGATGGCGTCCATGCGGTCGTCGACGGCGAGGATGAAGCACGCGCTCGCCTGGGCCGGCACACCCTTCACCCCGATGTTGAACCACACCGGCGAGTTGAAGGCGGCCTGCTGGTTGACGATCAGGTACTTGAGCTCCGCACCGAAAGCCTCAGCCTCCTCGAAGTCGACGAAGTAGCCGTCCTTCATGCCCCAGCCGGTGATGGTGTCGACGACCCGGTCGGCCACCTGCTTGAGCGACCACTCCCGCTCGGGAGTGCCCAGCTGCCCCCGGAAGTACTTCTGGGCCAGGATGTTGGTGGCGTTCACGCTCCAGGTCGATGGAACCTCCACGCCCAGCTGCTCGAAGGCGACCGTGCCGTCCCGGAAGTTGGTGATGCGGGCGTCCCTGCGCTCCCAGGTCACCTCGTCGTAAGGGTCGACCTCTTCCCTGGTGAAGTGCCGGCGAATGCCGATTCCCAAGCGTTCCGGGGCCATGGCCATAGTTCGTAGCCTCCTCTTTCATAGGTTCTAAGGGGCGGTGCGCTCGACTGACAAACCACAAGATGTGGTAGCCGTGGAGAGAGGCACCCACGAGATACGGTGGTCATTACAGCAGTGTAGTTACATCGCTGTCAAGCGTTTCTCTGCAGAAAATCGAACGGACGGGCACGATTCGTACCAATTCGTTACGCTGACCTGGACTTTCGCCTGGCCGTCGGGCGAACGAAAACCTGGGGAGTCCCCGTGCCCGGAGTAGTCGAGACCATCTTGAGCCTGCAGTTCATCGTCGCCGTGGCGGTGATCTTCGGCGTGACGCTGCTGGCGTACCGCCTCACCGCGCCCAACCGCGACTCCAAGAGCTTCGCCACCGCCGCCCGCCACGATCCGCCGCCGGCCTACGACCCGAACGACCCGAACAGTGGCCCCGACGGCGAGAACGCCTCCAGTCCCGACGGCATCTCGCCCCGACCCAAGATCGGCGTGGCCGCCGAGCAGCCCCGCGTCACCTTCGCCGACGTTGCGGGGCTCGAGGACGCCATCGCCGAGCTGCGGGAGGTGGCCGACTACCTCACCTACCCCGCGCGGTTCCGGGCCCTGGGCGCCGAGCTGCCCCGGGGCATCCTGCTCCACGGCCTCCCCGGCTGCGGCAAGACCCTGCTGGCCCGGGCCCTGGCCGGCGAGACCGGGCGACCGTTCTTCTACGTGTCGGCGGCCAGCTTCGTCGAGAAGTACGTCGGCATCGGTGCCTCCCGTGTGCGCGAGCTCTTCGTCGAGGCCAAGAAGAACGCTCCGTCCATCGTGTTCATCGACGAGCTGGACGCCATCGGCCGGGCGCGCAACGGTGACGCCGGCGGCGCCCGTGAGTTCGACCACACCCTCAACCAGCTCCTCGTGGAGCTGGACGGCTTCGCCGCCGCCGCCGGCGTCCTCCTGCTCGGCGCCACCAACCGCATCGAGCTGATCGACCCCGCCCTCCTGCGCCCCGGCCGCTTCGACCGCCGCATCCAGGTGGACCGCCCCGACCTCACCGGCCGGGAGCACATCCTCATGCTGCACGCGGCCAAGCGCCCGTTCAACGAGGACGTCGACTGGATCGAGCTGGCCGAGAGCACCGCCGGGCTCAGCCCCGCGGAGCTGGCCAACATCGTCAACGAGGCGGCCCTACTGGCCGCCCGCCGCCATCAGCACCGCATCTCCCAGGCCGACGTCGACGAGGCCGCCGACCGGGTCCTCGCCGGCCTGCGCAACTCCCGGCTCATGAGCGACGACGAGCGGGAGCTGATCGCCGTGCACGAGGCCGGCCACGCCATGCTGTCGCTCCTCGTGAAGGGGATGCGCCCCCCGGCCCGCATCTCGATCATCAACCGCTCAGCGGCCTTCGACAAGTCCATCTGGATGGCGCCGGCCGACGGCGTGCTCACCAAGCGCGAGCTCATGGCCCACCTCATCGTTCTGCTGGGCGGGCGGGCAGCCGAGATCAACACCTTCGGCGAGCCCAGCACCCGAGCCGAGGACGACCTCTCCCATGCCGCCACCCTGGCCCGGCGCATGGTGGAGCACGCGGCCATGACCGGCCGCTTCGAGCTGGCCGCCACCCGCCGTGACGGAGGGGCCAACTACGTGGAGGGGAGCGCCGGCGGCCAGGAGGTCCGCGAGCTGGTGGCCAAGGCCGAGCAGGCCGCCATGTCGATCCTCTCCGACCACCAGAGCGCCTTCCTCGACGTGGCCAACGCCTTGGCCCAGTACGAGACCCTCACCGCCGGCCAGCTGGCCCACGTGGCCCGTGTCGACCCGGACGAGGAGCAGCTGGCCTCGATCCACCAGATCCGCGCCAGCTAGTGCCCCGTCACCTGACGGGGCACTAGTTCCAGTAGCGAGTACATGGCGGGCCGTTTCGGCCCGCTAGGTACTCGCAACTCAGGTCGGTTGGTTGGTCTAGAGGGGGGCGCCCGACCTCACTGCGAGCTCGGCCCGTCGGGACTCGGCGATGCGGGCCAGGGCCACGAGCTGGTGGCGCTCGCGGGCCCGCAGGGGGCGCCCGAGGCGGCCCAGCACGACGCTGAGCTTACCAGGGGCGATGTTGGCCCAGGCCATGTCGTCGGGGCCGCCGTTGCCGGTGGACAGCACGGCCGAGGAGCCGGCGCCTTCCAGGAACGCCCCCAGCCATCTCGAGGTGGGCGCGGGGCCGGCGCTGGCGACCGACTCCGCGGACGCGAGATCCACCACCACGGCCCAGTCGGCCTCGAAGTCGGCCTGGGCCCTCTCCACCAGCACCGAGAACAGCGCCTCCTCGGAGGCCTGCTCCACGAGGACCGCCGCCGTCTCCAGGGCGTCCAGCCGGGGGTCGTGGCCGAACCTGGGAGCGGGTCGCACGTCCTCCACGTCGACGCCGTCGACCTGGCCCATCTCGGCCACCAGGAGCGGCACCAGGTCGTCAGAGGGGAGGTCCACGACCAGCTCGTCGATGGCCCGACCGCCACCACGTTCGAGGATGTCGATGCCGACCAGGTCGCCGCGAACGGCGCCGATCCGGCTGGCGACCGCGCCCAGGGCGCCTGGACGGTCGGGCACCCAGACGCGCACCACGTAGGTCGTCACAGGGACGAGGCTACGACAGCGAGATGAACACGCAGTTTCGCCACGACGAAGGTCCCGCTACAGCTTGGGCAGAGCGCGGCGCAGCGTGCGGATGGCCTGGCCGATCCGCTGCTCGTTCTCGATGAGGGCGAAGCGGACGAAGCCCTCGCCACCGGGGCCGAAGCCCATGCCGGGCGAGGTCGCCACCTTGCCCTCCTTCACCAGCAACTTGGCGAACTCCAGGCTCCCCAGCTCCCGGTACGGCTCGGGGATGGGTGCCCACACGAACATCGTGCCCCTGGGCTTGTCGACGTTCCAGCCGATGCGGTTCAGCCCGTCGATGAGGACGTCACGGCGGCTCTGGTAGATCTCGTTGACCGCCTTGGGGTAGTCGGGCGCCTCGTTCATGGCCACGATGCCGGCGATCTGGATGGGCTGGAAGGTGCCGTAGTCGAGGTAGCTCTTGAGCTTGGTGAGGGCCTGCACCACGGCGGCGTTGCCCACCATGAACCCGAGACGCCAGCCGGCCATGGAGAAAGACTTCGTGAGGGTGTACAGCTCCACCGCCACTTCCTTGGCCCCAGGTACCTGGAGGATCGACGGCGGCTGGTACCCGTCGAAGCAGGTGTCGGAGTAGGCGAAGTCGTGCACGAGGACCACTTCGTGCTCGCGGGCGAACTCGACTATGCGGGTCATCCAGGCGAGGTCCACGCAGGTCGTGGTGGGATTGTGGGGGAACGACAGCAGGATCACTCTGGGCTTGGGCCATTGGGTCTCCCACGCTTCCAGGAGGTTGGCGAAGAAGTCCTCGTCGGGACCCACGCGGATCTGTTGCACCTCGGCACCGGCGAAGAGCGGGGCGTACAGGTGGATGGGATAGGAGGGAGCGGGCACGAAGGCGGAGTCTCCGGGGCCGAGCAGCACCCACATGAGATGCGAGAGCCCCTCCTTGGCACCGATGGTGGTCACCACCTCCTGGTCGGCATCGAGCTCGACGCCGAAGCGGCGCAGGTAGAGGTCGGACACGGCACGGCGCAGCTTGGGGATCCCCTTGGACGACGAGTACCTGTGGTTACGAGGGTTACGAGCCGACTCGACGAGCTTCTCCACGGCCACATCGGGCGATGGGATGTCCGGGTTGCCGAACCCCAAGTCGATGACATCGTCGCCGGCCCGGCGAGCTTCGGTCTTCAGATCGTTGATGATCGTGAAGACATAGGGCGGCAGGCCCCCGATCCGGCGGAACTCCATGCCGGCAGTCTACGAACCGACGGCTGCGGCAGCTCCGATGGCCTCGACCGCGTCCGGCCATTGCCCCCCTACCGGCGCCAGTACCGCCCAGGCCGCTCCTGCTCCCGCCAGCGCGGCCAGAGATGTGCCTAGATCGGTGCTGGAGCCGGGGGAAACGTCGACCTGGCCTCCCCAGGTGACCTCGGCATCGCCCCTTCGGACCTCGGCCGCCACCTCCTCGACGGGGACCTGCCAGAGGTTGACGACGCCGGCCTCGGTCCGCCCGATGGCGCGGGTAGCCGGCGCCTTACCCCCTATCCAGACCGTCACGCCGAGCGCCCGCAGTCCCCGGCACACACCCGCCATGGCCGCCCGGCGCTCGGCCGCGGGACGCAATGGCACCCCGTACGCCTCGTTCTCCGGCCGGCTCAGGCGGTCGCCGATGCCCAGGCCGGCGATCAGGCGAGGGCCCACGATGCGCTGGACGCTGGAAAGTTGGTGGACGAGCACGGCATCGGGGACCAGCCCCATCCGCGCCACCAGAGTGCCTACCGCCATCCTGGTGGTCTCTGCCGCTAGGGCACCCAACAACGTGGGGCCGTGGAGGGCCGGGCGGTCCGGGCGGCCTATCGGCCACAGGTGGTCGAACACGAAAACCCCGTCCAGGCCGGCGCTCTCGGCCAGACGAGCGGCCTCGACGGCGGGCTCGGCGTCCTCCCGGAACTGGGGCAGCGTTATCCCGACCTTCACGCCACGGCCGCTCCCAGCAGGGCGGCACCCACGGCGCCGGCGTGCTCGCCCATCACCGCGGCCA
>DATLOM010000032.1:0-2359 GCA_035536185.1 Acidimicrobiales bacterium | reverse complement strand
TCGGCCGCCGACAGGGTCCGGCCGTCGCCGCCGGTGGGGTTGTCGCACGCTGCGGCCAGCAGCAGGGCGGGGACCGCAACTGCGCACCGCCACAGACGCCGCATACGTGAGTTCGTCGACAGGACGCGGCCCGGACTTTAGCCTGGATTCTCGCTCCAAAAAATGAGCTGAGATCCCCGCCGCTGGCGGGGTCGGGCATCACCGGAACCTGAACCGTAGGCGGCGACCGCCCCACCAGGGGATGGGCAGGTCCAGCTCGGCGAAGCCGGCTTGGAGCAGGACCGGGGTGTAGGTGCGGCGGGTGAGCTCCACGGTCACGTGGTCGTCGGCGACGTTGACGGTGCCGGTGGTGTCGACGAAGTGGCGGTGGATGCGCTCGGGGGTCATGTGCTCGTAGCGCTTGAGGCTCCGGGCCAGGAGGCGGTAGAGGTTGCCGGCGATGACGGTGAGGGTGGTGTCCACGTCGACGTTGAGGGCCAGGCCCGAGGACAGGGCGTCGAGGTGGAACCCGGAGATGTAGGAGGAGAGCTCGTTCTCGATCAGCATCCTCTCGGCGTAGCGGGCGAAGAGGTCGCGGGCCTTGGTGGTGGTGTCGTGGGTGATCAGCAGGGTGGGCTCGTCCCGGCCGATGTTGCGCACCGCGATCTGGCGGACGGGCCTGGAGATGCCCTTGATGGCGACCATGCCCTCGTGCAGCTGGGGGTGGCGGTAGCGCCCGGCCCGGTCGATGCGCACGGACTTCCAGGCCGAATCGGGCAGGGCGGCCAGCCCGGCCAGGACCGACTTTCCCCGTTGGCGCAGCGTGAGCCAGTCGATGCCCCGGGCGCTGAGCTCCTCCAGCATGGCGTAGGTGGTGAGGCGGGAGTCGAACACCAACAGGCCCGGGTCGGTCCCCGACGTCGCCTTCCATGCCTCGGCGAAGGCCAGGACCTCCCGGGCCGCCTCGCCCTTGGTCACGTCGGCGTTGGCGTAGACCATCTCGGTGGAGGCGTGGTCCTGGGCGAAGAAGGCCAGCACCGAGCGGGTGGCCTGGGACCGCTTGGGGACGTAGTTCTTGTCCAGGGGGGCCTCGGAGCCGTGGTGGCGGATGGAGTGGAAGTCGAGGTTGAACCCGGCGTCGCCGCTGGCCAGGCCGATCTGGCGCAGCCGGGCCACCAGGGCGCCCAGCGCGGCGGTGTTCATCTCCCGGCGCACCCGGTAGGAGTAGGTGGTGGCATGGGTGGCCTTGGGCAGCACGTTCAGCCCCACGGCTAGGCCCAGGGCGCCATCGGCGGCCACCTCGGTGGCGTGGCTGACCCGTCCGGCCCGCAGCAGCTTGAGTACCAGCAGCGACGCCATCGAGTGCCACGAGGACAACGCGGACGTTGACGGGTAGCCACCGGCGGCGATCACGGAGTCGACCCCCATCTCCACCATGGCCGGGAACAGCACGAACAGCCCGGCGTGGGCGCACTCCATGCTGGTGGGCGCCGGCCACGGGGCGAGGGGGACGGCCCGGACCGCCTCGGTGCGCGGTGGCGGTCCGTGGCCCTGGCGGGCCCGGGGCGGCAGCCGGGACAGGCCCTCGGAGGACACGATGACCCACACGCTCTGGTGGCTGATGGGGGTGCCAGCCTCGGTCAGGGCATCGGCGATCTCCTTGACCGAGCGGTCGGCGGCCCGCAGCTCGAGCACCTGCTCCCGCAGCGTGGCCGTCTGGCGGGGCCCCTTGGGGCCGGGCTTGGAGGAGGCGAAGAACGAGGCCTTCCCGGCCCGGAGCTCGGCCGCCATCTGGTAGGTGGTGGCCTTGGAGTAGCCGAACCGGGCTCCCGCCACCTCGGCCGGCTCCCCGTCCACCAGGTAGGCCCGCAGCGCCTCGTAACGGCGCTGGGCCGGCTCGGCCGGGCTGGTGAAGTACTCCGCCCCCGCCCGCACGGCTCAGGAGGTTTTCCTGATCAACATGCCGGTACGGTAGCGTTGTATGGCCGACCGGTGGTGGATGGTCCCGCCACGCCCAAGCTGCCAACCCTGTAACTACAACGATGTGAGGAGCAGCTCTCGACCGAGTCACCGCACCGGTTCCGATCCGTCGCCGACGGTGTCCAAGGCTGTTCACGAATTCCCCCTCCAAGACAACCAGCAGTCTCGAAGGCGGCACGAGGCGAAGGCCACCACCACCGACGGGTCGCCCCGGCCCACAACGAGAAGCGGGGCCGCTACCCCGAGATGGAGCCCCCGGTCAGCGCACCGTCGGCCGGAAGGAGACCGAGCCTCACTTCAGCCCATTTTTTTGAGCGAGGATCGAGGTTAGACCACTTCGGCTTCAGACTCGTGGATCGGACACCGGCAACCCCCTCGGCGGCACGTATGAAGCTCGGTC
>DATLOM010000031.1:0-124267 GCA_035536185.1 Acidimicrobiales bacterium | reverse complement strand
GATGACAAGAGCATCGGGAAGGCTCTTGATCCCCAATTGCGCCCCGTCGGCGTCTATCAGACGCACCTCACGAGCTCTGATCCGGTCGTTGATCCTGGTCTCGGCGGCGGTCCCTGCGGCGATGCGGCATCACTCCTTGGTTGGTGCCCCTTACGCGACAAGGGCAGGCGTCGGAAGCAACGCCCGCCCTCGGCGGCCATTCGACCCGGCACACCCGACGGATCGGCTGGCCGGGTGGGGGCCGATGAACTGGCCCCGCTTCCCGTTCTTGGTTTGTGGTTAGGGTACCAGCGATGAGCACCATCTGGACACCCGGCGGAGAAAGGCCGGTGGGCGGCAACCAGCCCGACCGGGCCGAAGAACCTCCCCCTCCCGCGGGCCGGGCCGGCGGCGCCGAGCCCACTGAGGCCGAGATGGAAGCAAAGATGATGGAGCTGCGCCGCCAGCTGGCCGAGACCCCGGCCGAGCTGGTGATCGCCAACCACGCCTACGGGTTGTTCGAGCTGGCCGCCCTGCACCTGTCGCTCACGCCGCCCCAGCTGCCCCAGGCTCAACTCGCCATCGACGCTCTCGGCGCCGTCATCGAGGGCCTGGCCGGTCGCCTCGGTGAGGGCGAGGACCAGCTGAAGGAGGGGCTAACCCAGCTGCGCCTGGCCTTCGTGCAGATGAAGGCCGGACACCAGCCCAGCTGAGAAGCTGCCGGCTCAGGTCTCGCTGATACCGGTGGCCTCGGCGCCCATGCGGCCCTCGACGATCTCGTAGGTGACGCCGGCGCCTACCTCGATGGTGCGGGAACCGTCGGCGATCCCGGTGCAGTGGAAGAAGAGCCGGCGGCCGGCGGAGTCCTCGATCCAGCCGTAGCCCTTGTGGTCGTCGAACTCGGCCACCCGACCGCGGCCTTGCCCTGTGCTCAATGGACGATCTTGGCCAGCGGGAGCTCGATGATGTCGCTGGCGCCGTGGTCCTTGAGGGCGGGGATGAGGGTGTTGATGTCGGCCTTGGGAACGACGGTCTCGACGGCGTAGGCCTCCTCGCCGAACAGCTTGGAGACGCTGGGCGAGCGCAGTGCGGGGAGGATGGCTATGACGCCGGCCAGGTCGGGTTCCGACACGTTGAGCTTCACCAGCACCCTGCCCCGCGCCTCGAGGGTTCCGAGGAGCAGGGTGAGCACCTGGTCCATGGCGTGGCGCTTGTCCGGGTCCTGGCAGGAGGTCGGATTGGCGATGAGCTCGGTGAAGGACACCAGCACGGTGTCCACGATGCGCAGGCCGGCGGCCTTGAGGGCCCGGCCCGTTTCGGTGATCTCCACCACGGCATCGGCGATCTCGGGCACCTTGGCCTCGGTGGCGCCGTAGGACAGGGTGACGTCGCCGTCGACGCCGTTCTTCTCCAGGTACCGCCGGGTGAGCTCGGGGTACTCGGTGTGCACCCGGGCCCGCGGCGGCAGGTCGGCCACGGATCTCACCGGCGAGTCCTGGGCCACGGCCAGCACCACCTGGACGGGCCGGGCCGTCGCCTTGGAGTAGTGCAGTTCCCCGAGGGAGATGACGTCGCTGGCCGTCTCCTCGATCCAGTCGCGGCCGGTGATGCCGATGTCGAAGAGCCCCTCGGCGACATAACGGGGGATCTCCTGGGGCCGCAGGATGCGCACGTCGGCGATGCGGGGGTCGGGGATGGTGGCCCGGTAGTCGACCTCGGAGCTGCGCCGCACCGGCAGGTCGGCAGCCTCGAACAGCTCGAGGGTGGCGGCCTCCAGGGAGCCTTTTGGCAGGACGAGGCGCAGCATGTCCCTTGCTCTCCGCTCAGGCCCGGGGGCTCTTGGGCAGCTGGCGGAGCAGGTCGCACATCTCGAGCGCAGCCATGGCCGCCTCGTAGCCCTTGTTTGAGATAGGCGGACAACCAATGGCATTCTTCGGCCGGACGTTCTGGTCGGCGCCTGTGCCCGCCGTCATGGCCGTCGTGCCGGTGGGCCCGCGGCCAGCCGGGATGACCGGCTGCTCCGTTGACAGGTCACCGGTGGCGCTGCCGGCTTGTTTCGAGCTCATGCCACCCGCGGGCCCGGCGTGTTCCTGGCGCAGGTACTCGCCCGCCGGCGACTCGCCGGTGGCGACGCCGGCCCGTTCGAGGGCATGGTCGAGGGTGTCGGTGGTGAGCACGCCGAAGATGACGGGGACGCCGGTGTCCATCTGGGCCCGCTGGATGCCGGCCGCGCACTGGCCGGCCACCTGCTCGTAGTGGCCGGTGGCGCCGCGGATCACAGCACCGAGGCAGACGACGGCGTCGTACTCGCCCGAGCCGGCGAGGCGGGCGGCGGCCAGGGGCAGCTCGAAGGCGCCGGGGACCCAGGCGATGGTCGTCGACCCGTCGTCGACGCCGTGGGCGCGCAGGCCGTCGAGGGCGCCGGCCAGGAGACGTTCGGTGATCTCCCGGTTGAAGCGGCTGCAGACGACGGCGATCCGGGTGCCGTCCCCCTGCAGCTCGCCCTCATAGGTCGTCATCGAGGCCCTCCAGGTAGTGGCCCATGCGGTCCCTCTTGGTCCGGAGATAAGCGTGGTTGTGGGAGTTGGGCGAGGACTCCAGCGGCACCCGCTCGACCATCTCCAGGCCGAAACCCTCGAGGCCACCGTACTTGGCGGGGTTGTTGGTCAGGTAGCGCATTGTCGTGATCCCGAGGTCCACGAGGATCTGGGCGCCGATGCCGTACTCACGGCTGTCGACGGGCAGGCCGAGGTCGAGATTGGCGTCGACAGTGTCGCGACCCTGCTCCTGAAGGGCGTAGGCGGCGAGCTTGTGGGCGAGACCGATCCCCCTGCCTTCGTGGCCCCGGAGGTAGACCACCACGCCGAGCCCCTCCTCGGCCACGCGCTTGACGGCGGCCTCGAGCTGCCAGCCGCAGTCGCAGCGCTTGGATCCGAAGACGTCGCCGGTGAGGCACTCGCTGTGCACCCGGACGAGCACGTTGCTCTCACCCTGGACCGCACCCTTGACGAAGGCCACGTGCTGGTCGCCGTTGATGACCGACTCGTAGGCGTAACAGGTGAAATCGCCGTAGGCCGTGGGGATCTTGGCCTCGGACACACGCTTGACCAGCTTGTCGTTCTGGCGCCGGTAGCGGATCAGGTCGGCGATGGAGATGAGCAGGAGGCCGTGCTCCTGGGTGAACGTCTCGAGGTCGGGAAGGCGGGCCATCTCACCGTCGTCCTTGACGACCTCGCAGAGCACGCCGGCAGGGGCGAGGCCGGCGGCCCGGGCCAGGTCGACCGCCGCTTCGGTGTGGCCGGCCCGCTTGAGGACGCCGCCGGTGCGGTAACGGAGCGGGAAGATGTGGCCGGGCTTGGCCAGGTCGGCGGGGTCGGTATCGGGGTTGATGAGGGCCTGGATGGTGGTGGCCCGGTCGGCCGCGGAGATGCCGGTGCTGGTGCCGGGTCGGTAGTCGACGCTGACCGTGAAGGCGGTGCGCTGCGACTCGGTGTTGTCGACGACCATCAGGGGCAGGCCGAGCTGGTCGAGACGGCCGCCTTCCATGGGCATGCATATGACGCCGGAGGTGTGGCGCACGAAGAAGGCGATCTTTTCGGGCGTGGCGTGCTCGGCGGCCATTATCAGGTCGCCCTCGTTCTCGCGGTCCTGATCGTCGACCACCACGATCATGTCGCCTCGGGCGATGGCGGCGATGGCCTTCTCGATGTCGGCGAACTGGGTCATGGTTCTGTGGTTCCTACCAGCAGGCGCTCCACGTACTTGGCGACGAGGTCGACCTCGATGTTGACCGTGTCGCCCGGGCCCTTGAGGCCGAGGGTGGTGACGGCGGCGGTGTGGGGCACCACCGCGGCGGTGAACCCGTCGGGAAGGGCCTTGGCCACGGTGAGGCTGACACCGTCGACGGCGATGGATCCCTTCTCGACCACGTAGCGGGTGAGCTCCGGCGGGATTCTGACTTCGAGCGCGGGGCCGGCGCTGAGGATGTGACCGACGCCGTCGATGTGGCCCTGGACGAGATGGCCGCCGAGGCGGTCGCTCGCCTTGAGGGGGCGCTCGAGGTTGACCGGGTCGCCTTCGGCCAGGTCGCCGAGGTTGGTGCGGGCGAGGGTTTCCTCGACGACGTCGACCGCGTACCAGGTGCTACTGATCTCGACGACCGTGAGGCAACAGCCGTTGTGGGCGATGGAGTCACCGAGGCGGAGGCCGTCGAGGACGGCGGAGGCATAGAAGGTGAACCGGCCCTTTTCGCGGGATCTCACCTGGGCCAGCTCCTCGACGATGCCGGTGAACATCAGGAGGTGCCGGCGCCGGCGGCGGCAAGGTCGATACGGATGTCGGAGCCGAGGGTGGTGACGTCGACGATGCGGCCGCGCCACATGGCCTCGAGTGTGGGGGCGCCGGGGCCGGCGAAAAGCGGCTTACCGTCGTCGCCTCCCATGAGCGCGGGAGCGAGATAGAAGACGTAACGGTCGACCAGGCCGGCGGCGTGGAAGCCGTGGGCGACGGTGGCGCCTCCCTCCACCAGCAGTTGAATGATGCCGCGATGACCGAGATCGTCAAGGACGTCGCACAGGTCACCGGACACTTCCCACGCCGGGTGGACCTTGGCACCGGGGGGCGCCGCACCGAGCACGACCCGCTGGGGCTCGGGACCATCGACGGCGCGGACGGTTAGGGACGGGTTGTCGGCGCGGACGGTGCCGGCGCCGACGAGCACGGCGTCGCTCTCGGCCCTGAGGCGGTGGGCGTCGTTTCGAGCGGCCTCACCGGTTATCCACTGGCTGGTGCCGTCGGGTGCGGCGGTGCGACCGTCGAAAGTGGCGGCCAGCTTGAGCACCACCCAGGGGCGGCCGGTGCTTCGGTGCTTCAGGTAGGGCTGGAGCTGGCGACTCACGTCGTCGGCGCAGAGGCCGACGTCGACGGTGATGCCGGCCTCTCGGAGCTGCTCGATGCCCTTGCCCTCCACCAGCGGGTCCGGGTCACCTACGGCGACGACGACGCGGGTGACGGCGGCGGCGATTATGGCGTCGGTGCAGGGCGGGGTGCGTCCGTGGTGGGCGCACGGTTCGAGGGTGGAATAGAGGGTGGCGCCGGCGGCCTTTGCTCCGGCTTGGGCGAGGGCCACGATCTCAGCGTGGTCACCCCCGGGCGGTTGGGTGGCACCGTCGAATGTCGCGCCGTCGGGGGTGGCGACTACGCACCCCACCCACGGATTGGGCGACGTAGTCGACCTCACACTGGCAGCGAGGGCCACAGCTCTTTGCATGAGCTCCTCGTCCTGCTGCCTGCTCGTCACCACTTCAGTCTACGAACTGGGGCTGGGAGCCCGATGACGGGACCAGGCGAGGATCAGTGCTGCGTGGGTTCGTCGGCAAGGATGGCCAGCGCGTGGGGCAGGATGTCGATCACCGCGTTCAGGCACTCGACGGAGCCATTGGTGGAACCGGGCGTGTTCACGACTATCGCCCTTCCGAGGGTGCCGGCGGTGGCTCGGGAAAGCCGGCCGAGGGGGTTGGCCAGGCGCATGGCCTCGGCGATGCCGGGGGCTTCACGGGCGAGTACAGCGACGGTGCCTTCGGGCGTGAGGTCGCGGGGGGAGAAGCCGGTGCCGCCGGTGGTGACGATGAGGCCGGCGAACCTGTCGGCCATCTCTGTCAGGGCGGAGGCCACCGTGTCGATTCCGTCGGCCACGACCCGGCGGTCGAGGACCGTGAAGCCGGCTGTCTCGAGGGCTTCGACGAGAGCGGCGCCGGACCGGTCCTCGCGAGTCCCGGCAACCACCCCGTCCGACACCGTCAGGACCTTGGCACGAAGGACTCCGGGCACCGCCGAACTGTAAAGGGTGGCGTGGCGGACCTGGGCCCCTGAGCGGCGCACTGGCACCGATCCGGTGACAAATACGGCTACTCATGGCGGCGGAGCTTGAGGAGGAACATGCCGTCGGTGCCGGCGCTCTGGGGGAGGAGGCGGGCACCTCGGGCGAGCGGTGCCCAGGGGGGACCGGGCGGAGGGAGGGCCACGAGGTCGGGATGGGACTCGGCCAGCCAGTTGTCGACCTCGGCCGTCTCGGCCAGGGTCAGGGTGCACACGCTGTAGACCAGGGTGGCGCCGGGGCGGAGCAGCGTGATGGCACCGGCTAGGAGCTCGCGCTGGAGGGCAGCCAGGCGATCGACGTCGTCGACGTTGATGCGCCACCGGGCGTCGGGCCGGCGGCGCAGGACGCCGAGGCCGGTGCAGGGGGCGTCGACCAGGACGCGGTCGACGGTGCCGGCGGCAAAGGGCGGGCGGCGGCCATCGGCCACCAGTACAGCGACGTTGGCACTGCCGAGGCGGTCCACGTTCGAAGCGACGAGCCGCGCCCGGTGGACCGACGAGTCGGCGGCAATCACCAGACCGCCTTCAGCCGTTCGGCCGGAGCGTGCGCCGGCCTCTACGGGCGACCCGAACCTAGCCGCGCCGGATCCCGCGCCAGCCGGGCGGGATCTCGCGCCAGCCTCTCCCGATCTCGCGCCAACCTCTCGGGCTCCGCGGGCCATGGCCGCAGCCATGGCCGTCGCCTTGCCGCCGGGTGCGGCGCAGAGATCCACCACCCGCTCACCGGCGGATACGCCGACCTCGGCGGCCACCTCTTGGGAGGCGGGGTCCTGCACGTAACCGTCGTCCCGCTCGGTGATCTCGGCAGCCACGTTCATCTGCTCCAGCGCGGCCTCCGCGTCCTCCAGGCCGAGGTCCTCCGCCATGCGCCGGATGATCCAGTCCGGGTAGCTGAGGCGGGTGGCGGCGTCGGGCCATCGGGGCGACGGGTCGGCCGCGACCTTTCGGAGCACGGCGTTGACGAGGCCTTTGGCGCGGGTGGGGGCAACGTCGACCATGGCGGACACGCCGGCATGGGCAGGTGTGCCGAGGAAGACGAGCTGGTAGGCGCCGAGGCGGAGGACGGCGCGGACCACCGGCTCCAGCGGCCGGTCGACGAAGCGGTCCACCAGCCAATCGCAGGCTCGGCGCATACGGGTGGTGCCGTAGACGAGAGCGGTGGCGAAGGCCCGATCCCGTGGGGCGAGATTCGACGCCGCCAGCAGCTCGGGAAGCACGAGGTTGGCGTAGGCACCCTCCTCGATCCGCACCATGGCGTCGATGGCCACGGCCCTGGCTGTGCTGCCCCCGCCGACGCGACCGGGGCGGGCGGCCGGTGGCTCAGTCACACTCGGCCGGTGCCGCCAAACCTGGTGGCGATGATGGGCGTCCTGGCGCCGCTTCGGTGACCGAGCTCGAGAAAGGGAGAGGAAGGGCGGGACGGCCGCTGAACCTGATGCCGAGGCCGGCACCCTCGCGCTTTGATCACCAAGTTCGGAAAGGGAAGGGGTGCGGGCCGGTACACGTCATTGCCCCAGCCGCTCGCCCGGGTGGGGACGGGCGCCGTTCTGCCATGCCGCCGCCGGCATGGGGGGCTTGCCCTCGGGCTGGACGCCCACGAGCTCGAGGCCGAGACCGTCGCCCGTACCGACCACCAGACCGTCGATCACGCCGGCGGGTGGCGCCTGCGCCTCACCGTCGTGGAGCTTCGCCCGCAGCACCCGCAGGCGGTGGTCGCGGAAGGTCGTCCACGCCCTGCCGATGCGGACGAGGCGGTGCAACTCGACAGCCGGGCGCTCCCAGTCGAGGTGCGCCTCCTCCACGTCGAGCTTGGCCGCATAGGTCGGCTCCCCCTGCTGGGCCTCGGGCTCGCCGAGCCCGTCGCGGAGGGCCTCGACCAGCAGCACCGTCCCCACCTCGACGAGCCGGCTGCGGAGCTCCTCGGCCGTCTCGTCGGCACCGATGGTCACCACCTCGCGGCGGTACACCGGCCCGGTGTCGAGCCCCTCCTCCAGCGCCATGACGCAGACGCCGGTCTCGGTATCGCCGGCGAGAATGGCCCGCTCCACCGGCGCCGCGCCGCGCCAGCGAGGCAGTAGAGAGAAATGCAGGTTGATCATCGGCACCTGCTCCAGCACGTGGGGCTTGATGAGGCGGCCGTAGGCGACGACGATGCCCAGCTCCACCCCGGCCTCCAGCACGTCGTCCACGCGGTCGGTGACGGTGAGGCCGGCTTCGAGCGCGGCCGCCTTCACCGGCGTGGGCACCAGGCCGGCGCCACGGCCCCGCCGGCGGTCAGGCTGGGTCACGACGATGCGAATGTCGTGCCCCTCGGCCAGCAGAGCTCGGAGGGGCGGCACGGCCGCGGCGGGAGAGCCGAGGTAGGCCAGGCGCATCAGTGGTCGCAGGCGCTCAGCGGAGCTCGAGGTCGCGGTTGCGAAGCTCGGCCAGCGCCTCTTTCCTGGTGCCCGCATCGAGCCTGTCGATGAGGAGGTGGCCTTCAAGATGGTCGACCTCGTGGAGGAAGACCCGGGCCAGGATCTCGTCACCGTCCAGCTCGTACGGCTCCCCCACCAGGTCCTGCGCCCGCAAGTGCACGGTTCCGGGTCGGGTGATCGGCCAGTACAGCCCAGGCACGGAGAGGCAGCCCTCGTCGTAGGTCCACTCGCCGGCGTGCCCGCTGAGCACGGGGTTGACGGCGACACCCGGCCCGTCGCCGATGTCCCACACGAAGATGCTCTTCTGCACGCCGATCTGGTTGGCCGCCAGGCCGACGCCGGGGGCGTCGTACATGGTCTCGATCATGTCGTCGGCGAGGCGGGCCAAGGCGGCGTCGAACGCTGTCACCGGAGGGGTGCGCTGGCGGAGGACAGGGTCCCCATGGACCCTGATGGTGTGAAGCGCCATCTCGTCAGGTTAGAGCGGTGGCCCCACACGCATGGCCGGGCTCCTGGTTCCACTGACACCGTTGCCATGCCACGTCGCGATGTGCACCTTGCGCTGTGGTTCATGTCCCGGCACCGGCATTCCACGACGCTTGGTGCACAGTCGCTTGACGGGAGGTCAGATGCGGGGTGGGTCGACCTCGATGCGGTAGCGGCCAGCGGGGCGGGGGGCCGCGGCGAGGGCGTCGCAAAGAGCGGCATGGTCGACGGCGCGGATCAGCCAGCGTCCCTCGTCCGGGCCGAGCAGCTCGACATGGCGATGGTGCCGGACCGTATCGTCGCCGGCGGGATCGACGGCACCGGGCACCGGCGCCATTCCTGCGATGCCGGCGACGAAGGCGCCGGCGTCGGGCCCGGAGACCTGGGCCACGGCGGCCGCAGGCGGCAGGTTGAGCTCGACCCGGCGTGGCCGTTCGGCGGCGGCGAGCCGGCCGGGGTCGGCATGGAGGGCGGCGGCCAGGACCTCGTGGTGGGGGAGGCGGGTCTGGACGAGGAGGCGCCCACCGCTGTTCCGGCCGCCGACGAGCCTGGCGGCGCGGGCCAGGAGCGCCAGAGCCTGCTCGCCGGCGCGGTACCGAGGTGCGAGCAGCTCCTGGTCGACGTCGAGGAAGGCAACGGTGGCAACGGATCTGCCGGCGTGGAGGCGGTGGAGCAGAGCGTCGGTCCCCACGAGGATGCCGGTCTCCGGAATGGCCGTGGTCTGCGCCGTCACCTCGCCGACAGGGACGTTGGCCAGCGCCGCGAGCTCCTCACGCACGCGGGATACGCCGACCCGCAGCGTCTTGAGTCGTGTCGACCCACAGGACTGGCAAACCTGCGCCCGCTCCTTCTGACAACGGCGGCACGTGAGGGTGCCGGCGCCGGACCGCTGCTCCATGGCCCCTTGGCACGTCTCGCAACGGATGAGGTCGGTGCACGCCGTGCACGCCAGCAGCCGGGCCCGACCCTTGCGGTTGAGGATGCAGGCGACCGGCGCCCCCGAACGAAGTACCCGCACCAGCCGCTCGGAGTAGAGGCCCTGGCGGGGGTCGTCGGCTCGACGGTCGACGATCTCCAAGGCCGGCCACCCCTCCCGCTCCCGGCTGCGGGAAGGAGCCAGCACCCGGCCCCAGTCGAGCTGCTCGAGGGTGGGGCACGGCGACACCAGCACACAAGGAACACCGGCCCGACGAGCACGCTCAGCGCCAACCTGCCAGGCGTTCCAGGTGGGGGCGCGCTCCTCCTGGCACACCTCCTCGTGGGCGTCGAGCACGACGACGGCGGCCAGGCCGGGCGCCGGCGCCCACGCCGCGGCCCGACTCCCGACCACCACCGACCCACCCGCCGCCGCCGCCGGCCACTCTCCCGGCATCAGAGCCACCGGCCAGCCTGCCTGCCTGAGGCGCCGGGCAATGCCCGCCGCCTCCGCCACCGACGGCGCCAGCACCAGTGTGGACAGGCGGCTGGCGAGGTGCACCGCGGCAAGAACGAGGTCGAAGGTGTCGACGGCCGGCGCGAGCCTGACCACGGCCTGTCCCGCGACGAAGGCCTCGGCAACCAGTTCGTCGACGCTTGTCGGTTCTCGCCTCGAACCGGCACGTAAGCCGGCAGTGTTCGGCACGCCGGCCGACGCCGATCCTCCGTGCTGCGCGCCGGCCGGCGCCGGCTCGTGGGAGGCCAGCGGCCTCGGAGGTGCCGGAAGGCCCCGGACCACACGAGGCGGGGAAGCCGTTCGGAGGAAGCTGGACCGCCGGCCGGCCCAGCGCCAGGCGGCCCACGAGGAGAGGTCGACCAGATCGGGTGGCGGGCCCCATCCCGTCACCGAGGCCAGCGGACGAAGGGTGACGCCAGCTGGCGGAGTGACGAGATCAGCCACCACCCACCCCGCAACCCTCCGCCCCGAGAAAGGAACCCTCACGAGGCACCCCACCCGAACCAGCGATTCCAGCCGCGGGGGAACCGAATAATCGAACGCCTTGCGAACCGCCGGGACATCCACCAGCACTCTCACGACCCGCGCATCCGAACTTTCGACGAGGTTCGAGACCCGCGTCGAACTGCGCTCGCCGGGGCCGGCGCCCCCGCCACGCGCCAATGACCGACCCTCGTCCTCCGCCGCGCCAGATGGAGCAGTCAGGCGCCCAGCGCCCTCTTCATCTCTTCGAGTCGCGACAGGGCCTCCCAGGTGAACTCCTTGTCGGAGCGGCCGAAGTGACCGTAGGCGGCGGTCCGGCGGAAGATGGGGCGGCGGAGCTTGAGGTCACGGACGATGGCCGCCGGCCGCAGGTCGAACACCTCCTGGATGGCCGCCGAGATCTTCTGCGGGTCCATCTCCTCGGTGCCGAAGGTGTCGACCATCACCGACACCGGGCGGGCCACTCCGATGGCGTAGGCGACCTGGATCTCGCAGCGGCGGGCGGCGCCGGCGGCCACCACGTGCTTGGCCGCCCAGCGGGCCGCGTAAGCAGCAGACCGGTCGACCTTGCTCGGGTCCTTGCCCGAGAACGCTCCCCCACCGTGGCGGGCGGCGCCGCCGTAGGTGTCCACGATGATCTTGCGGCCGGTGAGGCCGGTGTCGGCATGGGGACCGCCGAGCTCGAACTTGCCGGTTGGGTTGGCCAGCACGCGGAACTTGTCCCCGGCGAACTGCGCCGGCAGCATCGGGTGGATGACGTGCTCGATGAGGTCGGGCTTGAGCAGGGTCTCGAGATCCAGCCCGGGCTGGTGCTGGGTGGAGATGAGCACGGTGTTGAGGGCCACCGGGCGCCCGTCCTCGTAGTCGAAGGTGACCTGGGTCTTGCCGTCGGGGCGCAGGTAGGGGAGAACTCCGGCCTTGCGCACCTCGGAGAGACGCTGGGCCAGGCGGTGGGCCAGCCAGATGGGCAGGGGCATGAGGTCGTCGGTCTCGTCGCAGGCGTAGCCGAACATCATCCCCTGGTCGCCGGCGCCCTGGCTGTCGAGGGCCTCCTCGAGCTGGTCGCCGGTGGCGGTGCGCTGCTCGAGCGCCGTGTCCACGCCCTGGGCGATGTCGGGCGACTGGGGATCTATGGAGGTGATGACACCGCAGGTGTGGCCGTCGAAGCCGAAGGACTCACGGTCGTAGCCGATCCCGCACACCGTCTCCCGGACGATGCTCGGTATCTCGACATAGGCGGTGGTGCTGATCTCGCCGGCCACGACCACCAGTCCTGTGGTGAGCAGCGTCTCGCAGGCCACCCGACCGTTGACGTCCTCGGTGAGGATGGCGTCGAGGATGGCGTCGGAGATCTGGTCGGCCATCTTGTCGGGATGCCCCTCGGTCACGGACTCCGAGGTGAAAGTGGACCTGTTGGACATCAGCTGCTCCTCTTCTCGAGTAGGGCGACGACGGCATCGAGCACCCGTGCCGCTACTTCCCTCTTGCCGGCCAGGGCCACAGTCTGCTCGCTCCCGTCGGCGCCGACCAGAAGGATCTCGTTGGTGTCGTGGCCGAAGCCTGCGCCGGGGGCGGTGATGTCGTTGGCGACGACCAGGTCCACGCCCTTGGCCGACAGCTTTCGCCGCGCCTCCTCGCGCAGCTGCGCCCCGCCGGCGGCCTCGGCCGCAAACCCAACCAGCACCTGCCGGGCAGGCCGGCTGGCGCTCCTTCCGAGGGTGGCGAGGATGTCGGTGGTCGGCTCGAGCACGATCTCGGGGATGCCGTCGCCCTTCTTGAGCTTGGTGGGCGAAGGCGCCTTGGGGCGGAAGTCGGCCACGGCCGCGGCCATGATGACGACGTCGGCGTCGGCCGCCCGGGACAGCACGGCGTGCTCCATCTCCGCCGCCGTCGCGACCGCCACCGGCTCGACGCCGGGCGGCACGGGCAGGCTCGCCGTGGTGACGAGGGTGACCGAGGCGCCACGGGCGGCCGCCTCTTCAGCCAAGGCGTGGCCCTGCTTGCCGGACGAGCGGTTGGCGATGAACCGCACGGCGTCGAGGGGCTCGCGGGTACCGCCGGCGGTGACCAGCACGCGCACGCCGGCCAGGTCCCGCGCCGGCGCCGGGCCCACAAGGCGCAGCAGCTCGGACAGGATGTCGGCCGGCTCGGCCATGCGCCCGACGCCCACGTCGCCGCCGGCGAGCGCACCCACACCTGGCTCCACCACGTGCACGCCCCGGCGCCGTAGCACCGCCATGTTGTCCACCGTCGCCGGGTGCTCCCACATCTCGGTGTGCATGGCGGGGCAGATGACGACGGGCGTCGACGTGGGGGTGGCGAGGAGAGTCGCGGTGAGCAGATCGTCCGACAGGCCGGCGGCGTAGGCGGCGATCAGCCGAGCGGTGGCCGGAGCGACCACGACGACGTCGGCGCCGCGAGCGAGAACGAGGTGGGGCGAGGGTTCGGCTTCGTCCCAGAGCGAGGTACGCACCGGCTCGGAGGCCAGCGCCGAAAGGGTGACCGTGCCGAGGAAGCGGGTGGCGTCGTGGGTCATCACCGGCGACACGTGGGCGCCGGCGTCGACGAGCCCGCGGCACAGCTCCGCAGCCTTGTAGGCGGCGATGCTCCCGCACACGCCGAGGACGACCCGGAAGCCGGGCATGTCCGCCAAACTCAACGCCTCCCGGCCGGGTCTACGGGCATGGCGGCGGTGCCGGCATCGTCCTCGCTCACCGCGGTCTGCAATCCGCGGCCGGAACCGCGAGGCACACTCGCTACGGCGTCGGCTCCCCGTCGGCGGCGGCGAGGGCCTCGTCGACTGCAGCAAGAACGCCGGCGGTGGCGGCCGCGTCCTCGCCGTCCTCCTCGCCCTCGACCCGCTCGATGTACCGGATCTTGCCGGCGGAGATCTCCTCGAGAGCGATGGAGAGAGGCTTACGGGAAACAGAGGCCACCTGGGGCGGCACGATGGCTCCAAGCCCCTCACCCAGCTGGTTGAAGTAGGAGTTGATCTGGCGGCTGCGCTTGGCGGCCAGGGTGACGAGGGTGAACTTGGAGTCGACCTTGTCGAGCAGGCCCTCGACGGGCGGGTTCATCATCGTGGGCTTGTTCAGTGCCATGCCTGGTCTCCTGGCGCGCTGGGGTAGCTGCTGAGTATACCGGCGACCTCCTCCACGGCCCGTTCGAGGTCGTCGTTGACGACCACGTGATCGGCCAGGGCCCGCCCTATGCGCTCCTCCTCGAGGCCGAGGGCGAGCCGGGCCCGGACATGTTCCTCGTCGTCGCCGCGGGACCTCATTCGGGCGGCCAGCACCTCCGGCGACGACGCCACCACCAGGATCACCACCGCGTCGGGATGACGTTCCCGCACCTGGGCCGCGCCCTGAAGGTCGATCTCGAGCAGGGCGTTGGCGCCCTCTGGAGCGTCCGGTAAGGGCGTGCCGTAGAGCTCGTGGGTGGCGGCCAGCTCCGCCCACTCGAGGAATCCGCCGGCCTCGACGTGGTCCATGAACGTCGCCCGGTCCACGAACGTGTACGCCGTCTTCGGCTCACCCGGGCGGCGGGGCCGCGTGGTCCAGGAACGGCTGACCCACAGCTCGGGCATCCGCTCGCGCAACCGCGAGACGATCGTGCCCTTCCCGACTCCCCCCGGCCCCGAGACGACGAAGATCAACCGATCAGCGCTGCCCGAACTCCTTGAGGAGGGCCTCCCGCTGCTTGGCTCCCAGTCCCTGGATACGGCGGGCGGCACTGATGTTGAGCTGCTCCATGAGCCGGCGGGCCTTGACCTTGCCGAGCCCGGGAAGGGACTCCAGCACGGTGACGACCTTGGTGCGGCCGACGACCTCGTCGCGCTCGGCCTGGTCGAGAAGCTCGTAGAGGGTGATCGAGCCCATCTTCAACTTCTCCTTGAGCTCCGCCCTCTCCCTCCGGGACTCCGCCGCCTTCGCCAGAGCTTTGGCACGGTCCTCGCTGGAAAGAGGGGGAGGCAGTGGCATGACCGGAACCCTAGCGCGACGAATCGCGGGAATCCTGTGGGCGTTGGCGCCTTTCCAGGCCCAGCGGGCCGACCAGCTCGGCCGCCGCCTTGGCCCTGTCGGCGGCGGCCGTGACCGCTCGTCCGATGACCAGCAGGTCGGCTCCCGCGGCGAGCGCGGCCTGCGGTGTCGCCGCCCGGGCCTGGTCGTCGCGGCCGGCGCCGGCCGGCCTGATCCCCGGTACGACGGTGACGAGACGGGGTGCCAGCAGCTTGGCTTCACGGACGTCGGAGCTGGCACACACGATCCCGCCGCAGCCGGCCTCCAGCGCGGCGCGGACACGTGCGCCCAGCACGTGCGGGGGGACGTCGCTGTCAGAGGTGAGGACGGTGACGGCGAGGGCGACGGGAGCTTCGGTGCCGGCGTTCGCCGCGCCGAGGGCCAGCCCCTCCACGCCGGCACGCAGCATCGCCGGTCCCCCCGAAGCGTGCATCGTCACGTAGGACGCCCCGACGGCGGCGATCACCTGCGCGGCCCGGCGCACGGTGGTGGGGATGTCGTGCAGCTTCAGGTCGAGGAAGACGCGGTAGCCGGCGTCCATCATCTCCACGACGGCGTCGGGACCGGCGGCGCTGAACAGCTCCAGCCCGACCTTGGCCACACCGAACCAGGGGCGCACCTCTCTGGCGATGCGGGCCGCCTCCACGACGTCGTCCACGTCCAGGGCGATGGCCATCCGGTTGCGCACATCTGCTACCTGGCGGGGAATGGTGGCGGTTTCAGCGGTTGTCATGAGCAGCTCCGGGGTTCGGCGAGGCGCGAGACATTCTGGACCACGGGCGGGGGCTCTCGCCGAGGCGATGTTCGTGTGGGCGATCGCGGGCAGTCGTGCTCCGTGAGCAGAAAACGTTGTATAGCAACGGTTTTTGCACACAAAGCGCGCGGTGGCGTGCGTCGCCGCCCCTCGCGGGCTTCAGTGGTCATGGGCGGCACCGGTGAGGTCGGTGGCGCGGGCGACGTCGTGGGTCACCATCCAGTGCTTCATCTCGGCGAGGACGCGGGCGGTGGCTCGGGGATCGGCGAAGGTGGCGGTGCCGACCTGGACGGCGCTGGCACCGGCCATCATGAGCTCGATGGCGTCCCTTCCGCTGGTGATGCCGCCGACGCCGATGATGGGGGCATGCGGGAAGGCGGCGTGGCAGTCGAACACGGCACGTACGGCGACGGGGTGGATGGCGGCGCCGGACAGGCCGCCGCCGTTGGCGCCACTGCCGAGGCGGGGCCGGCGGGTGTCGGGATCGATGGCCATCCCCATGACGGTGTTGACGAGGGTGAGGGCATCGGCGCCGGCATCCAGTGCGGCCCCGGCGATCTCGGTGATGTCGGTGACGTTTGGGCTGAGCTTGGCCCAGCGGGGCCGGCCGGCGGTGGCGGTGGCTTCGATGGCGTCGGCCGTTGCCGTGGGCGAGTGGGCGAAGACGCGGCGGCGGGCCTCGACGTTGGGGCAACTGAGGTTGACCTCGACGGCAACTACTTCGGCCGGGGCGGTGGCCAGGAACGCCGCCGCTCTGGCGTAGTCCTCGACGCTGAAGCCCCAGATGCTGGCGACCACTCTGGCCCCGCTGGCGATCAGCGGTGGGAGGTCGTGCTCCAGCCAGGCCTCGACGCCGGGCCCTTGTAGCCCGACGCTGTTGAGCATGCCCACGCCGGTCGTCTCGTGGAGACGAGGTGCCGGGTTGCCCACGTAGGGGTCGGCGTGGAGGGACTTGACGACGACGGCGCCGAGGGTGGCGAGGTCGACGTAGGCGCCCAGTTCCGCCCCGTGGCCGGCGGTACCGGAGGCCGCCATCACCGGGTTCGGGAGCGACACAGACCCCACGCTCGTGCCCATCTCCTGCTGCGAGTACATACCGGGCGCTTTCCGCCCCCTATGTACTCGCAACCACGATGGGAGGCCGGTCAGAGGGGGAGGCGTCGCTGGCCCCCCGCCAGGAACTCCTGGAGGCTGCGTACGGACAGGGGATGGCGGCCCCAGTCGGCGATGCCCGCGGCGGCGGCGCGGGCGGCGGCGATGGTGGTGAGGCAGGGGACCTTGTGGACGTTGGCCGCGGTGCGGATGTAGGCGCCGTCGGCGCGGGGGCCGCGGCCGCGGGGGGTGTTGACCACCAACTGGACCTTGCCGTCGGCGATGAGGTCGACGGCGGTGGAGGAGGCGGCGCCTTCCTCACCGAGCTTGGCCACGACGGTGTCGACGGGAAGACCGTTGTCCCGGAGGAAGGTGGCGGTGCCGGCGGTGGCGGCGAGGGTGAAGCCCAGTTCCACGAAACGGACGGCGGCGAGGAGACCACCCTCCTTGTCCCGGTCGGCGAGGGAGAAGAACACGGCGCCAGCCTCGGGCAGGCGGTCGCCGGCGGCGATCTGGCTCTTGGCGAAGGCGAGGCCGAAGGTGGTGTCGATTCCCATGACCTCGCCGGTGGACCGCATCTCGGGGCCGAGCATGGTGTCGACCTCGGGGAAGCGGTTGAAGGGCAGCACCGCTTCCTTGACCGAGACGTGGCCGCCGTCGACCGCTTCGCACAGGAGGCCTTCGCCCCGCAGTTCGGCAAGGGTGGCGCCGACGATGACCCGGGCCGCCACCTTGGCCATGGGAACGCCGGTGGCCTTGGATACGAAGGGCAGAGTGCGGCTGGCGCGGGGGTTGGCCTCGATGACGTACACCTGGTTCTGGCGCACGGCGAACTGCACGTTGAGGGGACCACGTACTGCGAGCGCGTCGGCGATGGCGCGGGTGTGTCGCTCGATCTCCTCGACCACGGCAGCCGGGAGAGTGGGCGGCGGGATCACGCAGGCGGAGTCGCCGGAGTGCACGCCGGCCTCCTCCACGTGTTCCATCACGCCACCGATGACCGTCTCTCCGGTGTGGTCACGGACGGCGTCGACGTCGACCTCGATGGCGTCCTCGAGGAAGCGGTCGACGAGCACGGGGCGTTCCGCAGACAGGCCGCCTTCTCTTCCCAGGGACCCGAAGCCGGCCAGGTGGGCCATGGCCCGAGCCAGGTCGTCGGTGTCGTAGACGATCTCCATGGCCCGGCCGCCGAGCACGTAGCTGGGGCGGACCAGGGCGGGGAAACCGATCTCCTCCGTTATGGCTAGAGCGGCTTCGAGGGTGGCGGCGGTACCACCGGCGGGCTGGGCGATGCCGAGGCTGGCGCACAGAACGTTCCAGCGCTCGCGGTCCTCGGCCAGGTCGATGGAGTCGGGGCTGGTGCCGAGCACCAGCCCGGTGGGAAGGAGCCCGGCCAGCTTCAGCGGTGTCTGGCCGCCGAGGGTGACGATGACGCCCTCGGGCTTCTCGACATCGAGCGCGTTCTGCACGTCCTCGGCGGTGAGGGGCTCGAAGTAGAGCCGGTCGCTGGTGTCGTAATCGGTGGAGACCGTCTCGGGGTTGCAGTTGACCATCACCGTCTCGAACCCGGCGTCGCGCAAGGCGAAGCTGGCGTGCACGCAGCAGTAGTCGAACTCGATCCCCTGGCCGATGCGGTTGGGGCCGGAGCCGAGGATGACGATCTTGCGCCCGTCGCTGGGGCGGACCTCGTCCTCGTCCTCGTAGGTCGAGTAGTGGTACGGGGTGGCGGCGTCGAACTCGGCGCCGCAGGTGTCGACTGTCTTGAAGGTGGCGGACACGCCGGCGGCGATACGGGCGGACCGCACCTCGTTTTCAGTTGGGCCTGTCATGTCTCGCGCCGGTGCGGTGCCGGCGGCAACGGTGAGCCTGCCGTCCGCGGCATCGGCTGGAACCGGCGCTTGACGTTCGATGCCGGCGCCGCCTGCACTCGTCTTCCAGAGCCAGGCGAGTTGGGCATCGCTGAAGCCGAGGCGCTTGGCCCGGCGCCAGTCGCGGCGGGTCATCTGGTCGATGGTTCGCTCTGAGAGAGCGGCGCGCTCCTCCACGATCTGGGCGATCTGATCGAGGAACCAGGGGTCTACTTGCGTGGCCGATGCGAGCCGTTCCCACGGGATCCCCCGCCGGAGAGCGGCCTCCAGTTGGAAAGGCCGGTCGGGTGTGGCCACCGCGGCGCGGCGCACCAGCTCGTCGTCGTCCAATAGATCGAAGGCTGCCTCGGCAGGGTCGCAGTTGAGGCCCAGGCGGCCGTGCTCCAGCGAGCGCAGTCCCTTCTGCAACGACTCGGGGAACGTGCGGCCGATGGCCATGGCCTCCCCCACCGACTGCATGCGGGTGCCGAGGATGTCGGGCGTGCCGGGGAACTTCTCGAAGGCCCAGCGCGGGATCTTGGTCACGACGTAGTCGATGGTCGGCTCGAAGCTGGCCGGCGTCTCGCGGGTGATGTCGTTGGGGATCTCGTCGAGGGTGTAGCCGACGGCGAGGCGGGCGGCGATCTTGGCGATCGGGAAGCCGGTGGCCTTGGAGGCGAGGGCGCTGGAGCGGCTGACGCGGGGGTTCATCTCGATGACGACCATCTCGCCGTCGAGCGGATTGATGGCGAACTGGATGTTGGAGCCGCCGGTCTCCACGCCGATGCGGCGGATGCAGGCGAATGCGGCATCCCGCATGATCTGGTACTCGACATCGGAGAGGGTCTGTGCGGGGGCGACGGTTATGGAGTCACCGGTGTGCACGCCCATGGGGTCGAAGTTCTCGATGGAGCAGACGACGACGCAGTTGTCGGCGTGGTCCCGCATGACCTCGAGCTCGTACTCCTTCCAGCCGGCGATGGAGCGCTCGATGAGGACCTCGGTTATGGGGCTCGCCTCGAGGCCGATGGCGACGAGGCGGAGGAGCGACTCGAGGTCGTGGGCGATTCCCGTGCCGGCGCCGCCGAGGATGTATGAAGGGCGCACGATGAGGGGGTAACCGATGTCCTCGCCCACCTTCTCGGCCTCCTCGAGGCGGTAGGCGAAACCCGAGGCAGGAACGGCGAGGCCGATGTCGGTCATGGCCGCCTTGAAGCTCTCGCGGTTCTCGGCGGTGGCGATGGCCTCGGGCTTGGCCCCGATGACCTCGACCCCGAACTTCTCGAGTACGCCCCGTTCGTGCAGGGCCATGGCCAGGTTGAGGGCGGTCTGCCCGCCGAGGGTGGGCAGGAGTGCGTCGGGCCTTTCCCGCTCGATGATGGCGGCGAGGATGTCGGGACTGAGCGGCTCGATGTAGGTGCGGTCGGCGAACTCCGGGTCCGTCATGATCGTGGCCGGATTCGAGTTGGCCAGGATCACCCGGTAGCCCTCGTCCTTCAGGACACGGCAGGCCTGGGTCCCGGAGTAGTCGAACTCCGACGCCTGCCCGATGACGATGGGCCCGGAGCCGATGAGCAGGATGGAGTGGATGTCGTCGCGCCTCGGCATCTACCGCGTGGCTCCGGCGGTGAGGTGGCTCTCCATGAGGTTGCGGAACTCGGCGAAGAGGTAGCGGGCGTCGTGGGGGCCGGGGCCGGCCTCGGGGTGGTACTGGACCGAGAAGGCCGGTGCCTGGGTGGAGCGCAGGCCTTCGACGACGCCGTCGTTGAGGTTGACGTGGGTGACGTCGGCGCTGGGGATGGTGCCCTCGCTGACGGCGTAGTTGTGGTTCTGGCTGGTGATCTCGACGGCGCCGGTGGCCAGGCGACGGACGGGGTGGTTGCCGCCGTGGTGGCCGAACTTGAGCTTGTAGGTCTCGCCGCCGAGGGCAGCACCGAGGAGCTGGTGGCCCAGGCAGATGCCGAAGACGGGTACCTCGCCGAGCAGCTCGTTGATGGCCTTGGTGGCGTAGGTGAGGGGGGCGGGGTCACCGGGGCCGTTGGAGAGGAAGACGCCGTCGGGCTTGCGGGCGAGCACGTCGGCCGCCGAGGTCGTGGCGGGCACGACGTCTACGGACGCGAAGGTCTGGAGGTGGCGCAGGATGGTGGCCTTGATGCCGAAGTCGTAGGCCACGACATGGAGAGGGCCTCCGCCGGCCATGGAGTAGGCCTCGGCTGTGGTGACGCCGGCGACCATGTCGGTTCCCTGGGTCCCGGGGTCGCTGGTCGCCGCCTGTTTGAGCGTGGTCTCGTCGGCGGTGCCGAAGGCGCAGGACATGGAGCCGGCGTCGCGGAGGTGGCGAGTGAGGCGCCGGGTGTCGATGCCGGTGATGCCGGGGACGCCGTGCCTGATGAGGAAGGCGTCGAGGGTCTCGGTGGACCGCCAGTTGCTGGGCCGGCGGGCAAGGTCTCGCGTGATGACGCCGCGGCAGAAGGGGCGGGTGCTCTCGTTGTCCTCGGGGGTGACGCCGTAATTGCCGAGATGGGGATAGGTGAAGGCGATGACCTGGCCGGCATAAGACGGGTCGGTGATGACTTCCTGGTAGCCGCTCATGACGGTGTTGAACACGGCCTCGCCGGTGGCGAAGCCGTTGCGCGGCGTCGCGCCGAAGGCCTCCCCCTCGAAGGTGGTCCCGTCGGCGAGCACTAGCAGCGCGTCTGTACGGGCGCCCGCGGTGGCGCTCATGCGGGCCCGCCGCTGGCGCCAGCGTAAGGGCGTGGCGCGTCGCCCTCGTTTTCGCAGTGACATCGGGCACTGGGGTGCGAGTTTTCACTGTGGAAACGGTTCATCTTTTTGCCTCGCCGGCAACGACCACGGGCTCACCGCGATACACGGTGTGGCGGACGCGGCCGGTCATCTTGCGGCCGGCGTAGGGGGTGTTGCGACTGCGGCTGGCGAGGCGCTCGGGCTCGACGACCCAGTTCTCGTCTGGGTCGATGACACAGATGTTTGCCGGCGCACCCTCGGCGACGGGACCGCCCTGGTCCGCGCTCAGGCCGGCTATCCGGGCCGGCTGCCAGGAGAGGAGGGCGAGGACCTTCTCGATCGGCAACTGGAGCTCGCTGAGGGCCAGGGAGAGGGCCGTCTCCAGGCCGAGCATCCCGGGCGGTGCCTCGTCGAAAGCGGCCTCCTTGGCCTCCTGGGGGTGGGGGGCATGGTCGGTGGCGATGGCGTCGATGCTGCCATTCTGCAAGCCCGCCTTGACGGCGTGCACGTCGGCGCCCGTGCGCAGCGGCGGGTTGACCTTGAACACCGCGTCGTAGCCGGCCAGTTGTTCGTGCGTCAGTGTGAAGTGGTGCGGTGTGACCTCGGCCGTCACGGCGACGCCTTGGGCCCGGGCGGCGGCGACCATGGCCACCGATCCGGCAGTCGAGAGGTGGAGCAGGTGGAGGCGGGCGCCGGTGAGCCGAGCCAGGGCGATGTCACGCATCACCATCAGCTCCTCGGCCTCGGCGGGTATGCCGGGGACGCCCAGGCGGCTCGACCACTCGCCCTCGTGCATGTGGCCGCCGGCGGCGAGCGCACCGTCCTCACAGTGCTGGGCGAGGGTGACGCCGAGGCCGGACCCGTACTCCATGGCTCGCCGCATGAGCCGGGAGTCCTGGACGCCGCTGCCGTCGTCGGTGAACAGGCGCACGCCGAGCGCGGCCATCTCCGCCATCGGTGCGAGGCGGGAGCCCTGGCGGCCCACGGTGATGGCGCCGGCCACGGCCACCTGGCAAAGTGCGGTGGAGCCGAGATCGAGCACCTGGCGGACGGCGGCGGCGGAGTCGATGGGGGGATCGGTGTTGGGCATGGCCACGACCGCCGTGAACCCGCCGAGGGCCGCGGCCCGTGAACCGGACTCGACGGTCTCGGCCTCCTCGTGGCCCGGCTCCCGGAGGTGGGCGTGGAGGTCGACAAGGCCGGGGGCGACGATGCAGCCGCTGGCATCGAGGACCGTGGTGCCGGCCGCGGCGTCGCTCCCGGCGCCAGGCCCGACGGCGACAACCAGTCCGGTGGCGGCACTGACGACGACGTCGGCCACGCGGGAGCCGGTGGCGTCCACGACTGTTCCGCCCCGGATGACGAGGTCGGCGGTGCCGGTGGTCATCGTGCCACCGGGTCCCGCACAGAGAAAACGCCCCCAGCCGGGGGCGCCACTGCACGGTGCTGTTCAGCCATGCTCACCTCTGCCGTGCGGGCCTCACGGGACCCGCTTGACGGTGCAGCCGAAGTTAGCAGGTGGGTTGCGTCAGCGGTTGCGGACCGCCTGCAGCTGGTTGACGCGGAAGTCCTCGATCGTGCCTTCGGTGGGGACGGTGAGGGTGCCTTGCTCGGAGCCCAGTCTCCAACGCACCGTCCATACCGCCGTCACGGCCACGTCGTAGACATCGGCGTTGGACCACGAGTGGGTGATGTTGCCGTTGGGCCAGGGGCCTCCGGGACCGGTGTGGGGGCCGGTCTCGATGTCACCCCAATCGACGTAGTAGACGGCGGTGGCGGTCATGGCCAGGTCGCCAAGGGCAGTGGGGAGGACGTTCTGCACCGTCGGCTTCCCGCTGATGACCGGCGCGGCCAGGTTCGGCTCCAGGTAAGCCAGCTTGCCGGCGATGGCCCGACCTGGGGCGATGGCCGGCTTGGGCGCGGGAAGCGGGAACCGCTCCAACACGTCCACCGCCACCTCCTCGGGTGGAACCTCGACACTCGGGCACCGCGGCAACCGGTTGACGATGGCAAACCAATCACGCAGGAGCCTGTTCTCAGGCCGGTCGAGCTCCTCCCTCGTGATCGTGCTGCTCCCCCGGCTCCGGCACTCCCCGACCGGCGCCACATTGCGCAGTACCGGAACTCGAACGACCTCCGGCAGCGCCTGACGAACCCGCTTGACCGGACCACCTGCTTCACGGCCCGCCGGCAGACGAGTGCCTGGACGCGTCGATCGGTCAGTGACGACGCAAATGACATCGCTCGATCCGTCACGCTTCCGTTGGACCTCACGCTGAGAGCACGTCTCGGCGGAGACGGAGCCTTCACCGCTAAACAGTGCAGAACACGTCAAGACTGACGTCATTGCAAGTGCTACGGCTAGTCGCATCGCTCGTCCTGACGTTGCCCTTCGCGGAGAACCTCGTCATGGCGAATCGACCATGAGGTCGGGTTGAGCCGCTTCGGGTCGGCACCCGATTGAGTGCGCTCGAGGATGAGCAACTGAAACTCACCAGGCTCAGTGGTCGGTGGCGAGATAACGACTTGGCCAAAGTCCGCCGTGACGTTCGTAACGATGCACGTCGTGTTTACGTGCGGTAATCGGAGGACTGTGGTTTTCCGGTTCCCTGGCGGGTTCCTGAATCGCCCTAGATCCTTGACGACATCCCGTAGACCGTCGGATTGTTGCTCGTACTCCGGGTCGTTGTAGATCGCTCGGATTCGTTCGACACTCTCGAAGGTGACGGCTCCCTTCGACACAACCTCACGAAGCGCATCACCGTCAATCTGGTCGAGGGCGGCTAGGACTCGGTTTACGTAGGCCTCGTCGATCACCTTGGGGATGGCGTAGGGGTCTTCTGGCGTCGTGGTGGTCGTGGGGGTTGGTTGCCGCGTGGTGGGCAGGGTGGGATCGTCGCCGTTGGACTTGTCTGACGAGCACGATCCTCCGCTGAGCGCCAGCACCGTCGCAGCGGCTAGCAGCAGGGGGGCCACACGGGCGGGCACGGGCCTTCCCTATCACGTGAGGAGCAGCGGAAGCAACAGCACCCCTCATAGCTTCTCGTGCTCTTTCGCTCTACGACACTGAACCGCCCGTGATGTCCACGACGGCAAGGCCTTCTCGCTCGGCCGCATCCCGAAGGCGGTCATCGAGGCTCAGAAAGTCCAATGAGCCCGCATCACCTTCGGAGGCCACGAGCGCCGCCGCGAGCTGAAGCGAATCGGAAGCACGTAGGGCGTGGGTCCGGAGCAGCCGCCGTGCGATCCTACGCACAGCCTCGACGGCCTGTACCTCGTGCCAGGCGGCGCCTAGGTCGTGGAGTCGGTCAAGTGCCGATGTCGCCTGCGTACGCGTCAAGGCGTTCTCTCTCTCGAGCCGGCACACCGCGGACACACACTCGATCTCGGTCCCCCAGCACACCAGCATCACGGCATCAGCGCTGAAGATGTCCACGATGATCTTCGTGGCCGTCTCCTCTACCACCAGGGGAACGACTGCAGAACTGTCCCAGAACTTCACGCCCCGGCCCGCCGCTCATCGATAAGGGCCTGAACGGCGCTGGCGCCTCGCTTGGGCCGGACCGGCTTATGAGACTTTGGTTCCGACGCTGACCGAGCAGCCACCCGAACAGTCCCTGCCCGCTGGAGCCTCGCCAACCGTCCACCGTCGTCAGTCGATGCGACAATGGCTGACTCCAGGCGGGCGACCGGGCGTCCCCTGTCGAGGATCAGGACGGTCTCCCCACCCCGGACGACATCGATGAGGCTGCTGAGCCCGTTCTTCGCCTCGGTGATAGTAACGACGCGCATCACGCTATAATAGCTCTTTGCAACTCGCCAATCACGCTAGTTCGGCGACCCTGCCTGAAGTGATGGCCGCGTTGCCAGTCGAACCTGGTGGCCCGGGCGGCGCTCTGGCGCCGCTTCGTTCAGCAAGTTCGGTGCCGGGTGGAGCCTGCCGCCCCGACGATCGACTGTCAGGCGCCGGCGCCTATGAGCAGGTACAGCACGGCCATGCGGACCGCTACGCCGTTGGCGACCTGCTCGGTGATCGTGGCGGACGGGAGGGCGGCCACTTCGGCGGCTATCTCTACGCCCCGGTTGAGGGGGCCGGGGTGCATCACGAGGGCGTCGTCCTGGAGCAGGGTGGCGCGCCGGCGGGTCAGGCCGTAGCCCGCGGTGTACTCCCGCAAGGACGGGAGCAGGGCCTCGGTCGTGCGCTCCGACTGGAGACGCAGCAGGTACACGACGTCGGCCTTGGGCAGCACCTCGTCGAGGTCCTGGTTCACGCTGACGGGCCAGCCGGCCAGGTGGGGAGGCAGCAGGGTCGGTGGCGCCACCAGGGTCACCTCGGCGCCCAGGGCGGCGAAGGCGAGAACGCCTGAGCGGGCGACCCGGCTGTGCTTGATGTCGCCCACGATGGCGACGCGCAGACCGTCGATCCGCCCGCGCCGGCGCCTCACCGTGTAGCAGTCGAGAAGGGCCTGGGTGGGATGCTCGTGGCCGCCGTCGCCGGCGTTGATCACCGAGGCCTGGCCCGCCCACGTGGCCACCTGCCACGGCACACCGGCCGAGGGGTGGCGCACCACTACGGCGTCGATGCCCATGGCCTCGATCGTCTCGACCGTGTCCCGGAGCGACTCCCCCTTCTTCACCGACGAGGACGACACGCTGAAGTTCATGGTGTCGGCCGACAGCCGGCGGGCCGCGGTCTCGAACGAAAGGCGGGTCCGGGTCGACTCCTCGTAGAACAGGGAGACAACCGTCTTGCCTCGAAGGGCGGGCACCCGGGGTATGGCCCTGGCGCTCACCTCGACGAACGAGTCGCTGACCCGCAGCACCTCCTCGATGCCCTCGGGGCCGAGGTCGGCCACGGACAACAGGTGGCGGGTCATATCGGCCTCGGGGTGACGCGGCCGATGCTGACACCGGCCTCGGTCACGTCGACCATCTCGTCTCGGGCCGTCGGCAGGTTCTTGCCGACGAAGTCGGGGCGGATTGGGAGCTCGCGGTGGCCGCGGTCGACCATCACGGCCAGCTGGACGGCGCGGGGACGGCCGTAGTCGTTGAGGGCGTTGAGGGCGGCCCGCACGGTGCGGCCGGTGAACAGCACGTCATCGACCAGCACCACGGTCAGGTCGTCGAGGGCGAAGGGGATGTCTGTCACGGCCTCGGGTACCAAGGGCCGCAACCCGATGTCGTCGCGGTAGAAGGTGGCGTCCAGGGTGGCGACGGGCGGGCCGGCGCCGGCGCCACCCTCGATGCGACCCAGCTCGGCGGACAGGCGCCGGGCCAGCGGGACTCCCCCGGTCTGCATGCCGACCAGGGCCAACCCTTCCACCCCGTGGTTGCGCTCGACTATCTCGTGGGCGATACGGGTGACAGCCCGGCGCAGGTCGTCGGCCGACATCACCTGGGCCTGGGGAACGAAAACGCCCCCGGCCGGGGGCGCCAGTGCACGTTCACGTTCGGCCATGCTCACCTCCCCGTGCGGGCCTCACGGGACCCGCTTCACGGTGAGAACGAGGGTAGCAGGGACACTCGGGACAGGTCTCCGAGCAACGCGATTCCCTCGCCTGTGCTGTCGGGTACGCGCCCGGAGGTCAACGGCGAGCAACTCAGCGCAGCCGGTAGATGTCGCTGCGGTGGCCCACCTGCTCGATGCAGACGACCCGTGCGGCTTCGTCCACGCGGTAGATCACCCGCCAGCCGCCTCGCCGGGCGCTGTAATGGCCCTCCAGCTCGAAGCGGAGCCGATGCCCCTGTCGGGCCGGGTTCGCGGCCAAAGAGCCGTAGACGAGGTCGATGACCGCACCCACCACCTTGTCGTCCATGCGATCCATGTCCCGAGCGGCTCGGGCGCTCCAGGAAACGGCGTAATCAGCCACTTCCGCCCCAACGGGCGAGCGCCTCCTTCTTGCTCATGGTTTCGGTGCGTCCCGCGTGGATGTCGGACTCCGCCTCGACCAGGGCGGCCATCGCACGAGGGTCGCTCATGATCTCCAGCGTCTCCTCGAGCGACGCGAGGTCCTCGACCGACATCAGCACCGCTGCGGGTCGGCCGTGCTTGGTGATGACCACCCTCGCATGCTGAGCCTCCACTTGGGCCACGACCTCAGAGAGATGGTCCCTCACATCCGCCAAGGACAGATTCTCACCGAGGCTCATGGCTACAAGTATAGCCAGAGTCAGCGCCGATACCTTGTCGACAACCGGCACCACGCCAGACAGACGGTGACCGATGGCCGAGGATGAAGAACACTCCCCTTACACTGGATCGTCGCCATTGCCCGCGTCGCGCCCGGGACGCCGGAAGCGGGGCATCAAGGGTGGGCGGCGAAAGGTGGCGTCCCTGTCCGAGGACCAGAGGGCGGACGGGGCCATGGTGAGGGAGGCGAGGCCGACGAGGACGGTGTCGTAGTTGACCCGCCAGCCGGCAAAGTCCCGCCACGCCTGGTCCCGGTCGGGCTTCAGGGGGATGCCCGCCTCCTCCAGCTCACGACAGACCTCGTCGTACTCGTGTCGGGTGACGGAGATGGGCCCGTCGGGCGGAGGATCGGAGTCGTGGGGGATGTCGTAGAACGAGGCGATGTGACGCAGAGCGAGGTAGCCGGCGCGCAGGCAGAGGTGGGCCTCAGGATCGCGGGGGGCGTCGACGGTGGAGGTTCGCAGGGCGGCCCCATCGAGCACGGCACCGGCGGCCGTCACCCAGGAGCGGCCGGGTTGCGGCGACCGGAAGAAGACCAGAGCGGCCTGGGACGTGTGGGTCTCCTCGAGGTCGGCGAACCACGTCTCCCAGTCCTTCCAGACCTGGGTGAGCCCGCCGTCCCATTCGATGCGGTGGTAACGGCGGATCAGGTTGGCGCCCGACGGGGGGCTGTCGGCCCGCACCTCCAACATGGCCACGGCCAGCTCCCGGCGGTTGAAGGTGGCGTAGAGCGTGGGCAGGTAGCTGATGAGCAGGGCCAGCAGGCCGATGCCCGTGGCCGCCTCGGTGAAGGCCAGGGCCAGCGTGGGCAGGGAGTGGGCCGACTCGAAACCAAGGGTCAGCAGCGACGACCCGGACAGCGTGAAGGCGTCACGCCAGGTCCGCGTGCCGAGGCTCCAGTACATGCAGGTGTAGCCGGCCAGCACGAGGACGAGCCACACCAGGGGCAGGACGAGGAGCCCGATGGGCGCGAAGGCGGCCATGACCCGGTCACGGCGGGCGTAGTCGCCACCGCGTCCGCCCATGAGGGGGCGCAGGACGGCCCGCAGCACCTCGAACACGGCGCGGGCGATGAACGACGGCAAGCCCCGGGGGATGACCATGACGCGGACGGCGGAGGCGAGCGTGCCCCACACCAGCGCGGCGCCGAGGAAGAACGCCGCCACCTGCACCACCACCATGACCCGAACGTAGGCGCCGGCGTGCGGGTGCCGGCGATCGTGGCTACCGCAGCCACGCCGGTGTATGGCAGCAACCGCCGCATCGCAGCGTGTTCGGCGCCACCGTCCTCCTCGTATGGTTGACGCCCGGCGCGGTAACCGGACGCATCTTGATGCGGGTCGCGTTAAGTTGCACCAGTGCGGACGACAATCGATCTTCCCCCCGACCTTCACGCTGCGGCCCGGCCAGGGCCCATGGCGGCCGCCTCGCCACACTGGACCGTGGCCTGGCGGCAGTCCATGCCGACGTGGTCGATCGTAGCTCCCTGACCCCCCGGCGTCCACGAAAACGCTCCCGTCGCCATGGTCCCAAAGGTGATGCCGCCCGGCCTCGACCTGGGCCCGCCGCCGTCCCCGTCGACTCAGAAGAGCTGGAAGTCGGCGGCCGTGGTGATGGAGCCCCTCGCCCCGTTGCCCGCACCGTCGGTGAGGGTCGGGGCCGGGCGGAAGGCCAGGGCGCCGGCACTCGAGCGCCGCCCACCACAGGAGGTGCACGTAGGCCCCACCACCACGGCGAGGGTGCGGCCCTCGTCGGCGAGGCTCACGGTGGAGCCGCCGAAGATGGCGCTTCGCTCCTCGAGCACGATGTAGCCCCCGCTGCCGGTGTCCACCAGGCCGTCGCTCACGCCGTCGATGCCGAGAAGGTCGTTGCCGCCGGTATCGGGGTCGATCTGCGACACCGTCGTCATCGACGGGAACGAAGTCGCCGCCAGCGCCTCGCTGAAGCTCACGCGCAACTGGTCCGCCGGTTCGATCCTGCCCGCTTTCGGCCCGATGCTCACCGACCTGAGCCCGACCGGCACCGGCGACGCCGCGTCCTCGGGCGCCCGCGGGGTGAACGACGCAGTCTGACCCGACCGGTTCCTGATCCCGTCGCCGGCGGATGCCAGGGCCACCCTGAAAGCGCCGACAGCGGTGTCACGATCCCCGGAGCCTTCTGTGATGGCCAGAAAGACCCGCTCGCCCCCCACCGTCACCGAACGGAGCCGACCACCCGACGGAACGTTGGTCAGGGCCCAGGCCGCCGTGGAGGAGGACGGCTCCAGCGGCTCCGAGAACGTGGCCACGACGGTGTCCACCCGGCCGTTGCCGTCCACATCGGACATCTCCAGGCGTCGCAGACCGAATCCCCCCGGCGCCGCCGTCGTCGTGGTAGCCGGCCTCGGCGTGGAGGACGTGGACGAGCGAGGCGTGGCGGCGCCACCGGGCGGCTCAGAGACGGTCGTGGCCGTTCCGCCCGAGACATCAGGCGCGGCCAAGGTGGACGAGGTGACACCCGACCCCGCCGCGGCGGGGTCGCCAGGGGCCGCAGTGGTAGGGGCCGAGGGGCCGGCGCCGGCGCTCTGAGAGGAGGCCTCCGTGCCCCGATCGGCGGTGCTTGCATCGCCGGGATCCACCGGCAGGACGCCGACGACTACGCCGGCCGTCGTCAGGGCGGCCGCTCCGGCGCCGGCGCCGACGGCCCCCGCCACCTGGCCGCCGGTGGTCACCGCGCTCTGGGCCAGTCCGGGTATCCAGCCGACGAAGGGGATCTGGGCGATCCAGCACAGCGGCCCGACCCCCCAGCGCACCCGGCCGATGGAGACGTTCAGGAAGGCCCGGACCACCGCCGGGTCGAACTGGGTCCCGGAGTGGCGGGTCAGCTCCTCTCGGGCCGCGGCCACGCTCATGGGCCGCTGGTAGGGCCGCACTCCGGTCATGACCTCGAAGCTGTCGGCCACCCCGACAATGCGGGCACCCAGGCACATCTGCTCGCCGGTGAGACGGCGGGGGTAGCCGGTTCCGTCCCACCGCTCGTGGTGCTGTTCGATGGTGGGAGCCCACGGCCCCAGCCACGACCGCAATGGCCGGGCCAGGCGGGCACCGGCTGCGGGATGGTCATGGATGACCCTCCACTCACCGGCATCGAGCGTCTCCGGCTTGTTGAGAAGCTCCGGATCGATGTCGAGCTTGCCGATGTCGTGGAGCAGCGCGGCCCAACGGAGCCGATCCCGGTCCCCCGCCGGCAGCTTCAACTCCTCGGCCAGTAGGTCGACGAACATCCGGACCCGCTCCGAATGGCCCCGAGTGCGCCGGTCGTGGGCATGGAGGGCGCCCACCAGGGTGAGGATCTTCTCCGCGGCCTGGGCCGGCTCGTCGTTCAACCCCGCCGTTCGGGCCGTGGCGAGGCGGTTCTCCAGATCCCGGATGCTCCCGGCCTTGCGGGCCACGGCCAAACGCTGGGGGGCGTGGTCGGGAAAGAGCATGGACAACTTGAGCAGCGCGGCCAGCGGGAGCAGCCGCCGGGCCAGGCGGCCGACGACGAACAACACGATGGTCGACACGACGAGGAGGACCACCCACGTCAGCACCGTCTCGAACAGACCCTCCGGCGCCGGGAGGCGGCGGCTCAGGAGAGCCGATGCCCCCACCGCGGCGGCGACGGGCACGACGTGGGCGATCCCCACCAGCGCGGCGGCCAGCACAGGACGGCGCCGCCACCGGTTCTCGGCCGGGTCCTCCAGCGAATCGAGCACGCGTCCGCCCGGCTGGGCGGCCCAGAAGAGGGCGACCACGGCCAGCAGGACAGCCGCGGCCACAAAAGGCACGACGATCCCGCCGCGGCTGGCGTGCCCACTGGCCAGCAGGGCCGGCACCACCCAAGGCGCCAAGGCGGGGTTCACTGGTTCAGGCTACGGGCACCCGCCGCCGTCCACATCCCGGCCCAACAGGGCGACGGCCGGCTCAGTCGGGCTTGATCGCCGTCCTGTCCGTCGTCGGTGAGGGCCGTCACCACCGCACTGGCGGTCGACAACGATCACCGTGCGTCGGGTCAGCCCGAACCGCCTCGGTTGCGACCAGGTCAGCCCGCCCGCCCTCCGGAAGTGCGCACCTCGCCGGCCACGCTGGCCAGCACCCCGTTCACGAAGCGGCCGGAATCGTCGGTCGAGTAGCGCTTGGCCAGCTCCACCGCTTCGGAGATCACTGCACCAACCGGGATCTCGGGCCGCTCGAGAAGCTCGTAGATGGCCAGGCGCAGCACGTTGCGGTCGATGGAGGGCATTCGCTCGACGTCCCAGTCGATGGCGAACTTGTCGACCAGCTCGTCGATCTGCTCCAGGTGCTCTCCCACCCCACGGACCAGGCCGGCCACGAACGGCTCGGCTTCCAAAGGCAGGTCCGCGAGCACGGCGGCGCCCGACATCTCCTTGGCCTCCGCCTCGTACAGCAGGGACAGCGCCCGCTCCCGTGCTTCCCGGCGGGTGCTGCTGGTCATCTGATCGGCCGGCCGGGATCCCGCGGGATCAGCCGGCCGCTCGGGTCAGGTACTCCCCGGTGCGGGTGTCGACCTTGATGCGCTCCCCCGCCACCACGAACAGCGGCACCTGCACCACCAAGCCGGTCTCGAGCGTGGCCGGCTTGCGAGCACCCGACACACGGTCACCGTGAAGGCCGGGCTCGGTGACTGAAACCGTCAGCTCCACCGATGCCGGCAGGTCGACGCCCACCACCTCGCTGTTGTACATCTGCAGGACAGCCGAGTCGCCTTCCTTGATGAAACGGGCCGACCCGCCGAGCGTCTCCTCGTCGACATGGAGCTGGTCGTAGGAGACGTTGTCCATGAACACGTACTGCTCGCCGTCACGGTAGAGGTACTGCATCTCCCGCTTGTCGACCACGGCGTGCTCGAGCTTCTCGTCGGACCGGTAGGTGCGATCGATCACCGCTCCGGTGCGCACGTTCTTGAGCTTGGTGCGCACGAAGGCGCCACCCTTGCCCGGCTTGACGTGCTGGAACTCCACCACCGAGAAGAGCCCCTCGGGCAGGTTGAGGGTCATTCCGTTCTTGAGGTCGTTCGTGCTGACGGCCATTTCAGATCACAAGTTCCTTGGGTGCGTTGGTGAGGGGCTCGCAGCCCGTTTCGGTTACGAACAGCGTGTCCTCGATCCTCATTCCGCCATGCTCGGGAAGGTACACACCGGGCTCGACGGTGACGACGTAGCCGGCACACAAGGTATCACCGGAGGTGGCTGCCACCGTCGGGGCCTCGTGGATGTCGAGGCCCACGCCATGGCCGGTGGAGTGCAGGAAAGCATCTGCCCAGCCGGCGTCGGCGATGACCTCACGACAGGCCGAATCCACCTCGGCGGCCGGACGGCCGGCCCGCACCGCGGCCACACCGGCCCGCTGCGACTCGGCCACCACCGCCACCATCCGGGCCAGGGTGTCAGTGGCCGGCTCGCCCAGGCACAAGGTGCGGGTCATGTCCGAGCAGTAGCCGTCGACCACGGCGCCGAAGTCGACGACGACCAGCTCTCCCGGCTCGATGCGCCGGCCGGACGGACGGGCGTGGGGCTTGGCCCCGTTGGGCCCGGAGGCCACGATGGTCTCGAAGGAGCTCCCGTCGGCACCGAGCCGTCGCATGGCGAAGTCGAGGGCGAGGGCGAGCTCGGCCTCGGTCATCCCTCCGGCCAGACCAGCCGCCTCGCCGGCCAGCGCTTCGTCGGCAATCCGGGCTGCCTCCCGCATCCTCGCTACCTCGCCAGGGTCCTTCACCCGGCGAAGCTCCTCGACGATTCCCTCGGTGGGCACGAGATCGGCGCCGGCGAACCAGTCGGCGGCAAAGGCCCGCTGGCGGGCCCAGGTGACGTTGCCGGCCTCCAGCCCGAGCCGGGCCACGCCCTTGGCCGCGACCGACATGGCCTCCTGCTGCTCGGAAAGCTTGCCGATCTCGATCCGCGCCTCGACGCCGGCGTCGGAAAGCTGTTCGGCCGATTGGGACTTGTAGCGGCCGTCGGTGCAGAGCACCATCTCGTCAGGCAGGACGAGCAGCAGGCCAGCCGAGCCGCTGAACCCCGTGAGATAGCGGATGTTCGTCAGCGTCGTTACCAGCAGCGCCTCACACCCAGCGCCGTCCAGCTGCTCGCGCAGCCGGTCGGCCCGGCCGGCCACGTCCATGGCCAGCAGGGCGAGACTCACGCCTGAAGGCTACCGCCGAGAATCACCCCGCACCCGTCGGTGAGACGTTCTCGGAGACCGCGTCGAGGACGCGCGGCCCCCCGTATCGCCAACGCCTCGGCCTGTGTCATCGGCTGGCCGGCGAGATGGCGCAGGGCGAGATCGACGGCCTCTGTCTTGGTGCGCACCCCGAAGCGGTGCATGATGGCCCTGACGTAGCTGTCTTCGATCCCGATGTTCGTGCGGACTCTGCTCACACACTAAGGGTACAGAGGCTGGCGCCGTCAGAGGCGGGCAGCCCGGGCGTGTTGGTGGAACGGGCTGGCCGTATGGGTGGCGTAGATCAGGATGTGCGTGTCGACCGTTTGGCTCATGCTTTGTCGAGGATCGACCAGAGCGCGTCCTTGTCCTCGAGATCGACTCTCGGGCGCAGGTCTTTGGTGACCCAGCTGAACGGCGCAGCCCTCGCGGCTCCCGACTCGAGCTCCCGCGCCAGGATCTCGGAAATGAGTTGGCCAAGCGGCTTCTTCTCCTTCCGCTGGCGATCCTTCAGCTCGTGGAGCACCGAAGCATCGAGGTTTACTTTAGTCCGAGGCACGCAGCTGATGTTACTAGCCGAAGCATCAGATGCAGAGCGCCTCGCCTCGCATCGATGGCGGCACTCTGCCGGGCGACCTCGCCAGCCCGCAGGTTCTCTCCCCCCTATCCGCCCCGTAACGCTCCGCTAGTCGACCTTCGTGGCTCCGAGCATTTGGGCGACGGCCTGAATGGCCAGCACGTAGCCGGCGCCGCCGAAGCCGGAGATGCAGCCGGCGGCCACCGGGGAGATGACGGAGCGGTGGCGCCAGGGCTCGCGGGCCTGTGGGTTCGACAGGTGAAGCTCGACCACCACGCCGTCGAAGGCGGACAGGGCGTCGGCCAGCGCCCAGGCGTAGTGAGTGAGGGCGCCGGCGTTGATCACGATGGCCTGGCAGCGGCCCCGCGCCTCGTGGACGATGTCGATCAACTCCCCCTCGTGGTTCGACTGGCGGTGCTCCAGGAGGAGACCCTGCTCCTCCGCCGCCTTGGTCGCCGCCTCTACGTGCTCCGCCAGCGTCTGCGTCCCGTAGATCTCAGGCTCACGATCACCGAGAAGGTTGAGGTTCGGCCCCGACAGCAGGAGCACCCTCGGCTGGGTACCGGTCACTCCCCCACCTCCGTCAGCGTCGCCTCCACGTCGGCCCTGGCCACGTCGTGCACCACCGACACGCCACCGGGCCCGTCGAGCACGAAGCTCAACCCGGTGGTGGCCTTTTTGTCCCTGCCCATGATCTCGATGACCTGATCGATGTCGGTGCCCGGCGGCAGCACCCGAGGGAGGTCGTAGCCGGCCACCACGTCGTAGTGGTGCCCGACCCGCCGTTCGTCGATACGGCCAAGGCGCTGGGCGAGACGGGCGGCGAAGATCAGCCCGACGGCCACCGCCTCGCCGTGGCGCAGGTCGTACCGGCCCGCCGTCTCGAGAGCATGGGCCAGGGTGTGGCCGTAGTTCAACGTGGCCCGCCGGCCCGCCTCCCGCTCGTCGCCGCCCACCACGTCGGCCTTGATGCGCACGCAGGCGGCGATCCGCTCGTCGAGGGGCAGGTCCTCCAGGCCCTCGCCGCCGAGGAAGTGGTACTTGGCCATCTCCCCACAGCCGCTGCGGTACTCCCGCGGGGGCAGGGTCTCGAGCACCTCGGTGTCGCACAGCACGGCAGAAGGTTGCCAGAAGGCACCCACCAGGTTCTTGCCCTCGGCCAGGTTCACGCCGGTCTTGCCCCCGATGGCCGCGTCGACCTGGCCCAGGAGCGTGGTGGCCACATGCACGACGGCGACACCCCGGTGGTAGACGGCGGCGGCGAAGCCGGCGGTGTCGGTGACCACTCCCCCGCCCACGGCCACTACGACGTCTCCCCGCCGCAGCCCCCATCGGGCGAAGGCCGAGCACAGCTCCTCGATGGTCTCCAGGCACTTGGCGTCCTCACCCTCGCCCATGGGGAACGCCCGGTGCTCCACCCCCGGATCGACGTTGACCGGGATCGTCTCCTGGGTGACCACGGCGGCACGCTTCGCTCCCACCGGGAGCACCTCGAGAAGGCGGTGGCGGGCCCCCGGCCCGACGATCACGTCATAGGACCGGTCACCCAGAGCGACAGGGACCGTGATCACGGCAGCTGCCGGAGAATCTCCTCCACCACTTCCTCTGGGCTCAGGTCCTCCACGTCGACGACGATATCCGCCAGCTCCTCGTACAGGGGCCGGCGCTCCTCGTAGAGCTCGGCCAGAGCCGAGGCAGGGGCGTCGCCGAGGAGGGGCCGGCCGGCGCCGGCGCCCACCCGCTCCGCCAAGGTGGAGACCGGCGCCCGGAGCCACACGATGGTGCCCGCCTCGCGCAGGAGGCGGCGGTTGTCGGGGTCCAGCACCGCTCCGCCGGCGACCGACACGACGTCCTCGTCATCGGAAGCGACCGCACGCATCAGCGCCTCCCTCTCGGCCATGCGAAACGCCGCCTCCCCCTGCTCGGCGAAAATCTCCGGCACGGTGAGCCCCGACGCCTGTTGAACCTGCTCGTCACTGTCCAGGTACGGCGAGTCAAGCCGGTCCGCCAGCAACCGCCCGACGGTGGTCTTCCCCGCACCCATCATGCCCACGAGGAGGACCCGCACTATGAGCTGGGAATCTCCCGCTTGTAGGCGATGTCAAGGGTGTAGGTGGTCGCAGGGGTGGTGTTCGTGGCCCCGAATACAGAAACCGGTGCGTAGTGGAAGGTGAAATTGTTCTCGATGCTCACCGTACCGCCGTAGATCTGGCCGTAGCCGCCGTTGGCGTTCTTCAGTGTGATCTTGCACGGGGTGTACATCAGATAGTGCACCGTGTCGAAGAAGGTAGAGCCGGTGTCGGTCTTGATGCCCGGTTCCACGCACGGCGTTGTAGTCACCGCGCTGCTGGGCACGATGAAGTGCATGTCCCTCACGGTTGAAGCCGTGGACATGAGGTTGAAATTGTTGCTCATGTCGAAGCCACCGTCGGCGAAGATGGCAAGGTTTCTGTTCAGCTTCAGGTCCCTGGTCAGGAACACCTTGCAAGTGGTCCTGATCAGCTTCGGCGCGGTCGCAGTCTCGATGCTCTTGATGGCGGCATAGAGGGGCGAGGTGGACCCGGTAGAGCAGTCGTTGATGGTCGTCTGGTCGTTGTAGCCGCCGGCGGTCCACGCCGCGGCGTCGAAGTCGAGCGTCGGCATCGACTGCACAACAGGATCGGGGATGTTGGCCCCGGCAACCCGGTTGTTGCGGACTATGCCCCCCGTGTTGGTGCCGTTGGCGATTGCGTCGTGACGCACCTCGGTGGCTCCCGAAAGTGCGATGTTTCCCTTGGAGGACTTGATGTCATGGGCGATCAGGGCGTTGTTCGTGGTCTTCACGTCGTTCCGCGCGTAGAGGTCGCCGTCTACAGTGCACTTCTGCAGAAAGCTGATGCTCCCAGCGGGCGCGATGATATTCCCCCTGTAGTGCTGGTTACCGCTGTCGCACACGAAGTCGCCGTTGGTGTAGATGTCGCCGTCCGGGCCGTTCTCGCCGTAGACGTCGGTGTTGTTGGCCACCGTGATGGTGCTGTTCGAGAAGATGGCCTTGTCGAACCCGGTGGAACCGACGGCTGGATCGAGGCGGACCAGGGCCTGCATGGCCCGGTTGCCGAACGCCTTTGCATTGGTGGTGCCCTGCGAGACGATGACGGCCGTCTTCGGTGTACCCGAGGTCAGGAAGCCGCCCGCCGGGCACGCCAGCACCACGCCGTTCGCGTCGCGGTACGTGATGGTCGCCGAGTACCTCGATATCGTGGGCTCGGTCTGCAGGGTGTCAGCCAGAGTGCACGGGAGAGCGGCGTCCTTCTGCATCCTGGCCAGGGCGAAGTCGATCCCGGCCTCTGCGGCACCGACCGCTTGGACTCGCTTGCGGTTGCTGGCGGTGGTATCTGAGCTGTGGAGTGAGAGCCGGAGGGTCACCAGGCCGAGGATGGTGACGATCATGATGACCATCACCGCCGTGACAATGGCAAAGCCACTTTCATCGCGTTGCATGCTCATGGGAGGCAGGGTCCTGTTCATGAAGGGGGGACCGTGTTGCACACGGTCGAGGCGTACTGGTACTGGGTGTTGCGGCCGGCGACCGAGGACGTCACCCGGACGGTGCTCCCCTTCTTGGGGTTGTGGTTCACCCGGAGGTCGATCTCGATCAGCCGCTTCTCGAAACCGGCTGGGAGGATGAACGCCGGCTGGGAAGCGTTGTTCACGATGCCGTCGGCGACAGTTCGCCAACCTGATGGCGTCCCGATTGTGGGGTATGTCTCGGGCCAGCTTCGGGTCTGCAGTTCACCGTTCAGTATCCGCCACTGCACGCAGCGCTGCGTGCCGTTCGCCTGTGTGTAGACCCGTAATGAGAGCCCGGGCGGGCTCTCCAGGGCGGGGTCGTACAAGAGGTTGCCCGACCGGATCTGACGGTCCAGCTGCTCCACGGCCAACCGGGCCTGGTCGTTGGTCTGACTGCGGCTGTCAGCCCGGGTCACCGAGTTCTGGACCGAGCTGAGGCTCGACAGAGCGATCACGAGAGCCATGATGAAGATGCTGACGGCGACGAGCACTTCGAAGACGGTGAACCCGGCTTCGCTTCCTCCATGGCCGCGATCACCCGGCACTGGGAGCCGCCTTGTAGGACGTCCGCGCCAGCATGGTGCCGAGATCGAAGTTGAGCAGCAGGTCGGCCAGGGTGATTCCGCCCTGCTTGACGGTGTACACCACGGTGGCCGTGACGGGGGACGGGGCGCTCGCCGTGGCCGTACACACCGTGGAACACCCGGTCGGCCCGGTGCTGGCCGTGGAGGTCGCTGCGGTGGTGATCTGGGCACTAACGCTCACAGAGACGTCCCCGCCCGCCAGAGAGGTGTCAGTCACCGTGAACGATGGAATGGCGATGGTCGGCGCACTCGCTCCCCAGTTCACCGGGATCGTGCTGTACCCCGACCCGTTCCAGTACGTGAGCTGCGGCACGGTCCCTCCACTGACCGCTGGAACCTGAGCGCTGGGCCCTGCTGCGTCAACGCCACTCTCGACCTGGACGCGGTCGCTGTAATCCTCGAGCTTGAACAGGTAGTTGGCTGTGGCGTCTCCCCAGCCCGCAGGCGCGCTACCACTGGTGATGATCTTCGGCGGCAGGCCCGCCACGCTCACCGCCCCGATCTCCCGGGTCGCCCCCCCGTGGACGCAACCCTCTCCGGTCGTTGTCTGGCATACGACGGAGCCGCCGCTGGTGTGTCGGCTCGCGGCCACCCGCGATCCCTGCGAAGGCGACGTGACGGAGCCGAGGAGAGTTGTTCCGAGGGTCTCCCCACCAGACTCCTTGAGCGTCATGGCCGCGGTCATGGTCGTGCCAATCTGTCGCACCTCGCCGCTCCCACACGGCTGCCCGGTGGCCAGAGTGCTCCCATCCAGCGCGGCACAGCTCGGAGTCGCCGCCGCAACGACTGTACTGGTCACGGTCCCCGTGTCGGCGGAGCTCGGCGTGATGGCGAGAGACGCCTTCCCAGTCCCTTCGTTGTGCACCAGCTGAGTCGCGGTCTGGAGAAGGTTCTCAGTATCAGAGGCCCCGTCGCCCGCACCCGGGTCGTTGTCGGCGGACGCTGACGTCGTCACGCCGCCGGATCGCTGTGGGTCCACTCCCTGGACATCGAGCAATGCTCCTGCCGACTGCAGAGAGCCGAGGATCGTTGAGATCTGCTCGACCTGAATGCTCGACGATGCCGAGGGCAGCGAGATCTCGGCCTGGTTCAGGGGAATGCCGAAGATGGCGTCGCCGCTGGCCGCCGGATTCTTGGTGATACGCAGGAAGCCCGTGCCCGTGTCGGTGTTGGAGTAGAAGAACGGCTGGCAGGGCGCACCGAAGGGGTGGGTCGTCCGAGACAGACACCCTTCCGGCGAATACACCAAACTCTGCGTACTCACCTTGGAGGCCACACCCGTCTCGAACGTCTTGTTCCACGACACGATCACGGTGACGCGGAACACCCCTGCCGGGAAGGTGTACGTGGGATAGGCCCCGATGCTGTAGTCGATGCCGTTGATGGTGGTGGTGCTGCGGTGCGGTACCAGGGGTGGCTGCCCGGAGCCGCTGGCGAAGTGGGGGATGGTCTCGCCGTTGGGGATGAACGTGTAGGTGGCCGGGCTTCCGCTCTTCTTGATGTTGGGATCCGGGGCTGCCAGGTCGGTGTCCGACAGGCCGGCCGCCACCTGAGCGAAGGGCAGGGCTCGAATCTCCTCCATCGTCCGGTTCATCAGAGACGTCGCCACCTGGCGCTGCTTGCCGAAGGCGACGTCGGTCAGGCCGTTGGTCACCATGTAGCTCAGGGACACCATGACGATGAAGAGGATGGAGATGGCGACCACCATCTCCACCACTGAGAAGCCGCCCTCCCCAAGGCGCCTACCGGTTACGATCCTCGATGCCGCCACAATCCCTCTTCCCCAGCAGGCGACCCACTGTACCTGCTCATCGGCACGAATTGACCAGCACTTGAGCGCCCGTTGTGACTAGTTCCCGGCACACATAACGCGAAGAGGTCAAAAGGGCGCTATCGCTGATCGGACCCAGTGGGGTACACCGGGCAAAAGGGACGGCTCGGCGAACGACTTCGCCGCAAAATGGTTCAACTGGGCCATTCAGTCATCGCTAAGCGAGGCCGAAGCCTTCTCCGTGCATCATCCGCGCCAACCCTCGCCCGCTGGACCCGAAGGTCGTCCCAGTGACCATGAAGGCGGTTTCACCCTGCTCGAGCTCGTCATCGCAAGCGGCATAGCAGCGTTCGTCTTCGCTGCGCTGGCAGGAATGTTGGGCCAGAGCCTCAAGACCCTCACAGTGGCCAAGGCCCGCACGCAGGGGAACGAGGTGGCCACCCATGCCATCGAGGAGCTGCAGAGGTTGTCCTACACCGCGCTCGGCGTGTGCACAACGGCCCCCAACCCTCCCGCAGAGTTCGTCACCGTCGCCAAACCGGTGAACTGCCCCAGCCCGGTGCCGGCGAACTACGGCGACGACCCCTGCAACACCACTGTCCCCGTCGGCATCCCCAAGGCGACCTTCAACTGCGTTCGCAACGCCATTACCTACAACGTACGGCGCTACGTCGCCTGGGCCGATGCCGCACAGACCTCGAAGCGGATGGCCGTCTTCGTGGGATGGCGGGACCCGGTGGGCTATCACGAGGTGTCACAGCAGAGCTCGCTGCGGGCGCCCGGGCAGTCCGACATCTACGGGCTGGCCCCTCCGGTCATCACGTCGGTCAGTGTCCCCAGCGGCACCACGGTGGTAAGGGATGACGGCTTCCTGCCGGCCGGTTCGAACGGCCTCATGCTGACTGCCGTCACCTCGAACCTCACCTCCGCCGACAAGGTGTACGTCTCCTTCACGACTCTCAACTCCAGTGGCGACCCCATCACCTCCTCGAAGAACCTGGCGCAGACGACGGCGAACAACTGGATGGTCATCATCGACACCAATGACGCCTTCCGGTTCCCGAACGGCACGCAGTACTTCAGCTTCGGCGCCATCCGGACGTCGGACGGAAAGGCGAACTCGATGTTCGCGGAAACGGCGAACATGTTCTGCGGCCAGTCCAACACCACCTGCAGCGGCCACACCTACCCGCAGTTCGTGAACAACAGCATCGCGGTGAGCCCGTCTCCGGGCACTACGGCATCACCCATCAAGGTAGACACCGCGGGCCAACTCCTCGCCGACTCGATCGTGCTGCGGGCCTCGACCTCTAACACAACAGCATCCGACATGGTCACGGCCAGCTTCCAGACGGCGGCCGGCGCAGTGAGCGTCGTCCTCCAACCCGAGACCTGCACCGTCTCCAGCAGCGGTGAGTCGAACTGCACCTGGATGGGCCTGGTCTCCAGGGCGTCGGGCTACAACTTCCCGGTAGGGAGCCGCAAGTTCTACTTCACAGTTTCCAAGGACGGTGGGGGCTCCACCGGCACCGCCGCCTCCGATGTGAAGGTGTTCCAGCTGTGAAAGCCCGCGAAGAGGGCTTCACCGTGGTCGAGCTGGTCGTCGCCGTCCTGCTGCTCTCCCTCGTGTCGTTCATGCTCCTCAACTTCCTCGACAGCACGACGAAGCTCACCAACCGGGCCAGCCTGCACAGCCGAGCCGAGCAGGACGCGCGGCTGGCCATGCGCACCCTCAGCCAGGACCTGCGCAGCGCCAACCCCATCACAGGGGCACCTTGCACCGGCGGGTTCAAGGACTGCATCTCCTTCGAGGTGCAGCAGCCGACTCGTTCCGACCGCACCTGCGAGAAGACCGTTTTCAGGTACCGGGTCGTGTCGGGCAACCTCACCCGCACACGCACTGTCACCAGGTGGGCTACGACTGCCTGCGCCGCCCCTACCACGTCCACCTACCCACTCCTCGGGTCCGTGGTCAACACATCGGTGACGCCGACCGCCGCCCTCTTCACCTACTACGACCGCAACGGCGCCGTACTGACCGATCCTCTGAAGATTCCGCTCAAGCCCTCGGCCGGCGGCGCCGCCTCGATCAAGGTCAGCTTCGTGGTCCGCTACCAGGCCAAGGCCCCTGAGCTTCGCCTGTCCGGTTCCGTCTCCCTCCGCAACAACCGATAGGAGCTCCCGTGACCATGGAACGTGACGAGAGGGGAAGCATTCCCCTGTTCATGGTGGTGATGCTGGTCGCCACCGCGCTGATCACCGCCACGGTGGTTACGGTCGAAGCCGACCTGAAGTCCTCGAGGCGGGCGGGTGACTCGGCGAACGCCCTGCAGGTGGCCGACGCCGGCATCAACGACGCCATGCAGCAGGCGCCGACGATTCCGTCTACACAGGGCAGCTTCACCCGCACCGTCAATCTGGGCGACAATGGCACCTACACCTACACCGCCACCCGGGACGTTGTGCGCCGCGACCTGTGGCACATCGACTCGGTGGGAACCGATCTCACGCAGTCGACCCAGGTGAAGCGCCGGATCATGGCCGACGCCGTGCCCACCAGCCTCTTCAACTCCCCGCTGTTCGTCAACTCCACACTCAACTTCTCGTCCGGTATCGCCCTCGACAGCTTCTCCCACGGCCTGAACGCGGCGGGGATGTGCACAAAGAAGGGGATCATCGGGACCAACGATCCCGGTGGCATGACGTTCGGCAGCAGTGGCCAGGGCCAGGGCGTCAACAACTGCCAGAAGTTGTTCGGCCTCGACCCGAGCTGGGACTACTCGATGGACGGCTGCACCTCCTTCGGGGACGGGACGCAGGCACTTCCCCCCACAGGCACAGGTAAGTGCCCAATCGGTGTGATGACCTTCCGGACCCCCCCGAAGAAGTTCACGCCACCAGCGGTGTGCCCTCCCGGTTCGGTGAGCGGCGCCTGCTACAACCCGACGCCGGCCGACTTCACCGGCAGCACGCTCACCTGTGACCCCAGCAAGCCGGCGACGGGCGGGCCGAACCCGAACGTGACGTCACTCGCCGGCGGGAAGTCCTATTACTACACCGGCGGCGTCACCCTCCATGACGGCTGCCGGGTCATCAACCCCGTAATGTCGGCGAGCGGCGTCGGGATAGACCTGGAGAAGCCAGTCTCGATCTACAGCTCCCGGGTGGACATCGGCAACCCCAACGGTCAGGGCGGAAGCATCAACCAGCCGCCGGCGGCGAACGCCACCGTATGCGGAAGCACGGCCGGCTCGACCCAAGTCGACCCGAAGGCGAACCCGGCCTACTTCTACTGCCCCGGGTGGTCAGGCGGGCTGCGCATCAAGATCATCGGCGCCGGTACAGCCAATATCCGCTCCAGCGGCACCAAGTTCTGGGGATCGGTAGAAGCGCCTGACGGTACCTTCAGCCTGAACGGTTCCCAGATCGAGGTGTGGGGCGCGTCGGTTTCGAACACCGGTAGCTCGAACGCGCAGTTCTCGTGGCACTTCGACGACGCCCTGTCCACGATCAGCGCCGGCCAGTACAGCGAGGCGACGTGGCGGGAAGTAGGCGTCTGACCTTCTCTACTTGAGGGTCTCCTCGTTCCGGCAGAGCCGGAAGGAATCGTCACCGAACACGAAGCGGCCGCAACGGTCGCCCAGGGACAGTGACACCACCTTGAAGCTGGTGGCGAACACCTCCCCCTCGCTCACCTTGTAGACGGTGTCGTTGACCCGGACGTTGGCGACGGTGCCACCGGCCTCGGTGAAGACATCCATCAGGGCGACACGTGATCCCCGGCGGGGTTCGGTACCGCCACCGCTCGTCGTGCCACCGCTGGTCGTGCCGCCTGTGCCGGTGGTCGTTCCTCCGGTGGTCGTGCCACCAGTGGCCGTTCCTCCGGTCCCGGCGGTAGTGCCCCCTCCGGTCGCCGTGGAACCGCCCGTGGCCCCACCGGTGCCCCCAGTCGCCGCGGCCCGGAGCGGAACGAAGGGGTTCTTTGTGGAGAACACCTCGAAGGTCTCGGGCAATGAACCGGAAGGCGCCACGGTTGTAGGCGTCACCGGCGCGGGAACAGTCGCCTCAGGCGTGGGAGTAGGGAGGGGAGCGGCGTCGTCCGAGTCGTCGTCGCCCCCAAGCACCTGGGTGGCCACGAATATCAGGGCAATGGCACCCACCCCCGCTCCGAGAATCAGGGGCAGGCGGTTCGGGGGGGCTGCGCCCGGAGTGACGGGCTCGGTCACTGGGTTCCTCCCGCCGGGGTGGTCGTCGTACTGGTCGTCGCCACGCCGGCGGCGCTGCCAGGTGCCGCCGTCGTTGTCGTCGTCGTAGCGGAGGCAGCGGCGCCAGGCGTAGTCGTGGTGGTGGTGGCCCCACCAGGGGCGGAGGTCGGGGTGGTACCGAAGCCGGGCGGAAGAACGTGGGTGAACATCCTTGCCGTCACAGCCACGGTCATCCGGGCCGAAGGATCGGCACTGAGGGTGAGGCCGTCCGTCACCACCAGACGGGGCAGGGCATCCAGGCGGTTGACGAAGTCGAGCACCTGGAAGTAGCCGCCGGAGATCTGAAAGGCGAGCTTGATCTCCGGCGGCGCGGCGCCGGCAGGTGCGGCGGGCGCCCCGGGTGCGGCGGCGCCGCCCGTTCCCGCCGCTGGCAGCGCGGGTGAGATGCTGATGAAGTCGATGCCGGCCCGCACCGCGGCGTCGTTGGCGTCGAGAATGAACTGGGCCAGGTTCGGCTCGTCGGGGATGAGCGTGCGCACCCTCTCCAGCTGCGCCCGCCGGAGCGGCTCCTGGCGCTGGTCGGCCCGCAGCCGGTCGATCTCGGTCTGGAGCTGAGCGGCGCTGGCCTCTGCGCTCGCGCGGCGGTCCTTGGCTTTGTCCAGGTCGTCGGCCCGGGGCTTCCACAGGACGAAGTACCAGACGAGCAGGATCACCGCGGCCGCACCGGCGCCGATGGCGAGAACACGGCGGTTCACTGGTCACCCCCGGCCAGGCGCTGGGCCCGGTCGGATCGTGCGCCCGGAGTGAGGTTGGCCTGAGAGGTGAAGTTCACCAGTGTTGCCGAACCCTCACCCGTCTTGGTCGAGTTGGGCACCCACAAGCCACTGAGCGAGCGCAACTCCGCCACCCGGAGCAACCACCGGGCCGTGGAGGTCTGGTCGAACCCGCGGGCCTGGAAGTTGACCTGCGCACCCTTCTGGCCGGTGAAGCTGGTGAGCCACACGTCGTTGGGGATCACAGTTGCCACCTCCTGGAGCAGCCGGGTCCAGGCGACGTCATCGGCCAGGACGGCCTGCACTTGGGCCTGGCGTTGGGCCAGGTCGGCGGCTGTGGTAGTGGTGTCCTGAAGGGAGGCCTTCTCGGCCTGGAGGGCGAGCACGCGCTGCTCGGCTTCCTCGGCCTTGTCCTCCTCCTTGGAGACCTGCGACCCCTTGGCCACCCACAGCACCAACAGGAGAGCGGTGAGCGCCGCTACCGCGCCGCCGACGGCGAGCGCCTGCTGGCGCTGCTCCCGCACCACCGCCAGCTCGCGGGGCAGCAACGAGATCCGCCGCACCCCCTTCTGCACCTCACCGCCCAGGGCCAGGCCGATGGGCACCGTGAGAAGGGGCTCTAGGGCGGCAAGCTCGCTATCGGAGAAGCCGGTCTCACTGGTGCGTACTCCGGCGAGCGGCCGGGCCGGCTCGACGGAGCCGCCCAACTGGGACTGGAGGCGCTCCATGAGCCCGGTGATCCGGCTGCCCCCGCCGGTGATGGTGACCCGGCTGATGGGCGACGACTGGGACTGGGCCAGATAGTAGTCGAGCGAACCGCGGATCTCCTCGACCAGAGGAGCAAGGCGATCTCCGACGACTTGGCCGGCCCGGGACACAAGCCGGTCCCGCGAGGAGGGATCGGCTCGGCGCTTCAGGTCCTCCGCCTCATCGAGCTCGACATCGAGGTCGCGGGCAATTGCCTCGGTGATGTCGTCACCGCCGACGAGCAGGATGCGAACGAACCGGGGAACGCCCTGTTCGTGGACCACGACGTTGGTGACGTCGCCGCCGATGCACACGATGGCCTCGGCACCGCCGTCCATTCCGAGACTCGGGGCGGCGCTCCCCAGAACAGCCCGCACGAGGGCGAAGGGGATGAGGTCGATAGCCGTGGCACCCAAGCCGCCGCCCTCCACGGCGGCAAGGTGCCCACGCACCATGTCACGCTGAGCCGCGGCCAGGAGGATGCGCATCCGCGGCTCCTCGGTGCCGCTGATGTAGTCGTCGAGGATCTGGAAGTCGAGAATCGCATCCTCGACCGGAATGGGGATGAGCTCTTGGGCCTCGAAGCGTAGAGCTGTCTCCAGGTCGGCCTCGCTCATGGCCGGCAGCTCGGCCTGCCGGACGATCACGCGCTGGTTGGCGACCCCGACGACTGCCTTCTTGCCCTTGAAGCCCCCTTCCGACCAGAGCCGGCGAATGGCCGCCGCCACGGCGCCGATGTCGACGACCTCGCCGTCGCGGACAGCACCGGGGGGCAACGTGACCTGGGCGAACCGGTGGAGAACCGGCTCGCCACCACCTACGGAAAGCTCGACGGCGCGAACGGCGTAGCTGCCGATATCGAGCCCGACGACTCTGGCTGCCATCAGGCGCTGCCCCTGGCCAGATAGGCCTCCAGGTCGGTCTGGCGAACACGGTGGCTGCGACCCACCCGCGTCGATGGGAGGTCGCCCGAGCGGATGAGCCGGTACACAGTCATGTTCGACACTCGCATGGCGTCAGCGACCTCGCGCACCTTGAGCAGGCGCTGTTCTGTTTCGATGGACATGCCGTTGTTTCCTCGCCTGACCTAGAGGCGCAACTGTACGACGGATCAGCAACAAAGTCAACACTAGCAACTTCTGCAACACAGCTTCACACGCCGTACCACGACAGGATGGGCCGGCCGAACAGCACCGCCAGCACCGCTCCTGCCGCGAGGAACGGGCCGAAGGGCACCCTATCCTTCCTTCCCCGGCGCCCGGCGAGTATCAGGCCGACACCCACCATCGAGGCCGTGAGGAACCCGAGGAACAGGCCGACCAGCACGTGCCCGAGGCTGAGCCAGCCGAGCATCATGCCGATGAGCCCGGCCAGGCGCACATCGCCGAAGCCCATTCCCTTCGGGCTGATCAGGTGGATGGTCAGCAGAAGGCCCCACGCCATCACGCCCCCCAAGGCTGATGTGCGGGCTCCGGACCAGTCGCCGTCGACGGCTGCCGCGAGGATCAGCAACGGGGCGGCGATGAAAAGGGTCGGGTAGAGGATCCGGTTCGGGACGATGAAGCGTTCGAGGTCAACTGCCGAGATCGCCACCAGCCCGGCCACGACGATGAGGAAGCCCGGCAGGGCCCAGTCGGCTCCCAATCTCAGGGCCACTGCAGCGAAGAGCACCGCTGTTGCCAGTTCCACGAGAGGGTATCGCGGCGAGATGGGCTGCTGGCAGGTTCGGCACCTGCCGCGTAGCAGAAGCCACGACACCACCGGGATGTTGTCCCTGGGCGCCAGCTGCATACCACAACCGGGGCAGCGCGAGCGGGGCGAAACGACCGACTCCTTCCGCGGCACCCGATGGACCACCACGTTGAGGAACGACCCCACGGCGAGCCCTACCAGCGCGCAGCCGGCAGCGAGTAGGGCCGTCATCGCCGCTGGACCCTAGGCGCGAAACAGGCGGGGCCTGAGGCCCCGCCTGCTCGCTTTCCTGCTGAAAGCTGCCTACCAGCCGCCATCCTCAGCGTTGGCACCAGCAGTAGCGGGTACCGTAAGAGTGGCGGTGCAGCCGCCGGCTGCGGGCTCGGCCGACTTGAAGAAGTACGTGCCGCCGGCAGTGTCGCTGACGTCATCCCAGATCCAGAAGCAGTTGCCGTTCTTGGACAACGCGGTGTAGTTGATCGTGTCGGCGTCAGAAAGGACGGCGATCTGGTTGGGACCAGTGGACTTGGCAGTCTGGAAGCCGAGGCCAGGCTCGATCTTCTTGAGCTCGGCAACGGTGATGTCGGCAGCTGCGGCATCAACGGGCTTGTACGTCGACTTGTCCGTGTACATGGTCTTCCCGGACGAGTGAGCCTGGCGGACGTTGGACTGGGCAGCCCGGTCCTTGGCCCGCTTCTGCGCACCGAGGAAGGTGGGTACGGCAATGGCGATCAGGATGCCGATGATCAGCACCACGACCATGAGCTCGATGAGGGTGAAGCCACCCTCGCCGTTCTCGTCGGCGCTGTTCCGCCGCTTGTTGAGCATCTCTAGCATGTGTTTCTCCTTTTTGATGTCAATGGATGTTGCGAGCGGGCGCCGGAGCACCCAGCCGCATCTCTGATATCGCCACAGCCCGCTCGTGCCTTGAGGACGAATCGCGAACCGCCTCAGAAAAGGCGGCAAACCGACCCTACTACTGGATCAGCTTGATGATGTTGAACATTGGCATATATAGGGCCACGACCATGCCGCCGACCGCTCCGCCCATCACCACGATGAGGAGGGGCTCCAGCAAGGACGTGAGGGCATCCACGGTGGCCTCGACCTCCTGCTCGTAGAAGGAGCCGATCTTGTCGAGCATGGTGTCGACGGCACCGGTCTCCTCACCGACGGCGATCATCTGCACGACCATGGGAGGGAACACGGGGTGGTTGGCCAGGCGGTGGGCCATGGCCTCGCCCTGCTTCACGCCGTCCTCGACGTCGAGGATGGCCTTCTTGACCACGGTGTTGCCCACCGTGTCAGAGGTGATCTCGAGGGACTCGAGGATTGGCACGCCGGCCCTGAGGAGCGAAGCCAGGGTGCGGGCGAAGCGTGTCAGGGCGGTGAGGTGGACCAGCTTCCCGAACACCGGGACCTTCAGCTTGAACGCGTCCCAGGCAGAGCGGCCCTTGGTGGTCTCTATCCAGCGCTTGAAGACCCAGACGAAGCCGAATTGAGCGGCGATGACGAGGAGGAACCACTTCTTGAGGATGTCGGAGACGGCGAGCAGGATGCGCGTGGGCAACGGAAGGGTGCCGCCCAGGTCAACGTAGAGGCCCTTGAACGTGGGCACGATGAACAGCAACATGGCGGTGACGATGAGGATCACCAGGCACAGCACGGCCACCGGGTAGGTCATGGCCGACTTGACCTTCTGGCGCAGCTCCACCTGCTTCTCGATGGTGTCGGCCAGCTGGACGAGAACCGAATCGAGAACACCGCCGGTCTCGCCGGCGCGGACCATGGACACGTAGAGCCGGTTGAACACCTTCGGATGGCGGCCGAGCGCCTGGGACAGCGAGGTCCCCTTCTCGACGTCGGCCCGGACCTGCCCGAGAACCTCAGCCAGGAACTTGTTCTCGGTCTGGGTCTCGAGGATCGACAGGGCCCGCAGGAGCGAGAGCCCCGAGTCGATCATCACCGCGAACTGGCGACTGAAGACGGCGAGGTCCTTCAGGCCCGCCTTCGGCTTGAAGAGGTGCAGCTCCTTCTTGCCGACCGACTCCGTCTTCTTGTCGATGGCGATTGGCATGTAGCCCAGCTGGCGCAGCTTGTTGGCGACCAGAACGGTGCTGTCCGCCTCCAGCTCTCCCTGGTGGATCTTGCCCGCCTTGTCGCGGACCTTGTATGCGTAGGTGTCGGCCACCGTGCGTCCTTTCTTCTCTTACCTGGTCTCGCCGAGCAGGCGACGGAAATCTGTCTCGTTGGCGCAGCGTTCGATGGCGTAGTCCTTGCCGATCTTGCCCTCCTTGACGAGGGAGGCCAGCGACATGTCCATGGTCTGCATGCCGAACTGCCCGCCGGCCTGCATGGCTGAGTAGATCTGATGGGTCTTGCCCTCGCGGATGAGGTTTCTGACGGCCGGCGTGGCCACCAGCACCTCCACGGCCACGGCCCGGCCGCGACCTCCGGGGGTGGGGATCAGCTGCTGGGTGACGATGCCCTGGAGCGACGACGCCAGCTGGACCCGCACCTGCTGCTGCTGATGGGAGGGGAACACGTCGATGATGCGGTCCACCGACTGGGGTGCGTCCTGGGTGTGGAGGGTGGCGAAGACGAGGTGGCCGGTCTCGGCCGCAGTGAGGGCGGTGGAGATGGTCTCGAGGTCGCGCATCTCACCGACGAGGATGACGTCGGGGTCCTGGCGCAGGACGTGCTTGAGAGCGCTGGCGAAACCATGGGTGTCCTCCCCCACTTCCCGCTGGTTGATGATGGCCATCTTGTGGTTGTGGAGGAACTCGATGGGGTCCTCGACCGTCATGATGTGGCACGGCTTCTCGGAGTTGATGATGTCGATCATCGAGGCCAGGGTGGTGGACTTGCCCGAGCCGGTGGGGCCGGTGACCAGCACCAGGCCGCGGGGCAGGTGGGCGAACTGGAGGGCTGACTTGGGCAGACCGAGCTTGTCGAAGGGCACAACGTCGAAGGGGATGACGCGCATGACCGAGCCCACGGAGTCCCTCTGGAGGAACACGTTGACACGGAAGCGGCCGACGCCAGGGACCGAGTGGGAGGTGTCCAGCTCGAGGTCGTTCTCGAAGCGCTCACGCTGCTTCTGGGTGAGGATGGCGAAGATCATGCGGCGGATCTCCGAGCCGTTCATCACCGGGAACTCGGTGAGCTCCTTGATGTCGCCGTGGATGCGCACGCTGGGATGGCGGCCGGTGGTGAGGTGGAGGTCGGAGCCGCCGAGATCGACGACGCGCTCCAGCATCTCGTTGACGTGCAGCTCGACCGGGGGCATTCCGGCGTCGCTGGAGTGACCGGTGCCGGCGGCGGCCTGCTCTCCCGGCCCGTCGACCTGGACCTCGGGGGCGTCCCCGCCGGCGCCGTCTCCCTCCGGGCCGTACATGGAGGCGACGATCTTGCGCAGCTCGCCCCGCACGGCGATGGCCGGCTTGACGCTCCACGCCGTCGCCTGCTCGAGGGCAACGACGGCGTCACGGTCGCTGGGGTCCACCATGGCCACCAGCAGGTCGGCACCGTCGAGATCGACGGCCACGGCGAGGTGGCGGCGGGCCAGCTCGGCGGGCACGAGGCGGTCGAGGGTGGGGTTGACCGCGGTGTGGTCGAAGTCGACGAACGGGATACCTACCTGCGTGGCAACGGCGGCAACGAGATCCTTCTCGCCCACAACACCCTCGGCCAGCATCAGCTTGGAGAGAGCGACCCCCTCCGTGGCCTCCCGCTCGAGGAGCTCCTCGAGGGTGTCACGGGAGAGAACCTTGCGGTCGATCAGGATTTCACCGAGGCGACGCGAAACGGCTTGCATAGGACACAGTATCGGCGCGTTGCCTGGGCCGCATGAGTGATCCTGTTATGTAGGCGTAGGCGATTTGTCCCAATTGCGGTGGTGGGGTGGCGCGGTGGCGCCCGCCTGGCGTCAGATTCGGACTGCTAATCCCTGTGCCGGCACCGCTGACGCATCCGGCCGCAGTGGCGTGGACAGGCTCGGCTCGGCGGTCAGAGGGCGGCGGCGAAGGCTGCTGCGATGGGGGCGGCGTCTCGGCCGCCGACGCCGCCACCTTCGAGGAGGACGGCGAAGGCGATGCCCTTGCGCTCCCCCACGAACCAGGCGTGGGTGGGGAGGGGGGTGCCGGTGCCGAACTCGGCCGTGCCGGTCTTGCCGACCAGGTCGGGGACGCGGGCGGCAACTCTGGCGGTGCCTTGGGTGACCACGCCCCTGAGGAAGTCGCGCAGTGGGTCGATGGCTTCGGGGGTGGGGGTGGCTGTCGGCGCGGGGGTGGCGGGGGCGCCGGCGCTGGTGGCGACGAGCAGTTGCGGGGCGCGCCAGGTGCCGGTGGTGGCGGCGGCGACGACCGAGGCCATGTGGGCCGGGGTGGCGAGGACGCGGCCCTGGCCGATGGCGGCGGCGGCCCGCTCGGCGGCGTCGTTCGGCTCGGGGAAGGAGCCGCCTGTGGCCCGGCCGAGCCCGGTGCGGTAGTCCACGCCGAACCCGTAGCGGGCGGCGGCGGCCACCAGGGCCTCGGTTCCGAGGCGGTCGCCGGCGGGGGCGAAGGCGGTGTTGCAGGAGTGGACGAAGGCGTCGCGCAGGGAGATGTCGCCGAGCGCCTCACCCTCGAAGTTCTTGAAGCGCTTGCCGCCCACCCGAACCTCGGGGGGGCAGGTGACCTTCTGGTCGGCCCGGCCGCCGGCGGCGGCGATGAGGGCATCGGTGGTCACGATCTTGAAGGTCGAGCCCGGCGGGTAGCGCCCGGAGAGGGCACGGTTGAGGGGCTCGCTGAGGGGGCGGCTGGAGACGGCCACGATCTGGCCCGTGGCGGCATCGACGGCCACGAGGGCGGCGGGGACTGGGGTGGCGGCGGGTTGCTGGGGCGGGGGCGACATCGGTGCCGGGGTCTGGGCGGTGGCGTTGCCGGGCGTGGTCGGTGTCTCGGGCGTCGTCGACGGTGGGGCCTGGGCTTGGGCCGGCACCTTGGACGGCGGGAGGTTGGCCAGGGCGGCGTCGGCCGCCCGCTGGACGTCGGGGCGCAGGGTGATCTCCAGCGGCTGGGAAGATTCTCCGGCGAAGCGGTGGATCACCTCCGGGGTGCCGTCGGCCTTCACCAGCCGGATCTCGCCGGAGGGGGTGCCGGCCAGCTGGCGCTCGAAGGCCAGCTCGAGGCCTGAGCGGCCGACGACGTCGCCCACCTGGTAGGTCGGGCCGAGCTGCTCGAGCTGCTCAGCGGTGATCTCCCCGGTGCGCCCGAGGGTGTGGGCGGCGAAGCCTTCGGCCGGGCTGAGGCGGGCGTCCTTCCTCTGGAACACGATCCCAGGTACGGGTCTCAGGGCTGGTTCGACCTGGCGGAAGCGCTCTTCGCGGAGCTCGACGAGGCCGACGAAGTGGTCGGGCCTGACGCCCCGGGCCTTGAGGGCGGTGTCGAGGCGGGCGGGGTCGACGCCGACGTGCTGCCGGAGGGCGGCCGCCACGTCCGCCTGGACCCTGATCCTGCTGGGCTGGACGCCGACAGCCACGACCTTGCCGATGGCGGTGATGGGCTGGCCGCCGGCGCCGATGATGGGCGCCCGGTCGGGGCGGCGGCGCTCCCGCTCGAAGCGGTCGCCGGGGGCGGCGCCGGCGTGGAGGGCGGAGGGTTGCCAGTCGACCCGCCACCGTTCGTTGAGTCTGATGAACCGGACGTTGGAGCTGATCCGCCACTCCCCCAGGCCCGCGAGGGTGTGGGTGGCGGCGATGGTGGCCACCGCTGTGTCGTCGTCCTCCTCCGATCGTCTGATGCCCTTCAGCTCCAGGCGGGAGGCGGAGATGCGGAGGGCTTCCTTGAAGCGGGCCTGGTCGCCCGAGGCGGTGGGGGTGGTCAGGGGTGGCGGGTCTGTTTGCGGGTTCTTGGGCGGATCGGGGGCGGGGATCGTGGTGTTGGTGGTAGCGCCGGTGCTGGTCGGGGCGGTCGTGAAGCTTCCGCTGAGCCTGTCCACCGTGGCGGCGTCGCCCCTGGCCCAGGCGGCGAGGAAGGCTTCGGCCTCACTGCGGGGGAGGGGCGGTTTCGAGTCGCTCTTGGTGAGGACGAGGCCGGCGCCCACTGCCGCGATGACCGCTACCAGCGCTACCGCCGCCACCGTCTTACGTCGCACAGATGCAGCCTGCCAGAGCCGGCGCTCTTCAACCGGGATTCGGGCTGGCGCCGAAGAACGGTTGATGAGGGTAGCCAAGACGGGTTCTCTGGCTGAGCTCAAGGACGAATGCGCCCGCACCAAGGCGGCGACTGAGCGAGACCCCGCACGGAGCCCACTGACCCCGGCAGCGGTCCCACCGGGCCGAGGGGCACCCCGGCGGGTACTGGCCCAAGCGACACGGCCCGGATGGCGGCCCGGCCGGCACCGCCCAGGGTGCCGCGTGCGCTGGCGGTCATCTCGCTCGAGTTACAGGGAGTCGATACCTGTGGAGGTATCATGCTCGAGGTGGATCATCCGAGCCGGTACCCGATCTGGTCGCTGTTGCGCCGGGCACGGAAAGAGGCTGGCTTGTCGCAGCGGCAGCTGGCGGCGCTGGCGGGGACGTCGCAGGCGGCGATCGCCAGGTACGAGAAAGCTCGGGTGATGCCCGATCTGGCGACGCTGTTCCGTCTCCTTCGTGTCTGCGGGTTCAACCTGCGCCTCGACCTCCAGCCTCACGACGACTCCAATGATGTTCTCATTGCCGAGAACCTGCGCCGCACGCCGTCCGAGCGCGCCGCCCGGAACCGTTCAGCGACCCGGATGAGAGCAGCGGCGGCACAGTCTCCTGTGGCGGACGGCAGGCGATCATGAAAGTGCTGATCGCGGGGGCGGAAGGCCGGGGGGCCCCGGAGCTGGCCGATGCCTTCGCCGCGCACGCCGGCCACGAGGTATCGCGACCGGGCGCCGGCAGCTCGACGTAGATGCCTGAAGTCCCGCCCGCGGAGCTGGATGCCGAGGCGATGATCGCTGTCCTCAACCGGCATGGGGTGGCGTTCATCGTGATCGGTGGCTATGCCGCCCTGCTGCACGGAGCGTCTACCGTCACGATCGACCTGGACATCACGCCGTCGCCGTCACCCGAGAACCTCGACCGCTTGGCCGACGCGCTACGGGAGATGGGCGCCAAACTGCGGGTGTCGGGGGTGGAGGAGCCCCTCAGGATCCCCCTCGACCGGCGCACCTTCGAGCAGTTCCCTTCCTTTCTCAACCTACGCACCCACCACGGGGACCTCGACATCTCGCTGCGCCCCTCTGCGCCGAACGGCAAGACCTTCGACTACGAGACTCTTGCCCGCTCGGCCGTGCGCATCTCGCTACCTGAACCGGTCGCTCTGGCCAGCCTTGACGACATCATCTCCTCCAAGCGTGCCGCGGCCCGGCCCAAGGATCTTGCCGTCCTGCCGATCCTCGAAGAGCTGCGGGACCAGGTGAGCTGAGGCAACAGCTGACCCTGCCGGGGGCAGTCAGGCGACGACCCGGAGGATCTCCTCGATGGAGGTGGTGCCCTGGCCCACGTGGGTGAGGCCGGCCTGCTTGAGGGTGAGCATGCCCTGGGCAACGGCCATCTTCTTGATGTCCTCGGAGTGGTCGCGCCCGACGATGAGGCGCTCGACCTCCTCGGTGACGGTCATGACCTCGTGGATGGCGAAGCGGCCGCGGTAGCCGGTCTTGCCGCAGGACGAGCAGCCGACAGGCCGGAATATCTGGTTCGCCGGGCCGTCGGCCTCGTCGTCCCAGCCCACCCGCTTCAGCTCCGCCTCGCTGGGCTGGTAGCCCTCCTTGCACTTGTCGCACAACCGCCGGGCCAGGCGCTGGGCGACGATGCAGTCGAGGGCGCTGGCCACGAGGAAGGGTTCCACGCCCATCTCGATCAGCCGGGTAGGCGTGCTGGCGGCGTCGTTGGTGTGCAGGGTGGACAGCACGAGGTGGCCGGTGAGGGCGGCCTCGATGGCGATGGTGGCGGTCTCCTTGTCCCTGATCTCGCCGACCAGGACGATGTCGGGGTCGGAGCGCAGGATCGAACGGAGGGCGGCGGCGAAGGTGAGGCCGGCCTTGTTGTTCGTCTGCACCTGGTTGATGCCCACGAGCCGGTACTCGACGGGGTCTTCCACCGTGATGATGTTCTTGGTGGGCTCGTTGAGGATGTTGAGGGTGGCGTAGAGGGTGGTGGACTTGCCCGAGCCGGTGGGCCCGGTCACGAGGATGGTGCCGTAGGGCTTCTCGTAGGACTGGGCGTAGCGCTCCATGGAGGACGGCAGGAAGCCCAGGTCCGAGAGCTTGAGCAGGGCCGTGCCCTTGTCCAGGATCCGCATGACGACCTTCTCGCCGTACACGGTGGGCAGGGTGGCGACCCGCAGGTCGATGGCGCGGCCGCCCAGCTTGACGTTGACCCGGCCGTCCTGGGGGATGCGGCGCTCGGCGATGTTGATGTCGGCCATGATCTTGAGCCGGGAGAGGATGCCCGACTGGATGCTCTTGGGCGGGCGCATGACCTCGTGGAGCACACCGTCGATGCGGTAGCGCACCCGCAGGTCCTTCTCGCCGGGTTCGATGTGGATGTCGGAGGCCCGGTCGGCGACGGCCTGGGTGATCAGCATGTTCACCAACTTGACGAGGGGCGCCTCGTCGCTGGTGTCCCGGATGTTGGAGAGGTCCTCGTCGGCCTCGTACTCGCTGGCCGCCTGGGCGCTGATGCTCTCGGCGTCGCTGTCCATGCGGTGGTGGCGCTCGATGACCTCGAGCACCGACTCACGGGTGCAGACCACGACCTTGACGTCGCTCTTGGTGATGGTGCGGATGTCGTCGATGGCGAAGACGTTGGAAGGGTCCGCCATGGCCACGAGGAGCTTGGAACCCTCCCACCCGATGGGCAGCGCCTGGTAGCGGCGGGCGATGGTGGCGCTGATGAGGCCGGCGGCGCTGGCGTCGATGGCGATGTCGGTGAGGTCGACGTAGTCGAGCCCGATCTGGCTGGCCAGCATGGACACGAGATCGCTCTCGCTGACCATCCCGTTGTCGATGAGGATGCGCCCGAGGGACTTCTGGGTGTCGGCCTGCTCGGTGAGGGCGGTGTTGAGCGCATCCTCGGTGAGGAGCCGCGCCTTCACCAGGAGGGCGCCGAGTTGGTTCCCCTCAGACATCGGTGCCGGCCTCCGGGCGGCGTCTAGCGGCCATCATCACTGTCAATTGTGCCTCAGCCGGCGGGTTTCAAGGGCCGCATGAGCGCGCCAGCTTCCGGCGGGTGCCCGGATGGGGCTTTCCGGAGTGTTTCGGCCGGTGCTGGGTTCAGGAGCGGACGGAGTTGAGGAACTTGAGAAGGAGCCCGCGGTTGAGGGGCTCTTCGCCCTTGTTCTCGTCGGTGGTCTCGCTGGTGGCCGTAGTGTCGGTGGCGGCCTTGGCCGTGGCGGGTTCGGCCTCGGCGGCGGCGGTTTTGTCGTCGGGGCCGGTGGCGGTGGCGGGGTGGCCCTGTGCCGGTACCGGTCGGGGCGTGGGGGCGGCGGCGGCGCGTGGGGCGGCGGCGGCGGGTTTGGGAGGACTAGGGCGTCGGTTGCCGCCCTGGAGCTCGGCCAGCTGGTGGACCAGATCGGACGCATCCGGGTTGGCGGGGCGCCTCTCCACCGGCTTGGGCGTGGGTGCGCCCGCCGTGGCGGGCCTCAGGCCGGCCCTGAGCTGGTCGGGAGAGGTTGTGGCTGCGCCGGGCGCAGCGGCAGCGGCAGCGGGCCGGTTCGACCGCAGGTGCGGCACCTCGGCAGGGATGGCATCGGCATTGTGGATGCCGGCGCTACGGGGCCCGGCGGTGACGGCGGCAGCAGGTGCGGCGGAGGGCTGCGGGGCGCGGGCGGCCGGCCTGTCCGGGATGCCGGCGGCATCGGCGTCGGACGTGTGGGAGCTGGTGGCGGCGACGAGGGTGGACCCGCCGATGCGGCGGGCAGCGGGGCGGGGCGGCTCCGCGGCGGGGGCGAGCTCCTCCTCTGGCTGATCGTCGACCACGACGGTGGTGTCCGGCTTGGGCGCGGCGGCCGTTGCCGGCTCCGGCTTGGGCGCCTCGGCGGCAGGCGGAGGGGCGTCCTCGACGGACACGAGACCGATCTGAACCAGGTCCTTCAGCATCCGGCAGCTGGCGAACTCGCCGAGCTCGAGGGACTTCATGACGCCCTCGACGTCGCGGCTCGTGGCCACCGCCACCAGGGCCCGCCACTGCTCGGGGGTGACGCTGACCTGGGCGCCCGACACCTCGGCGGCGAGCTTGACGGCACAGGCGAGGGACGGCACGACGGCCTCGATCGACTTCCACTCCCCCAGGCGGGACTTGGCCTCGAGCAACAGCGGCTCGACGGGCTGCGGGTCTCCGGGGCTGGCAGGGCGGCCGTCGTTGTCGAAGGCGAAGTTCCCGCTGGTCAGGCGCAACATCTCGAACAGGGCGTCCACGAAGGTGGTGGCGCGAGGAACGTCGGCTCCGACCATCTCACCGTTGTCCAGCCACAGCCGGGCCTCACCACGGCCGCCGTCGACCTGCAGCTCACCGGTCTTCTTGGTGGCAGCCAGTAGCGCCAGCACATCCGGGAGAGCGAAAGTCTCCAGCGTTCCGTTCAGCGACACAACTACCTCCACCACAAGAGAGTGACCATGTGCGTCATCGGCATCCGCCGCATTCAACTTCAGCGCGGGGTGTCGAGGGCGGCTAGAGCGGCCGCCGACATGGCCTCGAGGGGCGCCGGCTCGCCTGTCCACAGCCGGAAGGCATGGCCGGCCTGGTGGACGAGCATGCCCAGGCCGTTGACGGCCGTGGCGCCTCGGGCCCGGGCAGCCTCGACGAAGAGGGTTCTCGGGTAGACGAGGTCGACGACAAGCTGGCCCGGGCCCAGGAGAGCAGGGTCGACCACGGCCTCGGCAGGCTCGCCGGCCATGCCCAGGCTGGTGGCGTTCACGACCAGCTCGGCGTCGGTAGCCTCCTCCGCCTTCCCCACGCGGCCAATCGCCCCGGCGAGGGCGGTGCCGGCGGCCGCCTTCTCTGGGGAGCGCCCAGCTACGACCACGACCTCGGCCGCTCCCGCCCCGGCCAGGGCGAGGATCACCGCCCGGCCGGCGCCGCCGGCACCCCTGACGAGACAGCGCCGGCCGGCGGGGTCGAAGCCGTGGTCGACCCGCAGGGCGTCGAGGAAGCCTTGGCCGTCGGTGTTCTCCCCCACCAGTTCGACACCCCGGCGCACCACGGCGTTGACGGCGTTCAGCCGCTCGGCCGTGGCTGACAGCCGGTCCATCAGGGGCACCACTGCACCTTTATGTGGCTTGGTGACCGACAGCCCGTCGATCCCGAGGGCCCGTACGCCGGCTATGGCGCCTGGCGCCTCCCCGTCGGGCACCTCGAAGGCGAGAAAGGCCCAGTCGAGGTCGAGGGCCTGAAAGGCGGCGTTGTGCAGCACCGGCGAGAGCGAGTGTCGTATCGGGTCACCGATTACCCCGGCCAGCCGGGTGGTGGAGCTGGGCCACCCAGGCATGCTCAGCTCAGACGGAGAATCTCCTGGCGTCGGCTCCGACATTGCTACCTCACGATACGTGCGGGGGGCCTACGGGTGAACCGAGGGGCTATCACCGCGGTACCTCTGACCGGCTACGACGGTTGGGCTAGCAGCTCTCGGGGTCGGGGTTCTCGGCGCGGCGGCGGGCGACGTTGCGTTCGTGCTCGGCGTTGGTGGTGCCGAAGAGGGTCTCGCCCGTGCAGTCGTTGACGGTGACGTAGAAGAGCGCGTCGCCCGGGGGCGGGTTCACGGCGGCGGCGATGGCGGACCGGCCGGGCGAGGCGATGGGAGTGGGGGGCAGGCCCTTCACCTTGTAGGTGTTGTAGGGCGAGGCGACCTCCAGGTCCTTGTTGAGCACCCGGATGCCCTTCTCCCCCGTCCGCCCCAGGGCGTAGATGACGGTGGCGTCGATCTGGAGGAGCATCCCCTTCTGGAGCCGGTTGTAGATGACACGGGCGACTGGGCCGCGATCGACGTCCCTTCGGGCCTCCCGCTCGACCAGGGAGGCGACTATGACGGCCTGGTACGGCGTGACGACGCCGCCTTCGGTGACCTCGTCGAGGCCGGACTCGGCGGCGGCGGCGTCGAAGGACTCCACCATGCGCTTGGCGATGGCCAGCTCGTCGTCCTTGGCCTCGAGTTGGTAGGTCTCAGGGAGCAAGAGCCCCTCGAGGTTGTTGCTGCCGGGGGGCTGGTACTTCGAGCGCACCTGGCCGCTCTCGACGACCTCGAGGAACTTTGCCGCTGAGCGGCCAGGCAGCTTGCCCACCCGCTCGGCCAGCTGCTTGATGATGAGACCTTCGGGAACGGTGAACCGCTCGAAGGTGATCTTGGGCCCCTTCTCGAGGGCGGCGACGACGCGGTCGAACTTCTCGTTGGTGCGCAGGTTGTACTCGCCGGCCTGGAAGGGGCCGCCGCCCTTGGCCCTGACGTAGAGGCGGAAGACGCGGGCGCTGTCCACCACCCCCTTCTGCTCCAGGATGCTGGCGATGCGCTGGGTGGACGAACCGAAGGGGATCTCGAGGGAGACGGCGGGGCCCGGATCTCCCTTCGGGTTGAGCTGGCGGTTGACCCAGAAGGCGGCGGCGCCGGCCCCGATGAGGCCGATGACCAGGAGGATGGCGACGACGGTGAGGAGCTTGCGGCCCTTCCCGCCGCCCGGCTCGGGCATGGGTTCGTAGATGGGCGGTTCCATGCTCATGGGGTGACCTCCGGGGGGCTGTGGCTGTAGCGGCGGCGGTCGAGCCAGGACTGGAGGATGACGGCGGCAGCGACCATGTCGACGACCCGGCGGCGGGCCGGGGCCTTCAGGGCGAGGTTGGAGAGGGAGCGGTCGGCGCTGACGGTGCTGAGGCGCTCGTCCTGGGTCACGACGGGGACGCCGACGGCGGCGGCGAGGGCCTCGACCTCGGTGGCCACGGCCTTTGCCGCTGGGCCCATCTCGCCGTTGAGCGACAGTGGCAGGCCGACTACGACTATTTCGGCCTCCACCTCGTCGACAATCGCGGCGAGGCGGCGGTGGTCCTGGGTGGGATCGCCGCTCCGCTGGAGCACCTCCCGCGCCGTGGCGACGGTGCCGGCGGGGTCGCTGACGGCGATGCCGATGCGGCGCGCGCCCAGGTCAATGCCGACTGCCCTCAAGCGTCGTCCAATCCGAGGCTGGCCCGTACCGCGACCAGGGCCTCGTCGATCTTGGAGGGGTCCTTGCCGCCGGCTACGGCCACGTCTCCCCTGCCGCCACCGCCACCGCCTAGGAGGCGGGCGGGGGCGGAGACGAGGGCGGCGGCGTCGAGGCCGGAGCCGGGCTCGACGGCGGCGACGAGGGCGACGCGCCGGCCGTCGGGGGTCCCGATGAGCACGACTCCCCGGACGTGTGGCTCCCGGCGGACGGCGATGGCCAGGTCCCGCATCTGGTCCTGGGGGAGGCCGTCGCGGCGGGCGACGACACAGAGGGGGCCGGCGCTGGCCTCTGCGCTCGAGGTGGCGTCTCCGTCGCCGGCAGCGGGTGCCTTGGCGAAAGCCGTGGCCGGCGTGGCGGTGGCGGCGAGGGTGCGGGCTTCGTCGCCGGCGGCTTTGGAGCGGAGGGACTTGAGCTCGGCCTCGGTGGCCCGCTGGCGCTCGAGGAGGCGCGCTACGGCGCCGGGGACGTCCATCGGCTCGGCCCGCAGGAGCTGGGCCGCCCGTTCCAGGACCTGCTCCTCCTCGCGGACCCTGGCGAGGGTGGCGGTGCCGGTGAGGGCGAAGACGCGCCGCATGCTGGCGCCGATCGACGCCTCCGAGGTGATCTTGACCGGTCCGATCATGCCCAGGGCGTGGACGTGGGTGCCCCCGCACAGCTCGAGGCTGCGGCTGCCGGATTCCACTACTCGCACGAAGTCGCCGTACTTGTCGCCGAAGAAGGCGATGGCGCCAAGCTCCTCGGCATGGGCCTTGGACGTCTCGTAGGCCCGCACCGGCTCGTTGGCCAGGATACGCTCGTTGACCAGTTCCTCCACCTTTTCCAGCTGCTCGGGCGGGACGGGCCCGTCGTTGCTGAAGTCGAACCGGAGGTAGTCGGGTGCGACGAGGGAGCCCTGCTGCTTGACGTGGGTGCCGACGACCTCCCGGAGGGCCCAGTGGAGCAGGTGCGTGCCCGTGTGGTTGCGGCGGATGGCGTCCCGACGCTCGCCGTCGATGGTGGCCAGGGCTTCCTGGCCGACGGTGATGGTGCCCTCCACGATTCGGGCGGTGTGGCGGTGAAGGCCGGGGACGGGGGCGGTGGTGTCGAGCACCTCGGCCCGGCCAGTGTCAGTCACGATGAAGCCGGTGTCGCCGACCTGGCCGCCACCCTCGGCATAGAAGGGAGTGCGGTCGAGGAAGATCTCGACGGTGGCGGTGGTGGGGGTCTGGGAGGCCGAGGTCGCGGCGGCGGGCGCGGGGGCGGGCGCGCCGGCAGAGCGGGTCCTCGTAGCGGTGCCCGCCACAGCCGTGGTGGCGGCGGGTGTCGAGGCGGCGTCGGTGGCGGGATTCGAGCCGGCGTCGGGCGTGGGCTTCGCGCTGGCGTCGGTGCTGAGCGTCGTGCCCGAGGCGGCGGCACCTGGCAGTACGGCGAGGACCCGGGCCTTGGACTCGTACTCGGCGTAGCCGGTGAAATCGGTGGTGCCGAACTGCTCGAGGAGCTCCCGGTAAGCGTCGGCGTTGGCCGCGCCCTCGGTGCGGCCGGCGGTGGCCTGGCGGGCTCGCTGGCGCTGGGCGGCCATGGCCGTCTCGAAACCGGCGATATCGACCTCGAAGCCGCGCTCGGCGGCGATCTCGCTGGTGAGCTCGATCGGGAAGCCGAAGGTGTCGTGCAGCTTGAAGGCGACCTCGCCGCTGACAACCTTGGCAGTGGCCGCGGGAACCTTGCCGATATCGGCCGCGGTAGCGGCGTCGGCGACTACCTGGGAGCCCAACTCGGTCCCGAGGAGGCCCATCCCCGCCTCGAGGGTGCGGCGGAAGCGCTCCTCTTCCCGGACCACCACCCCGGTGACGAAGTCGGCGTTGCGGGTGAGATCGGGGTAGGCGCTGCTCATGGTGGCCACGGTGGCCTCGACCAGGCCGGGCGTCACCGTGGTGTGCACGCCGAGCTGGAAGGCGTGGCGGACGGCTCGGCGGATGATGCGGCGCAGCACGTAGCCGCGGGCTTCGTTGGAGGGCAGCACGCCGTCGTTGACCAGAAAGGTCATGGCCCGGGCGTGGTCGGCCAGGATGCGCAGGCTGACGTCCACTGATTCCTGGCCGGCGCCGTAGGTGCGGCCGGTGGCGGCCTCGGCGGCGGCGACCATCGGGCGCAGCACGTCGGTGTCGAACACCGAGCTCGTGCCTTGGAGGATGGGGAGGATGCGCTCGAAGCCGGCGCCCGTGTCGATGTTCTTGCGGGGCAGGTCGACGAGCGAGCCGTCGGCCTGGCGGTTGTACTGCATGAAGACCAGGTTCCAGATCTCCACGTACCGCTCGGAGCCGCCGCCGGCGGGGCCGCCGGTGGCACCGTGCTCCTCGCCCTTGTCGAAGTAGATCTCCGAGCAGGGTCCGCAGGGCCCGGGGTCGGTCTTCTTGCCGGGGGCCCACCAGTTGTCCTCGTCGAGGCGCTGGACCCTGTTGGCGGGCAGGCCCACGTCGTCGACCCAGATGCGCTCGGCCTCGTCGTCGGTCAGATGGACGGTGGCCCAGAGGCGGTCGGGGTCGAGGCCGAGGATCTTGGTGACCAGCTCCCAGGCGAAGGCGATGGCCTCGGGCTTGAAGTAGTCGCCGAAGCTGAAGTTGCCCAGCATCTCGAAGAAGGTGAGGTGGCGGGTGGTGGTGCCGACGATGTCGATGTCCTGGGTGCGGAAGCACTTCTGGACCGTGGTGGCGCGGGGCCACGGCGGCGGCTCCTCCCCCACGAAGTAGGGGATGAACTGGTTCATGCCGGCGTTGGTGAGCAGCGGCGCCGTCGGGTGATGGGGAATGAGCCCGGCGGAGGCCACGGCGGCGTGGTCACGCTCGACGAAGAACTCGGTGAAAGCTCTCCGGAGCGTCTCGGCATCCATGACGACGCCTGAGCCTACCGGGCCGTCCTGGGCCTTTCGGTCAGGCTGTCCCGCAGCTCGGCCTCCCGCTCACGCATGGCCGCGGCGCCGTCGGCCAGGGCCGCCTTGACGGTGGCGCCGAGATCTTTGACAGCGCCGGCCAGGTCGGCCGAGACCTGGTCGGGGGCGTAGCGGGCGACCTTTTCCTTGACCATGCGGATGAGCCAGAAGGAGACGCCGAAGCCGAAGCCGATGCCTATCGAGAGCCAGAGGAGTCGCTTGAACATGAGGGTGGTGCGGCCCGAGTGCCCGCTCAGCCCTCGTCGCGGTGACGGCGGCCACCACGGAGGCGGCGGACGGCCCTGCTGGTGCCGCTGCCGAGGGCGACGGCCTTGATGATCGGGTTGGAGAAGGCGAGGTAGGCGAGGCGGGAGGCCGAGTCGACGGTGCCGCCGATGCTCTCGGCCCGGTCGATGATCTCGTCGACCCGGGCCAGCTCGGTGTTGGCCGTCGCGACGGCGGTGCGCATGTCGGCGAGGATCGGCTGGGCCTGGCGGTTGAGGTCCTCGACCGTCGTGCGCACGACCCGCAGGGTGCGGGTGAGGGAGGAGACGGCGACGAGCACGCCGACGGCGATGATGACGGCGACGGCGATCGCGGTTACGACGGCGGCGACTTCGCCCGCGTTCATCTTGGCTCGTCCTCGGCTGGCGTGGCTCGCATGGCTCTCATAGCTCGCAACCTCTCCCCGATCTCCCGCTCCTGGCCGTGGATCGACGGCTGGTAGTAAGTCCGTCCCGCCACCTCAGCCGGGCGGTACTCCTGGGCGACCCATCCCGATGGCGCGTCGTGAGGATAGCTGTAGCCGGCGCCGTGGCCGAGGACGGCGGCGCCGCGGTAGTGGCCGTCCCGCAGGTGGGGAGGGACGGGGCCGGCGGGACGGGCCTCGACATCGGCCTTGGCCTGACCGAGAGCGGTTGTCACGCGGTTCGACTTCGGGGCGGTGGCCAGGTAGGTGACGGCGTGGGCCAGGTTGAGCTGGGCCTCGGGCAGGCCGACGAACTCGACGGCTTGGGCGGCGGCGTCGGCGACGACGAGGGCGAAGGAGTCGGCCAGGCCGATGTCCTCGCTGGCCAGGATGACGAGGCGGCGGGCGATGAAGCGGGCATCCTCGCCGGCGGCCAGCATGCGGGCGAGCCAGTAGAGTCCGGCGTCGGGGTCGGATCCCCGGATGGACTTGATGAAGGCGCTGATGACGTCGTAGTGGTCGTCCCGCTCGTAGCGGAGGGCGCGGGTGCTGCGGGCCGCCTCGACGTGGGCGACGTCGATGGTGACACCGTCGCCGGCCAGGGCGATGGCCACCTCGAGGGAGGTGAGGGCGGCCCGGGCGTCGCCGTCGACCAGGTCGACCAGGAGGTCGATGGCCTCGTCGGTGGCCTGCGCCTTCTCGTGCTCGAGGGCCCGCTGGACGACGGTTCTGAGGGCGGCGGCGTCGAGGGGCTCGAGGCGGAACAGCGTGGAGCGGCTGAGTAGAGGGGCATTCACCTCGAAGAAGGGGTTCTCGGTGGTGGCGCCGATGAGGATGAGAACACCCTCCTCCACCGCCGGCAGGAGGGCGTCCTGCTGGGACTTGTTGAAGCGGTGGACCTCGTCGAGGAAGAGGATGGTGGACTGGGAGTGTTCGGCCAGGCGCCGGCGGGCCCCTTCGATGACCTCCCGGACGTCCTTTACGCCGGCGGTGACGGCGGAGAGGGGGACGAAGGCGCTGCTGGTGTCGGCCGCGATGAGGCGGGCAAGGGTGGTCTTGCCCGTCCCCGGCGGTCCCCAGAGGATGAGGGACGAGATGCGGTCGCCCTCGATGAGGGCGCGGAGCGGCCTGCCCGGAGCGAGGAGGTGCTCCTGGCCGGCCACCTCGTCGAGCGTGCGGGGGCGCATGCGGGCGGCCAGCGGCGCCCGGCTGGCGAGACGCTCCTCGAGCGCCACCGAGAACAGATCGTCGGGCGCCGGCACCGCGGCGACGCTACCGGGCGATGCCCGTCCGGTTCCACGGGTCTTCGCAGTGGCGGCGGCCGTGTGCCGGCTTGCCGGTCGCCCGGAGCACCTTATTGTTCGGGGAGCAAGCTTTGCTTGCGACCCGAGAGCCTAGCTGTACGCGAGGCCGACGATGGGGCGGTTGAGGCGGATGGCGCCGGTGGAGCCGTAGAAGCGGGCCGAGCCGAAGGCGAAGATGCCGCCGTCGGAGGCGACCAGCCAGTAGCCGTTGCCGTCCGGCGTGGTCGCCATGTCGACTATTGGTTGATTGAGGCGGGTGGCGCCGGTCGATCCGAAGAAGCGGGCCGAGCCGAAGGCGAAGATGCCGCCGTCGGAGGCGACGAGGGTGTAGCCGCTGCCGTCGGGGCTGGCGGCCATGCCGACTATGGGCTGGTTGAGGCGGGTGGCGCCGGTCGACCCGAAGAAGCGGGAGGAGCCAAAGGCGAAGATGCCTCCGTCGGAGGCGACCAGCCAGTAGCCGTTGCCGTCGGGCGCCGGCGCCATGCCGACGATCGGTTGGTTGAGCCGGGTGGCGCCGGTGGAGCCGAAGAATCGGGCCGAGCCGAAGGCGAAGATGCCGCCGTCTGAGGCGACGAGCCAGTACCCGTTGCCGTCGGGCGCCGCGGCCATGGCCACGATGGGTTGATTGAGCCGGGTGGCGCCGGTCGAGCCGTGGAACTTGGCTCGGCCGAAGGCGAAGATGCCCCCGTCTGAGGCGGCGAGCCAGTAACCCTCCCCCGTCCGGGCGGGGTTGCTCACCAGCCCCAGGGCGGCCGGGGCGTCCACGATCCCGTAGCCGAAGGCCGGGGTGAAGACGCCGCGTTCGCCGGTGACCGGCTGGCGGGACGTCGTGGCCAGGATCCGGACGACCTCAGCCCGATTGGCGCCCCTGGCCATCAGAAGCGCGGCAACCCCCGAGACGAAGGCTGCTGACTGCGAGGTGCCGACCTGGTCGTCGTAATCGGAGCCGTAGCCACAGACGGTGGCGTTGACGCTGGTCGCCCGCGGAACGGTGGAGAGGATGTTCTCCCCACAGGTGCGGAGACCGGACCCGCCGGGCGCAGAGAGGGCGAGCTGGTCGGATTTGTTGGGCAGGTTGGAATAGGGCGAGCGGGTCTCCCGCCGGTCGGTGGCGGCTACGCACACCACGCCGGGGAACGAGGCCGGCTCGTCGCAGATGGGGCTGGGAAGCTCCTCGCTGGCGTCGTTGCCGGCGGCGGCGACCACGAGCACGCCTAGTGCGTGGGCCCGGTCGACAGCGGTGCGGAGGGGCTCGAGGGCGGTGGTGGAGATGTTGCGGCCGGCGACACTGAGGTTGACGATCCTCGCGCCACGGTCGACGGCGAAGTTGACGCCCCTGGCGATGTTGGTGGCGGTGCCCACGGCGCGAGCGTCGAGGACCCGCACGGGCATGATCTGGGCGTGCGGGGCCACGCCGGCGATCCCGATGCCGTTGTCGGTGGCGGCGGCGGCGATGCCGGCTACATGGGTGCCGTGGCCGCTCTCGTCGTGGGGGGTGCTGTCGTTGGCGACGAAGTCGAAGCCGGGCACCAGCTTGGAGGCCAGATCGGGATGGCCGAGGTCGACGCCGCTGTCGACGACGGCGATGACGACGCCGGCGCCGCGGCTCAACGACCACGCCTGCTGGACCCGCACCTGGGCCATCCCCCACTGCTGGCTGAAGAGGGGGTCGTTGGAGGCCCGGGCCGGGACGGCGGCGAACAGGCTCCCCCCCACGGCCAGGGTCACCAAACCCGTGAGTAGGCGGCCCCGTCGCAAGGACGTGAGCATAGAGCGGAAGTCGCCTGGGGTGGCCGGCGCCCAGGTTTTGTCGCCCTCCCTCGTCGCTTGCGAGTCCATAGGGTGCGGAATCGGCCCGCTATGTACTCGCAAGTAAAGCGGGAGGCTGGCGACTGTCAGCGGCGCGCTTGGCCGGAGCCCGTTGCGAGTCCATAGGGGGCGGAATCCGCCCGCTATGTACTCGCAGTGATGGTGGACGCCTCAACGAGCGGCGGGCGCCTCAACGGGGCGGCGGCGGCGGGAGGAGGCGGATGCCCAGCTCGGCGAGCTGGGCGGGGGCGAGGGGGGTGGGGGCGCCGGTGAGAGGATCGGCGCCGGACTGGGTCTTGGGGAAGGCGATGACCTCTCGGATGTTCTCCTCGCCGGCGAGGAGGGCGACCAGGCGGTCGATGCCGAAGGCGAATCCGGCGTGGGGAGGGGCGCCGTGGCGGAAGGCGTCGAGCAGGAAGCCGAAGCGCTCCTGGGCCTCCTCGGGCTGGATGCCGAGCATGGACAGGATCCGCTGCTGGACGTCGCTGCGGTGGATTCGCACGCTGCCCGAGCCCAGCTCCCAGCCGTTGAGCACCAGGTCGTAGGCCTGGGAGCGGACCGAGAGAGGCTCGTCCTCGAGACGGTCGAGGTCGTCGGGGTGGGGCATGGTGAAGGGGTGGTGGGCCGAGACGGGGCGGCCGTCCTCGGCGATGGACTCGAACAGCGGGAAGTCCGTCACCCAGAGGAAGGACAGGCCGCCCTCGTTGACGGCGGGGCGGCCCAGCTCCAGCCGTAGGAGGCCGAGGACGTGGTTGACGGTGCGGCGCTGGTCGGCCACGAGGAGGAGGAGGTCGCCGGGCTCGGCGGCGAGGCCCAAGGCGACGGCTGACTGCTCCTGCTGCGACATGAACCTGGCCACCGGGGAGTCGAGAGCGAGGCTCGGGCCCACCCGCATCCACACCAGTCCCTTGGCGCCGAACTGCTTGGCCTGCTCGGTGAGGTTGTCGAGGCGCGAGCGAGTGGTCTCCCCGGCGCCGGGGACCCTGATCCCCTTCACACAGGGCGCCTTGAAGGCGTTGAACTCGGTGGCCGCGAAGGTCTGGGTCAGGTCGACCAGCTCCATGCCGAAGCGGAGGTCGGGCTTGTCGGTGCCGAAGCGCTCGTCGGCGTCGGCCCAGGTCATGCGGGGTATGCCGGCGTAGGTGCCGGTTTGCGATGGACGCTCCCCCGTCACCGCTTCGGTGGCGGCGGTGATGGCGCTGGAGATGAACCCGAGGATGTCCTCCTGGCCGACGAAGGAGGCCTCGATGTCGAGCTGGAGGAACTCGAACTGGCGGTCGGCCCGCAGGTCCTCGTCCCGAAGGCAGCGGGCGATCTGGTAGTAGCGGTCGACGCCGCCCACCATGCACAGCTGCTTGAACAGCTGCGGGCTCTGGGGCAGGGCGTAGAAGGAGCCGGGATGGAGGCGGGAGGGGACCACGAAGTCCCGGGCGCCCTCGGGGGTGGAGGCGATGAGCATGGGGGTCTCGACCTCGAGGAAGCCCTGGGCCTCCATGGCCTGGCGGAGGGCCGAGTTGACCTTGGCCCGGATGCGCAGGTTGCGCTGCATGCGGGGCCGGCGCAGGTCGACGTAGCGGTGGCGGAGGCGAATGGACTCGTCGGCATCGATGCGGTCGGTGACGGGGAAGGGCGGCGGCTCGGCCTTGGAGAGAACCTCGACCTCGCAGTCGCCGACTTCGACCTCGCCGGTGGGGATGTTCGGGTTGACGGTTCCCTCGGGGCGCAGGCGCACGGTGCCGGTGATGCGGAGCACGTACTCGGAGCGCAGGTCGTGGGCATGGTCGACCACGCACTGCACGATCCCGGTGTGGTCGCGGAGGTCGACGAAGGCCAGGTACTCGCCGTGCTCCCGGCGGCTGGAGAGCCATCCGCACAGTGAGACGGTGCGGCCGATGTCTCCGGCGACGAGCTCGCCGCAGTAGTCGGTGCGGAGCGGGCTCACCGGGCGGCTAGGCGGGTGGCCACGCGCTCCACGGCGTGCTGCCGGTCCGTGGCTTCGGCCTCGCCCTTCTCCTGGAGGGTGCGGATGGTGACGCCTTCGGGTTCGACTACCAGCGCCAAGCGGGCTCCGGATCGCTGGGCGTGTTTCATCTGGGCCTTCCACGACCGGTTGTCGAAGGCGCGGTCGGCGGCGATGCCGGCGGAGCGGAGGTCGAAGCTGAGGTCTCGAGCTGCTTCGCCGCCGGTGGTGTCGATCACAAAAACTCCCAGCTCCGGGCTGTTGGCGGGTGCGGGGAAGACGCCCTCGGCGTCGCAGGCGAGAAGGATGCGCTCGATGCCGAGGCCGAAGCCGATGCCGGGGGCCCGGTCGCCGCCGAGCGCCTCGGCCAGGCCGTCGTAGCGGCCGCCGCCGCCGATGGCGTTCTGGGTGGCGTCGAGGTGGGTGGGGAGGAGCTCGAAGGCGGTACGGGTGTAGTAGTCGAAGCCGCGGACGAGGCGGAAGTCGAGGATGTAGGGGACGTCGAGGGCGTCGAGGCCCTGCTGGACCCTGGCGAAGTGGTTCTCACAGGCGTCACATAGGTGGTCAGCGGTGCCCGGGGCGTCGGCCGTGGCCTGGCGGCACGGCTCCTTCTTGCAGTCGAGGACCCGGAGAGGATTGGTGGTGTAGCGGTCGGCGGGGCGGTGCTCGTCGCAGAGGCCGCCGGCGCCGGCCTTGGTGGCGAGGTGGTCGACGAGGACCTGGCGGTAGGCGGGCATGCACTGCTCGTCGCCCATGGAGTTGAGCCTGAGCTGCACCCCGGTGAGGCCCAGGGCGGCGTAGAAGTGCCAGGCCAGGGCCACGACTTCGGCGTCGAGGTCGGGGTCGTCGGTGCCGATGGCCTCCACGCCGACCTGGTGGTGCTGGCGGTAGCGGCCGGCCTGGGGGCGGTCCTGGCGAAAGTTGGGGGCCACGTACCAGGCCTTCCAGGGCGTGAGCGGGTGGTGCTGGACGAAGGCCCGCACGACCGAGGCCGTCCCCTCGGGGCGGAGGGCCAGGTGGCGGTCGCCCTTGTCCCGGAAGTCGTACATCTCCTTGCTGACCACGTCGGTGGCCTCGCCCACCCGTTCGAAGACGCCTACGTCCTCGAACATGGGGCTCAGGACGAGGCCGTAGCCGGCCCGCCCCACGTGCGCGGCGAAGCGCGCGACCAGCGCCTGGTACCTGGCCGAGGCGGGCGGGAGCACGTCGAACGTGCCTGGCGGCGCCTGGAACAGTGGCACTCGGGCACCCTACCGCCGGCCGGTCTCGGCTCCCCTTGGATGCCGGCATCCACCACCAACCGCCAAGGGGCGCCCGAAACGGCGCCGTGGCGCGCACCAGGGCGGGGCCGCTGGTGCGACCCCGCCCTGTGGTTGTGCGCTGTCAGGTGATTAGTGCCGTGACCGGTAACGTTCGCCTGCGTATCGGCGAGCCAGGGGCGCCGCTCGCAAGGCCGCAGGACGAAGGCATAGCCGTGCGCTACGTCAAGGACGAGAACGCCGCGAGCGGCGTCATCTGGCCGGCGAGACGTGGCAGACGTTGCCGGTCAGGGCACTAGTTGAGGCAGCCTTTGCTGGCGCCCACCTGGGAGAGGCCGTTGCGGTCGCCGGCGCCCCAGTCGGCGGGGGTGCGGGAGGTGACGCTCGGGTACATGACCTGGGCCTGGTCACCGGAGTGGTCGAGGCCGACCATGTGGCCGAGCTCGTGCATCAGAAGCGCTCCCTGGGTGACGCCGCCACCGAAGCCGGGGGCCACGTTGCGGGTCGAGTCGATGACCACGAAGCCCTTGGTGAGGCGGATGTAGCCACCCGAGGAGGTCCCCGAGGCCCCACCGACGCCAGCCGAGCTTCCGGTGAGCAGGTTGGACTCACCCGGAGCGGCCCAGGCGATCACGGTTGCCCCGGAGCTCTCGCCGCGGTTGGGAACCGCCGAGGTCGCACCGTCGTAGACGAAGTTGATGCCCGTGGCCGAGCCCAGGCGGGCGATGGCCTCTCGCAGGTCGGCCTCGCCACCGGCAGGGGCCTTGGAGGCGTTGACCGAGTAGTGGACCGCCACACAGGGGTTCCAGCGGCCGGGGTTGTCCCCGTTGGGGAACAGGAACCCAAAAGCGCCGGCGTCTCCACCGTTGGGGGCAGCCGCGGCGGGTGCGGCTGCGGGTGCGGGGGCGGGGGCGGGCGCTGGAGCCGCGGCGGGAGCGGGGGCGGCGGCCGGAGCGGGGGCCACGACAGAACACCGCCGGGCCTTGCCCCGCCCCGTGCAGACCTTGCGGGGCTTGGGGGCCCGCTTGGGGGCACGGCGGGCCTTGGCCGCCTTGCGGGCCTTGGCCGGGGCGAAGGCGACCACCTCTGAGGAAGACGAGGAGCTGGCATCGGCGGCGGCGGCACCGGCGGGGATGGCCAAGAGAAGAGCGGCGACGACAGCGGCGCTGCGGACGATTCGGTTGGTGTTTGCGTTCATGCCCAGGGCTTCGTCGCCCCCGGCCATGGGTTGTATCAAGCCATTCCCAACGTCTGCCCAACATGGCCGACAAGGACCAGCGGCAACGCCCACCTGGGCCGCTAAAGACTTCCGATCGGGTGGTTTTCAAAACCGTCTCAACCCGCCCGACGGGCGCCTCATTGACCGCTTTGGCGGCTGATCAAAAGGCGTCGCCGCGGCCAGTTGTCTAGCTACAACAAGGCTTTCTCTGCCTAAAACGTGTCTATGAGGGCCATGCGGAGTGGCTCCACCTAGTCAGTATCCCAAAGCATTGTTGTCACGTTGGGGGGGGGTTGATAAGCCCCAGAGGCACCCAAGACGACACCTTTTTCATGATCAAGCGCCTCGCATCCATCGCCATCCTGTCCCTGCCTTTGTCGCTGCTTTCCAGCGGCTCGGCCTCCGCTGCTGACTGTGGGGTGCTCGGAGCCATCGGTGGCTGCATGGCCCCCGCACCGGCGCCTTCCACCTCCCCGTCCCCATCCCCCCAGCCCTCCTCCTCCCCCCCGCCCTCCTCCTCACCCCAGCCCGCGGCCAAGCCGGCTCCTGCTCCGGCCCCGGCCCCGGCTCGCTCCATCTCCGAGGTCTCGGGGGCAGCCGATCGGCTCATGCAGCTGGTCAACTCCGAGCGGGGCTCCCATGGCCTGCGCGGGCTGTCCATGCGCGGCGACGTGGTGGCCATTGCCCATCCCCACTCCAGGGACATGGCCTCCAAGCGCACCATCTGGCACAACGACGGCTACTTCAGCGACTCCACCCGCGCCTCGCTTCGGTCCTCCAGCCGTGGTGAGAACGTGGCCATGAACTCCTCGCTCGAAGATGCCCACCGCCGGCTGATGAACAGCCCCGGCCACCGGGCCAACATCTTGAACGGCGGCTTCACCCAGGCCGGGTTCTCGGTGGTCCAGGACGAGGCCGGCACCCTCTACGTCACCCAGAACTTCATGACCCCTGAGTCGGACAAGGCCACCGCGGCCAAGCCCAAGTCCTCCAAGGCCAAGGCCACCAAGGCCAAGTCCTCCAAGACCAAGGCCACCAAGGCCAAGTCCTCGAAGAAGCGGGCGACCAAGGCCCAGTCCCCCCGCCGGGCCCGCACCGCCAAGCGCAGCCGCTAGCCCCCCAGCTCTCCCCCGCCCCTCAGGGGGCACCCACGACCAGCCCCGCCGCCGGCCCCGCCCGGCGGCGGTGGCGCGTCAGGTGGCCCGGCCGGGGAGGATGCGGTAGGTGTCGTAGACGCTGTCGAGGCGCTTGATCGACGTCAGCAGGGAGTCGAGGTGGGCGGGGTCGGCCAGCTCGAAGTCGAAGCGCATGGTGCTGACGCGGTCGGAGGCGGTGTGGGTCGAGCTGGCCAGGATGTTGAGGTGGTGCTCGGCCAGGAGCCTCGCCACGTCGGCCAGGAGGCGGGAGCGGTCCAGGGCCTTCACCTCGATGGCGGCGACGAACACACCGGTGCGCTCACGGTCCCACTCGACCTCGATCAGGCGGTCGGTGTGGTCTGCGGACAGGGACAGGGCGTTGGCGCAGTCGGCCCGGTGCACCGAGACGCCCCGACCCCGGGTGACGAAGCCGATGATCTCGTCGCCCGGTACCGGGGTGCAGCAGCGGGACAGGCGCACCATCAGGTCGTCGAGGCCCTCGACGTGGACCCCCACGGACTGGCGGGCCGTGGGCCGGCGGGGCTGGCGGGCCGTCGAGGGCAACTGCTCCTCGGCGTCGCCACCCCGCATCTCCCGGGCCACCCGCTGGGCCACGGACCGGGCCGACACGTGGCCCTCGCCGATGGCGGCGTGGAGCGCCTCCAGGTCGGCGTAGTTCATGGTCACGGCCATCTTGTCGAGCACCGACAACGACGCCAGCTTCTGGACGGGCAGGCCTTCCTTGCGCAGCGCCTTGTTGAGATCCTCCCGGCCGTTCTCGATGGCGTCCTCGCGCCGCTCACGGGAGAACCACTGGCGGATCTTGTTGCGGGCCCGCGGGGTGACCACGATCTTGAGCCAGTCGCGTGAGGGGCCGGCGTTGGGCACCTTCGACGTGAACACCTCGACGGTGTCGCCGGACTGGAGCTGGGAGTCGAGCGGCGACAACCGGCCGTTCACCCGGGCGCCGATGCAGCGGTGGCCCACCTCGGTGTGGATGGAGTAGGCGAAGTCGATGGGCGTGGCGCCCATGGGCAGGGTGACCACGTCTCCCTTTGGGGTGAAGACGAAGACCTCGTCCTGTTCCAGGTCGAGCTTCAGGGTCTTGAAGAACTCGGCCGGGTCGGCCGTCTCCTGCTGCCAGTCGACGATGCGGTTCAGCCAGGCGACGTCGGTGGACGAGGCGTTCTCCTTGTAGCCCCAGTGGGCGGCGATCCCGTACTCGGCCCGGTCGTGCATCTCCCGGGTGCGGATCTGAACCTCGAGGGGCTTTCCCTGGGGCCCGATGACGGTGGTGTGCAGCGACTGGTAGAGGTTGAACTTGGGCATGGCGATGTAGTCCTTGAACCGGCCCTGCACCGGCTTCCACGTGGCATGGATGGACCCCAGGGCGGCGTAGCAGTCCTTGACCGAGTCCACCAGGACCCGGATGCCCACCAGGTCGAAGATGGCGTCGAACTCCTTGCCCTTGACCACCATCTTCTCGTAGATGGACCACAGCGGCTTCGGACGACCCGTCACCTCGCCGTCGATCCGGAGCTCGGACAGGCGCCCCTGCACCTGCTCGATCACCTGGGTCAGGTAGATGTCGCGCTCGGGCGCCCGCACGGCCACCATCTGCTCGATCTCGGCGTACTGCTTGGGCTGGAGGGTGGCGAAGGCCAGGTCCTCGAGCTGCCACTTGATCTCCTGGATGCCCAGGCGGTGGGCCATCGGCGCATAGATGTGGAGGGTCTCCTCGGCCGTGCGCTTCTGCTTCCACTCGGGCATGGCGGCGATGGTCCGCATGTTGTGGAGGCGGTCGGCCAGCTTGATCACCAGGACCCGCCAGTCCTGGGCCATGGCCATGAGCATCTTGCGCATGGAGGCCGCCTGCTGGGCCTCCCTCGACTCGAAGTGGACACGGTCGAGCTTGGTGACGCCGTCGACGATGGCCGCCACCACGGGGCCGAAGTCCCGGGTCACGTCCTCCAGGCTCACGGCGGTGTCCTCCACCGCGTCGTGCAGGAGGGCGGCGGCGATGGTGACGTCGTCGCGGCCCAGCTCGGCCACGATGGTGGCCACGGCCAGCGGGTGGGAGATGTAGGCCTCGCCGGAATGACGCACCTGGGCCCGGTGGGCGGCCTCGGCCACGGCATAGGCCCGCTGGACGAGCGTGACGTCCGCCTTCGGATGACGCTCGGTGTAGGCGTTGAGCAGAGGGGTCAGGACCCCTGGCGCCTGGGGCTGGTGGCGTCGCCAGGGGCGGACTCGAGGACGGTCGACGGTGGGCATCGGCTAGCCGTAGGTGATCAGCGAGAGGGCGTCGTAGGCGTCGATACGGGAGCGGCCCTGCAGGAGCTCGAGCTCGATCACGAAGCCGAGGCCGGCCACCTTGGCACCGAGCCTCTCGACGAGCCGGGCGCAGGCCGAGGCGGTGCCGCCGGTGGCCAGCACGTCGTCGACGATGACGACCCGCTCGCCCGGCTGGAGGGCGTCGGCGTGGATCTCCAGGCGGTCCGTGCCGTATTCGAGGGTGTACTCCTCGGTCTCCACCCGCCACGGAAGCTTGCCTGCCTTGCGCACCGGGACGAACCCGGCGCCGAGGCGGTAGGCCACCGGCGCGGCCACGATGAAGCCGCGGGCCTCGATGCCGAGCACCTTGTCGACCCCGAGATCGACGAAGCGGTCGGCCATGGTGTCGATGACGAAGTTGAGGGCCCTGCTGTCCCCCAGCATCGGCGTGATGTCCTTGAAAGCCACGCCGGCCACCGGGAAATCGGCGACGTCCCGGATGTGCTCAGCGAGCCATCCAGTGTCGACCACCATGCTTCCCGAGGATACTGCTGCTAGTTCGGCCACCGGTAACATCCGCCCTCGCGCGGCGGGCGCGCGGACCGGCGGCGTTCGTCAACCTCTAGCGCCGCTTGCCCTTCTTGCGGGGACGGGGAGGCTGGCGGGAGGCGGCGGGCCGGGTGGTGACCGGTCGGCCGGCACGGGTCGAGGTTCCGTCCCCCCCGACCGCGGCGCCGGCACCGCCGCCGGCACTCGACCCCCCGCCGGCCCCGAGGTTCCCCGACGCGGCTGCGGCCGCCGGCGTGAGGGGCGTCACCAGGCCCCGAGCCCGGACACGCTGCTTGATGGACGCGTAGCGGGCCTCGCGCTCCTTGAGGACGGCCAGGAGGGGCGAGGCGATGAAGATGGACGAGTAGGCGCTGGCGCCCAGGCCGATGAGCAGGGCCAGGGCGAAGTCCTCGAGGGTGGTGGCGCCGAGGATGAAACCGCCTACCACGAGCAGCGAGAGGATGGGGAGCAGGGCGGTGATGGAGGTGTTGAGGGTGCGCATCAGCACCTGGTTGAGCGACAGGTTCACCATGTCGCCGTAGGTCATGCGCCCCGATGAGGCCAAGCCCTTGGTGTTCTCGTCGATCTTGTCGAACACAACGATGCCGTCGTAGATGGAGTAGCCGAGGATGGTGAGGCCGGCGATCACGGTGGCCGGGGTGACCTCGAACCCGGACAGCGAGTACACCCCGACAGTGACGAGCACGTCGTGGAAGAGGGCGGCGAGAGTGGCCACGGCCATCTTCCACTCGAAGCGCAGGGTGATGTACAGGGTGATGGCGATGAGGAAGAAGACCAGTGCCCGCTGGGCTTTCTTGGTGATCTCGTTGCCCCACGACGGGCCGACCTGGTTGACGCTGACCCGGCTGGTGGGCACTTTGGCCAGCTCGGCCAACCGCTTGCTGACGTCGTCGCGCTTGTTGGCCTTCTCGGCCGTGGAGCCGGAGACGTCGCCCTGGACCCGAAGCGTGTCACCGCCGACGATCTGGACCTTCGCATCGGCCAGCCCCACAGGACGAAGGGCGTCCCTGGCGTCGGGCACCGAAACCCCCTTGGCGCCGGGAACCTCCCACGCCGTACCGCCGGTGAAGTCGATGCCGAAGTTGAGCCCCTGTAAGAAGAGCGAGATGAGGCCGATGAGGATGATCCCGCCGGACAACATGGCCCACACCCGGGCCCGACCCACGAAATCAAAAGAGGTCTCGCCGTTGTAGAGGCGGGCGAAGATGCCTCGGCGGTCGTCGTCGGTGCTCACGGTGTCGCTCCCGATCGTGCCGGCACCACAGGGGGTGGGGCGGCCAGGCCTCGGGCCACACCGAGCCACCGGGCCGAGGTGAAGACCCTGTTCCGGCCCAGCAGCACGACCATCGGGCGGGTGAAGAAGTAGGCGACGACGACGTCGAGCAGCGTCGAGAGCCCGAGGAAGAAGGCGAAGCCACGCACGGACCCGACGGTCAGGAGATAGAGCAGGGCGGCGCCGATGAACGAGGCCACGTCGGCGGCGAGGATGGTGCGGAAGGCCCGGCTGAAGCCGCGGTCGACGGAGGATCGGATGGTCTTGCCCGCCCGGATCTCGTCCTTCAGGCGCTCGAAGTAGACGATGTAGGAGTCGACCGTCACACCGACCGACACGATGATGCCGACCGCTCCGGAAAGGCTGAGGGCCAGACCGCTGGTGGCCCCCAGGAGCGAGATGATCGACCACAGCAGGGCGGCCCAAACGGTGAGGCCCATGATCACGACCAGGCCCAGGGCCCGGTAGTAGAGGACGATGTAGAGCAGGACCAGGCCGAGGCCGACGAAGCCGGCGGTGAGCCCGGCCTTCAGCGACTCCTTGCCCAGGCTGGCGGAGACCGTCTGGACGGTCTCGGGCTCGAGCTCGACCGGGAGGGAGCCGTAGCGCAGGACCAGGGCGAGGTCCTTGGCCTCCCGCTCGCTGAAGTCACCGCTGATCTGGCCGCTGCCGCCGAAGGAGGCCTCGTTGATCGTGGGGGCGGTCTTCACCACGCCGTCCAGGACGATGGCGACCTGCTTGTTGAGGTTCTTGGCGGCCAGGGCGTCGAAGTCCTTCGAAGCCTTGGACGTGAGGGTGAAGTTGACCAGCCAGCCCTGCTGCGGGTCGAACTCGGCCCGTGCGCTCTTGAGGGCGCGGCCCGTCAGCTCGGCCGGCCCGAGGCTGTAGCGCTCGGTGACGTCGCCATTGGTGATCTTGGGCAGGATCACCGGGACATCGGCCTTGTCCTCCTCGCGGGTGGTCGTCTTGATCCCTTGGGCGATGGTGGTCGTGGTGGTGGGGGCCGCCGTGGTGGTCGGGGCGTTGGGGTCGGGCGGGGTGGTGGGCGCCGGCGCAACCGTGGTGGTGGCGTTGGGATCGGGGGCCGGCGTGGTGGGGGTGCCGGCGACGGTGGTGGTCGTCTCGCCCGGCTTCGTGGTGGTGGTGGTCGTCGTGGTCGGCGGGGCGTCCTCGGGGGGCAGCACGCCGAGGACGGGCCGGAAGCGCAGCTCGGCCGTCTGGCCGACGATCTGCAGGGCCCGATCGCGGTTCTTCACGCCGGGGAGCTGAACGATGATGTTGCTGCCCTGGCGGCTGATGTCGGGCTCGGACACGCCGAGAGCGTCTACCCGGTTGCGGATGATCTCGATGGACTGGTTGAGCACGCCCGTGGCGACCGCCCGCTTGGGCCGCAGGACGACCGAGGCGCCACCCTGGAGGTCGAGGCCCAGCTCGGGTGAGTTGCCGGCGGCAACCGTGGCCGCGAGGCCGCCGGCGGCGGCGAAGATGATCCCCACGAGTGCGACGACCAGGCCCTTGCGCATCTACTCGTTCCCCTCATCGGTTCTCTCGGTGAGCTCGCCGGCCGGCGTCTCGTCGAGGTCGTCGTCCAGCCGGGCGTTGATGGCGCCACGGAGGAAGCGCATGTTGACGCCTGGGGCCACCTCCATGGTGGCCTCCTGATCGGTGAGCCCGGTGATCCGCCCGAGGATCCCCCCGGCGGTCACGACCTCGTCGCCGATCTCCAGGGACGCGACGAGATCACGCTGCTGGCGGACCCTCTGCTGCTGGGGTCGCACCAACAGCACCCACATGAGGGCCAGGAATATGAAGGGGAAGAGCAGTTGGAGCATCGGGCGCTGGACGAGCGTAGTGGTAGGTCAGGCGTCAGAGGGGCCACACCGCCTCCACGTCGGCCTGGAACGCCGCCAGCCGGCGGTCGACGATGGCCTGGCGGGCGCCGGCGACGAGGGCCAGGACCCAGGCCAGGTTGTGGATGCTCAGGAGCCGGGCGGCGGTCGGATCGCCCATCTGGAGGAGGTGGCGCAGGAAGGCTCGGGACCAGCGGGCGCAGACCGTGCAGGCGCATTTCGGGTCGAGAGGGCCGCTGTGGCGGGCAAAGGCGGCGTTGGTGAGGTGGAAACGGCCGTCGGAGCTGAGGACCGTCCCGTGGCGAGCCAGCCGGGTGGGCAGCACGCAGTCGAACATGTCGATGCCGAGCCCGATGGCGGCGACCAGGCCGACGGGGTCGCCGACGCCCATCAGGTAGCGGGGCTGGTCGGCGGGGAGCTGCTCGACCGCCGCGGCCAGCGAGTCGAGCATCTCGGCTCGGCCCTCCCCCACCGAAAGCCCGCCCACGGCGTAGCCATCGAAGCCGATCTCGACCGTCCGTTTTGCGCTTTCGGCCCGAAGGCTGGGGTCGACGCCGCCCTGAACGATGCCGAAGAGGGCCTGGGTCCCGCTCCGCCGGGCGCCACGGCAGCGGGCCGCCCAGGCCAGGGTGCGTTCCACGGCGACGCGGACCACCTGAGGAGGTGACGGCAGGGGCGGGCACACGTCGAGGACCATGGCGATGTCCGCCCCGAGCTTCTCCTGGATGGCGACGGCGTCCTCGGGGGTGAGGCGGTGGGGGGAGCCGTCGTAGGTGGACGCGAAGCTGACGCCGTCGTCGTCCACCCGGGGCTTGAGGGAGAACACCTGGAACCCTCCGGAGTCCGTGAGGACGTGGCCGGGCCACGAGGCGAAGCCGTGGACGCCGCCGACGCTCTCGACCACGCCGGTTCCTGGGCGCAGCATCAGGTGGTAGGTGTTGGCCAGGACGACGGTGGCCCCGAGGGCCTCCAGGTCGTCGGCGGCCACCCCCCGGACCGCGCCCCGGGTGCCGACGGGCATGAAGCAGGGGGTGTCGAAGGACCCTCGGCGTGTGGAGACGGTGGCCGCCCGGGCGGCCCCGTCGGTGGCGGTGATGTCGAGCCGTAGCGGCGGTGGCGTCAAATTGTCGCCCGGGGAATGAGCATCACGGCGCCGGCCGGGGATGGGGACCCCGGCTCGGCGAGGAGGGCAGGGTTGTGGTCCCCGCCCGGGGAATGAGCATGGCGTCGCCGAAGGAGAGGAAGCGGTAGTTGTGGGCCAGGGCGAGCTCGTAGAGGGTGCGCCAGCCGGCGCCGTGGAAGGCGGCGAGAAGCAGGAGCAGCGAGGAGCGGGGGACGTGGAAGTTGGTGAGGAGGACGTCGACGGCCTGGAAGCGATAGTCGCCGTGGATGAACAGCTTGGTCCGCCCGGTCAGCTCGCCTGAGGCGGCGGCCGCTTCGAGCGCCCGGACGGTGGTGGTGCCGACGGCCACCACCCGTTTCGCCCGCCGGCAGGCGTCCATGGTCGAGGCCGGCACGCTGTAGCTCTCGGCGTGCATGACGTGGTCCTCGGGCCGGTCGGCCGTGATGGGGCGGAAGGTGTCGAGGCCCACGCTGAGGTCGACGGTGTGGATCTCCACGCCCCGGCGCCGGCACCGGTCCAGCACCTCGTGGCTGAGGTGGAGTCCGGCGGTGGGGGCGGCCACGGAGCCGGTCCGGCTGGCGTAGACGGTCTGGTAACGCTCGGGATCCGAGAGGGGCTTGTGTATGTAGGGCGGCAGGGCGACGGTGGCGTGGGGGGCGAGGGCGTCCAGGCCGGCGAGGAGGCGGACCTGCCGTGTCCCGCCGTCGGCCCGCTCCCCCACCTCGATCAGCTCGGTGTCGCCGGCCAGCAGGCGGGTGCCGGGGGCCACCCGCTTTCCGGGGCGCACGAGCGCCGACCACGCCTCGCCGGCGGCGTCGCTGTGGCCGTTGGTCTGGAGCGGCTCCAGGAGGAGGACTTCGACCTGGCCGCCAGTGGGCTTACGGAGGTGGAGGCGGGCCGGCAGGACCCGCGTCTCGTTGACCACGAGCACGTCGCCGGTGTGGAGAAGGTCGGGCAGGTCCCGAACGTGCCGGTGAGTGACCTCACCGCCGGCGCCGGCCACCAGCAGCCGGGCCGACTCCCTGGGCTCCGCCGGCTCCTGGGCGATGGCCTCGGCGGGCAGCGGGTAGTCGAACTGATCCATTCCCGCGGCCACCGCCGGCGAGCGTAGGGGCGAACGCCGGTCTCGGTACCGGGCTGGCTATTCGAAGAGGGAGGGGGCTTGGGCGGGGGGGGCGAGGCCCAGGTGGTGCCAGGCGGCGGGCATGGCGACCCGGCCGCGGGGAGTGCGCTTGAGCATTCCGAGGTGGAGGAGGAAGGGCTCGTAGACGTCCTCCACGGTCTCGGTCTCCTCGCCCACGCTGACGGCGAGGGTGGAGAGGCCGACGGGGCCGCCGCCAAAGCGGGTGCACAGGGCGGAGAGGATGGCGCGGTCGACCTTGTCGAGACCGGCCTCGTCGACGCCGAAGAGGGCGAGGCCGGCGACGGCGGCCTCGTGGGTGACGATGCCGTTGCTGCGGACCTGGGCGTAATCCCGCACCCGCTTCAGGAGGCGGTTGGCGATCCGCGGGGTTCCCCGGGACCGGGCGGCGATCTCACGGGCCCCGCCGGCGCGGAGCTGGACGCCCAGGATGCGGGCGGCCCGCTCGACGATGGCGACCAGGTCATCAACGGGGTAGTGGTCGAGGCGGGCCACGAAGCCGAAGCGGTCGCGGAGGGGGCTGGTGAGCAGGCCGGTGCGGGTGGTGGCGCCCACGAGGGTGAAGCGGGGCAGGTCGAGGCGGATCGAGCGGGCGGCCGGGCCCTTGCCGAGCACGATGTCGAGCTGGAAGTCCTCCATGGCCGGGTAGAGGATCTCCTCCACGGCGCGCCCGAGGCGGTGGATCTCGTCGATGAAGAGGATGTCGCCGTCGTGCAGGTCGGTGAGCAGGGCGGCCAGGTCACCGGTGCGGACGAGGGCGGGGCCGGAGGTGATGCGGAGCCCCACGCCCATCTCGGCGGCGACGATGCCGGCCATCGAGGTCTTGCCCAGGCCGGGGGGGCCGGCGAAGAGGAGGTGGTCGACGGCCTGCGAGCGGCGGCGGGCGGCCTCCAGGACGATGGACAGGTGCTCCTTCAGCTGGGGCTGGCCGACGAACTCCTCCAGCCGGCGGGGACGAAGGCTCAGCTCCTCGACCGCCTCGATCGGATCGACCGGCGTGGGGGCGACGTCGGACGGGCGGAGCGTCTCCTCCCTCGTCAACGCCGATTCTCCCGGCGTCGCCCCGCCTCCTCGCCGAGAGCGGGGGGCCCAACCCGGCTCGCCCGCGTCATCGGGCGGAGGCGAGCTGCTTCAGGGCGGACGTGAGCATGTCCTCGACGCGGGCGTCGAGGGGCAGCTCCCGCATGGCGTCGTGCACCTCGTCCGGGCCGTAGCCGAGGCCGGCCAGTGCGGCTCGGACCTCGGTGACGGCCGCAGCCGAACCGGCGGGATCGTTTGGGTCGGCGACCATGTCGAGGCCCTCGAGCACCTCGGAACGAAGCTCGAGCAGCAGGCGGGCGGCGGTCTTGCGCCCCACGCCAGGCACCTGGGTGAGGGAGTCGACGTCACCGGTGGCGAGGGCCCGGTGCAGCCCGGAGGGAGTGAGAGCGGCCAAGATGGCCATAGCGAGGGCTGGGCCGACCCCGTGAGCAGCCAGAAGGGCCTCGAAGCAGCGGCGCTCGTCGGCGGTGACGAACCCGTACAGGACGATGGCATCCTCCCTGACGTGGGTGTGCACGTGGAGGAAGAGCGGCTCGCCCAGGGCGGCGGTGGCCTGGGCGGCGGGGGCGACGGTGACCCGGTAGCCGACGCCGGCGACTTCCAGCAGAAGCTCCGCCGGCGGCAGGCGGTGCAGGACGACTCCTCGTAGCGAGCCGATCATGGCGCGGCCTGTCCCACGTGCGCAGGTCGTCGATAAAGGGTGCTCTCGGCCTCGGCAGCAGGAGTGGCGTTGGCCTGGGCGGCGGTGTTGGCCTGGGCGGCATCGATCCGGGCCAGGCGGGGGGCGAGGGCGAGGTGGCAGAGGGCGAGGGCGAGGGCATCGGCCACGTCGGGCGGCCCCGGTAGCTCGTCCAGGTGTAGGAGGGTCTGCACCATCTGCTGCACCTGGCGCTTGGTGGCGGCGCCGTAGCCGGTGACGGCCATCTTCACCTCGTTGGAGGTGTACTGCGCTACGCCACAGCCGGCGGCGAAGGCGGCGGCGAGGGCCAGACCGCTGGCCTGGCCCACCGACATCGCCGTGCGGGCGTTGGTCTGGAAGAACACCCGCTCGACAACGACCACGTCGGGCCGGGCCTCGGCGATGAGACCCTGGAACTCTAGCAGCAGCGAGGCCAGGCGCTCCGGCAGGGGATCGTCAGGGGGCGTCTTGATGACGCCGGCCCGAACCGCGGTGTAGTCGGAGCGCACCCGCTGAACCAGGCCGTAGCCGCAGCGTGAGAGGCCGGGATCGATACCGAGCACGAACACGGGTTCGAAGATACAGCCGTGAAGGCGGCAGGAGGGGGATGGCGCGAGGGGTGGCCTCCCGCCCGGTCGTCGGAACCTGGAGAGGCGGCGAGAGCCTGGTGTGCCCAGGGCTCTCGCCGCCTCTTCCCCTTGCAGGGAGGTGGTGTTGCTCAGATGCTGGAGGCGGTCGACCGGGTGGACCGGGTCGAGCGGGTGATCAGCGTCCCGAGGCCCAGCAGTCCCAGGCCGATGATGCCGAGGTCGAGGGGGTTCCCCCCGGTGCGGGGCAGCTCACCCGAGATGGCAGCTTGGCCGGCGGTGCGGGGGCTGGAGAGGGAGGCGCTGGCGACGGTGCTAGCGGGGTTCTCGAGAACCACGCCCATCACCATGGTGCGAGCAGGAGCACTGGATTCCTGCTGGCCCAGGACGAGCGGCATGGTCACGACCGCCTCGGGGGCCCTGGTGACCACCACAGGTGAGGTGAGCAGCGCCGGTGCGGCGACGGTCTCACTGGCGACCACGGTGGGGGCACCGGCTGCGGACTCCACGAGGGTGACGATCGGGTCCGGGACGATGGGGTCGGGGACGATCGGGTCGGGGACGATGGGGTCGGGCACGACCGGGTCGGGCACGATGGGGTCGGGGACGATCGGGTCCGGGACGATCGGGTCGGGCACGATGGGGTCGGGCACGATGGGGTCCGGGACGATGGGGTCGGGGACGATCGGGTCGGGCACGATCGGGTCAGCCGGGGGCGTCACCTTGGGGGTACAAGGGTTCCTCCCCCTGTTGTCGTCGTCACAGTCGGAATCGTTGCCGCTCCCGTTGTTGTGATCCTGATCTCCAACGGTGCCGCCCGTCCCACCGACGGCATCGACGCCGCCGTTGTCCATGTCGTCGGGATCCGACGAGGTCGCCGTCTCGGTCGCGTTGACCACACGATCCACGGCGTCGTTGGCTGCCTCGCTCGCATCGGCGAACGCCGGCGTGGAGAGGCCCAGCAGGGCGGCGAGGGCGATGGCCCCCGGAGCCAGGATTCGTGCGCTGCGGGTGATGGTGGACTGGCTCTTGTTGCTCACCGTGGGTTCTCCTTGAGTGGTGTGATGCGGTGGGTGGAACCGGAACTTCGCTTGCTTCCGATGTGACTAGCCAATCGGCACCACTGAGGGCTAGGTGAGGAGAACTACGAGAAAACCATCACGCCTTTCGCCAAGATCGGGCGCAAGGGGACAAAGATCCCTGTTTTGGGCAATGGCCAGGCCCTGAGCCGCCAAATGCCCACCACCAGAGCGGAGAAATGACCAGCCATGTCGGAGGAGAAGGCGCACTGTCGTTGGCTTTGGGCTCTTTGGCCGAGCGTTTGGGCCGTCGTCTCCGAGGTGGCGGCTATAGCGCAGGGCGCTCCGCGATCAGCCAGTCTGCGCCGCCCCCCACTCCTGTGTTCATGGCCCCTTCCGTCGTGTTGGTCTTGGTCCTCAAGTTCGACGAGGGTGCGGCCGGCACCTGCGCACGGTGCCCCTAGCCGAGGGCGGCGGCCAGCACCTGCTCGGGGATGTCGAAGTTGGCGTAGACGTTCTGCACGTCGTCGTGTTCCTCCAGCAGGTCCATCAGGCGCAGCACCCGGCGGGCGTCGCCCTCGGTCTCCAAGGGGACGGTGGTGGTGGACAGCATCGTCACGTCGGCGTTGTCGAAGGCGATCCCCGCTTCCTCCAGTGCCGTGGTGAGGGCGGCCAGGTCGCCGGGCGGGCAGGTGACCTGCCACGTGTCGCCCTCGTCGGACAGGTTCTCGGCACCGGCGTCGAGGGCCACGAGCATGAGGTCGTCCTCGGCCACCGTCTTCGGCAGCTGGACCACGCCCTTGCGCTCGAACTGCCACGCCACCGCCCCGGGCTCGGCCATGGACCCGCCGTTCTTGGAGAAGATGGCCCGGATCTCGGAGCCGGTGCGGTTCCGGTTGTCCGACAGGCATTCCACGATCATGGCGATGCCGCCGGGCGCGTAACCCTCGTACGAGATGGGCTCGTAGCGCACGCCCTCCAGCTCGCCGGTGCCCCTCTTGATGGCCCGCTCGATGGTGTCCATGGGGACGGAGGAGTCACGGGCCTTCTGGTACATGGTGCGCAGCGTGGCGTTGGAGCCGAGGTCGCCCCCGCCCTCCCGTGCCGCCACCTCGAGCTGGCGGATCAGCTTGGCGAAGAGCTTGCCGCGGGCCTTGTCCTTGGCGCCCTTCTGGTGCTTGATGCTGGCCCACTTGGAATGGCCGGACATTTGTCAGAGACCTCCGAGGAACAGTTGGTGGAGCCGTAGGTCGCCCGACAGCTCGGGATGGAAGGCGGCGGCTAGAGCCGGGCCCTGACGGCAGAGGACGGGGCGGTTTTCGAAGGTGGCGAGAACCTCCACCTCGGGACCGGCGCGCTCCACTACCGGGGCGCGGATGAACACCGCCGGCAGCGGAGTACCGAAGTGGGATACGTCGAGGTCGGCTTCGAAGGAATCGACCTGGCGGCCGAAGGCGTTGCGGCGTACGGCGATGTCGATGGTGGCGAAGCGGCGCTGGTCGGGGCGGCCGTCGAGCACATCGGTGGCCAGCAGGATCATGCCGGCGCAAGTGCCGAAGGCGGGCATGCCGTCGCTCAGGCGCTCGGCGATGGGATCGAACAGGCCGGCGGAGTCCAGCAACAGCGACATCGTCGTCGACTCGCCTCCGGGCAGGACGAGGCCGTCGAGACCCGACAGGTCGTGGGTGTTGCGCACCTCCACGACGTGGGCCCCCAGGTCAGCGAGGGCGGCGGCGTGCTCCCGTACGTCGCCCTGCAGAGCGAGTATCCCGACCTTGGGCACCTGGCGGCACCTCGGCTACCAGCCCCGCTCGGCCAGCTTCTGGTCGACCTTGTCGGACTCGGTGCCCCTCATCGCCTCGCCCAGGCCACGGCTCACCTTGGCCACGATGGCCGGCTCACGGAAGTGGGTGGTGGCCTCCACGATGGCGCGGGCCATGCGCGAAGGCTCGGCCGATTTGAAGATGCCGGAGCCGACGAAGACGCTCTCCGCGCCGAGCTGCATGACGAGGGCGGCGTCCGCGGGGGTGGCGATGCCGCCGGCGCAGAAGAGAGGGACCGGGAGGCGGCCGGTGCCGGCGATCTCGTTGACGAGCCCGATGGAAGCCTGGAGGCGCTTGGCCCAGGCGTAGCGCTCGGCCGAGTCGGCCTGGGTGATCTTGCGGATGTCGCCCAGGATGGCCCGCAGGTGGCGGACGGCCTCCTTCACGTCACCGGTGCCCGCCTCGCCCTTGGAGCGGATGAGGGCGGAGCCCTCGGAGATACGGCGGAGCGCCTCGCCGAGGTCGTTGGCGCCGCAGACGAAGGGGACCGTGAAGCCCCACTTGTCAATGTGGTGGGCGTCGTCGGCCGGCGTGAGGACCTCGCTCTCGTCGATGTAGTCGACGCCCAGCGACTCGAGCACCTGGGCCTCGGCGAAGTGGCCGATCCGGGCCTTGGCCATCACCGGGATGGTGACGGCCGCCTTGATGGACTCGATCATGGCGGGGTCGCTCATGCGGGCCACGCCACCGTCGCGGCGGATGTCGGCGGGGACCCGCTCGAGGGCCATCACGGCGACGGCGCCGGCGTCCTCGGCCACCTTGGCCTGGGCGGCGTCGACCACGTCCATGATCACGCCCCCGCGGAGCATCTCGGCCAGGCCCCGCTTGATCCGGTCGGTCCCCGTGCGGTGCTCGGGTCCGGGCTTCTGCTCAGCCCTTTCGTCGACGGTCATCGACGTGAGTCTACGGCGGGTGGGGCGAACCTGGTCACCTGGGTGACGCCCTGGTGCCCCTTCGGCCAGCGAGCTCGGGAGAGCGGGTGGTGGCGAACCAGGTCACAGCTCCTGGAGGGCGGCAATGCGCTCCTCCAGGGAGGGGTGGATGGCGAGATCGCCGCCGGCGCCGCCGGCGAGGGCGGGTGCCAGCCAGAGGTGGGCGGTAGCGCGGGAGGCGGACCGGACGGCGGTGTGGGCGCCGCGCAGCTTCTCCAGCGCGGCGATGAGGCCCGGCGGGTACCGGGTGAACGAGACGGCGGTGAGATCGGCCAGTTCCTGGCCGTGGGTGCCGACCGCCCGCTGGACGAGCCGGGCTCCTGCCGGCGCCGGCATGATCCGGACCAGTGGGCCGAGGAGGGTCGCGGCCAGGGTGGAGACCACGACGTCGTGGTTCTTCACGCGGCTCAGCTCGTGGGCCAGCACCCCCTCCAGCTCGATGCGGTTCAGCTTCTCGGTGAGGCCCCGGGTGACGACGACCGCCGCCTGGCGGGGGCTGCGGCCGACGGCGAAGGCGTTCGGCGCAGCGTCGTCGATCAAGTACACGCCGGGCTTGGGCACGCCGGCGGTGATGCACAGGCCTTCGACCAGATTGTGCAGGCGGGCATGGGCGACGGGGTCGGCGGGCTGGGCACCGCTGCCCGAAAGGACCAGTGCGGAGGACTTCGCACAGGCGGCGAAAGCCAGCCCGCCGGCCATGATCAGGGCGATCAGGATGCTCGAGGGGCCGGCGCCGATCAGAAGGCCGATCACCGAAAGAACCGCCGCTACGACGAGGACGAAGCCGCCCACGATCCTGGAGGCCCGTTGCTTGTTGGTCGCCACCTGGTCGTCCAGAATGGGGCTGAGCACCTCGAGCAAAACCGGGCTCACACGCTGGAGCTGCCGAGCGGGGCGAACAACAGGCTCGGTGGCATGGATGCCAGGCTACCGCCGGTGGTGGCGTCTACCGTGGAGACATCCCCCGACGATCACGTCTCGCCCCGTGCGCCGCCGCTGTCGCCCTGATGCTGCTGGCCGCCTGCAACCGGGGTCAGGATCCGTCCGTCGAGGTGGGCGGAACGTCGACCACCACCTCAGGGCCCGGCTCCACTTCGTCGGTCCCGGTGGGCCAGGCGCCGCCTGTCTCCACGCCGCCCGTACCGGAGCGGGCCCACCTCACTGTGGTGCGGGTCGACACCAAGGAGGGCGGCGGATCCCGGGTCGTCTTCGAGTTCGACCCGGTGCTGCCCGGCTACAAGATCGACTTCGCCGAGCGGCCCATCACGATGGACGGCTCCGGCGACGAGGTGAAGGTGGCCGGTGAGGCGGTGCTCGGGATCACCATGGAGAACGCCGCCCAGGCCCGCTTCGAGGGCGAGAAGGTGATCCTCACCTACACCGGTCCGAAGCGACTGCAACCAGCTGGCACCGCGGCCGGTGCCGTTCTCGAGGTGGTCGAGGCGGGAGACTTCGAGGGCCTGGTGAACTGGGTGGTGGGACTGCGGGCGAAGGACACGAAGGTGTCGGTGACCACCCTCGACGACCCCAGCCGGCTGGTGCTGGACTTCACCCCGTCCTGAGCGGGCCGCCGGCGCCGCCCGACAGCACCACCTCGTAAAGCTCCAGGTACCGCTCGGCCAGGCGGTCCATCGACAGCTCGGCGGCTCTCGCCTCGCCGGCCGCGGCCAGGCGGTCGGCCAGCGCCCTGTCCTCGAGCACCCGCCGCAGCCCTGTCGCCAGGGCGGAAGGGTCGCCGGGGGGCACCAGGAGCGCCTGCACATCCGGCGTGGCGACGTTGCGGTAGCCGGGGAGGTCGCTGGCGACGATCGGCGTGGAAGCGGCCATCGCCTCGAGCAGCACCACCCCGAAGGACTCGCCATGGGTGGAGGGGGCGCAGAAGACGTCGGCGCCACCCAGTCGGGAAGCGGCCTCGCCGTCGCTGATGCGCCCGAGCCACTCGATGCGCGGGTCGCCGGCGGTGGCGGTCCGGAGCCCCTCGGTCTCGGCCCCCTCCCCCGCCACCCACAGCCGTACGTCGGCCGGCAGGCTGCCCATCGCTTCGACGAGCACCGAGAGTCCCTTCCTGGGCTCGTGGCGCCCGAGGAACAGGATCGTCGGCCCCGTCTTCGGCCAGGGCGTCGCCTTGGCCAGGCGCTCCACCTCGATGCCGTTGAACAGCACCTCGTAGGTGCCGCCCAGGGCACGGGCAGCCGTCGATCGGGCGTCCTCGGACACCGCACAGCGCACAGCAAGGCGGCGGGCGATGGCCACCGCCGCCGGCCTCAGCACGGCGTAGACGAGGCTGTCCCCCGAACGGTGGAAGGTGCCCACCAGGGGCTGGCGGGCAAAGGCCAGAGCCACCAGAGGCGGCCCCGGGCAGAGGGGCTCGTGGAGGTGCACGATGTCGAAAGCCTCGTCGCGCAGGGCCTGCAGGAGGCGCCGACCACACGCCGGGTCAGGGGCCAGGGGCGCCACCGAGCCGTTGGCCGCGAACGGTACGGACCGACCCAGCGGAGTCACGCCCGCCTCCGGCGGCGCATCGTCGCACGGCGCCAGCACCCTCACCTCGTGCCCGAGGCCTCGCAGCACCCTGGCCTGGGCCAGCACCTGCCCCTGCACCCCGCCCGGAAAGGTGAGGCTGTAGGGGCACACGAGGCCGATCCGCACCGGCCCCACGGTAGGCGTCATCCGCTCGCCCTGATGGGTACGAAGACGGGGAAACCCCCAAAGGAGGAGCTGTGGCCTACGAGTTCAGGTGAAGAGATGCCGACCACGCCTGCAGGTGGCAGGGGAAGGCAGCCAGCGAAGAGGAGCTGATGGCGAAGGTGTCGGAGCACGTGCGCAAGGTGCACAAGGTCCAGACGACCACCGACACGATCGCCAACTTCGTGAAGCAGAAGGTGCGCCGGTCCTGAGCCGGCGACCGGCACGCAATCATCACTGAGGGCGCCGCCAGCCCACCAGGCGGCGCCCTCAGTTCGTAATCAAACGGGGGGTTACTTGCGCTTGGCGTAGTCGTCGAAGCCCTGCCAGTCGATGACGACGCAGGTCTCGTCGCCGACGATCCAGGCGTCGTGGCCGGGCGGGCAGACCATGACGTCGCCCGGGCCGAACTCCGCTTCCTCGCCGTCGTCCATGACGATCTTCATGCGACCCGAGATGAAGTAGCCCATGTGGGGGGCCTGACAGCTGTCGGTGCCGGCGATGGGCTTGACGTGCTTCGACCACTGCCAACCCGGCTTGAAGGTCGCCCGGCCCACGCCGACGCCGTTCAGGTCGACCATCTCCAGCTGGCCCGAGTCCTCTTCGAAGGCCCGTACGTCTTCTGCGTCCTCGAATCTCTTCTGGATCATGCTTGCCATTCCGCTCTCCTTTGTCGTCGAAGCGGGCAATTATGGCAACTCGCCGGGCTCGGTGCTCGGCTGTTCTAAAGCCGGTCGCTGGGCCAGTTCGGCTGCATCATGTGCCACTGGTCGGGCGCCCGGCGGATGAGCTCCTCCAGGCGGACGGCCAGTTCCTGGGTGACGCGGGCCACATCGTCCCGCAGGCGCCCGGTCCGCTCGGTCGGCACCGGCTGGCCTACCAGGCTGTAGTGGCCCTTGGGTCCGTCGAAGTACACCGCAGTGGGCAGTAGATAAGCACCGGTGCGCAGGGCGAGGGTGGCTGGGCCGCCGGGAAGGGTGGTGCGCTCGCCGAAGAACTCGACCTCCACGCCACCGCCGCCGATGTCGCGGTCGCAGACCAGGGCCACGATCTCAGCGGCCCGCAGCTTCCGGAGCAGGGCGGTGCCGGCGCCCGGTCCGAGGGGGATGATCTCCATCCCGACGGCGCGACGCAGCTCGGCGATCCACCGGAACAGCTCGGGAGGCTCCACCGGCTCGACGACCGCAGTGAGACGGTGGCCGAGCCAGGCCACCCAGGCCCCGCCGTGGTCCCAGCCTCCGAGGTGGGGCAGGGCGAGGATGACGCCGCGGCCCTCGGCCTTGGCCTTGTCGAACTGCTCCACGCCGGTGGACGACATCCGCTCGTCGACCCACGGTCCCACTGTGCCGGGCAGGCGGCACGACTCCATCCAGTAGCGGGCGTAGGAGGTGAAGGTGTTGCGGACGAGGCGGTCGAGCGCCTCCTCGGTCACCTCGGGGCCGACGACCCGTCGCAGATGGCGCCTGACTATGGCCTGCCGATCCCGCAGGCAGGCACCCAAGGTGAGCCCGATGGTGAAGGCGCCGCCGCGGGCGACGGGCTCGGGCACACCGCGGGCCAGCGCCGCCGCGGCCCGGTAGCGGTAGTACGGGAGAAGGGCGGCCCGGCGGCGGCGGGTTGCGGGAAGCGTCAGGGCCGGGGGCGGGGCCGCGCCCGCAGCCGCCAGCGGTCCTCACGAGCCGTGCGATCGCTCCGCAGGCTGCCGAGGCCACGGCGGCCCGCGCTCGCCCATCGGCGGGAGCGCCCTCTACGCGTACGGGTGCGCCACTTGGGCGCCAGCTGTGCGCGGGCCCGCATCCGCTTGACCTCGCTGGCCTCGCGCCACGCCCGCCACCGCTCGTCCCGCGAACGGGTGGGCGTGCTGCTCGCCTGCTTCCACACCACGGCGAAGCGCTGCACGGCGGTGGCCATGGTGAGCACGAGCATCACCCAGAGGACAGGCACCAGCAGCGCACTGAAGGCGAGGGCGAAGCAGAGGGCGATCATGCGCTCGGCCCGCTCCATCAGCCCGCCCTTGGCCGAGTAGCCCAGGGACTCGGCCTTGGCCCGCTCGTAGGAGATGAGCGCGGCGGCGGCCATGACGGCGAAGGGCAGGAGGGCGGCGTGACCGCCTTCCTCGGAAGCGAGGTACCAGCCGATGCCGCCCAGGGCCAGCGAATCCGTGACACGGTCAGCCACCGAGTCGAAGAAAGCGCCACGGGGACCGGCCGTCCCGGATGCCTTGGCGACGGGCCCGTCGAGCAGGTCGGGGACGGCCGAGAATATGAGGAGCACGAGCCCGAGGCCGAGCCGGCCCGAGCCAATGGCGACCGCGGCCCCGACCGCCACGATGAGTCCGAAGGCGGTGAGCTGGTCTGCCGTCATCCCTGTACGGCGAAGGGCAGAACCTACGGGCGCCGTGGCCCGGTCCACACCACTCCGCCAGCGACCGTCAAACAATAAGACTCCCGAAACAGAGGCGGAAACTGCCCTTTTACGGTACCACCCACGGTGGCTACTCTTGCGCTTCTCGTCTTTCCTACCCAACGAGGGGTGCCGTGAAGAGCTTCCCGCCCGACAAGATCCGCAACGTGGCTCTCGTGGGCCACGGAGGGGCCGGCAAGACCACCCTGGCCGAGGCCATGTTGTTCCAGGCCGGCGCCATCTCCAGGCAGGGCCGGGTGGAGGACGGCAACACCACCACCGACTTCGACCCCGAGGAGCTCAAGCGCGGCATCTCGCTGGCCGTGGGCCTCGCCCCTCTGGAGTACAACGGCCACAAGATCAACCTGCTGGATTGCCCCGGGTACGCCGACTTCCTTCCCGAGGTGGAGGCTGCTCTTCGGGTGGCCGACCTGGCCGTGTTCGTCGTGAGCGCAGTGGAAGGCGTGGAGGTCCAGACCGAGGTCCTGTGGAAGCTTGCGGAGAGCCTGGGGCTGCCGAGGATGGTGTTCGTGAACAAGCTGGACCGTGAGCGGTCCAGCTTCGAGCGCACCCTCGACCAGCTGCGGAGCACCTTCGGGGCCGGCATCGCCCCCCTGGAGCTGCCCATCGGCGCCGAGCAGGAGTTCCACGGCATCGCCGACCTGCTCACCGACACCGCCATCACCTACGACACGGGAAAGGCCGTCACCGGCGCCATTCCCGACGAGATGGAAGCTCTCGAGCACCAGGTCCACGACAACCTCGTGGAAGGCATCGTGGTGGGCGACGACGACCTCACCGAGCGGTACCTGGAGGGCGAGCACATCTCCACGAGGGAGCTGGAGGACGCCCTGGCCGCCGGCGTCACTGTCGGCCAGGTGTTCCCGGTGGTCTGTGGATCTGCGGCAAAAGGCGTGGCCATCGACCGGCTGGCGGACTTCATCTGCGAGATCGGCCCGCCGCCCGGGCGCCGGGGCCCGGTCACGGTCGAGGGCGCCGACACCCTGCACGAGGTGGCCTGCGACCCCTCGGGTCAGCCGCTGGCCTACGTTTGGAAGACGCTCGCGGATCCCTATGTCGGCCGGGTGTCGCTGTTCAAGGTGATGTCGGGCACGATCAAGCCCGACACGGTGCTGACCAACCCCCGCACCCACGCCGACGAGAAGCTCCATGCCCTCTTCACCCTGCGGGGCAAGGAGCAGGTGGGGCTGAGCGAGGTGCCGGCGGGAGACATCGCCGCGGTGGCCAAGCTGGCCAACACGACCACGGGTGACACCCTCGCCCCCCGGGGCACGCCGGTGCGCCTGCCCGAGGTGCCGGCGCCGCAGCCGGTCCTATCGGTGGCCATCCGGCCGAGGTCCAAGGGCGACGAGGACAAGCTCATGACGTCCCTCCACCGATTGCAGGACGAGGACCGGGCACTCGTGGTGCGCAGGGACGACGAGACCCACCAGACGCTCCTCGCCGGGATGGGCGACACCCACCTGTCGATCGTGACCGAACGGCTCCACCGCAAGTACGGCGTGGACGTCGAGACCGAGGAGGTCCTGGTCGCCTTCCGGGAGACCATCACGGCGCCGGCCGAAGCCGAGGGCAAGTACAAGAAGCAGACCGGCGGCCACGGCCAGTTCGGCGTGGCCTTCATCAAGGTCGAGCCCCTCGAGCGCGGCGCCGGCTTCGAGTTCGTGGACAAGATCGTCGGCGGCGCCATCCCCCGCCAGTTCATCCCTGCGGTGGAGAAGGGGATCGCCGAGACGATGGCCCGCGGCGGGGTGTACGGCTACCCGGTGGTGGACGTGAAGGTCACCCTCTTCGACGGCAAGTTCCACGCCGTCGACTCCTCGGAGATGAGCTTCAAGATGGCCGGGTCCCTCGGCTTCCACGAGGCCATGGCCAAGGCCGGCCCTGTGCTCCTCGAGCCGATCTCGCTGCTCGAGGTGACGGTGCCGGCGGCCCAGCAGGGCGATGTCATGGGCGACCTCAACGCCCGCCGCGGCCGCGTCCAGGGCACCGAGCCCGGCAACGACGGCGAGCAGGTAGTGGTGGCCATGGTCCCCACCTCCGAGATCCAGCGCTACGCCATCGACCTGCGCTCACTGACCGGCGGCCGCGGTCGCTTCACCGTCGAGCACGACCACTACGACCTCCTCCCCCAGCACCTCTACGACAAGGTCACCAAGAAGGCTCAGTCAGAGTAGCCGGACAGGTTCCGGACCTGCGTCAGCTTGTTCTTCTATGGCAGTCCGCCCGAGCAACAGCCAACGCGTCTCGACGTGGGAAAAGCGCCTCAAGGCACCGGTCCTCGTCGCCGCGATCGCGGTGCTGCCGCTGGTAGCCCTCGGCCTGTCACAGCCGACAGGCGCCTGGCACACGGTGGAAACCGTTGGGCACTGGGCTGTCTGGCTGACGTTCGTCGTCGAGGTCGCCATCATGCTCAGCGTCGTCGACGACCGTGTCGCCTGGACGAGCGGGCACAAGTTCGAGCTGCTCGTCGTCGTCGTGTCCTCGCCGCTGGTGCCTCTAGCGCTTGCCGTGGCACCGGCCATGCGCCTGCTCATCGTGGTAAAGGCGTTCAAGGCCCTGAAGATCTCCAAGGCCGTCAAGCTCGCCAAGCTGCACAAGAGCGTCCGGCTGGTGCGCCGCAAGCTGGCGCTGACCGGCGTCGCGTCGGTCGCACTGGGAGCTCTCGCTCTCGTCCTCGGGGGCCTCACCATCGCGTACATGGTGACGGGACGTTCGCCGCTGAAGGGCGTGGAGCAGACTGCGGTTCTGGTTGCTGCCGGGGTTCTCGTCACGTTCGGTGTCAACCACCTGACCGTTCGGTCTGCTCAGCCCGAGGCACCGGATCGACCGCCGGCGCGTTAGCTGCCGAGCGTCAATCGGGAGGCGCTTCCGCCGCCTGGATCGCGTCTTCGATACGAGCCAACCGCGAGGTGACCTCCTCCAAGAGAGCCCTCATAACCTGCAGGGTGTCCCGGATACTGTCGAGCTTCAGGGACAAATCACCGGTGTCGCTCATGAGATGGGACGCTACCCGCCTCAGCCCATATCTATCTCGTGCCGGTTCAGCCTCTCGTCCGCGCCGAAGCGCCGACGTTGGTCACGTACGATCTGCCCCCTGTCGTGCTCTCACCCGGCTCAGTGGTTGTTGGCGTCGCACCCCACGGCCCATTTGGTCATCTTGCTGGTATGACCACAGGGTCGGGGCGAAGGGCGAGGTCGTGATCCCTGAGATCCGTGACGAGCTCGGCAACAGGCTTGGCCAGTGGCATTAGTGTCAGCCCAACAACGACCTGGAGGTGTGCTGTGGGCTTGCGTGATCGGCTTGGTGGCGGAAAGAAGGACTCAGAGTCGGCGTCGGCTTCGCGGCCGGCGGCCAAGCCCGAGCCGAGGAAGGGGCGCGGCCGCGTCTGCATGTACGGCCACGAGGTTCCCCGCGGCAAGAAGATGTGCGAGCACCGCCACTGGGTCGGCTGAGCGGGGCGCCCCGGCGGGGGCGTCAACCCCGCAGTGCCTGTTTGATCTCCTCGGTGGTGGCTCCGCTCTCCTGCAGGCGCGAGACCAGGCCCTTGAGCTCGACCTGCAGGCGGTCGATCTCGGCCTTCGTCTGCTTCAGCTGGGCCAGTAGTTCCTCGTCGACGGCCATGGCGACGACCGTACCGCGGGGGCTTCCCAGACGCTCCATCCCGTGCTTGCTCTATCTCGTCCTCTCGGGCGTGGAGATGGACGAGAGGGTCGCCAGCGGGCTGATCGGGTAGCACTGGGCCTTGGGGCCGCCGGGGCTCAGGAGGGCCGCGAGCTGTCTCACGGCGCCGCCCAGGTCCGACTTCTCGAAGCAGCCGGCAGCGTTCACCACCGCCTTGGGGCCGACGGCGTCCGACTGGAGAGCGGTGAGGAACGCCACCTTCGTGGCCGGCGCCACCTCGAGAATGTGGGGAAGAGCCTCCAGTCCGCCCATTCCCGGCATGACCAGGTCGAGCAGCACCAGGTCGGGTTGGTGGAGCTCGGCGAGCCTGATGGCCTCGGCCCCGTCGCCCGCCTCGGCCACCACGTCGAAGCAACCCTCGAGCTCCAGGGCTGTCCGGGCCGCCCGGCGGAACGTCACCTGATCGTCCACCAGCAGCACGGTTAGGGGCCCGGCCGGAGCCGATGCCGCCGATGCCCAAAAATCCTCCAGCCAGGCGCCGAACTCGGCGGCGGGCAGCGGGCGGCTCCAGTGGAAGCCCTGGGCGAGCCCGCAGCCGAGTTGCTTCAGGTGCTCGGCCTGTTCGGGTGTCTCGACTCCCTCGGCGACCGCGGCCATTCCGAGAGCGTGGGCCAAGCCGATCACGCCGGCCACGATCGCACTGTCCTCGGCATTGTCGCCCAGCCCCGAGACGAAGGAGCGGTCGACCTTGAGCTCGTCGACCGGGAACCGGCGCAGGTACACGAGCGACGAGTACCCCGTGCCGAAGTCGTCCACGGCCACGCTGACACCAAGGCGCTTCAGGGCGTCGAGAGCCCCTCTCGTGGCCTCCTCATCCTCCATGAGCACGCTCTCGGTGATCTCCAGGCAGAGGGAGATGGGGTCGAGGCCGCTGTCGGAGAGCGTCGACCGGACCACGTCGATCAGACCCGGCGAACCCAGCTGGCGAGCCGAGACGTTGACCGATGCGGTCAGAGGCGGGCCTCCCGGCCGCTGGCGGTTCCAGGCCGCCACCTGCCCGCACGCCTCGCTCAAAACCAAAGCCCCGAGTGAGACGATCAGCCCGCTCTCCTCGGCCAGCGGGATGAACTCCATCGGCGGTACCAGGCCGAACCCCGGCCTCTCCCAGCGCACCAGCGCCTCACAACCCATCACCTGGGAGGTGGCCAGGTCCACCACCGGCTGGTAGTGCACCCGCAACTCGCCCCGGCCGATGCCGGCCCGAAGGGCTGCCTCCATCTCGAGGCGCTCGAGGGCGCGGGCGCGGATCTCGGGGTCGGCGACCTCGATGCCGTTCCGCCCGCACGCCTTCGCCCGGTACATGGCGGCATCGGCCTCCCTCAGGAGGGCGTCGGGAGTGTCGTAGGCGGCCGGCGAGGCGAAGGCGATCCCGATGCTGGCGGTGACCGAGATCTGGTTCCCGTCCACCACGAAAGGGGCACCCATGGTCCGGGCCACACGGTCGGCGATGTTCAGGGCGGCCCGCTCGTCCTCCAACTCCTCGCACAGCACCACGAACTCGTCGCCGCCCATGCGGCCCACGGTGTCACCGGGCCGGACCACGGAGCTCAGACGCTGGGCCACAGCCACCAGGAGCTCGTCGCCGCTGGCGTGCCCGAGGCTGTCGTTGACGGCCTTGAAGCGGTCGAGGTCCAGGAACAACACCGCGGTGTCCACGCCGTGGCGGGCCCGGCGGGCAAGGGCGTGCTCGAGGCGATCGAGGAACAGCGCCCGGTTGGCCAACCCGGTGAGCTTGTCGTGGAAAGCCTGGTGGGCCAGCGCCTCTTCCGCCGCCTTGCGCTCGGTGATGTCGGAGAGCATGACCAGGATGCCGTCCGACCCGCTGTCGTCGAGGACGACCGGCGCGGCCGCGACGAGACCCCACAGCTCAGACCCGTCAGCGCGACGGAACTTGAGCTCGTCACCCTGAGCGGGCCCCTTGGCCCAGCGCTCGAGCTTCGCCTGGACCACCGGCCCGTGCTCGGGGTCGACGAAGCCGGCGAACGACGAGCCGAGAGCATCGCCTGTATCGACACCCAACATCTCGGCGCCCTTGCGGTTCACGAAGCTCGTGCACCCTTCGCTGTCCAGCAGCCAGACGCCCTCCTGGGCGGTTTCGATGATCCCGCGGAAGCGGGCCTCGCTGGCCTGGAGCTGCTGGTAGGAGCGTTCGGCCTTCAGGCCCGACTCCTCGTTGAGGCGCCACGCGGTGACATTGGCCACCGCCGCGGCGGCCACGAAGCCGCCGTGGATCAGCGCCCACTTCCAGGGGTTGTTGATCGCCGCGTAGTGGTTGTAGACGGCGTCGGCGTCGAGCACTCCCACAACCCCGTGATGGAGCACCACGAAGGCGGCGGCCACCAGGAAGGGCAGCCACTCCTGATAGAAGGTCAGGACCGCCACCATCACGAAGAAGTGGAAGTGCGCCTCCACCACTCCCCCCGAGAGGTGGACCAGGACGGCCGAGGACATGACCAGCCCCAATGCCCCCACGGCCGAGCGGGCCCGTCGGCCGCCCACGACTGTCGCCACACCGGCGGCCACGGCCACCACTCCCGCCTCGGAGGCCGAGTGCACCAGGCCGTTGCCTCTCACTATGGAGAAAGCGAACAAACCGGCGGCGTGAGCCCACAGCAGGGCGAGTATGAAACGGTGGCGGTGCCGCCAGACTTCGTCGGGCAACGGGCGCCCCTCCGGAAGGAGTTGGCGGATCCAGGGCATCGGCACCGTCAGGTCCTGCGTGGCCACGAAGAAGTGCCTCCTACCTGGTCCGCCGGCGGAAGGCTCTGGCGAGCCTCTTCTGTGCGAGCATTGCTGACCATAGCAAAGGCATGGAGCAAACAGACGGTTCTCATGACCGTCGGCACCGAGGTGCATGGCGGCGCGGCGACGGCTGCTCGGTGCGTCCCGGGGGGTCCTCGGCGACGACTTGCCCGTACAGGGTGCCCTTCTGCTCGGGCGTGGCGGGCGTTCACAATGGTGGCTCTCGCCCGGTGTCGACGTCCGCCTGGCCCTCCCCGCCGCGCCACCTAGAGCTCTCGGCTGCGCCTCGGCATCCGGACGACAATTCTCTCGGTCAATCGTCGTCGACCTTGTTCACATGAGTCTCCTCGGTCCTGATCTGCCTGCCCTCCTCGCCCAGGGCGACAGTCAGCTCGTCGCCGATGATGTCCTTGTCGAGAATGACACCCCACTGGCCCTTGAAGTCGCCGTGGGTGATGATCACCTTGTCGCCCTTCTTGAAACGCGCCATCCGGCATGTTGGCACCATCGGCGGCTCCGATCCAGACATGCCGTCACGAGCCCTGCCGCTCGAGCGGCCAGACTGATGGGGTGATCGTCGACTGCGCCGTCTACGAGTCCGGCGTCCGCATGGAGAGGGAGCTGGAGCTGGACCACGCGCTGGAGGCGAGCCGGGCCAACCCGGACAGCTTCGTGTGGATCGGCCTCGCCGAGCCCGATGCCGCCGAGTTCGGGAGGGTGGCCGAAGAGTTCAACCTGCACCCCCTCGCCGTAGAGGACGCCATCCACGCCCACCAGCGACCGAAGCTCGAGATGTACGGCCCGATGATGTTCGTGGTGCTGAAGGCGGCCGCCTATGTGGGCCACGACGAGGTCGTGGAGCTGAGCGAGATCATGCTGTTCCTCGGCGACCGCTTCCTCGTCTCTGTCCGCCACGGCCCCGGCAGCGTGCTGTCCGATGTCCGAAAGCGGCTGGAGTCCGATCCCGAACAGCTGAAGGCGGGCGCCATCGGCGTGCTTCACGCCGTGATGGACCGGGTGGTCGACGACTACGGGAGCGTGCTCAGCAACTTCGACGAGGACGTCGACGAGGTGGAGCGCGCCGTCTTCTCGACCGGCCGGGACAACTACGCCGAGCGCCTCTACAAGCTGAAGCGGGAGGTTGTCGAGTTCCGCCAGGCGGTGGTCCCGTTGATGGACCCGTTGGAGGATCTCGCCAGCGGGCGGCTGACCCCTGCCGACACAAGCATGCTCGCCTACTTCCGTAACGTGCACGACCATGTGCAACGGGTGGCGGACCGGATCGAAGCGGTTGACAACCTGCTGGCCAGCGCCCTGAACGCCAACCTGGCGCAAGTGGGCGTCCGCCAGAACGAGGACATGCGCAAGATCTCGGCGTGGGTTGCCATCATCGCCCTGCCCACCATGATCGCCGGGGTCTACGGGATGAACTTCGAGCACATGCCGGAGCTCGGCTGGTCACTCGGCTACCCATTCGCCCTCTCGCTGATGGTGCTGACATCCGCCAGCCTGTTCGTGCTCTTCCGCCGGCGGGACTGGCTCTAGTGCCCCGTCAGGTGACGTTGGCGATGTTCACGGCGAGCCAGGGGCGCCGCTGGCAAGGCCGCAGGACGAAGGCGCACACGACGTGCGTCGAGGACGAGAACGAAGCCAGCGGTGGTCCTGGCCGTCGTGAACGCGGCAAACGTTGCCTGACCGGGCACTAGCAACCAAGCTGGGCGCAACCCGCACAGCCGCCGGCAGCATCGGAGATAGATTTCCCGCGTGAGCACCCTGGGCAAGGTCATTGCCGTTCTGGTAGTGGCCATCGTGGCCCTGGCTCTGGTGGGCGTCATCGTTGCCGCGCTCCGATGGCTCCTCATCGCCGCGCTCGTCGTCGCCGTGATCGCCGCCCTCATTGGTGCCGTCAGCTCGAGCCGGAACAGTTGAACGCGTAGCGTCGGCTCTGCTCTGAAGGATCAATACCAAGGCAACCCTCAGCAGCGGTAGCGGCGGACCGTCGCGGGGGTCAGCTTCGGCCTGGATCCCATCATCATCCCGAAGCCGAGGATGATCGCCAGCATTCCAGTCACTGCGGTGCTCGTGAGCTGCCAGCCCGTACGGGCCAGTGGTGCCTGCGCCGTGGCCGTGGAGCCGTCTCCGCTGCCACTGGCGCTCGAGGTGCCCGTCGCAACTGCGGTCGTCGTGCCGCGGCTGACGCCGGAGGCGGTGGCGGTGGTGCCGGCCCCCGCCGCGGTGCCCGTGCCTGCCGTGCCGGTGCCCGACGCGGTGCCCGTGCCCGCCGTGCCGGTGCCCGACGCGGTGCCCGCGCCTGCCGTTCCGGTGCCTGACGCCGTAGCGGTGCCGGCGGTGGTGCCCCTCGCACGGGCGGCCGGAGTGGTGACCCCTGTGGAGGCGAGGGGGGGCGACGTGGATGCCGTAGTGGAGAAGGTGGGTTCGGTGGTGGTCGCCGTGGTCGCCGTGGTGGTGGCCGTGGTTGCTGCGGTGGTGGTGGCCGTGGTCGCCGTGGTCGCCGTGGTGGTCGCCGTGGTGGTGGCCGTGGTGGTGGCCGTGGTTGCTGCGGTGGTGGTCCCCGCGGGAGCCGATGTGGTCGTCGTCGCCCCAGCCCCACAGCTGGCCGTGGTGACCCTGTTGGTGTCGAGCGTCACAGCTCCGTTGCGAGCCAGCAACCGGCCTGCCACTGTCGCTCCGGTGTTCGCGGTCACCGAGGTCAGCGCCAGGATGGTGCCCACGAAGACGGAGTTCGTCCCCAGCGTGGCCGAGCTGCCGACCTGCCAGAACACGTTGCAGGCGTCGGCTCCGTTGATGAGGGAGACGACGCTGCCCGATCCGTTTATGAGGGTGTCACCAGCCTGGAAGATGAACACCGCGTTCGAATCACCTTGTGCGTCGAGAGTGACCGTCCCGTTGACGCCCAGTCCCAGGGTCGGCGAACGGTAGACGCCCGAGACGAAGGTCTGCCCCGACAGGTCCGCGGCTACGTTCGCGGTCACCGCCCTACCGGCGGCGTCGTTGTAGGCGCTGGTCAGGTCAGCCTGGGCCTTCGCCGCCACCGCGTTGCCGGCGTGAATGGCCCCGTTGTTCACGATCCCCGGAGGGAACCCCACTATCGCCGTGCCAGGGCTGACGCCCACGTCGCCGCTGATGACCGATGGGCCCGTGTTGGTCACAGTCGAGCCGGCAAGAACAGCGAAGCTGCCGGCGGTGCCCATACCTACCGGGGCCTCGGCGGCACCCACCTGGCTCCCGCTGACCAGAACGATGCCGGCGAGTCCGATGAGGCCCAGCAACAAGGCGCGCGGGAACTTGGACAGGGACGCGGTCATGGACGTAACTATATCCTAGAAATAGGACACTAGCAACAACTTTCTCCTTTTGCGGGTATGGTACAGCATCGGCAACTGGACCTTCCTCACCAACCACGCGAGGGCACTTCTCTTCATCTCGAGCCACCCGGACGCGCGCCTGCGGGACGTCGCCGCCGCCCTCGACATCACTGAGCGCACGGCCTACGGGATAGTGGTCGATCTCACCGAGGAGGGTTACGTGACCAAGGAGCGCGACGGTCGCCGGAACCGCTATCACATCCAGGATCACCTGCCCTGGCGGGACCTGGTGAGTGGCGAGCGGACCATCGGCGAGATGCTGGATCTCTTCGGAACGTGAAGCTGGTGAGCCACGAGCGGGCGCTGTGGGGTCAGGCGGCGGCGTGGTGCTCCCGCCGGTACACGCTGACGTGGGCTTGGCTGGCGGCGGTGAAGGGCGAACGGCGCCAGTCCTCCCACCGACTCTCCCGGCGCAGTCCTGCGAGCTGAGCCATGAGGTCGAGCTCGGCGGGCCACGCGTAGCGGTGATCGGCCGGATAGAGCCGCACCGAGCCGTCCGAGAACACCACCTGTGTCGTCCGCATCATCTGCGCGACTGGGTCCAGCTCGGCGGTTTCCATGGACACGGTGCCAGGGCGCATGATTCGCGGCCGGACCATCCGATTGTGGCGGAACGCGCCCACGTCGGGCACCCAGGCCTCGATCACGAAGAGACCGGACGGAGCCAGGTGACCGGCGGCATTGCGGAAGCACGCCACCTGTGCGTCCTGGTCGGGAAGGGCGAAGATCGTGTTGGCGGCGAGGACCACCAGAGCGAAGTCGGAACCGGCTCGCACCGAAGCGAAGTCGCCGATGACCACCGGGACCTGTCGCCCCCCATGTTTGGCCCGCAGCCGGGTGACCATGTCCGGTGATCCGTCCACGCCGTGGACCTCCAGGCCCCGCTCCGCCAGCGGCAGCGCCAGCCGCCCTGTTCCGATCCCGAACTCGAGCACCCGTCCACCGGCAGCGAGCTCTGCGATGCAGTCGACCGCACCCTCGGTGTCCCACTGCCCGGCGTACAGCTCGTCGTACTCGTCGGCGATGCCAGAAGCTCCGTATGCCGCAGGATCGAAGTGGGCCACTTCCGGAGCGTAGCGACGATCCTCCACCCGAGATCGTCGACCTCGGGGCCCGGAGCCGGCCACGAGGACAGGCCCCAGGAGCCCTTCTTCGACGTGACGGTAGAGTCGCCTCGGTGACGAACGAGCCGGGGCTCGTGGGATCACACCTGGCCGAGGCGGCGCGGCGCCGGACGTTTGCGATCATCAGCCACCCTGATGCAGGCAAGACGACTCTCACGGAAAAGTTCCTGCTCTATGCGGGGGCGGTGGCGGAGGCCGGGGCGGTGAGAGCCCGTGGCGGGGGCCGCCGGGCCACGTCGGACTGGATGGCCATGGAGCAGCAGCGGGGGATCTCGATCACCTCCACGGTGCTCCAGTTCACCTACCGGGACAATGTGGTGAACCTGCTCGACACGCCCGGGCACCGGGACTTCTCCGAGGACACGTACCGCGTGTTGGCCGCCGCCGATGCCGCGGTCATGGTGCTCGACGTGGCCAAGGGCATCGAAGCGCAGACGCTCAAGCTGTTCGAGGTCTGCCGGGCCCGGAACATCCCGATCCTCACGTTCCTCAACAAGTACGACCGGCCGGGCCGCGACCCACTCGAGCTCCTGGACGAGATCGAGGGTCAGATCTCGCTCCGCCCCACCCCCGTCACCTGGCCCGTCGGTGTGCCCGGCGAATTCCGCGGCGTCATCGACCGCCGCACCGGGTTGTTCATCCGCTTCAGCCGCACAGCCCACGGGTCGAAGGCCGCACCCGAGGAGCTGGTCGACCCGTCACGGGCGGCTGAGGAGGAGGGCGGCGCGTGGGGCACCGCCGTGGAGGAGTGCGCGCTGCTGGACGAGGTGGGCGCCAATCTCGACCTCCCATCTTTCCTGGCCGGCTCGTCCACGCCGCTGTTCGTCGGCTCCGCCCTCACCAACTTCGGCGTACGTCACCTGCTCGATGCCGTCGTCGACCTGGCGCCGGCACCGGAGGGCCGTGATGACGCCGCCGGCCGACGTCGCCCCCTCGAGGCGCCGTTCTCCGGTTTCGTCTTCAAGATCCAGGCCAACATGAACCCGGCCCACCGTGACCACGTGGCCTTCGTGCGGGTGTGCTCCGGGCGCTTCGAGCGGGGCATGACCGTCACCCATGGCCCGAGCGGCCGCCCCTTCTCCACCAAGTACGCGTCGTCGGTGTTCGGCTCCGAGCGCGACACCATCGACGAGGCCTACCCCGGCGACGTCATCGGCCTGGTGAACGCCACCGACCTGCGCATCGGCGACGCGCTGTACGAGGCGCAGCCCGTCGCCTACCCGACGATCCCGACCTTCGCCCCCGAGCTCTTCGCCCGGGCCCGGGCCCGGGACACCGGCCGGTTCAAGCAGTTCCGCCGGGGCCTGGAGCAGATGGAGCGCGAGGGCGTCGTCCAGGTGCTCCGGTACCCGGACGGCGACCCCACGCCGGTGCTGGGCGCGGTCGGCCAGATGCAGTTCGAGGTGTTCGCCCATCGCCTGGAGCACGAGTTCGGTTCCCAGGTCGAGCTGTCCCCCACCCCCCACACCGTCGCCCGGCGAACCGACGAGGCCACGGCCATCCACCTTCGCAACGTCAACGGAGTCACCGTCTTGAACCGTCAGGACGGCACCTCGCTGGCCCTCTTCGAGAGCCCCTACTGGCTGCAGCGACTGAAGAGCGACCATCCCGATTGGTGCCTCGACCCCATCCTCAGCGGCGGAATGACGTCGTGACGTGACCGAGGAATGACCTTTCGCCACGCGCTGGGGGGTGAGGGAGGCGGGTCTACCGGCGGCGGCGGTGCAGGCGGGCTGGTCTGGGTGCCGCCTTCGAGGTCATGAGCATCAGGGCGCCGAGCAGGATGGCCAGCACGCCGGCAACGGTCGTCCCCGTCAGCTCCGAACCGGTGTTGGCCAGCGGCGTCGTGCGCCCGGTGGCTGTCGAGCTGTCTCCACGACCGGGGGTCGACCTGCCTCTCGAGGTTGCTGTCGCCGTGCCGCGATTGGTGGCGCGGCCGGTGCCGGGGGTGGCTCCGACGGTGCCGGTGGTTCGCGTGCCTCCCGTGGCGCTGCCACCCGTGCCACCCGTGCCACCCGTGCCGGCAGTGCCGGCGGTGCCTGGGAGGGTCGTGATGCTGGTGAGCGGAAGGGTGGTCGTCGTGGCCGAGGTGGTGGACGTGGTCGCCGCAGGAGCCACGGCCGCGCAGCCACCCCTGGTGATGGTGTTGGTGTCGAGCGTCACGGCGCCGTTGCGAGCGATCAGCCGACCGTTGACCGTGGCTCCGGTGTCGGCCGTCACCGAAGTCAGGGCGAGGACTGTGCCGACGAAGTCGGTGGTCGTCCCCAGCGTGGCCGAGCTACCGACCTGCCAGTAGACGTTGCAGGCGTCGGCCCCGTTGATGAGGGAGACACGACTTCCCGAACCGGTGATGAGAGTGCTGCCGGCCTGGAAGATGAACACGGCGTTGGGATTGCCCTGGGCGTCGAGGGTGACGGTGCCGGTGAGCCCGAGGGTGGGGCCTCGATAGACGCCCGGCACCAGGGTCTGGCCAGCCAGGTCGGCCGTGACGTTGGCGGTGGCCGATCGGCCGGCGGCGTCGTTGTACGCGATGGTGACGTCGGCCTGCGCCTGCGCCGCCTCTGCATCGGCTGCGTGGATGACTCCGTTGGTCACGGTGCCGGGCGGGAACCCGGTCACCGCGGTGCCGGGGCTGACCCCGAGGTCGCCGCTGATGACCGACGGACCGGTGTTCGTGACCGTCGAGCCGCCGAGGACGGCGAAGCTCGTGGCCGTACCCAGCCCGACGGGTGCTTCTGCGGCACCGGCCTGGCCGCCGCTGAGGAGAAGTGCGCCGCTGAGGGCGAGGACGCTCGCTAGGAACGCGCGTGAGAAGCCGGATAGGGACGCCGTCATGGAATGTGTGCCTTTCAGGCCGCTGTCGTGGGGAAGACCAGAGCGCCGCCGGCGGTCCCTCGTCCCTTGTGTCTCTTGTCTCGGCCGTTGCCGAGTGTCAACTTAGCCCTATATCGCGGTGTTTGCCCTGATGCCGGGCTCTCCAGCCAAACGACCGCTGGTCTCCTCGCTGGGTGTAAGGTCTGAGGCAGCGCACATCCGCGTGCAATGGCCTTCCCGGCACGTCGCCCCGGTCCCCGGTAGCGCGTCGTTGGCCCCGAGGGAAAGCAGCCGTGATGCCCAGCAAGTCCTTCGCCGGGGACGAGCAGACGTCGGCCACCACAGATGACGACGGCGGCTTGCCGCCTGCCCATGGCCCGGAGAGACCGTCGCTGGGCGCGTACGCCCAGGTTGCCGCCCTCCTGCACGAGTCCAGGCGCGAGGCGCCTGATCAGATCGGGTCGTTCCTCGCCCGCCGCGTGGCCGAGTTCGGGATGCGCGAGCTGTCGGTGTACGTGACCGACTTCGAACAACGTCGACTGGTGCCCATCGCCGGCTCGGCGGCTACGGCATCGATCACCATGGACGATTCCGCCGGCGGCCGGTCGTTCACCCGGGCCAGGCAGGTGGACGAACCGGCTGCCGGCGGCGTGCGGCTGTGGAGCGTCGTGGTCGACGGCGCCGCCCGTCTGGGCGTGATGTCCGTCACCATGTCGGAGGTCGACAGCGACGCTCGCGCTCTGGCCGACAGCCTGGCCGGTGTGGTCGCCGCGCTGCTCATCACCCGGGGCCAGTGCACGGACGCCTACACGGCCCTGCGCCGCAGCGAGAAGTTCAGCCTGGCGGCCGAGATGCAGTGGGACCTGCTGCCGCCGCTGAGCCTCGACAGCGGCCGGGTGTCGGTGGCCGGGCTGATCCAGCCCGCCTACGAGGTCGGCGGTGACTCCTTTGATTACGCCGTCAACGGCGACACCTTGGATTTCGCCGTCTTCGATGCCATGGGCCACGGGCTGGTGTCGAGTCAGCTCGCCCACCTCGCCGTGAGCAGCTACCGCCACAGTCGGCGCTCTGGTCTCGATCTCGAAGCCACCTATGAGGCCATGGACGACGCCGTAGCAGCCCGGAGCCGAGGCGAGGAGTTCGTCACCTGCATCCTCGGGCGGATCAACCTGCTGGATGGCCAGCTGACCTGGATCAACATCGGCCACCCCTTGCCTATCCTCGTTCGCGGCGGCGAGGTGTTGGGATCGCTGCCGTGCGATCCGACGCTGCCGGCCGGTCTCGGCAGCGACGAGCTGGGTCACTGCGTCACCGAGGTTGCGCACGCCGTCCTGCAACCAGGGGACCGGCTGTTCTGCATCACCGACGGAGTGGTCGACACCCACCGTCCGGGCGGCGAGGACTTCGGCCGGGAAAGACTCGTAGAGCTACTACGCGATCGCTCCAGAGCCGGTCTCGACGCGGCCGAGACCGTCCGTCAACTGTCTCATACCGTGCTTGACCACCATGGCGTGCTGAGCGACGACACCACCGCCTTTCTGGTCGACTTCCACTAGACGTGAGCCCAGACGACAAGACCTTCACACGAGCCGGCCGGGAACCCGATGTGCCGCCAAAGGAGGTGGTGGCCAGGAGCCTTCGCATCACCTGAGAACCCGAGAGCCGCCTAGCATGAGAGGCGTCGGGGTGTTAGCAGCCAGGCTGCAAGATGCCCCAGGAAGGCCGACATGCTGACAGATACCCGGCTGGTAGGCACGCTGGTGGAGCTGGCCGACACCCTCGTCGACGACTTCGACGTCGTCGACTTGTTGACGCGGCTGAGTGACCGTTGCGTCGAACTGCTCGACGTCTCCGCCGCCGGGCTGATGCTCGTCGCCCCCGAAGGCAATCTCAAGGTCGTGGCCTCATCCAGCGAGGCCATGCGGGTGGTGGAGCTGTTCGAGCTCCAGGCCCAGCAGGGCCCCGGCCTGGACTGCTACCGCACCGGAGAGGCCGTGTGGCAGCGTGATCTGGCGAGCTCCGGCGACCGTTGGCCCCGGTTCCGGCCAGTCGCCCTGGAGGCCGGGTTCCGCTCGGTCCACGCCATACCCATGCGCCTGCGGGGCAGGATCATCGGTGCCCTCAACCTGTTCGGGGCCGAACCCGGGGAGCTGGATGAGCCCGACGGCGTTGCCGCCCGGGCCTTGGCCGACGTGGCCACCATCGCCATCCTCCAGCATCGAGCCGTTCAGGAGGCGCAGGTTCTCAATGAGCAACTCAACTATGCCCTGTCCAGCCGTGTCGTCATCGAGCAGGCCAAGGGCGTCCTGGCCGAGCGGCTCGGCCTGGCCATGGAGCAGGCCTTCTCCACCTTGCGCAACCATGCCCGCAGCCACAACCTGCGTTTGGTCGGGGTGGCCACTTCGATCGTGGACGGAAGTCTCGCTGTCGCACAACTCGAGCTGTCACAGGCCCCGGGCGACGCCTGACCCCCCAGGGCGGCTGATGACGAGCGCCTCCGTTGCCGCTGAGAAGCATCGAGGTGGCGAGACGGGCGAGCCGTCGGTTTCAGTCGCCGAACTCGAACATCTCCGAGAGCCTCCCGGTCCCCCCTTCGGCCGCCTAGGCGGCGCCATCTAACCTCATCGGTCGTTCGTCAGGCGAGGCCGGCCAGCTGGTCGGAGGCTCGGGGGGTCGTGCGAGGAGATGAAGGCGGCCAGCTCGGCGGGATGAGAAAGGTGCGCGCCGTGGCCACCGGGGCTCCGGACCACCGTGGTGCCTATCCGCTCCGCCAGCCACGCCGCCGCCTCCTCGAAGAGCGGAACGGCCTGATCTTCGCCCACCAGGACCCGCGTGGGGACGCCGATCGATCGCAGCGCCGCTTCGTCGGGGCGGTAGGTCTGGAAGCCGGGCATCTCGATGGTGAAGATCATCTCGGCGTTGGCATACATCTGCTCCCGCAGCTCAGGGTCGAGCCGGTCGACGAGCTCGCCGCCGTAGGCGAAGCGCAAGAAGGCGTCCAATGCCTTCGCAGGACCACCCTGCTCCATGGCGGCGCCGATGAGCTGGCCCAACATTCGGCCGACCGGCTCCGGCTCGGCCAGTACCGTGAGCAGTGGCAGCTCGTGGAGCAGGACGGCCCTGACCCGCTTCGGATGACGCAGGGCAAGCTCGAGGGCGACCGCCGCGCCGTTGCTGGTGCCATAGACCAACGCGGGCTCGCTGGTGACCCCCATGAGGATGCCGGCCGCATCGTCTGCCTGCTCGGCGACGCTCGTGGTCGACCACCCGATCGGCCGCGGGCTGCGCGACGTGCCCCGCCGGTCGTAGGTCACCACGGTGTAGCGACTGCTCATGGCGGCAGCGAGGGGCGCGAACTGGCTCGAGTCTCCCGGAGTGCCAGCGATCAGCAGCGCGACGGGGCCGCCCCCGGACACCTCGTGGTAAAGCGCCGCCTCGTCGGTCAAAGTGCTCGACGGCTCATCAGTGGTCAGCATTGGCCTACCTCCCTTGCCTGCCCCGGCGGGGCGGTAGGTCAACTCAACACCCATTGGGCAGGATGATCTAGCGCCAACTGCTTCTCGATCGAGAACCGCTGCTTATCATTCCGGACGTGGAGCTGCGCCACATCCGGGCATTCCTTGCCGTGGCCGAGGAGCTCCACTTCGGGAAGGCGGCTCGCCGGCTCCACATCGCCCAGCCCGCCGTGAGCCAGCTGGTCCGGGGCCTCGAGGCCGAGTTCGGGGTCATGCTCTTCGAGCGCACGAGCCGGCGGGTCGCGCTCACCTCCGCCGGCGAGAGCTTCCTCGACGAGGCCCGCGAGCTGCTCGCCCGGCACGAGCAGGTCAGCGAGCGAATGGCGCGGATCGGTGCCGGTGTGCTGGGGGAGGTCGGCGTCGGGATCGTTCCCGCCCTGCCCCCCGATCTCCTCCCCAGCCTGCTGACGCAGTGGCGCCGGCGACTGCCCGACGTCCTCGTCGTCGCCCGGTCACTGCCTTCCGGGTTCGGGGCCACCGCCGCGCTGGACCGGAGCGACGTCGAGATCGCCCTGGTGCGCATCGACGTGCCGGATCCCGGGGTCTCTGCCGTCGCCGTCGCCCGGGAACCGCTGGGTGTCGCCCTGGCCGCCGGAGATGTCCTCGCCGAACGCCTGTCCCTCACCGCCGCGGATCTTGACGGGCGGGCGTTCGCCACCTTTCCTCGCACCGATGATCCCGTCGAGTTCGACCGGCTGTTCGGTTCGCTGAGGGCGGGTGGCCTGCGTTCGCACACGACCCATGAGTCGGCACCGGGCGGGGTCGACGCCTCGTTACGCCTCGTCCGTGCTGCTCTAGCGGTCTCCCTCAAACTGGAGAGCGAGGTCCGAGCCCTCGGCGATCGTGGAGTCGTGTGGCGACCACTCGAAAACCCGAAGCTCGACGTGGTGATCCGGGCGGCGTGGCGTCCGGACCAGCTCGGCCCCGCCGGACGCCAGCTGGTCGGCGTCCTATCAAGCCTGGAAGTCGACGGGACGTGAGGCGCCCCCTCACCTCGGCCTCCAGGCCGCGTTCGACCTCACTGAAACTGGCCGCGACGACGAGTGCCGATTCGGCAACGGGGTATCGCGGCGGCGTTCGGCCGAGCTCATGATGTACGGCGTAAAGGTCCCATCGGGTCGGCGCTGGAGATCGGGTCGGCATGGCGAAGGACAAGCTTCCACTGGCCGTCTTCTTTCCTGTACGTGCTGGTGACCCTCAGGTCGAACTCAGCGTGATCACCGCCCCCTACCCTCGTCCGCCAGTGCTCGGTGTCGAGGTACGTCACCAAGTCATCGCTCTCGTACCGGGCCAGGTTCTTGAACTCTGTCACCTCGCCGTCACTGAACCGCGAGGAGGCGTAGTCAAGCGCAGCCGAAACGTTCTCCCACCCTCGTACTGCCGGTCCGAAGGGGTTGGCGAGCGTTACATCTTCGGCATGTGAATAGGCCGACTTCACCGGCTCAGGATTCCCTTGGGCGAAAGCCGTGGCCGCCGACCTGAACGCTTCAACGGCTCGATCAAGACTCATAAGCACCTCCGGCTGACGAGCGGACCCGCACAGTTTGCCGGGTCGCCGCGCTCGCCGTCACGCCGGCCGGTCGAGCTGTTAGCGGAGGGCCAGGTCGACGGCGTGGGCGGTGCGGGTGGCCAGAGGATGGTGGCTGTCTTGCCGCCCTTGCGGTGGACCACCAGCGTCCGCCGCCGCGCTCTAGGGCCGGGTCCTCGATGACGGTGCCGGGCGCCTGGAGCCGCGCAGGCCGTCGAGAGTCAGCAGTGGGGCGAACGACAAGGCAGAATACGGTCATGGGTTCGCGAACGGGCGTGCTGGTGGCCGAGACTTTGGAGGCCGATCCAGCCAGTGTTGGACACGCCCGTCGCCTGATCACCGCCGTGCTCACGGCCTCCGGCCACGACGACCTGGTCGAGGTGGCCAGCCTCCTCGTGAGCGAGGTCGTCACCAACTCCCTCCTCCACGCCGGCACTCAGATCCGCCTCGGGTGCACCCACCATGGCGGCGGCGTGCGCATCGAGGTCTCCGATCGTTCAACCCTGCTGCCGAGCGTTCGGCACTACGACCCCTTGGCAACGACTGGACGCGGCCTCGGGCTGGTGTCGATGCTGGCCAGCTCGTGGGGCGTCAACGCCCACGACGACGGGAAGACGCTGTGGTTCGAGCTGGGCGACGATACTGACGACGACCGGCCTCCACCGCCGCCCGCGGGTGATTCCTCCGAGGCCCCAGCAGCGACGCTCACCATTCAGCTGCGCAACGCTTCACCGCCGTTGCTCCTGGCGACGGTCGAACAGGGTGAGGCGTTGTTGCGTGAGCTGGCGCTGCTCGCCCTCGGAGGCGAACTGGACGACACCCTCCCCTACCAATGGCACGTTCCCGAGTTCGACGTTGCCCCGATCCTGGCCACCGCCCAAGCCGCCTTGGTCGACCACGGCCCCGACGCCGACCTCGATGTCAGCGTCTCGACCGACGCCCCCGCCGCCGGGCTCGACCGGCTCCGCCTCATCGATTGCGCCGACGCCCTGGCCCGCGACGGCCGCATGCTGTCAGCTCCGGCCCTGCCCGAGATCGCCGCCTGCCGCCACTGGCTCTACTCCCAGATCGCCGAGCAGGCAGCGGGTTACCCGCCGCAGCGCTGGGAGCTTCCCGAGCGACTCGACGCAGCCCGCGTAGCGGCGGTGCTCTCGGCCGCAGAGCTCGAGCGCCTGGGCAAAGTGACCGACCCAACCGTGGTGGCCGATGACGCCAACCGGGTGATCTTCGTCAACCAGGCGGCCGCCGAGGTGCTCGGCTGGGACGCCGAAGCCTTGGTCGGCCAGCGCCTGACCGTGCTCATCCCACCCGAGCTGCGTCAGGCGCATCTGGCTGGGTTCAGCCGCCTCCAGGTGACGGGCGAGGAGCGCATCCTGGGATCGGCCGTTCGCGTGCCGGCGCTGCGGCGAGACGGCTCGTCGGTCGATATCGACCTCACCATCACTCGACTCGCCGCCGCCGGCGGCCGGTCTGCCTTCTGTGCCCTGCTTGCGCCCACCAGCGACGAAGGTGGCGCCCGCCTGGCCTGATCCTCGCCGGCCACAACCGCTCCGATCGGCCCAAACAACCTGTCGAGATAGGCGATGAGGCAGCCGATGCTCTCGGTCGTCGACGTCGGGGGCGGCTTTGCGCCCGACACCCAACGCGGCGTCGGCCTTGGCAGCATGCGGGAGCGCGCCGAGGAGCTCGGCGGGTTCTTGAGGTGAGCGGGCGCGACGGCGGCGGCACGGTCGTGCGAGCTCGGCTGCCGCTGGCGGCCCGGTGACGCTCCAGACCGTGGTGTGTGACGACCATCCCGTTTTCCGAGAGGCGCTCGAGACGATCCTCGAAGGACTGACCGACCGGGAGCGTGAGGTGCTCGACCTCGTCGCTCACGGTCTCGACAATGCCACCATCGCCCGCCGCCTCTTCCTGTCCGAGAAGACGGCGCGTAACAACGTCACGTCGATCATGACCAACCCTCTTGGCGGACGCGGCCGCCGAGCCAAACCCAAACCGGCTTACTGAACGGTGGGCTAGGCGCCGCCCTCGAGCCGCGCCTTCAGGTTCTGAACGTTCCTCGGCAGCTCCCTTTCCGCCTGCCGGCGGACGACAAGAGGCACGAGCAGCTTGCCCAGCCCATGTCCCTCGAAGTCGAGCTCGATCCTCACGCGCGATCGGGTGCCGTCGTCGAGGGGCTCGACGGTGCCGTCTACGATCCCCCTTACCGGACCGTCGATCCCGCGTACCGCCCAGCTTCTCGGGGGATCGACCTTCGTCATCTCCATCGTCATCTTCCGTTCCGCGCGACCCACCCGGCGGGTCGTAACCGCCTTCGCGCCCACCGCGGGGGGTCCTCCACCTTCGGTGTGTGAACTGACGACGCTGTCCTGCCACTCGGCCAGGCGAGAGGGATCGACAACATAGGCAAAGACCTCCCCTGGCGGACGGGCGATCTCGATGCTCGACACGATCGGCGCCATTTGCTCCTCCTTTGCACTACGACGCCGCCATTATGGCACGCGCCCTCTAGTCGAGCAGGTGCGAATGAGGGTGCGCAGCATGTCTCCGCTCTTCCTCTCGGCACTTCGGCCGTTATGCCGTTGCCTCCACGGCGCCGAGCTGCCGCAGCAGTCCGAGGGTGTCCCAGTTCATCCATTCCTCGACCAGGCGACCGTCCTCGACGTGGACGATGTCGATCCCGCTGAACTCGACGTCTTTCCCGCTCGCGGCGATCCCGTGCAGCTCCCCGACGTGGCGGGCGGTGGCGGTCCAGCGGTAGGCGACCTTGTTGTCGTCGACCACGAAGTCATCGATGAACACCTGCAGGTTCGCCAGCGCAGCACGGGTGGTCTGCATGGCAGCTCGGTAGGCGTCTCGGCCGACGATGGGCCCGGGCTCGGCGGGATCGTGGCTGACCACGCGGTCGCTGATCAGCTCGTCGAACTTCGCGAACTGACCCTTGTTGACCAACTCGTCGATGATCCGCTCGATCACACGCTTGGCACTATCGCTCATGGTTCTCCTCCTGTCCTGAAGCTTTCGCTTTGATGATCGTCTCGTAAAGTGGGGCGGCGAACATCTGCCGGATGGGCGAAATCCATGAACCCATCTCGTGGGCCGCCGCCAGTCCGCAACTGTCGGCCCCCCGGCGCCGGGTGACCCGGACCTGCCTTCACAAGCCTCTGCCATCTGGCAGATGTTGTCGCCCTCTCCCTTTGCAAGGCTGTGGGCATGGCCAGGGCGATGGGCGACGAACAGCCAGCACCATGACGAGGCTCGTGCCGTCATCGACGAGGCCGTTAGTGAGGCCCGCGGGACGAAGAACGAATTCACGCTTGCTTGCGGTCTGACCGCCCTCGCCTTCCTCGAGCGGGCGAACGGTGACGAGGACGCGACCGCGGCTGCCGCGGAGGAAGCCACCGACCTCTGGCGGGCGATGGGCCTTCGAGGGTGGCTGGCTCCGCATGCACTGGCCCTCCTTGGCTGGGCCGCCATGCGACAAGGGGATCTCGAGCGGGCGGCCACCGCGCTCGAGGAGGGGCTGGCGGCGTCGGCCGGTCCGCCCGCCGCGAGCTGGGTGCTCGTCACCCAGGCGCTCGTCGCCCGTCGTCGTGGCGATGCGCTCGACGCTGGAGATCGTGCCCGTCGCTGTCTGGCCGAGGTCGGCGCGGAGAGCCTCGTCGCCGCCGACGCGCTGGAAGCGCTGGCGGGGGCCCTGGTCGACCTCTGCGACCACGAGGATGCCGCCCGTCTCCTCGGGGCGGCAGCTGCGGTGCGAACGCGCCAGGGCCATGTTCGCCCGTTGGCCGACGAGCCTGAGTACCAAGCCGATCTCGAGGTGGTGCGCGACGTCATCGGTGACGAGGCGTTCAGCGACGCCTGGGGGCAGGGCGCCGCACTCTCAACCGAGGAGGCTGTGGCGTTCGCCACCCGCGGGGCGAGGCAGGCGAGGACGTCCCGCTGCGGGGTGGGAGAGCCTCACGCCCACCGAGCTCGAGGTCGTGCGGCTGGTCGCTCAGGGGCTCACCAACCCCCAGATCGGCAAGCGCCTGTTCGTCACCGCGGGGACCGTCAAGACCCATCTAGCGCACGTGTTCACCAAGGTCGGCGTGTCGACGCGTGCCGAGCTCGCCACCGAAGCCACCCGTCGCGGGATCTGACCGGTCCCCGTCGTTCGAACAGCGCCCCTACGGTTCAAGGCAGGCATCCCCTACCGACGCCAAGCCCCCTGAGGACGATCGCGGATCCATACGCCTGGGCAGGATCTCATGGCCGCCGGCACAGGCGCGGCTCCAAACCGGGCTCCGTTGTTGCTCTTGCCATCGGCCGCACCCCGGGATATCCTACAACCAGATGGTTGTAGAGCTGAGCCCACCGGAAACCGACAGGGTCTTCCACGCCTTGGCCGACGCCACCCGGCGCGACATCGTCCGCACCGTGCTGATCCAAGAGCACTCCGTCTCCGCGCTCGCTCGGCGGTACCCGATGAGCTTCGCCGCCGTGCAGAAGCACGTGGCCGTTCTCGAAGGGGCCGGGCTGGTCACCAAGAAACGGCGGGGCCGGGAGTCGCTCGTCAAGGGCGACGTCGAGCGGGTGCGGAACGCCCGAAGCGCCCTTGACGCCTTCGAGCAGCTGTGGCGCGACCGCGTTGCACAGATGGACCAGGTCCTCGCTGAGGATCGCTGAACTGAGGAGTCATCGATGCCCATCGTCCGTGTCGACAAGGATCTCGACAACCACACCATGACCGTCGTCGCCGAATACGACGCCCCCGTCGAGCGCGTCTGGCAGCTCTACGCCGACCCCCGCCAGCTCGAGCGGGTCTGGGGCCCGCCCACCTGGCCAGCCACTGTCGTCGACCACGACCTCTCCCCCGGCGGGCGGGTCACCTACTTCATGACCGGCCCCGACGGCGAGAGGTCCGCCGGCTACTGGCACGTGCTACAGGTCGAACCCCCGCGCCGCTTCGTGGTCGACGACGGGTTCGCCGACGAGACCGGCCAACCGAACCCCGAGATGCCGACCACCCGCATGGAGCTAGAGCTCGCCCAGCGGGGCGACGGCGGCACCACCATGACCGTGGTCTCCACCTTCGCCTCCACCGCGGCCATGACCCAGATGCTCGAGATGGGCATGGAGGACGGCATGCGCGAGGCGATGGGCCAGATCGACGGCGTCCTCGCCGAATCCGGCTGATCCCCACCGCCAGGTGATGGGCGATCTTGACGGGTTCGACCGGCGACGATGTCTGGATCGCGCGGCCACGATCCTCGACTCGCGAAAGGCAGCGTGAGTCACGAGCACGCGGTCCGCACGGGCTCCACGCCGTACACGCGCGCCCCGTTGAGGCCGAGTACCTTCGCCTTCACAGCGTCGGTCAGCGCCGGGTACCCGTAGCGCTCCTGGAACTCCTCGGAGATGGTGAAGGTGCGGAAGGCGTCGATCTGGGGCTGCGGCGAGCCGTACCAGATGGAGTCGGTCCCCCAGACGACGTTGTCCTCGCCCAAGTGGGCGAGGAGCTTCCCCAGGACGTGTGCCGCTTGGTCCGGCGCCCGCATCAACCGGAACCAGGTGGTGCCGAGCTCGGCGTAGACGTTTGAGCCCTGGCTCATGCCCGCTCCCTCAACCGAGGCCACCAGCCGGTCGACGCCGCGTGCCGACGACGCCGAGTAGGGACCTTCACGGCGCCCCACCTCCCAGCCGGAGTGGTACACGAGGAACGCCACCTCTGGGTGGCGCCGGGCGGCCGGTCCGATGTCAGCGGGGTCGTTCGTGGACCCGCCGGCGAGTCCCTTGTGTACTGCGACTCGGGGGACGCCGAGCTCGACGGCCCTAGAGATGAACGCGTCGCCCACAGCCGGCAGCGACCGGTCGTGGTCGTCGAGCCACCACGGCTGTCCCGGGGTGTGGGTGTAGACCTTCCAGCCGACGACGGCGTGCTCATGCACGGCCCGGTCCATGGCGGCGAGAGCGACCGGGAGCGGGGCGAGCGTCGGGTGAGCCTCGGCGTGGAGGAAGAGACGCTCGGGTGTGGCGTGGCACAGCGTATGGACAGCGCGCCGTGTCCTCTCCATAGCCTCCGGCGACAGCGGGCTGTGCTCTGGCGCGAACGGCAGCGCGGACAGCACCGCCATGGTGGTGTCGCTTCGCTTGAAGACCAGGTCGACGAAGTGGTCGGCGTCGAAGCACTTGGCATGGTCCGCCTCGCCGCACGACGCCTGCGGGAAGTTCCCGGCAAAGCCAAGCTCTCGCCGGCTGAGCGGATCGATCTCATAGTCCAGCATGTGGCCCTGGACGTCGAAGACGAAGCCGGAGTTGCTCCCGAGGGCGTCGGCGGCGACGTCGGGCTCGACGGCCGACTCGGGCGGCAGCGTCGAGCCGAACTGGCCACCGGGACGTTTCCCGTCGACGGCCGCTCGCTCCTTGGAGCAGCCGTCAAGGACGAGGAGCATGGTTGCCATGGCGCAGGTAGAGCGCAGGAAGTCGCGCCGGCTGAGGTTGGTCCGCCTGGCGTTGTCGTCGACAGCTTCACGGCTCCGGCGGACGACCTCACGCTCGAACGGTGTTGGTGGCGGCGGCGCGTACTCGCCATTGGTCAGCGGGCCCAAGTCGATCGGCAGCTGCTCCTCGATCGCGTCAGTCTAAGGAGCTCTGCGAATTGGCCCTTCACCTTGATCCGAGCACGCCCCGTGTTCCAGGGAGGGACATCAGTGGCAGCTATCCGTCCTCGTGCCGGTGGAGGGTGGTCAGCGCCTCCAGCGCGTGGCGGTCCACTGCATCTGCGGGCACCGTCGCGACCTTCACCTTGGTGACCGCTCGCAGTGTGGCGGTCCTTGTCCCGCCTTCGAGGATCGCCCGCTCGCCCACCACGGCACCCGGACCGAGCTCGGCCAACTCGCGGCCGTCGACGTCGACGCTTAGAATCCCATCCAGCACGAGGTGAAGCTCGTCACCTGGCTCCCCTTGCCGGGTCAGGTCCTCACCAGCGTCGAGGACACTGATCTTCGGCCGGCCGCGCCGCATCAACGCGCTCGACAGCTCACGCTCGAGCGAGCTCTCGGCCATGGCCACGAAGACGGCGGAGTCCTCGTCACCCCACGGCGTGCCCCGTATGCCGGCGGGCCGGTCGTACCAAGCCTCGAAGTCGATCGTGCCGGACTTCTGGACCAGGTTCCCGTCGCCGTCGTAAAGCCAGTGGCGGGGGAACGGGGTAGCGCCGGCCAAGCCCGGCTCGACGCTCCCGTCGGCGTGCAGGGTGAGCTGCACCGTGGTCCACACCGTGGGGGCGACGAGCTGAACACGTGTGCGGCTGCTCACCCACCTCGGCGCCGGCACCCCAGGCCGGCCGGTGCCCGTTGCACGGCGGCGACGACTTCACTCGACGGCCACGTCGCCGAAGGCGGCCCTCGCCTCCGCCCGCTTGAGCCCGTCGTAAGCCGCGTACTTGTAAGCCTCGGTCCTGGTCGGCACGTTGAAGGTCGTTTGGACGAACTCGTCGATGCCGCCGCCGTGGCGTATGACCGCTTGGCCCAGGTGGATGAGCTCTGCCGCGTCCCTACCGAGGATGTGCACGCCGAGCAGCCGGCCATCCGCTCGATGGAAGATCAGCTTCACGACCCCTTCGGGCTCTTGGGCGATGACCGCCTTGGTGTTCCGCCCGAACCACGCTCGGCCCACTTCGTAGTCGATGCCCGCCTCGACGGCCGCCTCTTCGGTCATGCCCACGGCCGCTGCCTCGCTGATCGTGTAGATGCCGATCGGAAGGATCCGATCGACTGACTGGCGCAACGGGAAGCCGAACGCGTGCGAAACGGCTACCCGGGCCTGCTCCATTGACACCGACGCCAGGCCCGGCGGGCCGATCACGTCGCCCGCGGCGAGCACCTGCGGCGCGGTCGTCCGGTAGTGAGCGTCAACGACGACGTGGCCGGCGCGATCGACCGCCACACCGGCCTCCTCGAGCCCAAGGCTGGCGGAGCTCGGGCTTCGGCCCGCCGCGAAGAGGAGCCGCTCCGCGCGCAACACACCGCCTCCCGAGAGCTCCACGGCGAGGACATCGTGGTCGTGCCGGACGCCCACGACGGTGGTATCGAGCAGCAACTCGACGCCCGAGGCGCGCATCGACGACGCTAGCAGCGCGGAGACTTCAGTGTCGAGCACGGGCAGGAGCCGCGGGGCCACGTCGACGAGCCAGACTCGGATGCCGATGGCGGCGAAGATGGAGGCGTACTCACTGCCCACCGCACCGGCACCGACGATGACGATGCTCCCGAAGGGTTGGTCGAGCGCCACGATCTCGTCAGGGTCGACGACCGTGTGACCGTCGAACGGGATGGCAGAGGGCCGCAGCGGGCGGGACCCCGTCGCCAGTAGGACCACTTCCCCCCGGAGGACCCGGTCGGACTTTCCGTCGGCCGTCACGGTGACGGTGCCGTCCCGGCCGAGCCGGGCCAGGCCGTGGACCACCACGACGCTGTGGCGGTCCAGGTTCTCGGCAACCACGTCGCCCATCAGCGAGCTGACCGCTGCCACCTCGGAGCGCAGCCGTTCGAACACGGCGGCGCGGTCCAGCTCGACGGTCAGGGCATCGTCTCGGCTGCCGGCGCTGACGTGCAGGGCTGTCTCGCGCAGTGCCTTGGTTGGGATTCCCCCGGTGGACACGGTTGTGCCCCCGAGCGACGGCTTGCGCTCCACCAGTGCGACGCGCCTGCCGTGGTAGGCGGCGACCGCCGCCCCCTTCTCGCCTGCGGGGCCGGAGCCCACGACGACTAGGTCAAACGGCTCGGGCTTCATGCCATCACCCATTCCCACTGAACCGGGCCCCTAGCGACTTCCGGTCCAACGCCCCCGGCATTCGCCGTTTGCAAACCGTTTGCACCCCACTCACCACGACGTCTTGAGTGCACCAGCGGGTCTGCACCATGATGCGGCATGCGCGTCGGCGTGTCCCTTCGCAGCGGCTATGCCACCGACGATGCGAGGCAGGGCGCCCGCTGGCTGGTGGAGCGAGCACGGGCGGCTCGGGACGCTGGGCTCGACTCGCTGTTCCTTGGCGATCAGCACGTCACCGCCTACCCCTACTACCAGAACTCCCCGCTCTCCCACCTGGGGCACTGGGTTGCCGGCGGATGCCGGTCTCAGTGCAGCCCAACGACCCTTCTGCGGCCTCGCCTACCGCAAATCGGCCTTTTCGGATGGCTCTCCATCTGTCATGATACGTGCAGTCTGCGACGCGCCGGCGTCGCTCGATGGGAGGGACGATGACGACATTCTCGCCATTGGCGCCGACAATCCGCGTAGCGCCAAGGCGGATCGCGAACGACACCTGGACCATCCACTCGGTTCAGCAGGCACTCGGCCAACCGTTGTTCGTCCACTTGAACTCGATGGTGATCCGGGGCTCAGAGCCGATGATCGTCGATACGGGCACGGTGGCGAATCGTGCGCAGTGGCTCGAGGACGTGTTCTCGCTTGTGGACCCCGCCGACGTGCGCTGGATCTTCTTGTCGCACGACGACGTTGACCACACCGGCAACCTCGACGAGACGCTCAGCGCCTGCGCCAACGCAAGGCTGGTGTGCAACTGGGCGATGGTGGAGCGTCACACGAACTGCTTCGAGTTCCCGCACCACCGGTGCCGATGGGTCATGGACGGTGAGACTCTCGACATAGGAGACCGCACGTTGCAGGCGCTGCGGCCCCCCGTCTACGACTCGCCCACGACCCGCGGGCTGTTCGATCCCACAACAGGTGTCTACTGGTCGGCCGATTCGTTCGCCACACCACTGCCGGCGCCGGAGACGCCGGTCGCCGATCTCGACCACGAGTTCTGGAGCTTCGGTCTCATGCTGTTCGCGCTCGGAGCGGTGAGCCCGTGGCTGTCACTGGTCGACGAGACGAAGTACGGCCGGTACGTAGACCGTGTGCAGAGCCTCGACATCAAGACCATCGCCGGTTGCCATACTCCCGTCATCGAGGGGCCGTTCATCGAGCGGGCGTTCTCCCGTATCCGGGAGTTGCCCTCGCTCGACCCGCCTCAGTTGCCCGGCCAGTCGGTGCTCGACGAGGTCATCGCTGCGACAGCGCAGCCGCAGACCGAGCAGCCCATGGCTTGAAGATGGCCCGGCCAGGGCTACCGATCGGCCCCGCTCGGTGCCTCGCCCGTGGCGAGACCGCAGGCCGTAATGGGGCGGATAACCAGGCTGGTTCATTCCCCGCGGGCCACTTCTTCCTGGGTTCGCGTCGGCCGCTTAGGCGGTAGATCGAGATCATGCCAATGAAGGTGCTGCTCGTGACGCCCGTCGGGATGGGGCACGTCCTCCCGATGGTACCCCTCGCCCAGGCACTGGGCGCGCGTGGTCATGCGGTGCTGTGGGCGCTTCCGGACGCCGGCGTGCCCCTTGTCGAGCAAGCCGGTATCGACGCAGTGGGCACGTCGCCGCTGCCGCCGGCGCGCCCGTTCGATGTGATGCAGCGGTTCCCGGAGCTGCGTGAGCTGTCGCCGGACGAGCGGCCCGAAGTTATGTTCAGCAAGCTGTTCGGCGCACTGGTCGCGCCACCGATGCTCGCCGGTCTGACCCCGGTCGCGCACGACTGGGAACCGGATCTCGTCGTTTCGGATGCCGCTGACTTCGCCGGTCCGATCGTTGCCGCCGAGCTGGGCGTGCCGGGGGTCAACAAGGGCTTTGGCGCTCTTCTACGCGAGCCGCAGTTGGCGCGCGTGGAGGCGGAGGTCGCGCCGCTGTGGCGCTCTCGCGGCCTTGAGCCACGTCCGTACGGGGGGTCGTACGACCACCTGTACATCGACCCGTACCCGCCGGAGCTGCAGCCGCAGGCCGCGCCCCATGTGCCACTTCGTCAGCTAATGCGGCCGGTCACCTACACCGGGCCCGCCGACACCACGGTCGAGCTTCCGCTGCCGGCCGTCCGCCGGGACCGGCCGCTGGTCTACGTGACGATGGGCACCGTATTCAGCGAGGCCGCCGTACTGCAGGACGTGGTTGCGGCGTTGGTGCAGCTCGATGTGCGCCTTCTGGTTACGGTAGGTCCGCAGGGCGACCCGGCGGTGCTCGGCGAGCAACCGGCGCACGTGCGCGTGGAGCGGTACGTGTCACAGAGCGCGCTGCTGCCGCACTGCCACGTCGTGGTGTCGCACGCCGGTTCGGGTACGGCCATCTCCGCGCTTGAGGTCGGGCTCCCCCAACTGTGCCTGCCGCAGGGTGCGGACCAGTTCGTGAACGCGGCGGCGATCTCGTCAGCCGGCGCCGCCATCTCGCTGGTGCCCGCTGAGGCCACGGCCAGCGCCGTGTCTGACGCCGTGGTGCGCCTGCTCGACGACGCTCCGTACCGAGAGGCGGCTGAACGGCTGAGCGCTTCGATAGCTTCGATGCCTTCACCTGATGACGTGTGCGCAGTCCTCGAGAAGATGCTCTAGCACCGGTGGGCGAAGCCTCGTCAGGCGGCACGTACCAACATGGCCGCTGGGTGGAAGCTCCGTGTCGAGAGCCTCGCGCCAGTGCGCGCGGATCACGGTGGTGGACCCCTCCGTTGAGCAATGCGGTGGCGCACGTCCATGCCCACCCTGGGCATCCCGCCTACACGGCGCACCAGCCGCATCGCGTGGCTCGGCCGTGGCGAGAAAGCTGGAGTGGTCCCTGCCGCCGACCTCTCCTCCTGCCGCCGGCGTCGCCGTTTGCAAATCGTTTGCACGGCGACACACCAAGGGAAACGCCGGCCGTGACCAGCACAAACCGCGGCGGTTTTGGAGGGAGGAAATCGCCTCCACGTCCGACACCTCACCATGAGTCGCGACACCGGGCGAAACCTCGGCCACATCCTCAGATCCAGCCACTCGGGGTCGGCGGTGCCCAGGCCGGTTCCAGCATTCAGGCCGACTCCACGACGGCACCGTAGCGCTGCTGAGCAGCCTGAGCTGAGGTGCCAAGGATGTCGCCGATCTTCTGCCACGACATCCCCTTGCTCCGCGCCGCGGTGATCGCATCGACCACCTGGCGCTCTCCACGCGCACGCGCGATCGTCGCCCGCTCAAGGAGATACTCCTCTACGGGCCTCTCGTCGCTCGGCCTCGGTTCGTAGTCCTCGAAGCGTCGGGCGAGCTCGTCGCCGTGATCGAGGATCTCTTGAATCGATCGGGGCATTCCTCTTACTCCAAGAACCTGTCGCGAGCGGGCATGGCATGGACGATGAAGTCGATCCCTTCGGCCTGGGCGACACCAATCTCGAGTAGTGCGGCGGACTCACTCGGACCGAGCAGCATCGTCAGGTCGTCGAGTTTGAACACTCTCATCGGGTTTCGATAGGCGTGGAGCCCCCGTCTGTCTGGTCGTCAAGCGGCGGTGACGGACTGCCTGGCCTGTATGAGGTGATACAGCAGGATTAGCTGGGTGAGGGCCAGCGGCTCGTCGCGGGTGTCGGAGGTGATCATGCCGAGCACCTCCGGCACCGGCGAGTGCAGCCCGAGCTCGTCCCAGATGGCCTGCTCAATCTTCTTGGTGTCTTCCCGGTCAGCGTAGGAATGGATGTGGACGGCGTCGACCGGCTTGCCGTCGTCGTCCCGGCTGAGCTTGGAATGCATGGCCTCACTGGTATCCTCGCCGAGGATCGCCGTCAGATCCGGGTGGCTGATCGTCGGTCGGAGCAGGAGGGTGGCGCTGAGCGGGTCCTCGGGCGACTCGCCCCGCTCCTCGATGGGGGCGAACTGCACGACGATGTCGGCGTGGGCGCGCTGCGGGCGGATGAACTCGGCGGACTCGGGCTCTCGTTTCTCGAGCTCCTCTCGGACCTGCTCCTCGGTGTAGCCCCGCTTCTCGGTGTCGCGGCGCAGCTTCCAGGCGAAGCGGATCTCTTCCGGCGGGTCGAGGAACACGGTGATGTCGAAGCAGGCCCTCGACACCTCCGTGAGAAGAGGGTGCAGCCCCTCCACGATCACAAAGTCGCGCGGCTCGATGTACTCGGGGCGCCCGAGCTCGCCGGTGTCGTGATCGTAGACCGGCTTCAGGATGGGCTGGCCGAGGGCGAGAAGCTCGAGGTGCTGCTGCATTATGTCGAGGTAGTTGCAGTCCGGGTGCAGGGGCGTGAACGGCTTGTCCTTGCGTTCCTCGCGGTCGTAACAGTGGTAGTCATCGGTCCCGACGGAGGTGATGCGCTCGCGGCC
>DATLOM010000030.1:0-2083 GCA_035536185.1 Acidimicrobiales bacterium | reverse complement strand
GAGGTGGACGTGGACGTGGACGTCGAAGTTGACGTGGACGTCGAGGTGGTCGTGACCTCGTTGACGTCGGGGCCGGTGGCCTCGCACTCGACGTGGCCGATGACGATCTCGGTCAGGTCGAGGAGTCTGATCCGGGCGCCGTTGACCACGATGCGGTTGGTGCCGGGGACCTCGACCCTCTCCTCGACCTCGTGGAGAAGGATCGTGATTCCCAGCAGGTTGGGGACACCGGTTTGAGGGGCGATATCGCCGACGTTGAGGGCCACCAGGCCGCTCGTGCTGGCGATGCTCACAGAGCTGCTGACAGTCTCGCCGTCAGCGAAGCAGCTCACTCGGATGACCCCCGCCGCCAGCAGGGGAGCGGAAGGTAGCCCCGGGCCCAAGGGGTTGAGGTTGACTCCGCCGATGACGATGTCGGCGATCTCAGTCTCACTCGTGACCGAGTTGAAGTGCGGGTTCGGGTTTTGGACACCGACGGTGGTGGCATTCACGCCGCAGATCTGGGCGACGTTCGCTGCCAGCGCCGGCACGTTCGGGCACTCGGCACCCGACGGCAGTTGGACGTCGATCAACGATTGGGTGATGGGACCGAAGGGGATGCCGGACCCGGAGACTGTCGGTGTAGGAGGTACGAGGAAGTTGCCGACGGGCAGTTCGACGCTCGCGCCGAAGGCACTCCCGCTTAGAGCCGTCACGTCCGACTGGGCCGCAGGCGTCAGGGTGGCGAGGAGGATCGCTGCCACCGGCACCCCCGCGAGGGCTGCGGCTCGAAACCTCGACGTTCGAGATGCAGTCATCTCGGATCTCCTTCGATCATGTAGCGCTGACGCCCTTTCCCACCCCGCACTGCGTCTGCGAAACAGCAGACGGCGTAACCTAGCCGAGCCGAGCAGCCCGACGCCAGTATCCCGTCACGCTCGGTCCGGTAAACGCTCAGCGGGCTTCCCGCTGCTCTACGTGGTAATTCCACAATTCGGCTCCGGTGGCAACCGGTCCGCTCGGCGGGGGCACCGGAGGCTCACCGCCCGAATGATTGCCGCCCTCCTGCCCCGCGGTCGGTCCGGCGGGCTGGCCGTGCGCCTGGCCGAAGGCCTGGGACGCCATCCACGCCTGGAACGACGCCTCGTCCCGCCACCGGGTGTACACGAGCCACGTGGTGCGCTCGTCGGTGGGCCGCAGGAGCTGGAACTCCTCGAAGCCGTCGGACTTGCCGACCTCGCCCGCCCGGGCCGCGAACCGGGCCGACAGTTGCTCCGCTCGCTCAGCCGGGACGGTGATGGCATTGATCTTCACGACGCTCATGGCCGAGGACCCTACCGGCGCCCGCCTCGAACCCGGAACGGCTCAGGTTGCTCAGCGGGCCAGCTCCCGGAGGCGGGCGGTGACGGCCTTGCCGTCGGCCTTGCCGCTGGTGGCGGCCATGACCTTGCCCACGAAGAACCCGGCCAGCTTCTGCTCCCCCCCCACGAACCGGCTCCATTCCACGGGATGGGCGGCGACCACCTCGTCGACCACGACGGCCAGGGTGTCGGCGCCGAGCGCCTCGAAGCCCCGGACCCGGGCGATGGTGGCCGGGTCTCCCCCACCGGCGAGGACCTCGGCCAGCACCTGCTTGGCCTGGGTGGCGGTGAGGCGGCCGTCGCCCTCCATCCGCAGCACGGCCGCGAACGAGGCGGAGTCGACGTCGCCGGGTGTCACGTGGGCGGCCGCCACCTCGTTGGCCGCCCGGTTGAGGGCCAGCCGGGCGTCGGCCCCACCCGCGACGGCGACGCTGACGAGGACATCGAGGCCCAGTGCCACCACCGTCACGACGGCCTTGTCGCCGGGCGCCACCCCGGCCGTGGCCGCCAGCGTCCGCCGTCGGTCGGCGGGCAGGGCGGGCAAGGCCGCGGCCACCGCGTCCCGCCATTCGTCCGACGGGACGAGGGGCACCAGGTCGGGCTCGGGGAAGTACCGGTAGTCGTTTGCCTCCTCCTTGGATCGCATCGAGGATGTGCGGCCCGCCTCCTCGTTCCAGTGGCGGGTCTCCTGCACCACTCGGTCGCTGGCCTCCAGCAGCCCAATCTGACGCCTGACCTCGTAG
>DATLOM010000029.1:0-14502 GCA_035536185.1 Acidimicrobiales bacterium | reverse complement strand
AATCCGCCCCCTATGTACTCGCAACGCCGGGTGGAGGGGGGGAGAGGCCTGTGATCCCGCGGTACTCGATGCCCGAGATGGCGGCGCTGTGGACCGACGAGGCGCGGTTCGCGCGGTGGCTGGAGGTCGAGGTCCTGGCTGTCGAGGGCTGGGCTCTCGTCGGCGTCGTGCCCGAAGCAGAAGCGCGGGCGGTGCGGGAGCGGGCACCGGCGATCACCTCCGACACCGTTGCCGCCATCGCCGAACGTGAGGCGGTCACCGACCACGACGTGGCCGCCTTCGTAGACGTGGTGCAGGCGGCCATCGGCTCCCCAGAGGGGAACTGGGTCCACTACGGGCTCACGTCGTCAGACGTGGTCGACACCGCTCTGTGCGCCACCCTGGTCGGCGCCGCCGACCTGCTGATCGAAGCCAGCACGGGTCTGGTGGCGGCACTGAAGCGGCGGGCTCTCGAGTTCCGGGACACGCCGATGGTGGGGCGCACCCACGGCGTCCACGCCGAGCCGACCACCTTCGGGGCCAAGCTGGCCCTGTGGTGCCTGCACGCCGAGCGCGACCGCCGGCGCCTGATCGCGGCCAGGGAGGCCGTGCGGGTCGGGAAGCTGTCGGGGGCGGTGGGCACCTACTCCAACATCGACCCCAGAGTCGAGTCCTACGTCTGCGAGAGCATGGGCCTCGTGGCCGTGCCCGCGACCCAGGTGGTCGCCCGGGACCGCCACGCCGAGCTCCTGTGGGCCTGCGCCGCCGTCGGGGCGGGGATCGAGCAGTTCTCCACCGAGATCCGCCACCTCCAGCGCACCGAGGTCCGGGAGGTGGCCGAGCCCTTCCGCTCCGGCCAGAAGGGTTCCTCGGCCATGCCCCACAAGCGGAACCCGATCACCTGCGAGCGCCTCAGCGGCCTCGCCCGGGTGCTGCGCGGCTACCTCGGCGCCGGCCTCGAGGACGTGGCCCTGTGGCACGAGCGCGACATCTCCCACTCCTCGGTCGAGCGGGTCGTGCTGCCCGACGCCAGCCTGCTCGCCTACTACCTGCTCCGGCGCATGACCGGCGTGGTGGACGGCATGCAGGTGGACGCCCGGCGCATGGTCGAGAACCTCGAGCTTTCCCACGGCCTCGTGTTCAGCCAGCCGGTGCTGCTCGCTCTCGTGGCCGCGGGCATGCCCAGGGACACGGCCTACAGGGTGGTGCAGCGCAACGCCATGGCCGCCTGGGAGCAGGGGAAGGACTTCCGCACGCTGCTCGAAGGCGATCCCGACGTCACCACGCCGGCGGAGGTGCTCGACGAGGCCTTCGACCTGACTCGCGCCCTCCGTCATTCGGGTCGGGTCTTCGAGCATCTAGAGAACATGGAGGGGATCGGCTGATGGCGGTGGAGCACGTCTACTCGGGCAAGGTTCGCGACGTCTACGACGCCGGCGACGGCCTGCTCCTCCTGGTGGCCTCCGACCGCATGTCGGCCTTCGACGTGGTGATGAACGAGCCGGTGCCGGACAAGGGCCGCGTCCTCACGGCCATGACTGCCTTCTGGCTGGAGCACCTGGCCGACGTCGCCCCCAGCGCCCTGGTGTCGGTCGACGCCGCCGATTTCCCCGATACGCCGGCGGAGGCGGGCGACGTAGCCGGGCGGACCATGCTCGTTCGCCGGGCCGAGATGCTGCCCATCGAGTGCATCGTGCGCGGCTACCTGTCCGGCTCGGCGTGGAAGGAGTACCGCCGGTCCGGCACCATGCACGGCGCGCCGCTGCCGGCGGGCCTGGAGGAGTCGGCGCAGCTCTCAGAGCCTGTGTTCACCCCGTCCACCAAGGCTCAGGAGGGTCACGACGAGAACATCCCGTTCGCCGCAGCCGTCGACCTCGTGGGCCCGGACCTGGCCGAGCGGGCCAGGGAGATCAGCCTGGAGGCATACCGGCGGGGCGCCACCTGGGCCGCCGAGCGGGGGATCATCGTGGCCGACACGAAGTTCGAGCTGGGCCTGGTGGACGGAGAGCTGGTCCTGTGCGACGAGGTGCTCACCCCCGACTCCTCCCGCTTCTGGCCGGCCGACGAGTGGAAGCCCGGGTCGACCCCGCCGTCGTTCGACAAGCAGCCCATCAGGGACTGGCTGGAGGCCTCGGGATGGGACAAGAAGCCGCCGCCCCCCCGACTCCCGGACGACGTGATCGACGCCTGCCGGGAGCGCTACGTCGCCGGCTATGAACGCATCACCGGCCGGCCTTTCGCCGACTGGCACGGAGGAGGAGACAGTTGATGGGCCGATTCGACGTTCTCGTGGAGGTCAGCCTCCGAGCGGGGGTGGCCGACCCCCAAGGGGCGACGGTGGAGCGTTCCCTTCCTGCTCTCGGCTTCGAGGGGGTGACCGATGTGCGGGTGGGCAAGGCGGTGCGCTTCCACGTCGACGCGCCCGACCGCGACGCGGCGATGGAGCGGGTCCAGAAGCTGTCGGAGTCGTTCTTGTCGAACCCGGTGATCGAAGACGTCCGGATCGAGCTCGATGACGGAAGTGGCCGGTGAGCACACGCGTCGGGGTCGTCCTCTTCCCTGGTTCGAACTGCGAGCACGATGTCGTAGAGGTCATCGAAGGGCTCGGCGGTGAAGCCAGGATCGTCTGGCACGGGTCGCGGTCCCTCGACGGGTTCGACGCCGTCGTGCTGCCGGGCGGCTTCGCCCACGGCGACTACCTGCGCCCCGGCGCCATCGCCCGCTTCTCGCCGGTGATGGAGGCCGTTCAGGCCATGGCGGCCGCCGGCGGGCCTGTGCTCGGGATCTGCAACGGCTTCCAGGTGCTCACCGAGGCCGGGCTCCTGCCGGGAGCCCTACAGAAGAACGCCGGCTTGAAGTTCGTCTGCACGACAGTGGATCTCCGGGTGGAGACCACCAATTCAGTTTTGACGTCGGCGGCCGCGAGGGGAGAAATCCTGTCGATCCCCATCAACCATTTCGAGGGTAATTACACCTGCTCGCCCGAAACCCTGGCCGAGCTGCAGGCCGAGGACCGAATCGTCCTGCGCTATGTCGAGAACCCCAATGGATCGATGGACGCCATCGCCGGCATCCGCAACGAGGCGGGCAACGTGGTGGGGCTGATGCCGCATCCGGAGCGGGCCTGCGACCAGGTCACCGGCGCCGGCGACGGCGTGGTGCTGCTCCGGAGCCTGCTCGCCGCCGCCACCCGTGTGGCCGCCTGACGCGGCTGGGCCTCAGCTCTCGGCCGCGCCCCGGCGGATGCCGGCCCGCTTGAGAACGGCGGCGTCCACGCCCGCCTCCCGCCAGGCTCCGTAGCTGATTCCCTTGCGTTCGCCGTAGTCCCGGGCGGCGGCCACGAAGTCGGCTTCGAGCTGCGTGAGGTCGACCGTCTCGGACTTGTTGGCCAGCTCCTCCTGGAGGTCCATCCGTTCCTGGACCAGTTGCAGGCGGGTCAGGGGCTCGGCGCCGGCGATGCGCTCCTCGATGACGCTCAGGCGGCGCTCGATCGACTCAGGCGTCCGCTTGCGGCCTCTCTTGGGCCGGTGTGCTTCCAGGGCTTCGAGGTACCGACGTACCGCTCTTCCTTGTTCTCTTCCGACGGCCAGCGCGTGCTTGTGCTCATCGGACATGGGCGACTTGGTGCGTGTGGTTTTGGCGGCCATATCCAGTTGCCTGCTTCCTGTAAGAGGTCAATAGCGGGGGCGATCATAGCGTCACTCCAGGTCCCCTTGTCCACCCTTCATTTAGGCCCGGCCGCCTGCGAATAGCGTGGCGACGATGATGGATGCCGAGCTGGCGCGCGCCCTGGGGTTGACCGACGAGGAGGCGGCGGCCATCTGCCGCATCCTCGGGCGCGAGCCGAACCACCTCGAACTGGCCATGTACGCCGTGATGTGGAGCGAGCACTGCTCCTACAAGTCGTCGCGGCGCCACCTCAAGCGGCTTCCCACCGAGGGCCCTGACGTGCTGGTGGGCCCGGGTGAGAACGCCGGCGTGATCGATGCCGGCGACGGCGTGGCCGTGGCCATCCGCATCGAGAGCCACAACCACCCCTCGGCCGTGGAGCCGTACCAGGGCGCGGCCACCGGCGTGGGGGGCATCCTCCGGGACATCTTCACCATGGGCGCCCGGCCCATCGCCCTGATGGACGCCATCCGCTTCGGGCCCCTCGACGACGCCCGCAGCCGTTGGATCTTCGAGGGTGTGGTGAGCGGCATCTCCGGCTACGGCAACTCGGTCGGGGTGCCCAACGTCGGCGGCGAGCTCGCCTTCGACGAGTGCTACGCCGAGAACCCACTGGTCAACGTCCTGTGCCTGGGCGTGATGCCCGTCGAGCGCCTCGTGCTGGGCCGGGCCGAGGGTGTGGGGAACCTGGCCGTGCTCCTGGGCTCCAGCACCGGCCGCGACGGCATCGGCGGGGTGAGCGTCCTCGCCTCGGCCGGCTTCGGTGACGCGGAGTCCGACGCCGGCAAGCGGCCCAGCGTCCAGGTCGGCGACCCCTTCGAGGAGAAGCGCCTCATCGAAGCCTGCCTCGAGTTGCTCGACGCCGGCATCGTCCTCGGCATCCAGGACCTCGGTGGCGCCGGCCTCACCTGCGCCACGAGCGAGACGGCCTCCCGTGGCGGCGTCGGCATGGACGTCTACGTGTCCGAGGTGCCCCAGCGGGAGCCGGGCATGGCGCCCTTCGAGGTGATGACGAGCGAGAGCCAGGAGCGCATGCTGGCCATCGTGGCGCCCGAGTCGCTCGAGCTGGTGCGGGAGGTGTGCGATCGCTGGGAGGTGAGGGCGTCGGTGGTGGGCGAGGTCACCGCCGGCACCGGGTTGCGCATCCTCGACCGGATCGGAGGCGAGGTGCTGGCCGATCTGCCGGCGGCGTCGCTCCACGAGGATGCGCCCCTGTACGACCGGCCGATGGCCCGCCCGGCCGTGCTCGATTCCCTGGCTGCCGTGGATCCCGCCGCCCTGCCGGCGCCCAAGGACTGCGGAGCCGACCTGCTCGAGATGCTCGTCGACCCGGCGTGGGTCTACCGCCAGTACGACCATCAGCTGTTCCTGAACACGGTCGAGCCGCCGGGCGGGGACGCCGCGGTGATCCGCCTGAAGGCGCCCGGACTCCCCCGCAGCCAGAAGGCGCTGGCTCTCTCCACCGACGGCAACGGGCGCTGGTGCGCCCTCGATCCCCGGCAGGGCACGGCGATGCTCGTGGCCGAGGCCGCCCTGAACGTCGCCTGCACCGGCGCCCGGCCGGCGGCGCTGGTCAACTGCCTCAACCTCGGCAACCCCGAGCACCCCGAGGTGATGTGGCAGCTGTCGGAGGTGATCGACGGCATGTCCGAAGCATGCGTCGCGCTGGGGCTGCCGGTCGTGGGTGGGAACGTCAGCCTGTACAACGAGAGCCGGGGGCGGGACATCGACCCCACGCCCGTCGTAGGCGTGGTCGGCCTGATCGACCGTCTCGAACGCCGCCCTCCGGGAGTGCGGCTGGTGCCGGAGGGTCGTCTTGTGTTGTTGGGTGACATGGGCGCCGGGCTCGGCGGCTCGTTGTGGGCGTGGCGGGTTCACGGGCATCGAGGCGGGCGACTGCCGGCGCTCGACCTGGCTGCCCACGGGCGGTTGGTGGAACTGGTTCGCTCACTGGCCGGCGAAGGCGTGGTCGACGGCGTGCACGACCTGTCCGACGGGGGACTAGGGCTGGCGCTGGCGGAGATGGCCGTGCGTTCGCAGGTCGGCTTCAACGTCGTCGGCGTGGCCGGCCACGGGGAGCTGTTCGGCGAGTCACCATCCCGCGTCGTGGCCTGTGTCGCCGCCGGCCGGGTGGAGGACGTCCTGGCGCGGGCGACCGCCGCGGGCGTGCCGGCGACGGTGATCGGGGAAGCCGGCGGCGAGCGTCTCGTGGTCGAAGCACTGGTGGACGTCGACGTGGCCGACGCCGCCGCCGCGTGGCGCGGTGCAATTCCCGGAGCGCTGGCGCCGGCGTGAGCCCCCGCCAGGTGTCGCAGAGGCGTGGCGGGGTGTGCGAACATGGCCCGGTGACGGGGGAAACCGACGATGACCACCCGAAACACGCGTGCGGCGTCTTCGGCGTCTACGGCCCCGGGCTACCCGTCGCTCACCTGACCTTCGACGGCCTGTACGCCCTTCAGCACCGGGGCCAGGAGTCGGCGGGCATGGCCGTCAGCGACGGCGAGACCATCACCATCGTCAAGGACATGGGGCTGGTCACCAACGTCTTCGACGACCGCACCCTCGCGCCGCTCAAGGGTCATCTCGCCATCGGACACACCCGCTACTCGACCACCGGTTCGAGCACGTGGCGCAACGCTCAACCCGTGTATCGCGAACCGGGTGAGTCCGGGTTCGCCTTGGGCCACAACGGAAATCTCACCAACACCAGTGCCCTGGCCGCCGAGGCGGGAATGCTTCCCGGCACCGTGGCCAGCGACAGCGACCTGGTCGCCGAGCTCATCGCCTCGTGCTTCCCTCCCGACGACGACGCCCGCAGCGACGGGCGCGACCTCGAGCGTGCGCTCGTGCAGGTGCTGCCCCGGCTGCAGGGTGCCTTCTCCTTCGTGCTCATGGACGCCGGCCACCTCATCGGCGTGCGGGACCCGAACGGCTTCCGCCCGCTGTGCCTCGGCAAGCTCGACCGGGGGTGGGTGCTGGCCTCGGAGACGCCGGCGCTGGATGTCATCGGCGCCCACTTCGTGAGGGAGATCGCGCCGGGCGAGATGATCGTCATAGACGCCAACGGCTGGCGCTCCGAGCGGCCGTTCCCCAGGGAGCGCCTCAACCCGACGCTGTGCATCTTCGAGCTCGTCTACATCGCCCGCCCGGACAGCCAGCTGTACGGCAAGGAGGTCCACGGCGCTCGCCGGCGCATGGGCGAGCTGCTGGCCGAGCAGGCGCCGGTCGATGCCGACATGGTGATGGGCGTGCCGGAGTCGGGCGTTCCCGCGGCCGAGGGCTACGCCAAGCGCAGCGGCATCCCGTACGGGCAGGGCCTGGTGAAGAACCGCTACATCGGGCGCACCTTCATCGCGCCGACCCAGGAGATGCGCAGCCGGGCAGTCAACCGCAAGCTCAACCCCCTGCGGGAGAACATCAAGGGGAAGCGGGTCGTCGTGGTCGACGACTCCATCGTGCGTGGCACCACCCAGCGGGCCATCGTGCGCATGCTCCGCGAGGCCGGTGCCAGCGAGGTCCACGTCCGCATCACCAGCCCGCCCTACAAGTGGCCGTGCTTCTACGGCGTGGACACCGGCACCCGCGCCGAGCTCCTGGCGGCGAACATGTCGGTGGGCGAGATCCAGGACTATCTCGGAGTGGATTCGCTCACCTACCTGAGCCTCGAGAACCTGGAGCGGGCCATCGAGGCACCGGGCGCCGGCTTTTGCTCCGCCTGCCTCACCGGCGACTATCCGACCTCGGTGCCGGTGAACTTCACCAAGGGCGTGCTCGAGGAGCTGAATCCTCAGCGTGCCTGAGGAGGCCCACGACTCCAGTCCGGGCCAGACCTACGCGGCGGCGGGTGTCGACATCGCCGCCGGCGAGCGGGCGGTGGAGCGCATCAAGGAGAAGGTCCGCTCGACCTTCCGCCCTGAGGTCCTCGGTGACATCGGCGGGTTCGGCGGCCTGTTCGCCTTCCCGAATGACCGTTACCGCGAGCCGGTGCTGGTGAGCTCCACCGACGGCGTGGGAACCAAGGCGCTGATCGCCCAGGCCGCCGGCCGCTTCACCACCATCGGGGTGGATCTGGTGGCCATGTGCGTTGACGATCTCGTGTGCCAGGGAGCGGAGCCGCTCTTCTTCCTCGACTACATCGCCGTGGGTCGTCTCGACCCGGACCACATCGACCAGCTCGTGGAGGGGGTGGTCAACGGCTGCCGGCAAGCAGGCTGCGCCCTGATCGGGGGCGAGATGGCCGAGCACCCGGGCGCCATGGAGGCCGGCGAGTTCGACCTGGTGGGCTTCGCCGTCGGCGTGGTGGAGCGTGACCGCATCATCACCGGTGAGAACCTCCAGCCCGGCGACGCCCTCGTGGGCCTGCCCTCACCCGGCCTGCGGTCGAACGGCTTCTCGCTGGCCCGCCGGGTGCTGTTGGAGCTGGGCGGCCGTGGCCTGGACGAGCCGGCCTACGACGGAGCCTCCCACACCCTCGCCGAGGAGCTGCTGACGCCGTCGGTGATCTACGCCCCGGCCGTGGGAGCCCTGCTGCGTGCCGTCGACGTGCGGGCCGTGGCCCACGTCACCGGTGGCGGTATCGCCGGCAACCTCGGCCGTGTCCTGCCGGACAGGCGAGATGCGATGATAGACCTCGATGCGTGGGAGCAGCCCCGGATCTTCGCCGAGATCCAGCATCTGGGCGAGGTCGAGCCCGATGAGATGGCCAGGGTCTTCAACCTGGGTATCGGGATGGTGGTGGCGGTTCCCGCCGCCGACGCCTTCCGGGCGCTGGACCTGCTGCGGGAGAGGGGCCACCGCGCTGTTCAGATCGGCGAGATCACCGACGGGAGCGGGGACGTCCACCTGCGCTGAACCGCCGCTGCTGTCGGTCAGTACTCCAGAAGGTCCCGGGCGGCACCGAGGATGTCGCCGACCTGGGGCAGGGTCGCCGCCTCGAGAGTTGGCTCGTAGGCCACATGAATGTCCTTGGCCGCCACCCGCCGGACCGGCGCGTCGAGGTCGGCGAACAGCTCGTCGGCGATCCAGGCGGCGATCTCGGCACCGAAGCCGCAGGTGATCGCATCTTCGTGGACGATGAGCACCTTGCCTGTGCGCCTCACCGACTGGGCCACCGCCTCCTGGTCCCATGGCACGATGGTGCGCAGGTCGAGGATCTCCACCGAACCGAGCCCCTGCTCGTCCAGGAGCCGGGCCGCCTGGCACGACTTCTCCACGGTGGCGCCGTAGGTGACGATGGTGAGGTCCGAGCCGGGCCGCACGCAGGCCGCTCGTCCGAAGGGCAGTACCCAGTCCGCCGGGGGGAAGGGGTCGCGGGCGTAGGCCTGGCGCAGCAGGTGCTTGTGCTCGAGGAACAGCACCGGGTCCTCGGCCAGGAAGGCGGCCCTCATCAGGCCGGCGGCGTCGCGCGCCCGGGAGGGGAAGGCGATCAGCAGGCCCGGGACGTGCGCGAAGATCGACTCGTCGCACTGGGAGTGCCAGATGGCGCCGCCACTCAGGTATCCGCCCACCGGTGCCCTCACGACCAGCGGGCAGGTGAAGGCGCCGTTGGAGCGCCAGCGGATGGTGGCCGCCTCGCACTTCACCTGCTGCATGGCCGGCCAGATGTAGTCGACGAACTGGATCTCCGCCGCCGGCCTCAGGTTCCGCATGGCCTGCCCCACGGCCCGCCCGACGATGGTGGCCTCGGCCAGTGGCGTGTTGTAGCAGCGGTCGCCGCCGTGGGCCCGCTGCAGGCCGCGGGTGCTGCCGAAGACCCCACCCTTGCCGTCCACCGCGTCGAGCAGTGCGTCGGGAGCGTCGGCCACGTCCTCCCCGAACACCCGGATGCGCTCGTCGGCGCCCATCAGCTCGTGCAGGGTCCTCCGGATGGCCTCGCCGAAGGACACCGTCTCCCCGGCGGCGTCGGGCGCAGGATCGTCGGGCAGGGCCAGCTCCGGGAGGCGGTGGACATGGTCGGTCACCCGCGAGGGGTCGGGGCGGGCCGCGGCCAGCGCCGCCTTGCCCGCGTCTGACGCCTGCCGGTGGGCATCGGCCCGGATTCCCGCGGCCGCCTCGGCCGTCAGGACGCCTCCGCCGATCAGCTCCTGCTCGAGGCGGGCCACGGGGTCCCGCTCGGCCTCCTCGGCCAGCTCGGCCGCCGACCGGTACCGGCTCTGGGTGTCGGCCGCCGAGTGGGAGAAGGGGCGGGTGACGGTGGCGTGGACTAGGGCGGGGCCCATACCCGAGCGGACGTCGTGGACGGCCCGGCCGGTGACCGCCCGGGAGGCGAAGTAGTCGCACCCGTCGACCCGGTGGACGGCCAGGCCGGGAAAGCTCTGGATCAGATCGGAGATGGGGCCCGGTGACTGCTCGGCGACGGGAACCGAGATGGCATAGCCGTTGTCCTCGACGAGGTAGATGACGGGCAGGCGCAGCGTGCACGCCGTGTTGAGGCTCTCCCAGAACTCCCCTTGAGAGGTGCTGCCCTCGCCGAGGGACACATAGGTCAGCTCGTCGGGGTGGGAGCTGCAGCCGGGGAGCGGGCCTCGCCGGGTGATGTAGCGACCGGCCTCGGCGCAGCCGACCGCAGGCAGGCACTGGCTGCCCGTCGGGCTCGACTGCGTGAAGACGTGCTTGTCGGCGAACCCCCAGTGCGAGGGCATCTGCCGTCCCCCCGAGGCCGGATCGTCCGCCGAGCCCACGGCCTGCAGGAGGATCTGCTCGGGGGTGACGCCGAAGGCCAGCATGAGGGCGAGGTCCCGGTAGTAGGGGAAGAACCAGTCGTAGCCGGGCCGCAGGTGGTGGGCCAGGCCGATGAGCAGGGCCTCGTGGCCGGCGCCGGCGATGTGGAAGTAGGCCCGGCTCTGCTTCTGCAGGGTGATCTCACGCTCGTCGATGGCCCGGGAGAGGAAGGCCAGGCGAAGATCGGCGACCAGCTCGTCGTGCAGCACGCCCCTGTAGCGGGGCACGGCCGCGACCTCCTGCGGCGTGGCCCGCGCTTCCGCCGCACGCGACAGCGTGCTCACGCGCCCGTTCTGGGGGTGCGGCTGGCGCGGCGGGCGGCGGGCATGCGGATCGGGGCGAGCGTACCGTGCCCACTCGCGAGAGGTGTCGGGCTCGTACTAGTTAGAACGATCAGGGCGAATTGGCGCGTTCGGGCTATTGGCGTCACGGCCGCAGCCGCCGTTCGTACACCCTGAAAGGGATCATTTCCTGAAGGGACTACAAACCGTGAACGACCTCTCTCAATCCGACGCACTCCTCACACCAGCTGAGGTCGCCGCCCTCTTCCGGGTCAACCCGAAGACGGTGACCCGATGGGCCAGGGCGGGCAAGATCTCCGCCGTGCGCACCCTCGGCGGCCATCGACGCTTCCGTGAATCCGAGATCCGCCGCTCGCTGGCCGAGATGGAGCAGCAGGGCGCCTGAGGCGTCTGGGGCCTTACCGGGCCGCCGGTAGGGTCCCCCCACATGGGGGCCATCGAGGCGGTCACGTTCGACTACTGGAACACCCTCGCCTACGAGCTGCGCGGCCAGCTGCGCAGCAGTCGGGTGGAAGCGTGGTCGGGGCTGCTCGAGGAGGCGGGTTTCGCCCTCGAGCGGCTGCAGCTCGAAGCCGTGTACGACGGTGCTTGGGACGCCTACATCGCCGCCTGGCAGGCCAACGAGCAGTTCCAGGCGGCGGAGGCGGCCGAGCACATCATCGAGAACCTCGGCGTCGAGGTGCCCCCGGAGGTGCGGTCGTCGCTGATCGAGGCCTTCGGCCGGGCCGGCCAGGAGGCCGAGCTGCACCTGTCCGACGGCATCGAGCCGTGCCTTCGAGCCCTAAAGGCGGCAGGCATCAAGCTCGGCATCATCTGCGACGTGGGCTTCACCCCGTCATCGACGCTGCGCGAGCACCTGATCCGCCACGGCGTGCTGCCCCTGTTCGACCACTGGTCGGTCTCCGACGAGGTGGGCGCCTACAAGCCGGCGCCGGCCATCTTCGAGCATGCCCTCGCCGGCCTGGGTGACCCGGCGCCCGAGCGGGTGGCCCACGTGGGCGACATCCGCCGTACCGACGTTGCCGGCGCCCAGGCCATGGGCATGGTCGCCGTGCGCTACATCGGGATCCGGGACGACGACAGCAAGTCCGAGCCCGAGGCCGACCACGTGATCTCCCACTTCGACGAGTTGCCCGCGGCCCTGGGCGTGCACGTCTGACCCGCCTGGATGCGGGCGGCGTCGGCAGTGGAATGGTCACCGTTCACCGTGGCTCCCGCCGCACTTTCGGCGGGCGTCGACGGTTGCCGGGGGCGTTCGACGCCGGTGCCGGAGCGCTACAAGGAAAGAAGTTGACGCGCCTTGTAACCTTCGAGGTATGGAGTCTTCCGGCGACCTGCGCGTCTCCTCCCGTGGGCAGATGAGCCTCCCGGCTGCCGCCCGAACGCGATGGAAGCTGACCGACGGCGGCGAGGTCGGCTATCTCGACCTGGGCGACGCCCTGCTGCTCGTCCCCGGTGGGGTCGAGGCCCTCCGACGCCGAGTGCTCGGCGCCGTGACCGAGTCCGACTGGAAGGCGGCGGCATCCGGGTTCGGCGATCCCGACCTCGCCGACGAGTGACCGTCGCCCTCATCGACGACCAGGTGCTCGGCGCAGTTCTCCGGGGAGAGGCGCCGGCCCCGCTCGCCGGTCGCGCCCTCGCCACCACTGGCTGCTGGTACGTGCGGCTGTGCCAGGCCGTGCTCTCTGCGACTGAGCGGCCGGGCGTGCTGTCGCGACCGTTCGAAGAGCTTCCGGAGGCGCACCGGCGCCAGGCGGTCGACGCCTTGGTCGAGCTCCCCGTCCAGATCGAGCTCGTCAGCCTGCGGCAACTTGGGCCGTCCATCGGCCGGCTGCGCCAGCGGCACTCGCTGAACCTGCTCGCCGGCGAGGCGGTGGCCGCGGCCAAGCATCTCGGCGCCGACGTCTTCCTGTCCGCCCCGTCGCCGATGCTGGAGAAGGCCCTCGCCATCGAGGGACGCCCGTGGGCCCGCCTGCCGTGATGGCGGATGCCATGGGCCCCCAGATCACTAGCGGCTCGGGCGTCGGGTGAACGCCGCAGCAAACGCTGCCTGACTGGGCCACAGCGACAGCGGCCTTAGCTCGCACCCCAGCGATTCTCGACTGGGCGACCACTCGGGAAGGAGCGCCGGCTTCGCTCCAGTTGGCCTGACCACCAGCGCCTGTGAGACTCTCCTTCAGCGCCCCCGGCTGATCGCCGTCGGACCTCCAGCCGACTTCATGTTCCTAATGAAGCTTCAGGCCGCCCGTGCTGTCGACTACGACGACATGGCCACCCTGTGGCCGAAGTGCTCGTTTTCCAGCCCTAGGGCAGCAGCGGAGGCCTTTGCCGTTGCTTACCCCTACGAGGAGCACGACCCCCACCTCATCGACTTCATAGAGAGATTGCCAGCGCGGCTTCCGGGTCAGGGCGTCACCATGACCGAGATCCAGATGTCGGCTGATGGTCAAGGCGACACTGTGGGCCGTAGGCCGGTGGAAGGGTTCTGGTCCGAGAAGGTGCCCAGCGCCCGACGGTCTTCGGCAGGCACTGGTGATCGGCCTCAGCCGACGACAGCGGCCGGCCGACGGCACCAGCCACTTCGTGTCTTCGGGAGGACCGGCCCAGGGTACGATGGCTTCGCGCCTTGAACATCCAGGGAGAACATCGAATCCGTGGAAGGGACCATGTCGGTCGACCCGCGCGCGAGAGCAATGTCCACCCTGGTGGGAGGGACGTCGTGAGTTCCGACGACTTGGTCAGCGTTTTGCAGCGGCTGGCCGAGGTGCTGCAGACCCAACGGACGCTGGGGGCCACCCTCGCCGGCATCGCGGAAGCGGCGACCGTCTCGGTGCCCGGCTGCGACGCCGCCAGCATCGCCATCTCCATCGCTGGTCGGCCGGCGACTGCCGCCGTCACGGCGCGGGTCGCCCTCGATCTGGACATGGTCCAGTACGACACCCAGGACGGTCCATGTCTGACGGCCTTCCACTCGATGAGCACGATCCGGGTGGACCTGGTGGACCAGGGTGACGCTTTCCCGCACTTCGCCCGTGCGGCCCGGCGAAAGGGTCTCCGGGGGGTCCTTTCCGTGCCGGCGACGTGGGGGGACGAGGTGGTGGCGACGTTGAACCTCTACAGCGGCGGCGGCCCCTTCGACGAGAGCGCCGAGTCCGTCGCCTCGGTGCTTGCCGCCCAGGTCGCCATCGCGGTCAGCCGCTCGCCAGAGTTCGCCGCCGCCCGTGGCGTGGTGGAGCAGGCGCAGCGCGACGCCGACGACGCCGCCGAGGTGAATGTGGCCGCTGGCCTGCTCATGGTGAACGAGTCCTGCACCGCCGAACAAGCCGAGGGCCTGCTCCGCCAAGCCGCCAACCGCGACGAGCGGACCATCCTCGAGATCGCCCAGCGCATCATCCACCAGCATCACACCTCTCGCTGAATGTTCGCCCGCTGCGAGATCGGTCGGTAACCATTTCGGCCAGCTCGTTCTCGTCTTCGCCGGCGTCGCCTGCGACGACAACGCAAAGGCCGACAAAATCGATGAGGACGACACCAACCTGGGCCCCGGCGGCGGCAACGACGAGGTTGGCCCCGGACGCTGACCTCGCGAGCCCTCGGGCCTGCGCCGGGCGCCGCTCGGGGGAACGGCACCAGTCCGCTCACTCGGTACCACTGAGAGGATGCGCTGGTGGCACGATGGCTGATGCCCAGCCGCGACGGCCGTGATGCGGAAGCGTCGGGGGTCAGTCAGAGATGCTCTCTCGCTTCTCCAGGCCATAGGCCGCCCGGAGCTCTTCGACCTGTTCGCCGGCGGTCTCGTCGGCGGCCAGGATGTGGGCCACCGCCTCTGCCA